>JBCBFT010000154.1:0-12119 GCA_038527485.1 Bacteroidota bacterium
AACCTGTCGTACGAATGGAAAATGTATGATCTGCATATAGGTGGAGGTGGAGGTAAGCGAGTGCCTCGTTGGTGTAGTAAGCCGTTAGTAATCTTTCAGCTGATGCTTTCTTTTTTATATATTGTTTGTCCCTTCTACTTTCTTTTGGAACTATACAGCCTGTCAGCAAAGTGGAAATAACAAGTATCCATAATACTGTATCTCGAGTTAGGATAGAAATCATGATATTAGGTTGTGTAGACTTTTACTCATAAGATAGTCACTTCCCTTCCCAAAATAGATACCCATTTCAATCTCTCTCCTGGCTAGCGCGAACGTCCCGTTGGTGTTTCGTTCTGTCTTGGTGGGTCTGGCAGCAGGTAGCTGGTCTGGCGTGTTTAGTTTGGAAACTAATAGATCAAGGTGCTGCGTAGTTCGGAGACTACGCAGAGCGGGTTTGGGTTTCACTTGTGGGATCATATCTGATCGCATGTATTTTTGAGTGATAGTTTTCCATTCTCTCCATTATTTTAAAATAATTGTAACCTCTCGCTTGCCTCATGTGTCCAACGCCTGAATTTTGAAAAATCACCTAAAGGCTAATAGACAGATGATGATGACAAAACATATTTTCGGAATATTAGGACTGCTATCCTTGATCCCATTTTCCTTTGCTCAGAAAAGTATAGAAACTGTAGAAGGCAATCGCATAAAAACGAAAAAGCTCAATCAGCGGATCGAATTTTTGATGGATTCTATTGGGATACCTGGTGTATCTATGGCCATAATCAATGACAAAGAAATCGTATATCATGAGACGTTTGGCGTGCAAAATATGGACACGAAAGAAGCGATTTCGAAAGGAAATATCTTTGAAGGCGCCTCGCTATCCAAACCTATTTTTGCCTATTTCGCGATGAAAATGGTAGACAAGGGAATCCTCGACCTAGACCAGCCGCTTTATAAATATTTTCCTCATCCTGCCATTGACAGTGCATCACAAGAAGCATACAAGAAGATTACGGCTCGCATGGCTCTTTCTCACAGTACAGGCTTTCCCAACCACAGCCAGGGCAAGAGGATTAGCCTTCCCTTTGAGCCTGGAACCGATTTTCTCTATTCAGGAGAGGCCTATCAGTATCTCGCAGCAATCATCGGGATCCTCAATGGAGTCGGTTGGAAAGATAAATTCAATGCAATATTTGAACAGGAAGTCACGCAACCACTCGGAATGACGCATACTTCTTTTCTTTGGGACAACTACCTCGCCACACACAAAGTCTATGGTCATAAAAAAGGCCAACCGACAGATAATAGCCTGGGGGGATGGAGCGGGAAAACCTTTAATGCCTTTTCGAGCATTCATTCTGAGGCCTATGAATACGCACTATTTATCCAGGCTATGCTCAAGAAAGAAGGACTGAGTGAGGAGAGCTTTGAGCAGATGTTGGCACCTGAAAATGTATTCAAGGAGGACAACGAATTGCGCCAGGAGATAGGTCAGACAGCTTGGGGGTTGGGTTTTGCACAAAAACCCTCTCCCAATGGATTGATGCACCTACACACAGGGAACAATCACGATTTTCAAGCCTATTGTATGTTCATCATGGAGAAAGGCTACGGGATCGTCCTCTTTACCAACTCAGATCAACTATTACCCTTTATCCAAGGCCTGAACCAGGCCATAGGAGAACAATTTTAGTCCATAGATATGTCACAGTTAATAGAAGCTATCGGTGGGATGATCTTCGTATCAGGAGCCGTCCTCATCGTCTACTTTCTCGCGCGTTTTACCTTTTTGATCAAGAAAATGCGCATCGAAAAGGGCCTGCCAGAGAAGCCCCTAGAGTATCAACTGACAAAAACCGATGTTGCCTTTGCCACCTTGGGTGTAGGTATCGGTCTGCTAATTGCGACGCCACTTTCGACCCTGGAGCTTCAGGAGGATACAATGGATCTGATGATCTGGGGTGTCGTCCTGATATCAGGGGCAGGAGGGCTATTGGTCGCCAATCAAAGGAGAAAGTAGCCGCTTTGGACAGGGCCGAACAGGATAAAAGGGCGATTGAGCGCTTGAAGGCAGGGGAAACGGCTGCTTTTCGGGAGTTGGTGAATAGGTACAAGGATGATGCCCTTTCTGTTGCGATTTCCATTGTGAAGGATACCTCTTTGGCAGAGGATATCCTGCAAGAAGCTTTCATCAAAGCTTTTGACAAGATCAGCACCTTCCAATATCAATCTTCCTTTTACACCTGGCTATACCGCATCGTGGTCAATAGATGCTACAATGAGCTAAGGAAGCAAAAAAGGCTGACAAATATATTGGAAGAGGAGGGAACAAAACGTGAGGAAACTGCGGATTGGGTTCAGTCTCAAGAATTAAAAGCCATCATCCAACAGGTATTACTTCAGATGAAGCCAGATGAGGCCTTGGTCTTACGGTTATTCTATTTGTCTGAGCAAAGCGTCGAAGAGGTCACAGAGATCACAGGATTTGGGAAGTCGAAAGTGAAAGTCACCTTGCACAGAGGGCGGAAGAATTTTGAGAAAAAGCTTAAGCGATACTTGGGAAAAGAAATCGAAGACTTATGAAAGAAGAATCTATCAAAAAATTGCTTCAGGACGCGGAGTGGGAGACTTCGGACGACTTTACCTTGAATGTAATGGAAGTTTTGGCACTTCGACTTCAGCGAAGGGTACGTGTAAGACTGCACCTGTTGGCTGGTGGCTGTCTGCTATTTATGGTAGGACTTGTGTGTGCCTTTGTCTACAGAGGGTTTGAGATTCCTGCTTTTGGAACCACCATTATCTTACCCAAAGCAGGAGTCATCGTCAGCGTCAGTGTCGTAGGAACTTTGCTGATGCTGCATCTTCGGTACCTTTCTTTATGGATACAGACGAAGGAAGCCCAACCTGATGGATAATCGAGGACTATTCTCTTCTGACCCAATAATCATAAGCTGCTTTGGCTACCTCCGCGATGGCCCTCTCTCTTTTCTCTTGTGGCTCATAGGCATCCGAAACAAAAACCGAAATAGCCAAATGCGATCCATTGGGTAAGGTGATGACACCGATATCATTGGTCGCGCGGGTGAGTCCATCATAGGTTCTGGAAGATCCTGTTTTATGGATGACTTCAGTCCCAGTAGGCAGAAGGCTTTTGATTCGCCTGTCAAACCATGGATTGGAAACGCTCATATATTGCTGTAGTAAGTCCTGGCTACTTTTGGACAAATAATTTCCTTCGTGAAACAGGCGCAGGAGCATATTCATCGCTTCAGGTGTGCTTCCATTTTGATACTGGATGGTATCATGTGCTACTTGAACCATTTCGGTTGTCGCGATGTCCATATCTTGAATACCAAGCTGGCGAAGCTGTTTCTCTACGGCAGCAGTTCCTCCCAGTAGCCTGAGCAAGACATCACAAGCGGTTCCGTCACTCTTGGATACATTGTATTCGATGATGCTTTGTAAAGTCAGGCGAACCCCTTTGGGATACTGGTCACGTAGGGGACTGTGTCCAGCAGCAGGAATATATTCGCTAGTATCAATCGTGATAGTATCTGAAAGGGCAAAATGGCCTTGATCAATTTGATGCAACATGACCATGGCGATGGGAAACTTATAGGTACTCTGCATCGGAAATTTCTGATCCCCTTGATAAGAGACAGATTCCCCTTTCTCCAAATGCCAGACACTTACCCCTAGTTTTCCTTTTAGGTTATCGGCAATGGATTCAAAGGTCTTGTAGAGTGCAGTTTGTGCTTGAGTTTGGGAAGTAAATGAAAAGAGCCATCCACAAAAAAAGCAGACTCGCAGGAGGGTTCCATGAGATTTCATATGAGGCGTTTCTTTGATGAAAGTGGAAAATGAAAAGATTACACCCGCAAAGGAAGTCAATGGAATAATGGCTGTTTCTGGAATCTATCAAGCGAAAGGGTTGGGTGAGCAATCGTGATCTAAGATTTGCCAGATTCAATTCCCCTGTTCATTTCTCCACTCTCTAGGATTGACCCCTACCTTCTTTTTGAAGAAACGACTGAAATGATTGGGATACCCAAACCCCAAGGTGTAAGCAATTTCACTAATCGATAATTGCGATTTCAAGAGATCCGTCTTGGCTTTTTCTAGCATAAAAAGATGAATGTGTTCCTGTGCGGTTTTGCCTGTTTCCTTTTTCAGCAAGTCACTCAGATAATTAGGCGAAAGTCCCAGCTCTTCTCCACAATATTGCACCGTAGGGTATCCCATGTTGACAGGGCGCTCGGATTCATAGTAAGCAATCAGCAGGCCTTCAAAACGTGTAAGTACATCCTGATTCTGATTGTTTCGGAGGTAGAACTGACGATCGTAATAGCGTAGGCAGTAATCGAGGATCAATTCGATATTGGCCACAATCAACTTCTGACTGTATCGGTCGATGCGTTGTTTGTATTCCGCTTCGATTTTATGGACAAGTTCCGTTAATGTCTGAATTTCGTGCTTATCCAGGTGGAGTGCCTCGGTGACAGCATAGGAAAAATAGGAGTATGTGTGTATGTGTTTTCCCAACTCAAATGGTCGGATCAGGTCAGGATGGAAAATCAAAGACCAAGCGATACTTCCTGGGGCAACGGTTATTTGGTTGGAATTCATCACCTGATCGGGTGCCGAGAAGACCATCGTTCCCTCCGTGTAGTCGTAGGAGTTTCTCCCATATCCCATTTTTCCCGAGACACCGTCTTTCATGCCTATGATGTAGAGTTCGGATTGAATCTGGACGTTTTGGAAGTTGAGAATAGCAGCGAGTTCGGCATGGCGAAACACCGAAACAAGGGGATGTCTCGGCGCTTCTAGCCCTAGCGTGTTACACGCCTGGGTAAGAGATCGAAATGTGAGTGTTTGACTCATTTGCTGTATCGCTTTTCTACTTCTGCCTTGAGGGCGCGGTTAAATCTCGGATAGTTTTCTGCCTCAAGCTTGATGACCGTTTGGCCCATGAGCCACGTCATGCCTCCCTTGGCCATATCTGACTGGATGAAGCGTGTCTTACCATCTGAGGTGGATTCTACGCGAAACACATGGTAATCTAGAATGCCGCCCATAAACTTTTCGCTCCATCTGAATTCCTTGCCCTCCTCTACATTAATGGTGTGATGAATGGTTTGTCGCTTATCCTTAGAAGGGTTCAACTGGAAGATAGCATCAATCTCACAATTGTCACAAATGGTCCCCTTGATATCAGTCAGGAAGACCCCCCATCCTGCAAAATTCTCTGTATCTGTCAGTACCGCCCAAACTTGCTCGGGCGTAGCGTCAATGATGATGTCCGTGTAAACCGTTCGGTGACTGGCTTTGATTTTCTTTGTCTCCAATGTTTCCTGAGCTTGGGCAGTGACCGCCAAACTCAGCATAAATAGCATAATGAATTGTCGCATGATATAATTGATTTGAAACATACATGTTGATGTCTCAAATCTCCGATTTTGGGATCAGTAGAACCTACCCAAATCACGGATGGATGTACCACTTTCAGGGGCAAGCTTTTGCTTAATCCTCCTTCATCTCTAATGGGTATCTACGATTCTATCCAGTCTATGAGCGGCGATAGATCATTTCCTGTCAGTAATTGAACGTGCTCAGTAATTTTTTCTACTGGCCAATCCCACCATTTGATCTTGAGCAGTTGCTCAATTTTCTCCTCTGAGAACCGCTTCCTGATCTCCTTTGCGGGATTTCCTCCCACGATGGTATAAGGTGCCACGTCTTTGGTGACCACGGACTGGGTCGCGATGATGGCACCATCTCCGATGTGGACGCCTGGCATGATGGTGGCTCCATAGCCGATCCACACATCGTTTCCGATGACGGTGTCGGCTTTCTTGGGATACGACTTTCCCTTCATGGCATCAGACCAGTCTCCACCAAAGATAGCAAAGGGGTAGGTGGAAATGGCATCCTGCAGATGATTGGCCCCATTCATGATGAAGGTCACATCAGACGCAATCATGCAAAAGTTACCAATGATCAGTTTATCCCCCGTAAAATCGAAGAGGTACTTTACATTTTTTTCAAAGTTTTCCACCGTCTCGAAATCATCATAGTAGGTATAATCTCCCACGATGATTTGGGGATTCTGGACGATGTTTTTGAGGAAACACAGTCGATCGTAATTTGGTAAAGGAAACTTCTGATCCTTATCAGGAATGTTCATAGGGCCGTTTGTGTAGGGGTTTTCTGCTATGCGGTATCGAACAAGTAGCTTGGAGCTAAAGGACGAAACCTACAGTAGGCATATTACAAAAAATAATGGCCTGGCTTGAACATTGCCCTGTAAAGCATATCCATTATCTGGAATCACCGTGTACTAGGATCAAAAGAGTTACTCCGCTTGCGTCTTTGATACTTGACCCATTTTTCGGTCTGCTTCTCAGAGAGTACAGTGGCCAATGTTTCATTTAATATTCGCTCTTCTGCTTCGACCTGTCGTTTGATAGGAGGCAATATCTCCTTGATCATGGAGAGGACGCCGTACATTTGACTGCGGTCACGGTTCTGCATGGCGATCTGTACATTTTGATCAAAGGCATTCTCCAACTCTTTGAAAGTAGCGGCATGGGTAAAAGAAAGGGCAGCCATTTTCCCATTGTAGGTAGCTAAAGCTTCCCTAACGGCTTGTTGATCTAAAGTCTCCTTCACTTTGAGTTTTTTCAGGACCTTGTCAATATCATACTGGAAGATCCCTGCGGCTTTTTCCGCATCAAAATCGGGAGGTGTCATGCCTCCGCCTGGGCTTTGGGCCTGCAAGTCAAACATCAAAAGACTCATGCCCACAATTAGGCTAATGATCGTTTTTGCCATAGGGTTAATGTTAGATGATCCCACGATTTTAGATTCGACTTTTATCTGTCCAAGGTACGGGGAGAGGAGTGTGGGTATGGGGAAATGAAAGTGAATTGAACTAAGAGGGGAAGAGAGTGGATGAGAGAAGCGATGAATTGAACAAGGTCATAGGTGTGAGTATGGGAGTCTTTGAGATACCTAATCATTTTACGCCTCAAAATCTCCTCTTAGGTACCCTCCTTTACAAGAGCAGCACGTGTCTTGGAGCCAAGCGCTATTTCCAGCCATCCACAAGATTGGCTCCCTTCAGATTGTATTTGAAGCTGTATGGATGCTCCAGATACAATCTAGAGGAAGCAGGGTTCTACTGTATTTACATGCGTACTTATTTTTCCAGACCAACAATAAACACTGTCCATATTGATTTTCATCACCCCCCGATAGGTACAATAAGTGATATATATGTATTAAGAAATTTATCCAATAGGAATCGCTACCCAAACACTGTAAACTGGTATCATTATGGAGTTTTCATTAGAAAAGTATGGAATCAACGTGCAGGAAATCCTCAGGAACTCGAGTGTTCCCATACTGTACGAAATGGGGCTAAGAAATGAAAAAGGGACAGCCATCTCTGATAAAGGTGCTTTACTCGTGTATTCAGGAGAAAAAACAGGTCGCAGTCCCAAAGATAAAAGAATCGTGCGTCATCCTGAGTCGGAGAATAACGTCGATTGGGGAGACATCAACATCGAGCTAGACCAGCATACATTCAATGTCAACTACGAACGTGCGATTGATTACCTCAATACGCGCGAGCGCTTGTATGTAGTAGATGCTTTTGCGGGGACAGATGAGAAGTACCGAATCAAAGTCAGAATTGTCTGTACGCGAGCTTATCATGCTTTGTTCATGCAGAATATGCTCATCATGCCTACGGCAGAGGAATTGGCCAATTTCGGTGAGCCAGACTATGTGATCTTCAATGGAGGAGGTTTCCCAGCCAACCGCTATACTTCCAAGATGACCTCCAAGACGAGCATCGACGTCAACCTGGAGAAAAAACAGATTGTCATCCTAGGTACAGAGTATGCAGGTGAGATGAAGAAGGGTATTTTCTCCATCATGAATTACCTTATGCCACTGGAAAACGTCTTACCCATGCACTGCTCTGCCAATGTAGGAGAAGAAGGGGATGTGTCTGTCCTGTTTGGCCTCTCGGGTACAGGTAAGACAACACTGAGCGCAGATCCTAAGCGCAAACTCATCGGCGACGATGAACACTGCTGGACCGACGAAGGAGTCTTCAACATCGAAGGCGGTTGTTATGCAAAAGCCATTGACCTTTCTCCCGAAAATGAGCCCGATATCTACAATGCCATTCGCTACGGGACGGTTTTGGAAAATGTCGTGTTCGATCCTACGACTCGAAAAGTAGATTATAGTGATACCTCTATCACACAAAATACACGGGTTTCGTATCCGATTCACTTCATCGACAACATCCAGATTCCTAGCAAGGCAGGCCATGCCAACCATGTGATTTTCTTGACTTGTGATGCTTTTGGGGTGTTGCCACCTGTGAGTCGTCTGACACCCGATCAGGCAAGTTACCACTTCATTTCGGGCTACACTGCCAAGGTCGCAGGTACAGAAATGGGGGTGACAGAGCCTCAGGCCACTTTCTCTGCTTGCTTCGGCGCCGCTTTCATGATGTGGCATCCCAACAAGTATGCGGAGCTATTGGCTGAGAAGATCACCCAACACGGAGCCAAAGCCTGGTTGGTCAACACAGGCTGGACAGGAGGAGCCTTCGGCGTCGGCGCTAGAATCAAGCTAAGATTTACGCGTGCCATCATCGATGCGATTCAGAGCGGAGCTTTGGATAATGTCGAGACGACGATAGATCCTGAGTTCGGATTTGAAGTGCCTTTGACGTGTCCAGGCGTACCGTCTGAGATCTTGGTCCCCAAAAACACTTGGGAAGATAAGGGAGGGTACGATGAAGTGAAGGACAAATTGGTCAGATTATTCCAGGAGAATTTTAAGGCTTTTGAGGCCAGTACCAATGATGATATCATCGCTGCTGGACCTCAGATCTCCAAAGTACTAGGCTAGCAGTTGCTTTTACATGATGATTATAAACAAGTGCTCAACGTCAGGCTTTTGGTGCTGATGTTGGGCATTTTTCTTTTACAGATCGAACGAAACCTAGGCTAGGACAATCCTGTCACCATTTACACATACAAATAGACTGTCATGAAGTGCGAAAAACTACCCAACAAAACAAAGACATGAAAAATAGCATGGTTGTACTTGAGCCTGGGTAAGCTATACAAGATCGCTCCTACCGTGTAGAAAATGCCCCCTCCGACTAGCCAATACAAACCATCTGTAGGTAAGGCATCTGCCAGCGGCCCAATAATGAATACAATCATCCAACCCATGACAACATACGAAAGGGTAGAAATCTTACTGAATTTTCCTGTGAAGAATAGCTTGAAGATCATACCGAGAAACGCCACACCCCATGTCACGCCAAAAATAGTCCAGCCTAAATCTCCTTCCAACGTCACCAAGGTAAAGGGCGTGTAAGTCCCTGCAATCAGAAAGTAAATGGCAATATGATCGGCAATCTTGAGTTTGAGCCTTCGCTCAGGTTTCTGTGAGGCATGATAAAAGGTGGAGGCTGCATAGAGCAAGATCATGCTCACCCCAAAAATCACGAAGCTGATCATATGACTAGAAACTTCAAAGTTTTGGGCTTTAAATGCGAGCAATATCAATGCTACGACACTTAAAATTAGTCCCAATCCATGTGTGAGTACATTGAGCCTCTCCTCTGATTCTGAATAATACTTCAAATTCTGCTTATCCACGCGCTGCTATTTGACGAATGTACAAAGGTTAGAGAACGTATGATGGGCAGAAGTGTTGGTATGAATGATCGAAATAAGGGGAAAAGGAAGTTAGTTTTACACAGCTAGGAAAAGAGATTAGCCCCAAACGACCTTTTTTCTCAATGTTCAATTCCCCAGAATAAGATATTCATTCAGCAAGGGCAGGGAGAGCCACCCGCCCATCTGACAGTTGGTCAAAATGACGTATCCGAGTCCACTTTCATCATAAAACACCAAATTGCTAATGAAGCCTCTACTTGTGCTGCCACTATGACCATAGCTCACCCCAGAAGGTGTGTCTTCTATCCGCACGCCCAAACCCCAATGCGTGCCGTCTGACCGTGTCGATTGGATTGTAAGCATTTCCTCGTATGTTTCTTTTCTCAGGCCTTTTCTTTGATGGAGAGCAAGGGCAAATTGCGCCAATGCGGTACTCGTCGTTTGGAGCGTGTAGGCAATCATGGTTCTTTTGGATAAGAAGATGTCACTGGGAACATACTTTTTATGTCCATGCGCACCTTGTGTGGCAATAGCTTCATCCCCTTTGAAATGCATATCGCTGATCCCTAGTGGGTCTAAGACCTCCTCTTTCAGAATCGTATCAATGCTTTGATGGGTGATCGATTCCAGGACAAGCTTGAGGTACTCATACGCCTTACCAGAATATCCATACTGTGTACCTGGTGTAAAATTCAGTTGGAATTGGCCATTCTCATCTTTTTTTGGCCAGTTGGACATGCCCGATTGATGGCAAAGCACATGACGGGCCGTCATCAATTGGTAGCGTCCATCATTTATTTCTTCGTTTTCCAGATAGGTATACAAGGGTTTGTCAAGGTCGATCTGCCCTTTTTCATACAGCCGCATCACCGCAAAGGAAGCCACCAGTTTGGTGATTGAGCCTGCCTCAAACAAGGTCTGAGATGTTACAGGTTCCCGAGTCTGGGAATGGGTAACCCCGTAGGTCTGCGAGTAGACAATTTGGCCGTCTTTGATCAGGCTGAGTGCTGCACCTGGGATTTCGAAAAAAGCCATTCGTTCAAGCACAAAGTCGTCTACAGCTTGCGTATCTAGTGTCTCTCCTGAAGTTAAGGCCCCCATTCCCTTAGGTTGTAGCGGCCATGGAATCGTATCTAGCACTAGTAAGACCTGATCGTTTGCGCCCTTTTGCAACTTGACCTCAACCTTGGATTTCTCTTCATCGATCCGCACCCATTCTTCCTCCATCCAATGATAGTTCAGCTGAGGAGAAATGCTGTACGACCCATAGGCAAGCGTTTTTTCAAACCTGCCCAAGGAATCTACGGCCTGAATCATGGGCTGATGAGGGAAATTTGCAGCGGTGATTTCGACAAAAGCAGGAAATCCCGTGATGGTAGAATCTTTCCAAATGATCTGCCCATGGATCGTCAGACTATCTGCTTTTTCTTTCTCCTCTAATGTATCGCATGGGGGAATGGCGACGACTTTCATCGCATACATTCCCCATGCGAAGATTCCTAACCAAAGGATATAGCGCTTGATCATGATGCTTCTTAGTAAGTCGTCTCAATCTCTATGGCCCCCCATTTGCCTTGATTGCCATACTTTGCGTGTGCATCTTCAGATGATAGGGCACGGATGTTACATTTGGCACCCGATATCGCGATTCGAGTATCTGTGCTGACAGGTTTACCATTCACAACCAGTAGATTTACGCTACCCAGGAAAGAAAAAGAGCCTGTTCCCTTCACGTCATTTTCTCCATATTTGATTACCACATTTCCGCGAAAGTATACCTTTTGATCCTCTCCCGACCAGAATAAGCTGTCTGCATAGACGTAACCTGATTCTAAGGGCTCGGTTGGTTTGAGTTGAGAAAAGGCAGTGGAGACGAAGAGGATCAGCATCAAAGATCCAAGTAGAGCGAGGCGGTGAAGGATAGCCCCTTTTTGGTCGTATTTTGCAAGCATAGTTAATCTGTTTTTGGTTAAAGAATAGCTAAATCCGCTCCCTAAGTGTTGCGGTTTATGTGGAGAAGTGTAATGAATGAGTTTAAGTGCATACGCCTTCTTATCAGCCCCTGACCGTACCGCAAACGCATCTGCCAAGTACTCGTGATTGATTTTGACGGCTTGTTTGAAAAGGAAGACAAAGGGATGAAACCAGAAGAAGGCTTGAAGAAATTCGAGCAAAAGGATGTCCAGCGAATGTCCTTGGCGAATATGACCTAGCTCATGAAGCAGAAGATCATGGGCTATTTTTCCTTCCTCCCAACTTATCTTATTGACATAAATGGTCCGAAGAAAGCTAAAGATCCCTATCGGATGATCAACAAAGACAATTCTACTGCCGTTATATTCCTGTTTTTCGGATGAGCATGTGTAGGAATGCAGTACATAAAGGTGATACATGAATCTTCCTAATAGGATCGCTGTG
>JBCBFT010000155.1:0-11751 GCA_038527485.1 Bacteroidota bacterium
CGATTCATTATGTGTACCTCGTGGAAAGTTGCGGATGTAGTAGCGCATTTCTACATGCGCAGGTAATAAAGCAGGGTCTAGCGGGTAGTATGTCGTATCTAGATACTTCCACTCGGGCATGATCAGGATCTCTACCTCGAAGGGAGTCTCATCAGGTAAATGGGTATTTCTTCCTTTAAATCTACCCTGAATAGGTAAATCGTCTATACTAGTCACAAAGACCTCTTTCTGGACGGAATCTATTCCATCGTCATTGGGATCACAAGCTAAATTGGGCTTACCTTTGACAATGAGCTTGATAGGAATACGTCCATAAGGATTGCCTCCAAACTGGATTGTAATTGTCCTACCTGTTCTGGGCGTAGCTTCGTCTCCTACATACCATTCGTAGGAATCTAGCTCTTGCTCAGCCTCCAAGACCAGACTGTTCCAAGCATTCAGCGTTTTATGAATCAGTAAGCGTTCATGCCAACCTCTGGTCTTCTCAAACATGTTGAACTTAGCCGATACAGGTCCTACCTCATAGCAAGGATCGTAGTTCCTGCACGCAGGATCTGCGGGATCGTCACATCTTTGGCAGCCACTCCATATGCCGAGGAGTGCTACGAGCATACAGGCTAGTAATAAGGGATTTCTTTTAGTCTTCCTCATGATCTTGATTTGCTTTGAGGGCTTGATTTTCAGTCTCCAGTAAATTTACGCGTTTTTCAAGTGCTATTGCATGTAAATACAACTCCTCTAGTTTTTCCTGAAGCTGTATCATGAAGCTGGTCAACTCTACGCCCCCATTTGCATCTACTTCTGCCTGAGAAATAACTCCAGGTAGATGATGATTCTTTTCTACAAATTCAGCTACTTCATCTAGGGGCATGACTTCATAGTCTTCGGCAAATACATAATCTGCCAGCGAAGCATCTGTCTTTACCCTGCCTACTTTTATTCCTCCTCCAACAAACAACTTATACCCTGATTCATTCAGAGAGGTCGTACCAATTCCTACTTTCCCACTATTATCAATGCGCATACTCTCCTGCCAGCTATCTGTGGCATGATGGCGAAGGAATCGAATCAATCCCCCGTTTGATTTTTCAGCGGCACTCGACAAAATGGTAAGCTGACCTGGACGACTCGTGTGGTTGTCCCCAAACATTTCGAGCGAACTGCCATCTGAGGAATTTGTAGCTGCATGGATCGAAAATTGTGGACTAGCAGAACCCGTCCTTGAACCAAATATGGAGCCTTGCAATGAGATATTAGGCATCCCATCTGCAAACTCTACTGTCTGTGTGAAGTCATTAAAATTTACCCAAAGCTGATTTCCTTGCTCGGGTTCTCTAATCTCAAGATTATTTCCGCCAGCTCCCCCTCCACCTATCGACCAATCTTTAGAACTTCCGCTATCTTGAAGCGTGTCTGCGGTCAACGTTTGTGCATGGGACATCAAGGCCCCAAAGAAAAGAATAACGAAAAAATTACTAGGTTTTTCATAGTTAATCTGTTAAAAATTTAATTGAAAAATTGTGATATATTGATTTATGTGGCTCTTAACATAAAGCACCATTACATTTTTTTCAAAACATCAATTTTTTGTCATAATAAAAAATATATACTTTACCCCTGTATCATGATGTGTCGATTCAGTGGAAGCGCATTGAGTAGCTGGATGTAGAAGTAGCCTTTTATTTACATTCGCTTGTTGATTATTAAATAAAATAGGAACGCTCGCGTGTTAAGATCCTGGATTTAGATTGAATTTATAGAAACATATACGTTTATATTTAGAACCCACCCCAAATCACCCTATACAACATAAAAAAGTCAAATAAAACCTATTCATCTGTGAAAAATATTATTTCCCACCAATCAATGGTCTAGATTTGAACATATTCAAAATCTATATTCAAACATCATTACGCTCCTGCAAAGCAAGGAGTACGCTTGATGTGAATTGTATAAAAGGAGCAGATCAGTATTTTCTTGTTGCTATTCTTATATATGATTTGACGAATAATCAAATATAGTACATTCCTATAGTAAAACAAAAAAATTGATTAAATATTTCAATATTTGATTAATTTTAATAATAATTATTTTTATATATATGAAATATGATATCACTCTATTACCTTATACTTGTATTCCCATTCTCCCCATATTTTCGGATTCATTGACCATAGGACTCCATTGATGCATTGAAGATAGAGACGCATTCAGGACCCATCGCCCATCAACTCATTCGATCGCTGAGGTGATACATAAAGCATTACCCACGCTACACTCAAAAGGCAGCGTGGGTAACACATACTTAGTTTTTCTTAATGATTTAGAGCTTCGAAAGCTTGATCGTTTGCTGTAACGAAGGGGTAGATACTTTTACCGCATAGTATCCAGGTGTAAACTCATTCCCATTGATTGTCACGGTATGCGCTCCCGCTTCCTTAAAGGTTCTCTCTAATACACGCATGACCTCTCTACCCTGGATGTCATATACAGAGATTGTCACAAGACCTTCTATGGGCAAAGCGTAGGTAAGCTCCGTTTGCTCTATGAATGGATTGGGGCTCGCCTCTAATACGAGGTCAGGTCCCAGCGTGGGTGCTTCTTCGTCTACACTCGTATTTCGTATGCCTCTTGCATACTCCAACCCTTGACTACTGAGCTGATTGGCTCTGTATTGTGTGTTACAATAGGTATTCAGCTGAGCAGGTGTGTAGGGCAGTCGGGGACTTCCCCAATCGTTCAGATTCTCAGTGCCTTCTTGAACGAGAAAACCAGGTCCTATCTCTACATTGGTTTCAATGTTCACTTCCTCTCCTGCTGTGATGGATACATTTGAGGAGGGGATGCTATTTGAGAGGTCCCCTACAATATTGATGCGCCGCCAAGCCTTCACGGGAGCAGAGATTTCCCCCTGAATGTCTACCTCGAAGGGAATTTTCGTTGAATTTTCTATGCTGCTGACTACATTCACATTTAATGGATAATGCATGATTTCCTGCGTGACGACAGGGTAACCATCTCTCCCCGTAGTCGTCGAAAGGTAAGTGTTGGCAAATACCAGGAAGGCTCGGACATCACCTGCCTCACCCGGATTAGGGCCTTGTGGTCCTTCAGGATAGCAATCCTGAAATTGTCTCTGCAAATACACGGTTAGGTCTTCCAAACATGCGACAGGCACAAACGGACTGATATAGGCATTCTCATCTATTCCTACCGACTCCATATTTCCAGCCGGCGCGTAGTCTGTGTATCCTCTTCCTCCAATCGTTTCAATACGTAATGCAACAGAAATATCTGAATTTTCTAGATCGATTCTTGCGGCGGGGTTCAGCGCATATTTGACAAATCCTGCTAATCTAAACTTCACCTCTTGAGTATATGATGTCTCATAACTTGGTAGTCCTGAGATATTAGGACCCGTACATATTTGAGGATTGAGAATATTCGGATCTTTCCCTTTTTCAAATGCTACCTCCAATGTAGGTGTTTCCAAAAGTGCCAACGTCCCCAACTCCTCATTGTATAAAGGATAATAAGGGCGCTCGTATTCATTAGCCAAGCTACTTCCCAAACTACCTGGCACAGCCAATTCGCTCACAAACTGTCTCGTACCTGTATACACAATACCTGCCATAGAACCGCCGCCTCGGATCATCGCAGCCGGTGTTTTGTTCAATTGTGACGAATTGATTCGGTTCAATTTAAGACTAGACTTGTAAAACTTCACCCCCTTTGCCGCACTCTTCAAAGATGCCCCTATCTTGGAAATTTCGTTCTTTGGATCTGTGAAAGCGCCTGTCCCTTCCCCCCTATTGGCTCCAAACTCCATGACATCCTCTAGATATTCGACCTTTGCAACTTGTTGGTCTAGCTGCTTTTCGTTCAACTCTTGCTTATAATCCTCAAAAGCTCTGCGGACATCTGTTTCCAACTGCATTCCCCCTTGGACAATATTATTTCCATCCTTAAATACGCTCAATAGGAAGTTTTGAAACAGGGAGCCTGCGCTGGAATTGAGGTTGTTGTAAAAATAGGCGGGAAATGATGAGGTAGAAGGCGTCCGTCCCTTGAGGCTAATGTCCATAAAGTTGACTACGTTGAAAAAGACCCGTAGTGCCCCTTTATTTTTGCACACACAGGGATCATACGCTACAGGAAAGGATGCATGTATAAGCTGTCTATTGTTATCAGGGAATGTGAATATGCTCGACATAGAAGTCAGCGTCGTCTGCTGATCCAGTGGCTGAGCAACAGGTGAAGTCAGACTGAACAAAGCAGATGTCTTGTAATCATCTCGTTGTGCTTCAGCCAAATCACTAAACTGACTACCCCTTGTAAACCTGATCTCTGTTTCCAGGAATTCTCCACCATTTAGGTCGTAAGTTCCAAATACATGCAGCATACCTGAATGGCGATTGTACAAAACTAAAATGGGCTCTTGACGCGTAGGGGCGAAATAAGGAGGATCGACTTGGTTCGCGCCATTTACAAGTGTGCCAAAACCCCATTGAACCAACTCCCATCCGTCCTCGGGGTAAAAATCACTATCCTCACCATACGCTAGAAAAAGTAGGTCCGCATTTCCTCCCCCTTGGTAATAGGGGCTGCTAAAATTGGGATCAGAAGCATATGGGCCTGAAAGATCAATGGGACTGAGTTTAGGACTCATCCAATCAAATGTATTTTTCAACAAACGACGCTCAAGATTAAACCCCTTCCCAGGTCTTGGATCAGTAGAAATCCCCACGGAGTCTGGGGTTTCTTGTGCAGTAAGAAATGGAGTTGAAAAAATACAAAGAACGCTAAGCTGTAAGTAAAGTAATAAGCATTTTGTAGTCATGGTGTGTGTTTTGGTTGTTCTAATTAAATTATGTGACAAAAATAAGATTTATAGGATATTTACTATACTCCATGAGCAAGGTGAATGTTTCACGGATAATGGAATTTTTATACATGGAAACATCTCCATAAATAGGTATGTTTTATCCATCCTCTCCTGTCCCCAAATTTCTCTCCCCTCCCCCATCGAAATCTCGCCTAAGATTCCGTATGTTTAACTTTTGATCTACAGCAAGCAAAAACAGGAACATGCGCACCGCTTTTTTACTCTTTTTCTCTGCATTCATTCTCATACTCCGCGGACAAGAGCCCACGACATTTACCGAAAGGCCCGACATCCCCGTGCAGCGCCAAGGTAATATCCTTTACAATGCTTGGTCAGGAGGCGTCAATAATGGCCAGTGGTCCAATCTAGACCTCGACCTCGATGGACAATGGGACCTCATCATGTTTGACCGTGCAGGAGACCGGATCGTACCCTTCCTGGCTGTAGATACCTTAGGCGAAAAGGAGTGGATCTATGCGCCGCAGTACAAATCAGCCTTTCCCTCTGTAGAAAATGTGATGGTTCTCAAAGATTTCAACCAAGATGGACAAGCCGATATCTTCACTGTGGCAGACGGCGTCTTACAAGTGTATGAAAATGTATCCCTGGACTCAGGAAAACTCTGTTTTCTGCCGTATGCAGGCAATCCCATCATTCAGACTCGGATCAGCGTCGACTCTACCCATCCCATCGAAGTCGTGACGCTGGACGTGCCAGGACTAACCGATATGGACAACGACGGTGACATGGACTTGCTGACATTTGACATTGCAGGACAACAGATCGAGTACCACGAAAACAAATGCTGGGACCTCTATGGGCATGCCGACAGTCTGATCCTTGAGCTGGTGGAACCCTGTTGGGGCAGCGTACTCGAATCAGGTACCACCAACGAGATCACCCTCAATGTTGCCTGCAAAGGGGCTACAACAAGTGCAGGAGGACTTCACTCAGGCTCTACCCTACTCCCCCTAGATGTGGACGGCGACGGAGACAAAGACTTAATTCTAGGAGACATTGGGTTCAACTCCCTTACCTTACTCATCAATGGAGGCGATGTGAATAATGCACTGATCACTAGTCAGGTGAACAATTATCCCTCGAACTCCCCCATTGACATCCAAAAATTTCCAGGCATCTACGAGGTGGACGTGGATTTTGACAGCCTGCCTGACATGATGGTGACCCCAAATGCACGTAATGTTTCTGAAAACGCGAAAAACAACTATTTCTTCAAAAATATCGGATCACAGATCCAACCCGATTTCCTCTTCCAGCGAAGAGATTTTCTAGCGTCGAGCATGATCGACGTTGGCAGTGGGGCCATCCCTATCCTTGTCAATTATGATCAGGACAGCCTCATGGATTTGGCCATTGCCAATGACCGCGTGTTCTTCCGCGAAGGACAAGTACCCAGATTTTCGACTCAGATTGATATTTATCGGAATGTAGGTTCTCGCAAAGCACCTCGATTCGAGCTATTTATCCCAGATGTAGGAAATTTAGGGGCTCAACTTACCTACAGCTCCCATGCGATTCCTGGATTTGGGGATCTAGATGGGGACGGAGACCTCGACATGCTGATTGGCAAGCCTGATGGGACCCTGGACTACTACCGAAACCTTTCTGCCATGCCCAACAATCCCTTTCCAACTTTTGCCTTGGAAACGGCAAACCTCGGGAGTATACAGGCTGGCAGCAGCATTGTCCCCCTCATTGTGGAACTGAGTGGAGATTCCCTTCCCGATCTTTTGATTGGAAATGCCAATGGGACCCTGCGATACTATGAGAACAATAGTCAGGGAGCGAATGTGAGTTTCCAGCTAAAAGAAAATCAGTTTGGAGGAATCGATGTCTCAGGAGGAAATCCAGGTACAGGGTTTAGCGTACCTACGCTTTTTGCTTCTCCAAGCGATACTTTCTTATTGGTAGGCTCGGATGAAGGCCCTATTTTCCAGTACAAAGACCTTCATCAGGCTGCCCTGGGAGGATTGGCGACACTGGTAGATAGTAGCTATGGGGGAATTCGAGTAGGAGACTTTTCGGCACCGACGGTAGGAGATCTCACGGGTGATGGTGTAGAGGATTTGGTGATTGGAAATGTATCAGGAGGGCTTAATTTATATGTAGGAGAAAATGAAGGACGGGATACGACGGTTTCTATTGCAGAGGAAATCATGGACTCGGAAATTTTGATTTATCCCAACCCCACAAAAGATTTCGTTCAAATCTTATGGGAAAGTCAAGGATCTGCCCAACTGACACTTTGGGATTTACAGGGAAAAGAATTGATCCAACAATCGCAGATCTATTCTCCCTTTTTGCTTGATTTACAATCATTTGAGCCAGGAACTTACATACTTCAAATTCAGCAGTGGGAAAAAAAGCCTTTATATCATAAATTGCTTTTGAATCGTTAAGATCATGTTTGGAGTTTCACATCTGCTTAGCTTTTGAGCTAGATTTTCATTTTTCCAAACTTGGTCTTAAACCTACTACGAACTAAGCAACAATACGCAATTTGGAATTATTAGGGATAGACATCGGGGGATCAGGCATCAAGGGCGCCCTGGTCGACATTGAAACGGGGCAATTGACGACGGACCGTCACAGAATCGATACACCTCAGCCCGCCACGCCTCAAGCAGTAGCAGGAGTAGTCAAAGAACTCGTCGATCACTTCAATTGGAAAGGCCCTGTAGGTTGTGGGCTACCGTCGGTTGTATTACACGGCGTAGCACAGACCGCTTCCAACATCGATGAAGGATGGATCGGCACGAATGCAGAAGCGCTCCTTCATGCGGAGACAGGCCTCCCTTTCAAGGTGGTCAATGATGCCGATGCCGCAGGCTTAGCAGAAGCAGCCTTTGGAGGGGGACGCAATCAGCACGGTCTGATCATGGTACTCACCATCGGGACTGGTATCGGATCTGCCATCATCGCAGATGGGAAACTCATCCCCAATACAGAGTTGGGACACCTACGCTTCAAAGGAGGAATTGCAGAAAAATATGCAGCAGATTCCATCCGCAAGAAAGAGGGCCTACCCTGGGAGGAGTGGGCGGTACGCCTGGATGAGTACCTCAACCACGTCTACAAGCTATTCTATCCAGATATGCTCATCCTCGGAGGAGGTGTCAGCAAGAAATTTGAGCGCTACCAGCACAAGTTGGAGGTCCCCTGCCCCATCCAACCTGCGGAGCTCTTGAATCAAGCAGGGATTATTGGAGCAGCTTTAGCCGCACAAGCACATGTGAAAGTGGTGTAAGGAAGTCATCATTCAGAAAAGAAAAAAGCAGCCATTCGTTAGGAATCGCTGCTTTTTTCTTAACAATTTGTTCGATCCCGACTCAGTACAGTGTAACAAAAGTTTTATGCTATAACTTCCGAGCTCAGTAACAGGCTATTTGGGGGGGCGTTGGGTGCGGAATTTGGTGTTAGGGGTCCCGAGGTTTTACGCTCGGGATTGGGCTTAAATTCCGTCCCGAGATTCATCATCGGGATTGGTTCTTTTTGCCTAATAATCCCGAGTCTAATGCTCGGGACGCTGAAGGCGATAGTTTAATATTAAAAAATTTGTATTACAGAGTACTCAGCCCACTTGAGATAGACGACATTATGGGCGTGGTCACATGCATCCATCTCTCCCCACTGCACGGGGATGTCGTGATGCGGGGATAGGGAGAAAGCAGGTTATCTAGCACGAATATATTTTGAGCATAAATATGAGGTCGCTCAGATAGAAATCAGGTGATGTCCTGCTTCATCATCCTCTTTTCATGAAATTACCATCGAGTCCATGAGACGGTAGCTAGGCGGAAGGTATGTTCAGCCCATCTCAGGATATCAAGGTTTGTATGGGAAAGAGGTGATTTCGATTGCTCATCTTACGAATCGTCACGATACTGACACTTGTACCTTTCTAGGGGTGATATGCATTTTGGGGGTCAGGAAGATGGGGATAGGAGCGTTGCGTGTATATTTGGCTATACGTCAATAGGGGAATAGCAAAAGCGCAATAACATACGCCTTCAAACGATGCTACAGCTTGCTGTAAGCCTAAAAGTTGACGTACTTACGGTAAGTAATGTCGTGATAAGATCTTAAGGCGTAGTTGTTCGTCTCTGGGAAAATAAGGGGCATATAAGGAAAATATACGCCATATTGCGTGTACACAGATAGGGGCTACGCATTATAAAATTCAATTTTCGATTCTAGACTCTATTGGCACTTTTTTTATTACAGCAAATAGGAATTTTGCCTAACTAAAACATAAAAATGCCCTTTGCAGCCAATAATGACAGGTAGAAAATTTAAATGCGTAAGCCCTGTGTACACAGATGTTGGCTGAAATTTGTAAATAAAGAATCACTATCTTAGCATGTTAAAATTAAAACCAAATAAGTAATGCAAAAACACACGCTCCAAACTGACAGAAAATACGTAATGGATATTTTTTCAGAAACCTCTTTCTATAGTATCCCTGAATATCAAAGACCGTATGTTTGGAAGGAACAACAGATTGAGGATTTCTTGAATGATATTTCCTCTGCAATGAAGCATGATATGGAAAAAGAGTATTTCCTTGGATGCATGATTTGGAACACAAAGCAGGTTGATGATGAAGCCAATAATTCTTACGAATGTCAAGATATACTTGATGGCCAGCAACGCTTTATAACGATGTATTTACTGCAAGGAGTAATGCGTGATTTATCTAATGATCCTCAGTTTAGTGAAACAGTCAATAAGTGTTTAAAGCAAAAAGAAAATAAATTTCGCAGAATCCCTAGTAGAAATAGAATTGTATTTGAAATCAGAGAAGATGCTGCATTTCTTGAAGAATTTCTTTTAAAAGAAGGAAAAACATTAGATTTTGATTCCCTTAAAGAAATATCAGGAGATTCAAGCAATTATGTATCGGTTAGAAATATAGCAAGGGGTATTTTAATTATGCACAACTGGTGGACTGATAAAAAGAAGCAAATATTGAATGATGGAAAAACTGAACATGATTTTCAAGAATACCTTATTCGATTTTATACATATCTATCAACTAAAGTGCTAGTTTTATATCTAGCTACACCTGACAACCTTGATGATGCATATAATTTATTTACTGTTCTGAACAGTAGAGGGGTTCAACTACAAAATGGAGATATTTTAAGAGCCCAAAATTTAAGGGTGATTGAATCTGAAAAGTTAAGAAAAACGTATGCTCAGAAATGGTCTGATTTTGAAAATAAAATCGGCGTTCCTTTTAAGAATTTTGATGACTTTCTTAAAACCTTAATTGATATTAAAATGAAGTATAGTAGTGATGATAATGCTACTATATTAAAGGCATTTGATTTCTTATATAAAAGAGGGAAAAATAAAGGAGGATTCGAGAAGGGAATACATATGATCGAATCTGTAGGTAGTTATGTTAAGCACTTTGAGGCAATAACAAACGGTACAGTTAAAACACCAAATTCAGGGAAGTTCTTTTCCAATTTAGATTTCATCTTAGCGACTACATTCGGAAACCAATACCTCTCTATTATGATGCATTATAGAGAATGCTTTGGTGATTACAAGATCGATGATCTTCTAGTTAAGGTAGATAATCTTCTTTCTTCGACATGGTTAATGGGTAAGAGAATTTCTTCTACTCGAATATACTTCATCCTTAGAAGGATTGATTTTCACTCAGATAAAATATCAAAGGAAGGATTAAGTAGGGATAGCGCTGCCGAAGGCTTTTTAGCTGACCCAGTTTTAACATATGATTACGTAGATGAGAATTCATCTGCAAAACCTATTGATCTTGATGAATTCTTCGATACATTAAATAGTGAAAACTGGGGAGGTTTTTCAGGAACAAAGATCAATAAGACTAGATATTTACTACTGAAGTTAGATCTCTTGAAAATTAGTATATATGATAGTATCCAATTTAATAAACATCGAAGTACTATTGAACATTTAATGCCAAGGAAAATATCAGATCTAGATTGGCAAATAGATAAAGAAGAACACTCTCAATGGGTACACAGGCTAGGGAATTTAGTACTGCTGGACAGAAGAAAAAATTCTTCACTTAGTAATTTACCATTCACTTCTAAAATTGAAAAATATAAAAGTGATATTGAATCACGTGCGAATACTAATTTTGTTTTTATAACATACAATGAAAATTGGAATATAGATACTATAATTCATAATCATGAGCGTGTGTTAAGCATACTAAAAACATATTATAGAGAAAATTCCATAAATGCACTTCAAAAAGTTAGAGCAATTGAGGATAAGCCGATAAATGTATAATAAAATATACTGCAGGCAACATTTAAGCATTAAAGGCTGGGGCCGCAAGGCGTGCCCTGGCCTTTAATGCTTTGTTGGACGCTGCTCTTGGGGCAGCAGGCCGCACTTGTCAGGCTATGGGGGAGCAATATTTGAGTGGGGTTGGAGGGATGATCTGTGGCTGTAACAAGGCCAGCCAGAAGGGGCATTGTGGGGAAGAAAAAGTGAAATAGCTAAGGTCCATCTTGGATTTAGTAGGTTGATGATCAGTGTAAATCATGCGTTTGGACATGGCGATACCTAGCCCGTCGTGGGGCTTCAGGATGGTCATTGCGCAGGAGTTGGACCTGTACGCGCGGGGGGCTGCGCGCAGTCGGTGCGAGGCCACGGCGTAGGCGCATGCGTCCAGTTTTGCAGCAGGGGCACTGCCCAAGGTCAAGTCCCATTACCTCCTTGAGTTTCTCCTGCCAGTCTTTTTGCTGGGGCTTGGGGGGAACTATAGTAAGCGTCCAGCGGTTCCATCTGTTATATTGGTTGGGATTTTGTGATCTTGTGGGAAAAAGTGCTATGTCTACCTC
>JBCBFT010000156.1:0-11608 GCA_038527485.1 Bacteroidota bacterium
ACAAAGAAATTATCGAGAATTTCTCCATCAGAGGAATAGACCTGCGTGGAAAGGGCAGATTGTGGATTCTCAATTTCTTTGTGAGAGAAAATCGTGTACCTGTCAGGCTAAACGAGATTTCTCCCTACGTAGTAGATGCCTTGATCGCAACTGAGGATACGCGCTTTTACAATCACTCGGGGGTAGATCAGTGGTCTATTCCTGCGCTTGTGATTAGAAACCTTTTCCGTGGGACTTCCAGTGGGGCAAGTACCATCACGATGCAGCTTTCGCGTAATCTCTTCAATACGGTCGGAAAAGACCGGACAGTCAATCGTAAGATCAAGGAAGTGATCGTCGCTGCTGTACTAGAGAAAAACTATACCAAACAAGAGATTATAGAGGCCTATCTCAATACAGTCAATATTTACGGAAATGCCTATGGGATAGAGATGGCTTCTGAAAGACTGTTTGGGAAAAGAGCCAAGCGTCTAGAAGTTCAGGAGGCTGCCACCCTAGTTGCGATGTTGAAAGGACAGGGGGTGTTTGATCCCATCCGTCGTCCAGAAAAAGTACGCGACCGCCGCAACCTGGTGATCAATAACATGGTCCGTTTTGGGTTCTTGGATACAGCTCTCGTCAACGTAGATAGCATTCAGGCACTACCACTCGTAGTTAAAGCCCAAGGATATGCCCACCAACAAGGGACGGGACAGTATTTCCGACAAGCGGTCCGTGAGTTCATGACAGATTGGTGCGCCAATAACTACAAGGCAAACGGTGATCCCTACAACTTTTATACAGATGGTCTTCGCGTGTATACAACTTTGGATGCACGCATGCAGCGCCATGCAGAGTCTGCCGTTGTCGAGCATCTCTCAGAGCTACAGGGGACATTTGACCAGCACATCAAAGGCCACGAGCCCTACAAATACAATCCGAGTATCATACAGGATCTCATGCGCCAGTCTTATCGCTACATCCGCGCCAAGCGCAAGGGACTTTCTGATGCAGAGATCCAGAAGGAGTTTGACAAGCCTGTCAAGATGGAGATCTTCTCCTACGAGGGTCCTGTGGATACTACGATGACGCCGCGAGACTCCGTAAAGTATTATTCTCGCTTCCTAGAGACAGGATTTGTTTCGATCAATCCCAAAAATGGTCAGATCAAATCCTGGGTGGGAGGCATTGACTTCCAATTCTTTAAGTATGATCACGTAGACAAGGGAACACGTCAGGTGGGATCTACTTTTAAGCCCTTTGTGTATGGCGTGGCGATGAAGGAGAATTATGATCCTTGTTCTGAGCTATTGAATCAGCCGGTCACATTTGAAAATGTAGATGGAAACGGAGAGACTTGGACTCCCAAAAATGCGGATGGACAGTTTGGAGGGTTGATGACTCTGAGAGAAGGGATGGCCACCTCGACCAATCTGATAACGGCACGTCTGATGAAAGAGGTGAAGCCCTTTGCCGTGGTAGAGTTTGCCCGTGCAGCAGGGATCGAATCCCCCCTTGAAGCGGTACCTTCTCTTTGCTTGGGGACTACCGATCTCAAGGTAAAAGAACTAACGGGTGCTTATGCGACTTTCGCCAATTCGGGGGTCCATATCAAGCCCTACTTCATCACAAGAATCGAAGACCGCTTTGGAAATGTACTCGCCAACTTTGGAGGGGAGCCCAAAGAAGCCTTTTCTGCTAAGACCGCATACAAAGTGTTGGAATTGCTTCGGGCAGTGGTAGATGAAGGAACAGCTAGCCGCCTAAGATATAAATATAGCTTCCGAAACGAGATGGGGGGGAAGACTGGTACAACTCAAAATCACTCGGATGGTTGGTTCATTGGTGTGACACCAGAACTTGTCGGAGGGGTCTGGGTAGGATGCTCGGACCGCCGGATGCGATTCAGCAGTATGAAACTTGGGCAAGGAGCCAATATGGCACTTCCTATCTGGGCTTTGTACATGAAGCGCCTGTATGAAGATGAAGAGTTGGCGATGACGCAAGAACGCTTTGAGCGCCCCCGCAACTACTATGTCAACATGAACTGCGGTCCAGCAGATGACGAGGCGAGTCAACGCAAAGCAGATAAACCCAAGATCATCAGTTCCGATGATTTGGAAGGTTTTGAGTAAAATACTTAGACCATAGCTTACAAAAGCATAAAGCCAAATATCCTTCTACAGGTATTTGGCTTTATTATTTTGGGTGCCTCGAATAGCTTATTTAGAGTCTAGGCTGATAAACGGCTACAATTTCATCATCGAGGGCATTTTCCATTTCCCTAAAACCCATATTTTCAAAGAATCGGGCAGCTCCTAGGTTGTTGAGGGTATAAGAGGTACGTATCTCCTTACAAGTAAACTTCAATTGAAGCTGATCCAAGAGTTGTTGAAGGGCCTTGGTCCCGATTCCTTTGCGCTGATGCTCTTGGTCAATCATGATGCGTGAGATCCAGCAGATCCCTCCAAACTGCCCATACATGATCAAACCTATGATCTCCGATCCATGCTCGATCCCAAAGGGCTGCAAATTCTCAAACTTGGCTTGGGCGAGTGAATATAATACGGGAGGAATGAAAGATTCCTGCTCAGGGGTGAGGCGTATGTTGAGACAAAGCTCCCAATTGTAGCGATCAAGTGGGATGATACGAGTAAAAAGCATATGGGGTGTATATTTCAGATGCGATCTACGGCATAATGTGCTAAAAAGCAAGTGGGTATGAAGCTATACGTTGAGTCAAAGGGTGGATCTGTTTCGTGTTACCTCTTTCTTCTTCTCGGTTTCAGTGGAGGAGTGTTGGGTTCATAAGCCTTTAGTCCAACGTCTCCTGTAAAGATTTCTACCTCAAATCCGCTTTTTGCATAATATTCAGCGACATCTGTAATGGTAGCATCTCCCAATGAGATCTTTGCATCAGCTAAGGGAGGCCATTTTACAGATAATTCTCTCAATCGATCGTCCGTCCACAAGTCTCCTTGTTCTGAGAATGCTGCCCAGGGATGGGTATTGTCAATTGATTTTATGAGTAATTCAGCGAATGTTTGGGCAAGACGATATCTGTCTCTCACGCACTGGCTGATATGATTTCCCGTTTCAATAATGGTGGCAAGTGGAAGCACAAGGGTAGAATCATTCGCAATCTCTTGATCGATCTTTTGTTTCACCCTGTCAAACTCCCAAATATCTTCATTTGGTCCACAAGTTTCAAAGTTGGGAAGTTGAAGCCACACACACAGAATACTCGTATCTAACACCAATACTTTTTTCACAAGAAACTTATTCTTTCGGTGCATCCTGAAGTAAACCCAGCGTAGTGACTCTACCTAAAGAGCCTCTAGCAATAATTCGAGGTAACTCCGCTAGGTCTTCTAAGAGTTTTATGTCACTAGCTCCTGTTTCCTGCTCGCGAAAAACTAAGGATATAAATGCAATCATTTCATTGCCGAAAGCATCAAGTAGGGCAGGATTATGCGTAGTACAAATAATATCGATTCTTCTTTCAGTACCTATTTTCTTTAAGAACTGAACAAGAAGTTTAGCTTTGGAGGGGTGGAATCCATTATCAATTTCCTCTATAACCAATAGACTACCAGGCTCTAGGGTCAATAACGCTGTCATAATGGCCAGAAATCGCAGCGAACCATCCGACATACCGCGGGCATCTACAATGAATTCTTCCTCAGTTTTATTCCATTTTTCAGAGCAGTACAGCATGGCATCCGATCTGAACTTACCCACAGGCTCCGTCCATACTTTTAAAATATACTTCTCTGGTAACTTTTGGAAGTAATGAGTTAAAGTCTCTTCAGTTTCTACTTTTTGCTTTTCATCTAAAGCAGCAAGGACACCTGCAATATTGGAAGCATCTGGCTCTAGTCTCTCAGAAAACTTGGCATAGGCTCTCATGTGAGAGGGGATAGGATCTAACACAAAGATCTGCCTTAGACTGGAGAGGACTTCACTGATTCCTTCCTGAGCTTCTTTATTCAGAGGGATAGAATGGCTTTGTGTTAATAGACTAAAAGATTTACGGAGATCTATTCTCTTGCCTGGACCTTGTTTCGCAGTGTAAAAGTAAGCTTTAATAGTCGAGCCATTGGAGTTATCAGCAGGAGCCCAATAGAGCCTTTTCTTACTTAATTCTTTACCATTTTGAGCAGTTTTAATTTTACTCAAAGACTCAGAGACAATCTCCACTCGCGTATCGTCCACTACAGCAATCTCAAGTTGATATTTATAGTCGACATTCTGATCTACACGAGATGCAATCACAACTTCAATTTTAGCAATAGATTCATTCCGCTTGATTACCCACTCCAAGCCCCCTCTTATACCTGCATTTTCCTGGTCACCATTAATAGCAGAAGTTATTTGCTTACCATTTGCAATCTTCTGCAGAAACAGCAGCGCATCAAGTATATTGGACTTACCACTTGCATTTGTCCCGATTAAGATCGTCAAAGGGTCAATGTATAATCGACTGCTACCAAAACTCTTCCAGTTTTCAAGATATAATTCCTTGATCATGACAGCCTCTTTTTTCAAATATACAATGTTTCAGGAAGAAAGATACGTTCTCATTTTGAGTGGACCTATTTTGGAAACGAGCTATCTATTTTTGATGAAAAAATTTCGACCATCATCCTTACAATCATATGAGGATAATGGTCGAGATATAAGGGCGGCAATATCTTCCTTTTACAATTGCAACCTATACTGTATCGTAAATTTCCTTTGCGGTGCTAGGAATCCAGGAATGACCGTATACTCTTCATTCAGCGCATTATTCACGATGAAGGAAATTTGATGCGTGGGATTCACGTCCCAGTTTAAAATCAAATCTAGCACAGTAGTTCCCTCAGGATAGAAGGTACGGAACTCTCTCAAATCAGGAATCACCACGAGCAGATACTGGTCAATGGTTTCCGTAAAGCTCTTGTATCGGTAGTTACCTGTGAGGCTAACTGGGCCGTATCCGACAGATAATGAAGCGCGAATCGTCCAGTTCTGGCGATACTTCAAGAAGGTAGGGCGATCCACCTTATTGCCATTGAAGAGGTTCAACACGTCGCCATCACCCTGTGAGAGGTCCACCTGCGAATCTGGTGGTGCAGGATTCAGGTTTTGAGGATCAATGTACATGATGCCCCCACTTAGATTGACAAAGGCATCACCAAACTGCCCTGCCAATAGACCTGTCAGCTCGGCACCTGTAATGCGTGCGTCAGCGACATTGATAGAGGAGAACCCTACATCAAAATTGCCTGATAGCGGATCAAAATCATTGGAGGGAGAAACCCCAAACTCTACCATATCTTCATATTGCATGCGGAAAGCGGCAATGTCCAAGTAACCCTTGATCGATGATTTAGGTCCCTTGGTAGCAAAGCCCTGGCGGAATCCCACCTCGGCTGAGTACCCTCTTTCAGAACCAATGCTAGGGTTGGGCTCCACGATGACGCCGCCACCCGAGGTGTTGGCAAAGCGCTCCGCAATAGAAGGCACACGGAAAGCCTGCCCGACCGAAGCACGTACATTGGTTCCTTTGGCTATTTCATAGTTTAGCCCTGCTCGGAAGACGGGAAGGGCTTCTCTTGCACTGTTGTCGATTTGGACCGACTCATATCGGACGCCCAGGTTCGTATTCAGCTTGCCAAATTTTCCATCTAGCTGTGTATAGATCCCCAGACTATTGCCTGTGTGGTCTCCGTTACTGGAAATCGTATCTCCATTGAACACATATTCTCCTCCGTACAAGCTATCCCCATCGATCGTGGAAGCAGTATAAGTGACTCCACTGATCCAGTTGAGCTTTTTGGCTACAGGCATTTGGTAAAGGAAGTCATTGTAAAAAATGGAACTCCTTGTACTTTGATTCGTATTGTTCTGGTTATTCGTCGTCAAATAACGCCCACGGTACCAGAACATCTGCCCCTTGTCATTCACATATTTTACGACAGGATCAATGGCGGTTTGAACTTGTAGCTGGCGTCGGAAGCCTCCATCATCTTGTGTAGGCGTCAAAGCACCACCCGAGACAATGGTCTGGCCGTTTTCGATCAAGGTGTCAGGGAAGTAACCGTCCCAATATAGGATCTGCCCACTCGAATCAATCGAGATACTGGTATTCACGCCGAGCGTTAGCCCTTTGATGGGACGCCACTTCAGCATGGCGACGCCGCGGTACTCTTCCGTATCTGTTCCTTGGCGGTAGCCCGTTTCCTTGATGGCATTGGCCTGAAGGGTGAAGTCTACAGGGCCAAGCTTGCTGCCCTTGAAGAGTTGTCTGCTGTGAAATAGGTGGATGGAGCCCGACCGTGCATTGTCATCTCCGTCCCAGTCTAGGGCAGGGTTGGCAGGTTGATCAAAGATCCCTCCGCGTACACGGAGTACTGTCCTGGGAGTGGCTTGTGCGTCTGAAGTAATGACATTGATGACTCCTCCCAAAGCAGCTGATCCATACAATACGGAGCTGGCGCCTTTGAGTACCTCTATCTGGGCGATGTTGTCTACAGGTACGAGGTCGAGCGAAGCGGAGGCTGCATCGCCTGTGATCAGGGGAAGTCCGTCCAAGGTGACCATCACACGGCTTCCTACACCGTAGGCATAACCCGAGCTTCCACGGATATTGATTTGTCCATCCTGGTTATCTACACCTGGGATCAGGGAGATGGCATCATCTACACTCGGAAGGGCCTGGAGATCAATGGCACGAGGCTTGACTACCTGAATAGAGGCTGTCAAATCCGCCTGCGATTGCTCGAAACCCTTACTAGCCGTGATGACGACATCATCTACAGAGACGCCTTCTGCGGATAGCGGGATACGTATGTCTCGATAAGATGATAAGTCCAACTGGAAGTTGTTGGACTCATATCCTATGTAAGTGACGACCAGTTCAAGTGGGAAAGAAGACCTATCGAGCTGGAAGGAAAAATTCCCTTCTTCATCAGTAAGCTGACCTACGAGAGCTCCTTTGGTCACCAGCGTAGCACCAATGAGTGGGCTGTTGGTTTCGCTGTCGACTACTTGACCGGTGACAGTCACAAGATCTTCTTGGGCAAAGAGTGGAAACTGCGAGAGGCTGAACATCAGCACGAGTCCCCATGCGAATAGGCGAGTTGTCAATTGCTGCATCATGATCTAATTAAGTGGAAAAAAGAGGCCCCCAGAGGGTTGCTGAGGGCCAGAGACTATAGGATACTGTGATACAGGAAATTATTTACGAATGATTAATTTCTGGAGCTGAGAGACGCCCTGTTTGGCCGTTTCTACACGCACGAGATACATTCCTTCATCTAACGTAGCTGTAGGTAAAGAGATTGTATGTTCTCCTGCAAAAAGTTGTTGGTCCCATGCAGTAGCTACGACTTTTCCCTGGATATCCATGATAGTTATCTTGGTATGATCAGTCGTCAAGGTTTGCATACGCAGGATGGCATCTCCCTCTGTAGGATTGGGGAAGATGTTCATATCCAACTGCTTAGTTGCATCTACACTTGTGACGGTGGAGTCGATTTTGAAAGCTACTTTGATGACAATCTTGGCAAAGGTTGTCGAATCAAGGATCGTACAGACATCTGTTTGGTCGTCATAGTTTCCGACTTTAGCTGAGATGAATACTTGAATGGAATCGTCGAATAGCTGCGTGGGTGTACCAGAAATCACCACACACCCAAAGTTAAGGGGTAAGTCGTGGTCTACGTTATAGGCACAGCCAGGCTCGTTGCAATCGAAGGAGAGACCGAAATCCGCAAGATTGGGTTGTGTACTGTCGATGCGATAGCTACAAAAGTCAAGGGTAATGTTGCCGAAAGTCGTGTCTTTGGGAAGGGCCGCGTCTAGTTTTTCGCTGTAAGGCTGTCCTAGCGCACCTGTCGGGACGACTTCAGGAAAAAGTCCTACTTCCGTATAATTTGTACCTGGGGTACAGATCTGGCCAAAGCTCACTGTAGGAGCGATTAGAAGCCAAATCAAGGGCATAGCAAAGCCCAGTGAAAGGATAACTCTTCTCATATGATTTAAGGTTAGGTTTGGGTACGTGATTGATTAGGGAGTAGTAAATGTAACGAATTAGATATAATTTACATTCGTCTGATACATCCAAATAATATTGCGTCCATGTCGAAACTTACTATTGGAGACCACGCTCCTGACTTTGAGCTTCTCAATCAAGATGGAGAACCTGTCACACTCGGTCAGTTCAAAGGCGAAAAAAACGTTGTACTCTTTTTTTATCCCAAAGACGAAACGCCGGGTTGTATCAAAGAAGTATGTAGTTTCCGCGATTCTTATGAACAGTTCCAAGAGCTTGGAGCTGAAGTTATCGGGATTAGCTCCGATTCGGTAGACTCGCACAAACTCTTTGCCTTGAATCGTCGCTTGCCCTTTCATCTGCTATCAGATCCCAAGGGCAAAGCCCGTAAATTATACACAGTGAGCACGGGCGCACTGGGTATTAGCCTTTTGGCTGGTAGAGAGACCTTTGTGATCGGGAAGCAAGGCATTATCCGACATCGCTTTGCATCGATGTTTCAAATAGATCAACATATCAACGATGCCCTCAAAGTCGTGAAAGAACTCATGGATGCTGGGAAAGACCTTCATTCACCCTCAAATTAGGCTTTTGTCATGGCTTTACTCGTGGGTTAAACCCCTTTGCATAGGTTTTACCCTACTTTCCATACCCCCAAAGTTGCTATTTACTTAACTTGATTTATATGACCTTTATTACAACTTGAGGGATGCATGAAGGCAAACCCCAGGGTAAATTGGGCAATAATAGGCGGGTGTGTATGCTTGTCCCGCTCGAAAAAATGACTAATCTCACGTTGGTGCAGGACATGCTAGAGTCTTTTTGTGAAGATAGACAAAAGTATAAATGTTGATATTCAGTCGCTTATTGAATAATGAAATGGAAAATTTTCGACCAAAAGAAATAAGGGTCAATAATTCATTCATCTATTTCGTTCTGACCTAACAATCTTCATCCATACATTTTTTGAGTGTTTAACAGGTCATCGTAGCGGGTGACCTGTTTTTGTTGGGAAGCTTGGTTAACTTGCGGTTATGAACATTGCTTCGGTCTCCAGTGATTCCCTTCTTACGCTCGTTTTGGTCTTTGGTGTGCCCATCATTTTGCTCAACCTGGAGCGAAGAATTCCCCTCATCAACTGGTTAAGCCCCGCTTTTTGGTGCTATGCAGTAGGTATCGGTTTGGGGATTGGGTGGAATCCCGACACAGCCCTTGCGCAGACCATCACAGAAGCTGTTGTCGTCTTGGCACTTCCCCTCCTTTTGTTTTCTGCCAACATCAAAGACTGGTTCAAACTCGCCCCCAAGGTATTTCTCTCATGGATTTTGTGGGTGATCGCCATCTGGACGATGACCATCCTGGGCTTTTTTATTTGGGAATCCGTTTTAGCAACGCCCGACGCAGTGGCAGGTATGGCATCCAGCGTCTACATCGGAGGTACGGTCAATATGGCAGCAGTACAGGTAGCGATAGGTGCTCCCCCTGAACTATTTGTACAAATGAATCTAACCGATATTCTGGTTTCTGTGCCCTATCTTCTGCTGATGCTTACCATCGGTCGAAAATTTTATCAATTATTCCTTCCTCCCTACGACATTCGCTCATTAAAAAAAGAGAGAATTGCCCCTGAAGCAGAGATGCGTGATGTCGACCACACGAGTTACCATATACATAGTGCAAAAGAACGGTTCAAGTACATCGTATTGAGTCTGACCTTAAGTATCGTTATATTAGGTATAGTGGTAGGTCTCAGCCTGCTGATTTATGGGAAACTAGACGAGGTGTTTATCTTGGTGGGTTTGACAGTCATGGGATTGGCTGCCTCGACGATAGGACGCATTCGAAGTTTACCCGCTAGCTACGAAACAGGAGAGTTTCTTTTTCTGGTTTTTTGTGTAGCTGTCGGTACGCAAGTAGATGTGCAGGCATTGAAAATGAATACCTTGGATCTGCTGCTCTATTTGGGCTTGATCGTGTATGGTGGGATCGCTTTGCATATCCTCTTGGCGCGCATCTTTAAGCTCGACTCAGATACGGTATTGATCACAGGGATTGCGGGGGTTATGGGACCACCCTTTATCGGGCCTGCCGCCAATGCGCTGAAAAACAAGGAGATTATCGTCACAGGGCTCACGCTGAGTGTCATCAATCTCGCGATAGGCAATTTCTCAGGGATTCTGATTTTTAACGTGTTGTAACAGGTTCAGGCTGGACCAAAAAAAGACTGGTCGAGTGACCAGCCCAGCTTGCGTGCGGATGAGAGGACTCGAACCTCCACGGTATTATCTACCACTAGAACCTGAATCTAGCGCGTCTACCAATTCCGCCACATCCGCCCTTGATGTGAAAGTGGTGCAAATATCTTCTCTTTTTTTGTTTTGACAAAAAATATTTACCTAATCCTTCTGTATGCGTGTGATTGCTCTTTTTACCTTATCCCTCCTTTCTCTAGTCTACGGACAAAACAGCAAATACCTCATCCTAGAAACAAACAATCAGCACAAGCAGCTCTTATTGAAGCCTGGTGAACATGTACACTTCCAGGGTGCAGATAAGATTATGCACTACCGTGGGGTCTTGCAACATGTCTCCGACTCCAGTGTCACGATTGCGCAGTCTGTCTGGATGCCCAGTCCTGAGGGTCGTTCTGTACATTCCACCCAAACGATCGTTCCACTGAATGAAATTCACGCCGTGTTTATCCTGCCTGACAATGGGTGGTTCCGCTTTCGTAGTGCTTACTATCGCACAGCCATTACAGGTGGCTCGGTCATCATCGGCAGTAGCTCCATGCGTACACTGGTAGAACGAGAAAATCCTAAACCACACAACTTCATTCTCGCAACTGCCATGATGACATCTGCTGTGATCATGCGCCATTTAGGAAAATATCGCTACAATGTAGACAGACGGTGGAACTTGCGCGTTTCAGAAGAAGCTATCGAGCTTGACTATGAGCATATTACAGAGGTGAAGGCCACACTCAATCCTTGAGATTCACTTATATCGTAGGTATTGATTTCTCATCAAAAGTAGGGAGAATGAAGCTCCGTTACATTCATTCATGTATATCAACTTTACCTACCTTATCTCATCTGAATGAAGCACGATTACTTTTTGTATTAACATGTTGAACAATTGTGAAGGGCATTCTGCACCCTTCCGTCCTAGTTGAGAGATATGTATACGCTATTCATGTAAATCACATCGTGCTATGAAAAACCTTTGTGTGACAATTGTATTGGGATCTATGCTCCTCGTTCAGGCGCATGCCCAGCAAGCCGTACGTCAGGCAGATCAATTTTGGAAAAGAAGAGTTGTCAATAGAATCAGTCTTGTAGAAAAGATCAACCGACCGCTGGTCTATCATGCCTCCAATTATTATGGAAGTCAGTCGGGCTTTAAAGAAAATAATGGCGTGGTTGCTTCTCTGATCAATGGACTGAAAGAGGGTAAATACCTCGCTTATGATCCCTATGAGTGGGAGCGTGCCATGACTTATGACGATATCCTCAAGCGAATGGAAGAGTTCGATCAAGCCGTCAATGGAAATCCTTGGGGGGAAGGTGAGTACCAAGAGGAAGAAGAAAG
>JBCBFT010000157.1:0-11382 GCA_038527485.1 Bacteroidota bacterium
GCCAAAACCTACATAGGGGACAATCTGTACACCAAGCGTAAGACCCTGCTCACGTATTTCATCAAGTTCACTTGCATGAGCCAGGAAGCCTTCCACATAGTAATCAGGTAATTGCTTTCTCTGCGCGCTCACTGTCAGGCACAAAGGCATAACTAGAATGAAGAAAAATACAAGGGGTAGGAATCTTTTCATAGCCGTGTGATTAGGAACAACTTACAAAAGATACAAGAAAAAAGATACTTAAATCCACCGTCTATACACTTTGTCGATATAGCTTAAACATCCTTGACAAGGAAAATAATAAAAAATAACAATCTTTATAAAACACTGACATACAATAATTTACAACAGATCTAACTCCTCTTTGTCTATGTTCATGAAGTGATATAATGAAAATCTATTTTGTAATTATCTAAATATCTAGATATATTGTGTTATAAGAATATAGATACTTCGATTTGGACTAACTCTATAACCTATGCGAACCTTATTACAAACCCTACTGATTTCATTGTTCCTCTGCTTAGGCAGTGTGGCAATGGGGCAGTACGCACCTGATTACACTGGTGGCTTGAAAGTCAAGCTCAATGACGACGGCTCCAAGTATGTACGTTTCATCACTTGGCACCAAATGTGGGCCACCTTCAGAAGTGAAACTCCGACTGAGTTTCGTCTTAGACGTTCACGCTTCCTGGCTTTTGCTCAGATCAATAAGCGATTCATCATCGTCACACACTTTGGCATGAACAATCTGACCAAGGGCCAAATGGGCACGGCGGGAACGGTTCCTTCGGGCAGTGGCAATGGCCAATTCTTTATGCACGATGCCTGGGGTGAATTTGCTCTAGTCCCCAAAGTCCTTCATTTTGGTGGGGGTCTACACTACTGGAATGGTACTTCTCGCCTCACGAACCAGTCTACCTTGAACTTCCTGACACTAGACGCTCCTGGCCATAACTGGTCCAACCTCGGTACAAGTGACCAATTTGCACGTCACCTCGGTTTCTATGTCAAAGGTAAAATCAAAGGACTCGACTATCGTTTTGCCATCAATGACGCTATTGCGAATCCACAATTGGGAGGCAACCTCTCTGATATCCAGATGGGCACAGGAGATACTGCAACTTTCATCACTGACAAGGCCGTATACCGCAACGAAGGTACACCTGGTGGGGGCAAAGTATTGAATGGATACGTGAAGTATGACTTCTTTGACAAAGAAGGCAACACACTTCCTTACATGGTCGGTACCTATCTTGGAAAAAAGAAAATCTTGAATGTGGGTGCTGGATTCTTCCACCACATCGATGGGGCAAGCTACTACACAACAGCGACTCCTGGTTCTCAACCTACACTGGTTAGCCCGACTTCCTTTGCTGTAGATGTATTTGCTGATCTTCCTGTAGGAAAAAATATGGGCTTCACAGGCTACGCTTCTTTCACCAACTATAGCTGGGGTCCCAATCTCACAGGTGCTTTAGGAGGCGTCGGGACAGGGAATATTGCCTACGTACAAGCAGGTTTGGCACTTCCTGAGATCAAAGGACTTGGTATCATCCAGCCATATGTACATTTCACCAACCGCGATCTCGAAGCACATGAAGGATTCGAAACTTCGACTTCCAATATGCTAGGTGCAGGTGCCAATCTCTTCCTTGCAGGTCACAACCTCAAGCTTTCTGCCGAATACCAGAGCAGCAGAGGAACACTCGCTGTAGGTACGCCCGACCGTAGCAACCTCTTCAGATTCCAGTTGATGGTCTTCTTATAACCGTTGAGGAAGGAAAGTGAAAATTTTTTATCAATAATTATATAGGTATCTATATAATTAGCTAGATTGAGATATAGAACTATTACTACATTCCACGAAAAACAACATATGTTATGGACAATTTGAAAAAATACTGGCGAACCAATCTCATGTACATGGGGATCCTGCTCACGATCTGGTTTATCGCATCTTATGGCCTGGGCATACTGGCACACGACTTCTGGTGGGCACAGCAAGGATCGATCTACGTCTTCGTCGCCATCATCTTCGTCTACGTAGTCTTGATGAACCGTCTCGACAAAAAATACAATGTAGACGAGTGATTCTTTAAGACAATGAGAAGCGAGACGAGAGACCGCTTCGCTGACAGACCCATACTTATTACAAAGATTAACTCACGTGACAGGGATACACCAGATGAATAACAAGGACTTAGTCTGATATCTGTTGCCTGATCTCTAAACGTCTTAACAATATACTCCCAATGGACTTACAATTTTGGACATTTCTCATGGTGGGCTTGACCTTCGCACTCTATATCGGGATCGCGATCTGGTCCCGCGCGGGTTCCACCAAAGATTTCTACGTAGCGGGTGGAGGCGTATCGCCCCTCGCTAATGGTATGGCTACAGCAGCCGACTGGATGTCTGCCGCATCCTTCATCTCTATGGCAGGTTTGATCTCTTTCATGGGATTTGATGGTGGACAATATTTGATGGGTTGGACAGGTGGATATGTATTATTGGCACTTCTCCTAGCACCCTATCTCAGGAAATTTGGACAATTTACTGTACCTGACTTCATCGGTGCACGCTACCGTGGCAAAGCCAACTCTGCGATCAATACAGCCCGCCTCGTAGCTGTGATCTGTGCGCTCTTCGTTTCCTTTACCTATGTAGTCGGACAGATGAAAGGGGTAGGTATCGCCTTCTCTCGTTTCTTGGAAGTAGACTTCGAAATCGGCGTCATGATCGGCATCGCCATTGTATTCTTCTATGCCGTACTCGGTGGGATGAAGGGTATCACCTACACGCAGGTAGCACAGTACTGTGTATTGATCTTCGCTTATATGGTTCCTGCGATCTTCATCTCTCTACAAATTACAGGAAATCCTATTCCTCAAATAGGTTTGATGGGTGAATTCAAAGGGGAAGGAGTCACACTCCTCCAGAAACTCGATATGCTCCACAACGACCTAGGCTTTGCCGCCTACACATCTGGTACCAAGTCGACCATAGACATCTTCTTTATCACCGCTGCTTTGATGCTGGGTACAGCAGGTCTGCCTCACGTAATCGTACGCTTCTTCACCGTCCCCAAGGTTGCGGATGCTCGTAAGTCTGCTGGATACGCATTGGTATTCATCGCGATTCTTTACACGACAGCTCCTGCGGTAGGTGCATTTGCGCGTGCAAACATGATCGATACAATAAACGGAACTGCTTTTGATGCTGTACCTACGTGGGTAACCAACTGGTCTGAAGCTGATTTGATCAAGATGGAAGACAAGAACGGTGATGGTATCATCCAGTACTACAATGATAAGTCTGAAGCTGGGAAGGCGATTGCTGCTGCGAATGGATGGGCAGGAAATGAGTTTACGCCTGATCGCGACATCATGGTACTCGCCAATCCCGAGATTGCACAGCTTCCCAACTGGGTCATCGCGCTGGTCGTAGCAGGTGGTTTGGCTGCGGCACTTTCGACAGCAGCGGGTCTCCTTCTCGTGATCTCTACTTCGATTTCTCACGACCTTTTGAAGAAGACTTTCCGTCCTGACATTACAGATAAGCAAGAGTTGATGTATGCACGTATCGCAGCAGGTGTGGCCGTAGTAGGTGCAGGTATCGCAGGTATCAATCCTCCTGGATTCGTGGCACAGGTGGTAGCCTTTGCCTTCGGTCTGGCAGCTTCGTCCTTCTTCCCAGCCATCTTGCTAGGGATATTCGACAAGCGAACCAACCGACAGGGTGCGATCACAGGTATGATCTTAGGTATCGTCTTCACTGCGACCTATATCATCTACTTCAAGATCGCAAAAGTAGAGCCCAATATACCCGAAAACTGGCTCTTTGGCATCTCGCCTGAAGGTATCGGTACCCTAGGTATGATCCTCAACATGGTGGTAACGCTTGTCGTATCTCGACTGACACCTGCTCCACCAGAAGATGTACAGCAGCTCGTAGAAGATATTCGTATTCCCAAAGGGGCGACTGAAGCCCATGTTCATTAATCAAGTTAGTAGTTGTAGGAGGGGCCTGGGAGCCAGGTCCCTTTTATGGTTTTTTCAAGACAGTGAGTGTAGAGACAGATGAGAGTAGAGACCGGTCCTTGCAGACCTAGGAGAAATGAGACGATTAGCTGTCTCCATTCTCAGATCTCGGTTCTCAAAAAAATTACAAGACTATGCGCCTCGGAAGAACTATATCACAAATATTGGTCATCGTTTATCTAGCGGGAACCTTTACACTTCGCTTTTTCGTCGAGTCCCAACTCAGTGGCCTGTACTGGGTCTCTTTGGTGACAGGTGGACTTTGCCTCCTCTTTCTCTACGCCATCATCAAGGGCGGCTATCTGAATCCAGGATGGTTTTGGTTCGAAAAAGAATTCAAGTAAAGGCTGATTTTTTTTAAGTGGGCGAAGGATTGAATATTCCCTCGCATCCTACATTTTTTAACTGAAGCTTCCAGCGAAAGGCTGAGCCTTTCCCAAACCATACTCCAGACGCAGTCTGGGGAGGCATACATATGCCAATAATTAAGTCAAGTTGCGCTAATATGTAAAAAGTTGCATATTAGTTTAATGAGCAAATATCACATGGGCAAGAAATTAGGTGGGATATTTTTTCTCTTCCTAGTCGTGTTGAACTATCCCATCGTCTTAATCTGGTTCAGCGATGGAATGCTTTGGGGAATGCCACGTGCCTTTGTCAATATTTTTGTCCTATGGCTTCTCTTGATATTGATTCTAGCCTCTATCATCGAAAATAAACCACCCACTCCAACTCCACCTAAATGAATCCTTGGCTCATACTTTGTGCTTCGCTTGGATACTTGGGATTGTTATTTGGCGTGGCTTACTGTAGCGAACAGCGAGAGAAAAAAGGCAAAAGCCTCATCCGCAATCCGTTGGCCTATGCGTTGTCGCTTGCTGTCTACTGCACAGCTTGGACATTTTATGGCAGTGTCGGGCGTGCAGCTACTTCGGGGGTTGAATTTTTGCCTGTCTACCTAGGGCCCACGCTGATGGCTCCTCTCTGGTACGTCGTCCTCCGCAAAATCATCGTCATCACGCGTTCGCAGCGTATCAATTCCATTGCAGACTTCCTATCAGCTAGGTATGGAAAGAGCGCCTTCCTGGGAGGCCTTGTGACTTTCATCGCCATTATAGGTATTGTGCCCTATATCGCCTTACAGTTAAAAGCTGTCTCTTTCAGCTTTGACTTGCTGACTGGCGAAAATATGGGCGGTGTCTATTTTCAAAAGCAGCATTTTTACACAGATACCTCTTTTTATGTAACCATCATCCTCGCCATTTTTACGATCTTCTTTGGCACACGTCATCTTGAAGCTTCCGAACACCACGAAGGTTTAGTAGCAGCCATTGCGTTTGAGTCGATTGTCAAGCTCCTAGCTTTCCTCACCGTTGGACTATTTGTGGTTTTCTTCCTGTACGATGGTCCTAGAGATCTTTTTAGTCAAGCCCTTCAACAGCCCAATATTATCCAACCATTTGAAGGGCTAGACGAGCAAAACTTTGATGCATGGCGTTGGTTTTGGCTGACCATGATCTCGATGTTTGCCATCACCCTACTACCTCGACAGTTTCATATTGCCGTCGTCGAAAATACAGATCTACAGCATGTCAAAAAGGCCATTTGGCTCTTCCCGCTCTATTTATTCTTGATCAACTTATTCGTCATCCCTATTGCAGTTGCAGGCCTGCTGACCTTTCCCCATGATATTCAGATTGCAGATACCTTCGTTCTCAGACTTCCGCTGGCACATGGACACAACTGGATGGCCCTGATTGTATTCCTCGGAGGGCTTTCGGCTTCAACCAGTATGGTAATTGTAGCCACCATCGCGCTGAGCATCATGGCGAGCAACAACCTTGTGGTCCCGCTCTTACTGCGTACCTCTGTGATTCGAGAGACCTTCGTGCAAGATCTATCTAGCCGCCTCAAAGGGATCCGTAGGCTCATCATCATCGTGATTCTGATGTTGGCTTATTCGTATTTCAATTGGTTGGGAAAAACGACATCCCTCGTATCCATCGGATTGATTTCTTTTTGTGCAGTGGCACAGTTTGCGCCCTCACTGTTAGGCGGATTATTTTGGGAGGTAGGGAATCGCAAAGGAGCCATCTCAGGTCTATTGATTGGATTTATCGTTTGGGCCTTTACCTTGCCATTTCCTTCTTTACTGCCAGAAGGCCATCGTATTTTGGTAGAAGGCTTGTGGGGAATAGAGGTATTGAGACCTTATGCCTTATTCGGATTAGACGGATTTGATGCCATTTCTCATTCGGCCTTCTGGAGTTTATTGATAAACGGGGGTACCTATTTATTTGTCTCCCTTTACACCCAATCTTCGGCTGTAGAACACTCACAGGCCAATCTCTTTGTTCACATATACAGATATGAGAGCAACCTAAGAGAAATGCCTAGACAGCGTACACGTGCATTTCTCAAAGACCTACAAATGCTGCTCAACCGTTTCTTAGGCGAGGATAGAGCGGCAGAAAGCCTGAGCGGTTATGCACGTGAAAAATCACTGGATCTCTCTCAACTGGCAGAGGTAGGACCAGACTTTGTCCATCATGTAGAAAATCAGATTGCAGGAGCCATTGGTGCTGCGAGTGCGCGCCTATTGATCAACTCCATCGTGACAGAGGAGCCGCTAGGATTACAGGAAGTCATGGAAGCACTAGACGAAACCCAACAAATCATCCAATACAGCAGAGAAATCGAAAGAAAATCACTGGAGCTAGAGAAAACAGGGAAAAAGCTCCAACAAGCCAATGATCGGCTACGCGAAGTGGACCGACTCAAAGATGACTTCATTGCTACGGTCACCCACGAGTTGAGAACCCCCATTACCTCTATACGTGCCATTTCTAATATCCTTTACGATAATAAGAATCTTCCCCAAGCCCAAAGACAGGACTTTCTCGGCATCATCATCGAAGAAAGTGAGCGTATTTCTCGATTGATCAATCAAGTGTTGGACCTAGAAAAAATGGAGTCTGGTCATGCAGAATGGAATCTGGGAGAGGTAAACTTTGTAGCCATCGTACAATCTGCGGCTAAAGGTGTCCAACAATTATGTGCGGATAAGGGCATCACCTTACATGAAAACTACCCCATGGAACCACTCACAATCTATGGGGACAAAGACCGCATAACCCAAGTTGTAGTGAACCTGCTGTCCAATGCCATCAAATTCTGCAATCAAAGTGCAGGAGAGATATGGCTAGAGGTAGAGAAAAAGGAGGATAAAGCTATTTTGAGGGTCAGAGACAATGGCGAAGGGATTCCGAAAGAAAATCAGCCTTACATCTTTGATAAATTTTCCCAATTCACAGATATGAAAACAGGCCGATCACAAGGTAGCGGCCTAGGCTTGAGTATTACTTGGCGTATTGTCCACCATCATAGAGGACATATACGTGTAGAAAGTGAAGCAGGAAAAGGGGCAATGTTTGTCGTGACGCTCCCCGTAAACCTAGACAAAATACAAGACAAAGAAGCCATCATCAGTCGAAGTTATGGGCTGGATTAGTCCCCTCTGATATAGATTCCCCTCCTCGTGCACAGATGGGAAGACGCTCCTCCCATAAGTCCAGTCCCAGTTTACCTCACTTAGCACTATTCGTTCCTCTATTAATAGGAAAAGAAGCACAATTATCTTTATATTAGTATATGATACTTTTCACATATCATTTACATGCAAATAAGGTAACACGCGCATATTGATTCCTCATGACTACTACAACTTCTGACCGCCGGATACTAATCGTAGATGATGAGCCCCACATCGTGATGGCTATCGAATTCTTGATGAAGCAATGTGGATTTGCGACAGATCGTGCAAACGATGGCTTAGAAGCCCTTCACAAAGTAGAGCAATTCAGACCAGACTTGATCATTTTGGATGTCTCTATGCCACGAATGGATGGTTTTGAGCTGTCTAAAGAGATTCGAACACGTCTGGAGTATAGGGATACCAAGATCATTTTCTTGACGGCCAAAGGAACCCAAAAAGATAAATTTGATGGATATGGCGCGGGGGGAGATGTCTATCTCACGAAGCCTTTTGACAATGGTGAGTTGGTAAAGACTGTAACAGAGATGGTACAGTTTGAGTGCCAATAGGCTGTTTTCATCTTTTCTCCAACCCTTTTAGCTGATGGTATCCAGCATTCTCCCATTGATCCTATCACTCAAAATGCTTATATTAAGTATGGGAAATATGAGGAATGCCCCCCATGTAACAATCTTCATTAGGGGAATTTTGAAGTTATGAGTGTGAAAAAGTTGAGTCCCAATTGGTTTTGGGAAGGTACCCAAGATTTTGAGTACAAGAAATACCTATTGCTAGCTTATTTGCAGTATGTGAGTCGAGAGTTTGCGGAGGTCCGTTTATATCCTTCTTTTCAGGATCTCATTTTTCATTACAACAACCTCAGAGCTTTTCGGGATGAGAAACAAAAGCTCAACCAGCAGTTTCCCCATCAGATCAATGAGGAAGAATTTCGCAAGCAAAATCTGGTAAAAGACCCCTTGATCGAAGACTCTCCCCAATTTCAAGAAATCAACTCCATCATTACCTATGCCCTGCCAGAAATCAAGCATTATCTAGAAGATGGCAAGGGAATATATGATTTCATTGATGAAAACCTCCAAATTGAACCTGTGGGTATCCGACCGCTGTACCTAAAAGAAGGCTATCTCTTGCTGCGCATGAATCCTCGCAAAGAAGTACGCGCTTTTGAATACAAGGTGGTATTTTTAGAGAATGTGGGCGTCAACTATCACGGCATCTCGATGAATCCCGTGCGTAATTTTCGCTACTCCATCGCCAACACCTACGAAGCGATGAAACGCGAACTGATTCGAGACCACCAGAAATTTGTAAATCCTGCGACCTTTCTGGTGCATGCGGTACAGCCTTTCCCAGAAGCGTCAGCCTTGCTGCCCATCACCAAACGGAAGGTCCTGCATTACCTCAAGTCGGATCTCGCTGCCTAAGGATCTATTGGAATTTATCATTTCTTTGTGAGCCAAAGCTGGGCTTGTTCAGTAGAATGGAAGGCTTTGATGTTATATCCTGCATTGTGGCAGACCAGCACAAAGAAGTCGTGGCTCTTGTCCTCAGGTTTGTGCAACATCGCGATCTGTAACCTTCGATCAAATCCCACTTGGTAAAGATCTGTGTGGGCAAAATGGTACAAGACCCCTTTAGAAATATCACATTCGAAGCTCCTCACATCAAATAAAAATCCGTCGAGCTGTTGGTTCTTCGCAAACTCAATCAACATCTTCAGCTTATCTCCGTCAGAATGTCGACCAATGGGTTGGAAGACCTTGACCATTGCATATTTCTCATGAATTTCTTTCACTTCCAACGCATCCATTTCTCTCATGATCATTATGTCTATTTATACATCCTGGATATTTGAGACGAAAAAGGAAGAAAAAAGTAACGAAATTTGAACTAATTTTTATTTTCGTAGCAATCCTATTGTAGGAAAAATCATACGAGTCCTTGGACAAATACTTTCATGTTCTATTTACCCTTGTGAAAGTCGATGTCCCCCCCCTACAAAGTTGTCGACAATGTATTGTAAATGAGTCGCTTCTTCGATCTTGTATCTAATCATCCAAACCAGTTCAATAGATCTTTTTCCTCCGTAAATACCTTGAACTGATAGCCTGCATTGGAAAAAGTAAGTTCAAAAAACTCATACTTTGTATCCACTTTGTCAACCCACACGCCCAGTTTCAATCTGCGGTCAAAATCTATTTTCCTCATATGCGTATTGGCAAATTTGAACTGGGTTCCAGGGCTGTGTAAACAACCTAATCCTCGCGCATCGACCATGATATGTCTTAAGCCTTCATCATGGGCAGTCGCGTTCAGTCTTGAGAAAAATGAAATGCCTTCCCCTCGTTTGATGGATGCATCGAGTGCTACCTTCATGTAGCCATTCTTGACTGTGATTTCCTGAATATTTGATGCTTTCATTTCTACACATGATTTTCATTAAGATGCGCAAAGACCATCATGTCACATAGGTTCCCAATGACAAATATCAGTTTATTCTTCAGATTTTTGACAATTTTCATATGTCAAACTATTTAAAGTTTGACTAAACTAAATTCTTAAGCCTTTTCTTTACGATAGAATCGAAAAAGGAGCTTTTCTAAATTAAAAAAGAAAAAGAAATTATTTTTAAAATGCTGATTTACAACCTAATACCGAAAACGGTTGCATAAAAACTTCTATATGTATTTTGTGAAATCAAGACACTTTTTTCTTCATCTTAGGTCAATCATTCGCACTTCAAAATGTAGCTCCTTACCTAGTTTTACCAGTCCCCTTCAGCATACAAATCATTGAACTAAAACAGCGGTTAGTTTCGCAATCCTCGTAGCGGGAGAAAGAGCTAAACGAGTCTTACCTACATGATACTAGACGAGAGATTTCATCTCCAACCATCCTAGTTTAGATCCTTCCTCCTTCCCTACGGAAATGGTCATCAGAATGACCTCTCTATGAACATTGCGGGGCTTGCCAGTTAGTTGAAAGTGGTAAAGTAGTATTAGAGAAAAAGCATCATCGCGAGTAAACGTATGATCTACCTACTAGAGGTTAATGAAAATGAAGGTAAAGTAGAACAGCAAAAAGGGCCTGAACATATAAGATGACAGGCCCTTCAATATCAAAGTATATCTTTCCGTCACACCAACTCTTCCACCTTCTTAAAGGCTTTTTCGAGTCCTTGTACGTCCTTTCCACCAGCGGTTGCATAGAAGGGCTGTCCGCCTCCCCCGCCTTTGATTTCTTTGGCGAGCTCGCGGACCATATTTCCCGCGTGATAAGCCTTCTTTTCGGCCAAGTCATTGCTCATGATTACCGAAAGCAAGGGCTTCTCCTTGATTACAGCTCCCAGCACAATGAGGGTATTTTCGGTCACCTTGCTCAGATCGTAGGACAGCCGTTTGAGATCATCGGAAGTCCCCACACTCACTTTCTCCCTAATCACTTGAATATCACCCAGAGCTGTTGCTTTATTTTTGAGTTCGTCTTTCAGTCGTCCGACCTTCTCTGCACTCAGTTGCTGGATTTGCTTCTCTAGCTCCTTCGTCTTATTTGTGAGGTCGTTGAGTGCTTTCTCAGGATCTTTTATATTCTTGAGTAAAGCTCCCATTCTATCAAACTTATCTGCCTTCTCTGTAAGATAAGTGAAGGCATGATCAGCCGTGTAAGCTTCTACCCTACGGATACCCGCTGCAACAGAACCTTCGGAGAGAAGTATGGAGATAAAGTCCGTGTCATCGTATTTGATCCCACTTACAGTGTGGAGCTTTGTGGAGGGATACATGT
>JBCBFT010000158.1:0-11289 GCA_038527485.1 Bacteroidota bacterium
CTCACAGAGAAGGAATCTGACGAATCTACACGATTATATTCTCTCGCCGAATTGAGAGGGATTAGAAATGATGCAAACTTTGCTAAACAGTATTTGGCAGGCTTCTATGGTGGCTTGCCCGTATTATCAAATTATACGGATGATGTAAATATTTACACCAATGGACCCATGGGAAATTAGACCAGATGATGAGAGGGCCTTAGATTCCAAAAAAACGTTTATCATCTTTTGCGAAGATGGCGCAGTCGAGCCTACCTACTTTGAGCTTTTCCGAAATGAGCGAAATCATATATCTGCCATAGGGAACAGCAAGCAGCATCATGCGCAAATCGATAGTGCAACGGAATACTTTCGCAAAAATGACCTTATTGGAGTAGATCAAGATGGAAATGAGTTTCTGAAAATCGAAGCTGATGCACAGGTTTGGTGCGTTTTTGATAGAGATAAAAATGAAAATGATCAAAAAGATACAGCGTTCAATGACTCTATAGCTACAGCAGATAGAAAAGGAATTAGGACAGCATGGAGCAATGATGACTTTGAACTATGGGTCTTACTTCATTTCGAAGATGTAGATCCCTACGACAAAGAATATAGGCATAGGAGTAAGTACTATGAGCGACTGACGGAGATTCTCCGAGCACTAGAACCTGCTGAGAGCAGAGTCCATAACCCTCAGTTTGATTATTATCATTCTATGAAAACTAAGAGACGATTTCTTGAGTGTACTTATCAATACATGAAAGATAAGGTAGAAGAAGCTATTCAGCGAGCAGAAAATTTAGAGGCTTTCCATACAAGAATTCCCAAAGCGAAACATTTACATTGCCCTTGTACGATGGTGCATCACTTAGTAAAAGAGTTACGATCAGATGAATTGGAAGGACCTTCTTTTTAGTTTTATAGTACCACAAACGCTCAAAGCATTACTTCGCGATTAAAAGGGGAGCAGGAAAAACAGAATTCATACAATTCGAAAAAAATGATAGATTTTTCTCATATAAATGACCATCGTATAGCAAGACCCCAAGCGAGAAATTACCCATCTGCTCAAAATGGCTCACCTAGACTTCAAACAAACGTTGCATACCCTTTTTCCTGTCCTGAAGGAAGAGGCACTTGATGCTTTTGCTAGCATTTGCCAGTACAAGACAGTAAAAAAGCATACGGAAATCATCTCAGAGGGGAAGTCCCATCCTTACTCCTACATCATCCTCAAAGGGGCCGTTAAGTCCTACTATTTAAAGGACGGCAAAGAAGTGTGTATTTGGTTCGCCTTTGAAAATGAGCTCGTTGGTTCTATGGCCACGTTTCAGGATCTACCCTCACAGGAAACCCTTGTCTTTCTGGAAGATGCACATTTGATCCAAATGCCCATCAAACAACTTAAAGAGCTGGCGCAACGAGATTTGTCTACCAGCCATTTGGTCAATGAGCTCCTCCTAGAACATGCATCGTACACGGAAGAAAAGCTCCGTCAGTTGCAATTTATGACCGCACACGAGCGATACGCCGCCCTGCTTGACAAGGAGCCTTCCATTTTACAGAGGGTGTCTTTGACCGATATCGCCTCCTATTTGGGAGTGAGTAGAGAGACCCTAAGCAGGATTAGAGCCATGCGATAGTTTGTGACATATATCAAATTCTTTGCGCTGCGCATCGACTACTTTTGAGCACAGAATCGAAGTATAACGCGTAATGAAAGTGAATATGGCATCTACTGGTTTGGTTCCATGGATTTTGAGAAAAACCTCATCCTTCGTTTTCAATTGGGCAGCACGTGCTGTCGATAAGCTCCCTGAGCAGACCGCTCTGGACAATAGCTATGATTATGATGGGAAAGTGATCATCATCGGGTCAGGGGGCGCAGGCTTGGCAGCGGCCAAAATATTGGAGCGCAACAAGATCAATTATCAGATATTGGAAGCGACAGATCGATATGGAGGCCGATTGAAAAAGGATACGACCTTGGCAGACTTCCCCATAGACCTCGGGGCCGAATGGATACATAGCCATCCCAAAGTATTGAATGTGATCAAAGGAAAAAAGAGCGAAGAAGTGGATGAAGCAGTCATTCCCTATAAACTAAATACCGTGCTGAAGTGGGATGGCAAAGTCCTCAAACCCTCGACGTTTTTTTTGAAGTATTTCTATGACTTTATGCCCGAATCCAAGTTTAAGAGCTCCACTTGGTATGACTTTCTGGATGAAAATATCGCCCAGGAAGTCAAGCACAAAATTGTTTATCATGCTCCCGTTCAGTCCATTGACTACATAGGCGAGAAAGTCGTGATCGTGACCGAAAGCGGAGATACCTATCAAGCAGACAAAGTCCTAGTCACGGTTCCCGTCGGCGTACTTAAAGCGAATAAGATCCAGTTTTCTCCTGCATTGAGTGATGAGAAAAAGCAAGCCATAGATGGTATCAACTTCCTTCCAGGATTTAAAATTGTCATGAAATTTTCTGAGAAATTTTATCCTGACATGGTGCAGTGTGAGGTAGGTTATGGAACCAAAGGGGGAGAAAAATCATATTATGATATTGCATTTAAGAAGGATGCGCAAACCCACGTGCTGGGATTTCTATGTGTGGGAGAAGAAGCTAAGAAGTATTATGCACTGGATTCTGAAGCGGAAATCATAGAGACGATAATCCAAGAGCTAGATCAGATGTTTGATGGCAAGGCCTCCGAAACATTTACAGGAGAATATCGGCTGGAGAATTGGGGGCAGCACGAGTTTACACAGGGAACTTGGGTCGTCACGCCCTATGAGAAGTCCTCTCATCTCCATGCCTTGGCGAAGCCCTTGGATAAGCGCGTCTATTTTGCTGGCTCTATTTTAGATCCTTACAGGCAGATGGGTGCTCCTGGATCGATGCTGTCAGGATATCACTATATTGATAAGCTATTGAGGGGAGAATGATAAAGGCTATCGTCGTGCTTTAATGATGAGACAAAACGTGCAACGAATTTCGATTATAACTTCAATGAGCTGCTGCATGCTCTATGTCGTTATCCTCAATAATTCGTAAACTCATTACATGAAAAAAACTATTTTTTGCCTGATCGCACTGTGTCTCATCTTTGGCTGTGAACAAAAGGATAACAAATCAGCCCAAGACGAGATACTGCTGGACAACCAAGAACTACAAGAACTTTACACGATGGATCAGGAGGACCGTTCTTCCAAAGATTCAATGCAATCCCTCCTGAGAAGGAACCCTCAACTCGTGCGAGAAAGAGATGCGGCAAGAAGGGAAAGAGTGTATGAACTATTGGATTCTAATCTAGTCAGGACTTCAAAAGATTATGAACGTGCGGGTATGATATTCCAACATGGACTAGATACCACAGCCTCATCTATGGCTGTAAAGTTGATGCAGACAGCTATTGAAATGGATTCCAGTATCAATAAATGGCTGCTTGCTGCTGCCATTGATCGAGACTTAATGTGGAGGAAAGAACCCCAAATATTTGGTACTCAATACATCGTACAGCTTGATAATTCCATAGAACTCTATAAAATGGATACGACACAGATTACCGATCAAGAAAGGATCGAGCATGGAGTTCCTACACTATCAGAATTATTGAGAGAAAAGGAATGATCGGAGTAATGACTTATCATCTGTGGTAAAATACTCCTTGCTATGCATCAAACTGGCCCCTTTTAGTTTGCAACTGAAGCCATATAAACGCTCTAGATACAAACTGGAGAGGGCGGTGTCCTACTTTTTTATGTGTGTATAGAATAGAGAATGGCAGATCCTAAGCCTGCGTAACTTGACTTCATCAAACGGCCAACCCACCTTCTCTTTTGCCCATCCCACTGGATCTCTTCTATCGAAACGTTCGATCTCACCGTTCATTTGCACAGGATATGAAACCTGTAATAATGAACAACATGACTTCTCGCTTGCTTTTAGCTACCTTATTTTTGGCCACTGTCCTCTTATCTGCCTGTAAAAAGGATGATGTGATAGATGACATGGTGATAGAACATGACAATCTCCTGGATACCCAGATTGATACCTTGACCACGACCAGTGGGGTACAATTTGTCCGAACGCCCGAGGCGTGTTTCAAGGATCTACCCGATTGGCCTTACGACTACCAGTATGTAGAAATCGACGGACTGCGTCAGGCATATGCAGAGTCGGGCCCCGCCAATGGTGAAGTGGTACTCTTGCTGCACGGCCAACCCAGCTGGTCTTACCTCTACCGGAGTATGATCCCCGTCTTGGCGGATGCTGGATACAGAGTCATTGCGATGGACCATTTGGGTATGGGACGCTCCGACAAGCCCATCGACATCACTGAATATAGCTACCTGGGGCACAGCGCGCGATTGGAAAGCTTCATCCAGCAGATGGGATTGCGTGACATCAACTTATTTGTACAAGATTGGGGAAGCCTCATCGGTCTGAGAGTCGCAGGACTCAATCCCGAATGGTTTGCCAGCATCAGCGTAGGCAATGGCATGCTCCCTGTTTTACCTGCAGGTGCCCAAGTGTTTGACCCTATCGTCAACCCTAACGAGATTGCAGATCTGCCCTTTCCTTTCGCAAATTTTCCCGACCAACAAGAGCCCTTCTATGATGGTTGTGACCTCCTTCCCACGGCGAGTTCTGTAGACTTCGGCGAATGGGCCAACTATGCCATGAAAGACACCTCCTTCAAAGCCTCTGAGGTATTGGAAGCCTTGACATGGTTTGATCTACCTACAGACGCAGAGGAAGCCTACGATGCTCCTTTTCCAGATAGAGCTTATATGGCAGGTGTGCGAACCTTCCCTTCTTTATTCAATGAATTGGCAGGCCTAAATGTAGACGCATGGCAGGGACTCAATGCCTACGAAAAGCCTTTCCTTACGATTTGGGGAGAAAATGATCCTGGAGAGCTAGGCTCTTGCGAAAACCAACAAAATTTTATCATGAATGTACCAGGTGCAGCAGGAAAGCCGCATACCAGACTGGCAGAAGCAGGACATTTTCTACAAGATGATCAAGGCGTAGAGATCGCGACACGATTGATCGCTTTTTATGAGACGGATTGGGATGCCGCAGGAAATAGCTGTGAAGATTTTGATAGTCCTATACAGAATGAAGCCCGCACACAAATCCTCATGCCGCCCGCAGATTTGAGAAACTTCAGATATGGCGAGTTCATCCCTACCTTTGACTGTGGCAATGGACTGGTGACAGAAGTGTATGTCACGATGAGTTTCAATGATTGCCCAGAAGACGAGTGGTACATGATCAATGAGGAGGATTTGAAAACCCAACTGGGAGCGGAAGAAGTGTATATGAACGGTCCTAGGCATTGGCTCGTGAACCAAACCACAACAAGTGGAAGCGGGGGGAGTAGTTCCTCTGGAAAGATCGCCACTTTTGGAACTCTACAAATGCAGATGCGTGCCCAGATTAGCGGAGTCATTGACGAGGGCCTTTACGCAGAAAATCAAGTCGAGCGCTCTACTACTTATGTGTTTCAAGCAGGGAATGAAGTGTATAAGCTGATCAATCCACAGGGGGACGAATACATCATGCAGTCTTACAGTCGAAAGGTCAATTCCAATCTGACGATTGACGATCTCGCGTCTCTTGGCTCCACCCTCAATCTCCCCGCTGGCTGGACCTATCAGGCTGAAGTTTTATCTGCTGACTTAGTCTTAGTGGCAGATGGCATAGCATTCGTCATTCAGGACGAGTTGGAAAACTCCTACCAGAAAGTAGTGGAGTAAGCGAATAGAAGATGTGAAGCGTGGTAGTGCTGAAAGTAGGCACTACCACGCCTTATCCAAAAGAAAACGGAACTTCTTATCTTTTTCCTTATTTTCTATCAATACTCCTCATCCATCACGAGGATCCGCCATGCAAAAGATGAAGGAGAATGATCAAGTATCACTCAAATATATACCCTTGAAATCTCATACAATCAATATATTACCGATCCTCTTGGCCCTTATCCTACCAGCGATACGTTTATATTCTGTTGGAGGAGAGGAATCTATACTTAGCCCATACATTTTGGGTGTCTGGCTCTTTTCTTCTCTCATCCTGTATATCATGTGGTATTTCTTATGGCAGCTATGGGAGATTCGGAAAGGCCACAAGGTATGGTATGCAAGTGGATTACTGGCTACATTACCTGTACTCATCTATTTATTCTTCCGACTATTTGAGCGAGGTATTGCGGAGGGGACGATTGATATTTCTACTATTAAAATAGCTCCTCCCGTGATCTTATTTCTGGGCATTCAATATGTCCTGCATTCACAGCGAAAGTCCTCTCGCTTATTTTTAGAGAAAGAGCGACTGCAAACGGAGAACTACAAATCCCAACTACAAGTCCTTCAGGCGAAAATTGATCCACATTTCCTATTCAATTCCCTGAATACCCTGCGGTCTATGGTACGCCAATCACATGAAAATTCAGAACAGTTCATCTTAAGCCTTTCCGATTTTTATCGACAAACGCTGACCTACAACGAAAATACCCAGCTTCAACTATCGGAGGAACTAGCTGTTTTAGAGTCGTACATTTTTCTGATGAAAAGTAGGAATGAGGACGCCGTCAAGATCGAGATGAACATTGAGGAGCCATTTTACTCCTTTTTCCTGCCTACTTTGGCCTTGCAAATCGTCGTCGAAAATTGCTTTAAGCACAATAGCATGACGGTCAGCATGCCATTGCACATTCACATACGCAGTACGCAGGAAGGATATATAGAAGTGAAAAATAACCTTCAGCCCAAATTTGGAGAAGTGGAATCTACAGGATACGGTTTAGACTTGCTGGAAAAAAGGTATGCATTGATGGGAGTCTCCGAAGGTGTACGGGTTGTACAATCAGATCATGAATTTTGTGTCAACCTCAAATTAATCAAATAAATGAATGTTCTGATTGTAGAAGACGAAGCGCATACAGCAGACCTGTTGCAAGAAATAATCGAACAGGATCGTGATTTCATGGTGCTGGGCAAATTGGCTTCCATTGTAGAAGCGGTTGACTATCTCATTAAATATCAACACAATATAGACCTTCTCTTTTTTGATATTCAGCTGGCAGATGGCCAAAGTTTTGAGGTGTTCAAACATGTGGATGTGGACGTCCCCATTATATTTTGTACTGCCTACGATGCGTATATGCTGCGCGCCTTTAAAAACAACGGGATTGATTACTTACTCAAACCCTTTAAGGAGAGCGAAATCCACGACGCGCTTCAAAAGTACAAGAGATTGATCACGAATTTGCAGGCCAAGGTACCAGCTCCTATTAACCTAAGTCCCACAGGGAATCAAAGCTATCAGAAGCGTTTCCTCACCCGTTTTAGAGAAAAAACCATCGTCAAAAAAATTGAAGAAACGGCTTTATTCAGCGTAGAAAACGAAACCGTCTATCTCCACACATTTGAAGGGAAGCGATACCCCCTATTCAAAAAGCTGGAATATATTGAGTCCGTCTGCGACCCTAGCCAGTTCTTTCGAATCAATCGACAGATGCTAGTTAATTTGCAAGCGATCGTTTCGTTTGAACCTTATTTCAATAGAAAAATCATATTACAACTTACGATCACGACGGAACAACCACCCATCGTAAGTCGAATGAAGGTCACTTCTTTTAAGGAGTGGCTGGAGAGGTGATTACATACAGCCTAGCACAATGCGAAAGCTAGAAAAGGCCTGATCAGCTTCCCATTAGGTACTTCCAGTCATATACAACTACTACATATGAAGTTATGATCTGTAAGAGTACCTAGTAACTCTTTAGCGTAAATCCAAAGGTCAGGAATCGATCTCGTTGCTGCTGATTCTCAATGACCAAGCTCTCGAAAGAGTGGAGGTAGTTGACCTTGAAGTTGAAATATTTCGACAGGGGGAACTCTAGCGCAAGGTCCACTTGCCAGCGGAAGTTGTTGCGTTGACTCAGGGAGGGTTGGAAGTAGCTTTCGTGTCCCAGTATGACTTTATCATTGAGCAAATAGTACTTCCCATTTACCCACAAGGTCCCACGAAACGTATTGATAGAGGGCGTTCCATTATATTCAGAGAAGTTAAAGTTCGTGTTGATAAATTCGGTCTCTTCATATTCACTGGAAACCGAGAATTTCAACCAACTCTTCTTCTTATGGAACACCTGATAGGTACCCCCTACGCCCAGCAGGTAACGGAGATCAATTTGCCTCCTGAAATTGGTACTCACAAAGCCCAATACTAAGGGATAGAATTTTCGTTCGGGATCGAAGTAGATAAAGTTCAGGCTCAGGATGTCTTCGTCTGCTTTTGCGCCTCCAAAGGCTTGATAGACATAGGAATTTTGGGTCTTAAACACCCACTTATTTCCCTGCTTATACGTCAGACCTGATTTTGCGCGGAAGATCCAGGTTTGTACATTCCCATCTTGCCAGATTCCAGATAACGAAAGATTTGCCTTAAATTTTAGGGTATCACTTTCATTGATCTGAGCGGAAAGAAAAAGCGGGAAGACCAAGAATAAAAATAGTACCTTTTTCATTTAAGTATATTCTGATTCTATTTGCGGCGAAAGTAATGAAATTTCGGACAGTACATAATAGTTGAAGTTTTTTCTGTTTTGCTTTTTCGACCAGGGACTTCTCAGTGGAAATATAAGCAGCTACAGATGTACAGGAATAAGACAAATGCAAAGCTTACTACAATACATATCAACAAGAATCACTCTCACTCCTGAGCTAAAAGAGCAAATAAACTCCTGTTTTGAGGTCGTATATGCGAAGAAGGGCGACAAAATTTTGCTCCACAATCAACGAGCCAGTCATCTATTTTTTATTGAGAAAGGCATTCTGCACAATTATTATTATCACGATGGCCGACAAGTGAGTTCATGGTTTTATTCGGAGTATTTTTTCGTCACGGCATGGCATAGTTTTTATACCCAAAAGGCGAGTTTTGAAGAGATTGCCTGTCTGGAGGATTGTAAGCTGTATCGCATCAGCTATTCGGACTATCAAGGTTTGGTAGAAGAATTCCCCGCCTTTGGAAATTTTGCTCGTGTGTTAGCGGAGGAGATGTTGGTATTTCTGGATGAGTACTCCAAAGCGTGGGCTTTCTTATCAGCCAGAGAAAAGTATGAGATGTTGCAAAAATCTTTTCCTGGTATCGAGCTTCGCGTCAAGCTGGGTTTGCTCGCCTCTTTTCTTGGCATGTCTCAAGAAACGCTGAGTCGCATCCGTTCGGGAAAGTGATTTTTTGACCTGGGTCAAAAGAATTGGCCTTTTACCATCTGATATTTGAATTGTAGACCCATAGAAGGAAACAAATCAATAGCAGATGACCCATACCACTTTATTTTTGAGAAGCGTGGCTGTGATAGTGGTACTCGCAGGCCTCGCTCACCTCTTTGCTTGTGGCACACAAGAAAGGCAAGCAAAGAGAGGAGAATCAAATGTACCAGTCGATACGACGGATATGCTTGTTGCTGCCACCAGCAGTATCGAAGCAACAGAAGTAATGGCGGCTGGTGAGGAGCAAAAACAGGAAGCAGCGCCTGTAACTTACCATTCCGATACAGACTACATCATCGGGAAATGGCGTGTGACCTACGACAGCGAAGCGTTCAAAGGCACCATCGTTTACGATTTGAAAAAGGAAGGAAAGATCTTCCATGCCTACACCTTCCAGTATGAAGATGAAAATGGTGATTCCCAAAAAGGGGAGGGAACGAAGGCCTTGACCATTCAGGAATTTGATGGCTACAAGGGAAGCGGAGTCTATGTCTTTACCTATGAAGGTGAGACATACGATGTGGCGTGCCAGATTGACATGGTGGATGAAAACACATTCATGTTAAGCTATGACTATTACGGATACAGTGATATGGAAACCTGGAAAAGATTTTAATCATGATTGAGTTTTTGTCCAAACACTTAGACTGGGTAGATGTAAACTATTGGTTTCATATCTTTAATGATCTCAGTACACTTTACGTCATCATCCCATTTTTTATATTCGAACTGATCCGGTATCGCTACCTGAACCGTCTGACGAAGGATGTCGTTTATGATTCCATCACCAATGTGATCACGATTTTTGCATTCACGATCATAGAATACGTCCTGGGCATTTTGTTTATGACCAAAGTCTATTTTTGGGTGTATGAACACATGAGTCTGCCACACCTTCCACTGAATGGGATGACGATCATCAGTTGTATCTTGTTGGCGGATTTTGCCTACTACTGGGACCATCGCATGATGCATCGTGTGGGGATAGGTTGGGCGACGCATACCGTGCATCATAGTTCTGAGCATTTCAATATGTCGGTGGCCTACCGTTTTGGTCCATTAGATGCGATTTTTCCGATTCTATTTTCCTTGCCTATTGTCATGCTTGGCTTTGATCCCATTTTGGTCTTACTGTCTGAGGTATTTGTACAGACATTTCAAGCCATTCTGCATACGGAAGCTATTGGGAAATTACCGAAACCCATTGAGTATATTTTTAATACCCCCTCACATCATCGCGTACACCATGCTTCCAATCCCCAGTATTGGGACAAAAATTATGGGGGTGTCCTGATCATCTGGGATAGGATGTTGGGGACGTTTGAGCCAGAAGAGGAGAAAGTGATTTACGGTATTACAGAACCTGTGAATAGCGTAAATCCCATCAAAGTATTCTTTCACGGTATCTATCGCCTGTTTCAAGATATGGGAAAAGTGAAAGGACTCAAAAATAAATTACTTGTCCTCGTCAAGCCTCCTGGCTGGTTGCCAAAGGATCAAAGATCTTAACATCAATATATTATGAATCAAAAAGCGTCTGTTACAGACTGGATAAAATTCGTTGCTGTCATGTTGGTATTTATCGTAGGCATGACCATTATGATGGTCCATGAGGTACACAATCTCTGGATATGGGGAGCTTATATTACCGTTTGGACATGGCTCGAAATGAAAATTGCAGGTAATATCCATCTCAAATGGTGGGTATGGGGACTGATCCTATTGGGTCTTACGGGGCTGGACTTGATTATTATCTCCATGATTCATTAGCGATGATCCTGGTGAAGTATGTTTCTTGATTCGAGTATGCGTTGTTAGCTGGGAAAATAAGGCGGTAGAATATGCGGTGATGTTATAATCCAATGTTTCCTTTTTTTGTCTTCTGTACAGCCAGTCGACGCTATTTCTAGTTACTCATTCCACACTTAATGGTTTCGGATAATTGGCCATATCTCCGCTCCCATCCGCTCTGCGTAGCCATCTAGCTACGCAGCGCCCAAATCTATTAGTTTCCCAGCTAAC
>JBCBFT010000159.1:0-11053 GCA_038527485.1 Bacteroidota bacterium
CATCCATTTCCAACAAAGAAATAGGAAGGCCACTTTCTGAAAGTAACACTTCAAATTCCATTCGACTGACTTGTGCAATTTGCGCCGCTTTTCCTAGCGTGATTTTTCCCTGAAGATATAGTTGTGTCGCTAACGCAAACTTTATCTGCTTCTTTAACCCAGATTCATTTTCGTTCAGGGTAAGTAAAATATCTGAGGGTAAATCTATTTGAAAGTTTTTCTGACGCATCTCTAAGTCATTTCCTTAAGATACAACTTTTTAACTTGATCACGACTATTTAAGTCCTGATCCTCTTTCTTATACACCTGACACACTGTGTAGTCATCAAACTACGCAGCACCTCAATCTATTAGTTTCCCTACTAACAAAGCCAGGAATACGTAGATCGGAGTCTACGCACAGCAGAAAGCACAAAGCCTGGATATAGCACCAACGGGACGTCAGCGCGGGCTCAAGCATCCCCCACATTTCCCCTCCTACACCTTATGCCCTTCTTCCGAGATAAACTTCCGAATGCGGGCGAGAAAGACCGTCCCATACCGCTCCCACTTGCGGGCACCTACACCCGACACTTGCCGCATCTCCTCCTCATTCAGCGGGACGCGCTTGACCATATCTGTCAAAGTGTAGTCGCTAAAAACCACGTAAGGAGGCACCCCTGATTTCTCTGCGATCTTCCAGCGAAGCTCACGTAAGTATTCAAATAACTTCTCTTCCCAGCTATCTGCTGGACGAATCGATTTGCGACTGCGCGTCTTCTCGATCTTGGGCTGAATGGGTGCACGACGCACCATCTCTACTTTCTGCTCGCCTTTAAGCACCTGCCCGCTAGCAGGTGTCAACTTCAAGGTCTTGTGTTGGTCATAACTTAGTTCGATCAATCCCAGATGAAGCATCTGCATCAAACAATGCTGCCACTCGGGTGTACTCATGTCGCTCCCTGCCCCATATGTTTTGATCTTGTCAAACCCTCTTTCCAAAACTTCTTTTTTGCGAGATCCTCGCAAGACATCGATCAGTGTATTCAGCCCTACTTCCTCTTTCATTCTATAGATGGCAGAAAGTGCTTTTTGGGCAATCACGGTCCCATCAAACTTCGTAGGAGGGTTTTTGCACACGTCACAATTGCCGCAGCCACCTTCTCCAATTTGCTCGCCAAAATAGTTCAGCAAGATTCTCCTGCGACAGATCTGGGCGTTGGCGTACTCGTCCATAAGGTCAAGCTTCGCTGTGAGCACATCTGGCTGCCCTGACTCTTCGATGAAGCGCTTGTGCTGGATCACATCGGCATAGCTGTAGAGAAGTAAGGTATCACTGGGTAAGCCATCACGTCCTGCTCGGCCAATCTCCTGGTAGTAGCTTTCCATATTCTTGGGCAGATTGTAGTGGATCACCCATCGGACATTGGACTTGTCGATCCCCATGCCAAAGGCAATCGTCGCGCAGACAATCTCCACCTGATCGTTGATGAAGGCATCTTGCACGCGCATACGCGCCTCATTGGTCATGCCTGCATGGTAGAAGGCGGCAGAGTAGCCCGACGCTTGCAGTTTGTTGGCGAGGGACTCGGTCCCTTTTCGACTGAGGCAGTAGACGATTCCCGCTTGGCGAGGACGCAGACGAATAAAGCTCTCAATCTTCCGCATCTTCTCCTGTCCTGGGAGCACGGTCAAGCTCAGGTTAGGCCGATCAAATGAGGAGATAAATATCTGTGGATCACGCAGCTTCAGCTTCTCCGCTATATCGCGGCGGGTATTCTTATCTGCTGTGGCTGTCAAAGCAATGATGGGTGCCTTTTCGAGCTGATTGCGCAGTGTATGAAGCTGGGCATACTCGGGGCGAAAGTCATGCCCCCAAGTAGAGATACAGTGGGCCTCGTCGACGGCGATCAAGCTAATTTTGACTTGACTGAGCATCTCGCGCACTTGTGGAGTCAGGATTTTTTCGGGTGAAATGTAGAGAAGCTTGAGATCGGCATACTTGACGCGCTCCAAAATCTCAATGTACTCATTGTAAGGAAGGGTGCTGTTGAGGTAAGCCGCGGATACGCCATTGGCTTTGAGGGATTCGACTTGGTCTCGCATGAGGGCAATCAGTGGAGAGACAACCACGCAGAGTCCTGGCGTGACAAGCGCAGGAATCTGATAACACAGGGACTTCCCCCCTCCTGTAGGCATCAAGACAAGGGTATCCTGCCCACTGGTGATGGACTGGATGATGTCTTCCTGCATAGGACGAAAAGACTCGTAGCCAAAGTAATGCTTGAGTGCTTCCTGGATGGTAAGGGCGGTCATATCCATTGCTGATTGTCGAGATGCTATTTATGCGGTAAATTAGGCAAATCGACTGGATTTTACAGCAGGCTTTTCCCACACCTGTGCATACTGAAATGGATAAATTTACCCGTACCTGTTTAGTCTACTAAAATCTTCTCCAGGAGTCGATGCAGCAGCGGTTTTTTCTCTAACATGATATGCGCTTGGGCCTGCATTTCCTGTCTAAAGGGAATGGTTTTTCCATGACTGGTCGTCAAATTTTGGGGAAGGGAAAATTGTACCGCGTAATACTTACCCATACCTGAGACTTTTTCTGGAACAAGCGAAATCTGGCTGACTACTCCTTTGACTTCTCCATGTAAAAATCTGGGAAATCCATCTACTTGTATACGCACGCTCATATCTTTGCGAATTTTGCTAACCTCCAAGGAAGGCAAGAAGGCAGTGGCGATGCGTGTACTTTCAGGTCCATCTGGAATGATTGTCACCACTTCTTGCCCCTGCTGGACAAACTGCTGGGCCTGACATTGAGCACACCAAGCGAGTGTACCACTGACAGGAGCATATATAAGGTAAGTCTCCTTCCACCTTTGGATCGCTGATATCAAATCGGCTTCTGTCTTTTCTACCTGCATCATCCGCTGAGCGAGGGTTACTTTTCGTTGCTCCTTGAGGCTTCTTTTCTCCAATTCCAGCTTCTCTAACTCCGTCTGAGACAAGACAACTTGCATGTCTAGATCATCTAATTTCTGACGCGCCTGCAACAAGGCTACCTCTTTCTCTTCTAAGACTAGATCACTGACGACTGCGCCCTCATGCAAAGATTGGTTTCGATCAAAATTTTTCTGAACGATTTCCTTTTGTTGCCCCATTTTCTTCTTCTGCTGTTCTAGATATTGGATGAGGCTCAAGGTATTCTGATGCTGTATGTCCAAGGATTGAAGCTGCCTTTCGTGGAGGCGGCTATCCGAGGTAAGTAGATATTCTTTGGATGCATTGACAAAGGGTGCATAGACAGCTTCCAATGTCCCTAAATGTGCATAGGTAGGCAAACGAGATACACCTATGCTATCTGACTTTTTCAGGTATTGCTCTAACTCAAGGACCTCTTTCCATGACGTACGAGAGGATAAAACAGCTAAGAGTTCTCCTTTTTTGACGGGTGACTCATTGGGGCTGAATAGTGTATCAATTTTTCCTGCCGTCGCACTGACTAGGCGTATGTTGGGGGAGAGCTGGGTGATTTCGGCAGAAGTCAAAATGGTATCTGCATATTCTACTGTTGTGATGAAGGCAAATAAGCCTGCAAATGTACATCCCAAGAGTGTCAGTCCATACCGTATAAACCAGCTAGGGGGTCTGGTGATGAAAGATTTATCTTCTTCTAAAACTTTATAATTACGTTCCATCGCTGTACTTATCCGTTGATTTCCAGTTGATTTTTGACCAATTGATAATAACCTCCCCCCTTGGCCAGCAACTCTTGGTGTGTGCCGACCTCGCGAATCTGTCCCTGATCGAGGAATACGATCTGATCTGCTTTTTTTACTGTAGAAAGCCGATGGGCTACCGTAATCATGGTCTTTCCCGCAAATAATCTCTCTACATGTTGGACGATGTCTCGCTCATTTTCCGCGTCCAAAGCATTTGTCGCCTCATCGAAAAAGAGAAAATCAGGATTCTTGTAGATAACTCTGGCGATGAGCAGTCGCTGTTTTTGTCCTTGGCTGATGCCTACCCCCCTGGGACCGATGATGGTATTGAATTTTTGGGGAAGCGAACTCACAAATTCCATCAGATTGGCCATTTCTACAGCCCTGAGTAGTCTTTCATCATCCACTGCATGTGCCTCACTTTCTGTGATATTATTGGCGATGGTATCCGAAAATATGTACCCGTCTTGCATCACAGCCCCACACTTGTCTCGCCAATACCTGATATCGACATCCGCTAAGTTGACGCCTCCTAGTTGAATTTCCCCAGATACTGGCTGATAAAATCCCATCAATAGCTTGATCAGGGTCGTCTTACCGCTGCCACTCAGCCCCACGATGGCTGTGTGCTTGCCTCTAGGTATACAAAGGGAGAGTTGATCAAGGGTAGGCTTGGTCAAGGGATTGTAAGCAAAAGAAACACGATGCAGGACCAAGTCCCCCTGACTGGGAATATTTCTTCGCCGAATGACATCGGATGAGATTTCGATCTCCTCTCGATGGATCTCAGACATCCGCTCTATGCTGATCTTGGCGTCCTGCCAGAGGCGGATAAACTCGACAAATTGGTTGAGCGGGACGTTCATCCGTCCGACAATGTACTGGATGGCCAGCATCATACCAAGTGTCATTTCTCCCTGGATGACTGCCTTAGCTGAGATATAAATGATCAGGATATCTTTGACCCGATTGATGGTAATGGCACCTAGATCTTGAAACTGTGCGATTCTCAAGTATTTGGTATTGATCCTGAAAAGTCGAGCCTGTATCCCCATCCATTTTCTCAACCTGCGCGCCTCACTATTTTGCAACTTGATCTCCTGTACCCCTTGTATCAATTCAATCAGCGTACTCTGATGATCCGATTGGTTGCGAAAACGTTGGTAGTCATTTGCTTTTCTTTTCTCCTGAAAAAACATGACCCAGACAATGTATATAGCTACGGAGAACAGAAAAATGGCACAAATCCCTTGATGGAAGAAATAGAGAATGCCGAGAAAGACAAAAAATGAAGTAAAGGAGAAGATCATGCTCAAAGTCGTACTGGTCACAAATCGCTCCACACGTTCGTGATCCCCAATCCGCTGCATCAAGTCCCCAATGATTTTGCTATCAAAAAAATCCATCCCGAGCTTGAGCAGTTTCTCCAGAAAATCTGCGAGAAGCGAGACATTGACACGGGTACTGATGTAGAGCAAAATCCAAGATTGTACGATGCTAGCTGAGACTTCTCCTATCAAAATGACAAATTGTGACAATAGGATGATCCCGATGAAGTCAAAATCCTGGTTGACGATCCCAATATCTACAATGGCCTGTGCCAAAAAGGGCGTGAGAAACTGAAAGATACTCAAGACAAGCAATCCAATCCCCAATTGGAAAAAGAGGGACTGATTGGGCCTGAGGTAGGCAAATAAAAACTTGAAGCCATTCTTTTCGACTGGTGCCTCTTCCTCTTGAGAAAAATACAAACTCGGCTCTAACAGTAGGGCGATTCCCTCTTCTTCATTTTTACACCAAGACTTCATGAAGCTGTGACGTGGCAGTTTGATCAAGCCATCCTTGGGATCTGCAATCCACACGAAGCGATCGGAGATCTTGTGGACAACCACAAAATGGTTTTGCTCCCAATGGACGATGCAGGGCAAAGGTGCATCCTGTAGACCTGGTCGATCGACATTCAGACTCTCCATCCCCAGTTTCACGGGCATGGTGCGAAAGCCTATTTTCTCAGCTGCATGAATCAAACCTTTGAGCGAGACGCCCTCCCGTGTGATGTAGCTCTGCTTACGCAGATATTCAAGCTGGGTGGATTTCCCATGATATTCGCTGACCATCTGAAGACAGGCAGGGCCACAGTCCATCTGGTCCTTTTGGTAGACAAAAGGAAATTTGTTCCACATGATACGTTTTGCTAAATCAGTAGAAAGAAAATTGACGAATTAAATGAGTGGAGGCATGCTAAGGTTTCAGGGCCCAGTCCAAAATATGTGAGAATACAGACTCCCACTTACCATTTTCATAGTCTACCCTTCCCTCTCCATCCAAAGGAAAAAAGTTATGATCTGTATCTATGACAGGATGAAAATGGATATGTGATTTGCCTTGTCTCAGTGCCTCCAAATACACGACATCGCAATTGGCACTGGAAATATCTGCCGTTCCAAATCCCAAAAATACGGGAATATTCATCGCGACAAGTTCCCCTACCAAGTCACGGGAAAAGGAAGCCCAACTCTCATAAGTATTCCCCCTAAACATATCCTGACTCTTGGGATTCGCCATGATCGCTGCCCAAGCATCCATTAAGTCCTGGTAAGCTTCCGCTTGCCCTGTTTCCATCTCTGCTATACGCATCCGCTCTCTCCGCACAATCTCCATGAAGCGCCCGCGAGGATCAGCACTGAGATAGGCAAAGTGGGTGATCATCGACAAGCGACTGGCGAGGGAAGCCCCTACGATGGCTCCCTGAGAATGTCCAACCAGTATCACATGCTCCGCATCTATCCATTTACGGTTCTCCAAGGAGGTCAAAACACCCACTGCCATTTGCGTGAGCGGCTCGCATAGGTTTTGCCTTGTAAATGATTCGGGCACTTCCTGAGTTTGAGGGTCTAGATAATGATAAGAGGGGGTTAAGTTCTCTAGCTTGGCAAGAATCGGAACGCCAGGTTTGGTTACAAATAGTAAATTTACACGCTCAAGATACGTTTGGTATGGAAATGGTAAAAAGAGCGCGCCCGTACGTCCTCCTCCGACATCGACCAGTAAAGGCGTAGGAGTAGATCCTCTTAAAAAAACCAGTAAAGGCTTAGGCCCTCCCGTCGTATCCCCCACAAGCAAAAAATGCACGGGCTGCGCATTCACTTCGACCGAGTCGATGTGGATGATATTTTTCCCTTTGTAAAGGATCTCTTGCCCAGGAGAAGTCAAACCTCCTAGGAGTAGCAGCAACAGGAGAAACCAACGAGCGCGATTGTAGTGTGATTGAGGCATATGAATAAGGTTAAAAATTTAGCAATCAAGCGACAATATACCCCTGCTGCTCAGAGGAATTTTCTGAGACGAGTGGATCAAAATAGCCTTGTATCACAAATGTGACATCTGGATGCTCAGACCCTTCTGTACTTCCATCATGGATGACATAATCTGTCGGCGCGATGTAAGCCTCTCTAGGTTCTAACTTGAGTCGAGTCACTGGATAGTCCTCGTATTTGGAGAAAAAATACTGAACCAAAACTTTTTCATCTTCGATTTGCTTTCCTTCGGCCGCAGCTTCCTCCCATATACTTTTCAAGGACCTGTTGACACACCAGAGGTAGCGGGCTTCTTTGCCTAGATTGAAGCAGATACGGTTGGGTTTATCCTCAAAATCATCTAAAGGAAGTCCAAGCGAGTTGTCAAAATGCAGCCCCAAAGGAATCATTGTATCCTTTTGTAAAGCGACGGATCTCCGATTGGGAGGCAGCGCAAATATGCCTAACACCCTTTTGTTGGGCCTGCGCTGGGGAAGGCTTTGCAAAAAGCGATTGATCACCTGATCTAGCCTTGACACTTCTGCTTGTTTAGCCAAGATCATGTTGCGTGCGTCCTGATTGTCTTTGGCATTTGTAAACCCGAAGAAATCAAACACCTCCATCAATTCTTGTGGGATCTGGAGCAGCGAGACTGTATTCCTGTTGGAGGGAATGGAAGCATCCCATTTGGGTGGATGAAGAAGCACTTCCAGTTGCTGGGGGTTTGGTGACTGCCAGGGTGCTTGTGGGAGCCTTCCTTCTGCGATATAGCCTTCGCCTGCAAGCGCAATTCCTTGGCTTAAGGAGATACGTTCTCTCAAAGGAATTTGCTCACTTGAACTGTGGAGTCGAATGTCACTTTGGGTAAAAAAACTAGGAGATTTCATGCTAAAAGGCTTCTAAATATTGGTAACTGTGTCGAGATAATTGAAGGGGTAATTGCTGGAAAATCTGTTCCATGACCCTCTCTTCCTCCAGAAGATGAATATTCATATCTTCAAGGGCTTCTTCTGGAAAGTGGGAGAAGATATGATTCTGCATGTGGGTGATGATCTTCATGATGTCCCGACAGTAGATAGAGGGATTGTTGAATCCGTTGGTTTCGCTGTAGCGATGGGGTAAGTACCCGCCTCCACAAACCGATTCGATGGGACATGATTGACAAGTCGCACACAGTTTGTGATGGCTATGGTAGTACATTTGTGCCAAGGGAGAAGTAAACAAGTCGTCTAGTTCATTCGTCTTGACATTCAACTTGTTTCGAGTGAAACTCTCGCCACAGATCCGCAAGACATCTACTGTTTCAATACTTCCATTTGTCTCGACTACCAGCACATCATTTACGCCCTTCCCATACAGCTCATTTCCATTTTTCTCATATCCCAGAATCATACGCGCCAAACTCTCAAATAGGGTAATGCCAGGTTTGGAATCTATATCAGGATCTGACGTCCAGTGATCGTATAATCGGATCAACCAATCACCGTATCGAGTCCCACGCTGGGATAGTTCATCGTCTACGTGTAGTCCTTCAGGTAGATTTTCGTAGTGACCGTCAGGAAGCAGTACACTTAACTTATTTATTTTTAAGCTTTTGATATGCTCATAGATCTCAATTGGATCTTCGTCTATATTGAGGACTAGGATCACAGCTGCGCCATGGAAGTGTCGCTGATAGGTCTGTATCCCCTTGACGACCGATTCATAGCTTCCTCTACCTGCGTGGTCCAATCTATAGGTGTCATGCGAGGCACGCGTCCCATCCATACTGAACCCTGGCCTGATATCTAGTTTACCAAATACACGACACCACTCGTCATCGACTAGGGTCGCGTTGGTCTGCATGTAATAATCGGCTGTGATACCTACAGGCTTCAGGATACGCTGCACCTCCGCATCAAAGAACTCATACCAGGAAGGAGGTGCCAGCATAGGTTCACCTCCGTGAAAAATGAAGCTAAAACGGTCGCTCTCATATTTGAGCAGGTGGTTTTTTACTTTTTGGATCAATGCGGTGACAACACTCTCCGACATGAGCTTGGGCTGAAGCTTGAATGATTCATCCCCCATATTGTACATATAACAGTAGCTACAGTTGAGATTGCATCTGCTGGCCACTTTTAGTACCGCTGAATTGCAAAGCATAAATGAACATTTCTTATATTGAAACATGAACAAAAATGACTCTGAGGGTGAGCAGGATGTTACTTCGCGATTCATCTCGCTATGCCAGTAGGAAGATGTGAAGTGGATTCTGCTCACGCTCTCAGTTGTGTTTGACTTGTGGTCAAACGAGGTTCAGTTAGAAAACGAATCTGTCTGCTCCGTTTCCTCGTCGATTCTCATTCAAGAATCAACCTCCTCCTTTCGGTGGCTGTGGTGGGTCAATAATGATGATCTTGTAGAATGTACTTTGTGCGTAAGGGTAGTGTCCACCTGTAGGCACCTTGCCTCCTACGACATTGTCTAAAAAAGAAATCTCTTGCTTACCAAAGCTCTCTACTGACTTTTCGAGTGCTTTAGCCTGCTCGTCATTTTTTACAAAAAAATTTTTCATAAATAGAAATTTGAAATTTATACATAAAAGAGAACGTACTTTTTGTATGCGCTTATCCATCTCAAATGGTCCACAAAGGGGAGACGCAATCCTGAGAGGAGTTTGGATACATTTCATTCATCTCTGCTGTCCATGAGCAGTATCTTGATGCACTTCTGAAATAGACGTAGAGGTAAAATAAACATGAACGAATAATTAATATTTGATCTCAAAAGCCCTACGAATTCCCCCTCGAATTTGTCACAGTTGATCTGTCGTCAGGATGATGAGTAGCCTTAACAGGAGCAGAGAAAAATTTTATCTTTTTGGGGTAATACACTTCGTCAAGATGAAAAAAGCCCATCTCGACCTTAACATTCGAGATGGGACTACTTCTAATACCGATTAACACAACTATCTATAAGTGAAATAGATACAACTCTAACTACCAACCTCCCTTGGGTGGTTTGGGAGGAGTAGGAATAATGATCTTGTAGAAAGTACTCCGTGCATACGGATAGTGACCTCCTGTAGCGACCGTACCTCCGATCACATTGTCTAGGAAAGAAATTTCCTGCTTGCCAAAGTTCTCTACAGACTCTTTGAGTGCTTGGGCTTGGGCTTCATTTTTTACAAAAAAGTTTTTCATGAATAGAAATTTGAAATTAATGTATAAGTGGGGATGTATACGCACTTGTAATTTCCCATCTCCCAGGAGAAGAAAGGAAAGGACATCGGATGAGGTCTCGACCTATCCCTTTGTATACACTTTTGAAATAGACGTGGAGGTAGGAAGAATATGAATCATGGAGCTATACGTAGGACCCATCATATCATAGTAAACATACTGGAGAAGATGCAGAAAGTATCCAAGAGAAAAGGAAATCCTCATGCAAGAAGAAACACTTCGTAGACGTACGTAGAGTATCAGTATTAACATCTACTCTTGCTATATTCTTTCTAATTTTAATGGATAAATACCTCACTATCAATAGAAAATATTATCATACTAGATGTATTAAAATTTCACTATACTCTTATAATCCATATAACCAGATTATCAGAATCTTCGTATCAGACTTCATACGTACTGCCTCATCGTAATCCAGGGAGATGCTTATGAAATTATATTCAACCCCTATATTTTTCGTTCTTTTATGGCTTGGCTGCCCCCATCTACTTGGGCAAAGTCAAATTCCTACCATAAATGACACATAGATATATAGGCCAAATCACTTGGGTATGTCTCAAGCCATTTCCCAAACTATCCGTCCATCCGCCCTGCACAGGACGGAGGAAATCTATGATGCAGACACACTCTTCTATCGCACATTTCACACAATGCTGACGCTCAGGGAGCCTACAGGTGTGTACAGAGATGCCACCGAATTTGTGGAAAGTCAGTACCATGGCGCCTCCACGGCACTACAGGTATGGGCATCCTTTCGCTTATCTGCTGCGTGTTTCGGGGGAGAAAGGTCTGGAGTTCAGTGGAAAAGTATGCATTCGTT
>JBCBFT010000160.1:0-10897 GCA_038527485.1 Bacteroidota bacterium
CAATCAGAAACGTATTCATAGAGTCATGTCTGATTGGCTGGAAAGACACCAGGACACACTTGAAAAACACACCGATACAGATTACGTAGGGGCAGAATTGAAACCCGCACAACATGGGTAGCTCAGGATCTGAGATGGCTCGACACTCTCGATCAATGGCCTGATTGTACCTCAATCATTATGACTTGGTATGAGTGGAGTTTTAAGCATGGAAAGGTCGAGTCTAGCTCAAAAATACGTTTTATATCAGCAGTGCCAAGTATGATGCTTCGAAGTTTAACCTTCGTAAATTGAGCCTTCAACTCCTTATGCAACAAAAAACTAAAGGCATAAGCATAAAAAAGCTTCGAAAGCGAGCAGCATGAAATGATGAGTTTCTTATCAGGACCATCTTACAGATGGGAAAACTCTTTTGATGTATTTAACCTAGAGGAAGATATTGGATTAGGGTTATTCGCTGACAAATACAGGCACTCGCTGACAAGTATAGGTACTATCGCAACTAAAAATGTACTTTGGGTAAAGTGTTCATGGTAAAGAGCACTACAAACCTAAACTATGTTAGTTATGCATGCTATCGATTCATCTCCTTGGAGAACTATATCAACCCACAACGGCAATTGCGGTTACGCTTCTTATCGAAAAAAACGGGCCCTGAATTTCCACTTATTGGGAGCGAGCAGCACATAACCATAAGTAAATACTGCGGACTGGTATTATATCTAAGCCTTCCTCAAAATCAGACCTGGAAGAAGGCCTAATCATCAAAGATTTACCTAAGCGATACGGATCGATTTGAGAACTCAAATCGAAAGGCTCATCATTTTCTAATCATTAAATAACGTAATCATGGTTTTAAGCAAGACAACTCATTACATCATGGGAGGCATGCTGCTATCTCTCATCTTTACAGGTTCATTATGGACAAATACCCTGAAAGCAGAGGAAGCCATTACCATCGAAATGAAAACGGGTTGGTTCATATTCTCTGGTAATTCCATAGGAATACCTTATCAGGCTGTCTTAAGAGATGGCAATCAACCCATCGCAAACACAGTCGTCAACATCCGATTCTCTATCTTCCAGAACGGACAATTGACCTACCAGGAAGAAACTCTAACCAACTCGAATGACTTTGGTGTCATCAATACGGTGGTGGGTGATGGAACGCCTACGGGTTCCAGCTATTCTTTTGAAGCTATTGATTGGACATATGGGCCGTTGGAACTCCAGGTCGAAATGGACTATGATGGTACAGGGTTTACAGATTTTGGAATGATAGATGTGCGCATTCCACCCATCGCTGGTTATGCTTTGACCGCAGGGACCGCAAACTCTGTCGGAAATGTAAAGCTTTCAGATCTAACCGATGTTCAATTATCATTGCCGGATCCAGGAGAATACCTAACATTTAATGGGAATAAGTGGGTGGCTAGAGCTGCTGCCTTTCGCGAACTTTCAGCACCAAGTTCCTGGGAAGGAACAGGGAACTATAAGATTTTTGGTGGGTTGCGTGTGACAGATTGGTATCATGTGAGAGATTACCAGCACCGTCTGGGTATGCATTCCTGGATGCATAATGGGGCTGGATACCTTGAGACGAGAGGGCCTAATTCAATTAATGTATCCTTATCCACTGAAAATGGATCGAAAGATTGGGCTTACCTCGCACTTTTTGACCAATCTAATCGAGATCAGGCTAGCCTATTCATTCAGAACAACATCGGAAAATTCAGGTTGAAAGGATCTAATGGTTCACTAAACTTTGGGGTTGGAAATCCAAGCAATAATCCCAATAATGGCTACTTCGCAGCTTACGATGCTAATGGAGTACCCAGACTCGGCGGATTTGTGGGAGCAAATGGCGATGGAATCATTTGGGGAACCCACAAGTATTTTGTCATCAATCACCCTAATAAACAAGATTCTGTGATTGTGTACGGCTGCCTGGAAGGGCCAGAGCTAGCCATCTACGAGCGAGGAACCGCCCAGCTAGTCGATGGAAAAGCCTTTGTCCCTTTATCTGAAGAGTCTTCTTTGCTTGGCAATCCCTCTACTATGACTGTGATGACCTCACCACTATCTGCTAGCTCTAAAAGTTTGGCCGTAATTGAGAAGACCAGTGCTGGCTTTTATGTGGAAGAATTAAACAATGGCCATGGTAGCTATGATTTTGATTGGGAGATGAAGATGGTCAGAAAAGGTGAAGAGGACTTTGCGCAGGTACGCCCCGCAAGTGAGTTCCAATCTGACATGACTGGTCGTGCTGTCAAAGCCAATTATCCGGAAGGAATTAAAGAAGGAGAGGCAGATGAATAAGCGGCTATTAATATTGACGATTATGTTATCGGTCAATGTAAGCATTACCTTGGCCCAAGCTAACATCGAACGCTACGTGCTCTCTCAAGGTGGAGGTGAGGGAATAAGTGGGACGGCTAATCTGAGTTCAACTCTAGGAGAACCTATCATCTATACCCTGGAAGGCCCCGCTAATGTGACCTTGTCTCAGGGCTTTCAACAGAGAGTATCCCAAAACGCGTCCACGAAGATTGAACTTCAAAGCTCCTTCTCTCTGTGGCCCAATCCAGTCGAACATGAACTCTCCATCCAGCTGGATAATCCTCCTCAAAGTCTGAGCCTCTTGATATATGATATCTCGGGCAAGCTTCTAAAGAATCATGACTTTGGTTCGATGAAACAAAAGACCATAAAAGTAGATGTCCAGTTCCTCCCCCCAGGAATCTATCTGCTGGAGTTGAATTTGAATGGTCGTGAGAAACATAGGACCAAAATGATCAAACGCCCTTAAAACCCAAATCACCTTCCCGCTCTCGTAGCGGGAAGGGCTAACCGACCCAATGATGAAAAAATTAGTCATGACAGGGCTCCTGGCTCTGCTAGTGGGGGGAACTATGGCACTGGCTAGCCCTCCAGACTCAACTAAGAAAAAGCTGAATATCAGGAAGTTGATATCCCTTTCTGGTCAACTATATGCTGGGGGTATCCTTCAAAATACTAGATATCAGGAAGAACCTAATCTGAACTTGATCGGATCTGGCCAGCTCAACATCATGATTCTGGATAAGGTAAACGTTCCGCTCTCCTTTACCTACAGGGATGGACAATCTGGTCTCTCTATACCCATCAGCCAGCTTGGAATTAACCCTGGATATAAGTCATGGAGGTTTTATCTGGGGCAGAACAACATCGATCTCACTCCTGGAACCTTTACCCTCCGTCACAGGAATATCCATGGAGCAGGACTGACCGTAAATAGGAACAAGATAGGTGTCAGTATTTTCAGAGGAAGACTGACTGCTCCCAAACTGCTCCAGGATACATTCTCCGTCAGAAACTACCTGAATCCACAAGTTGGAGCAAGGTTCATGGCCACTCGACTAAGGCTCGGGAAAGAGCAAGGAACACACCTATATGCCCACCTCTTTCTCGCAAAGGATGATACCCTTTCAACTGGTCTTGTAAACCCTAAACAGGGGACAGGATCAGCGAATTTTATACCCGAGCTAGGGCTCAGAGTACGACTGAGGAAGTTCTCTTTTCAAGGACAGGTGACCCCCAGTATTTATACCCGAAACATTGGATTGACGGGTCTTCCGTTGGACAGCATACCAGTCCTCAATCGAGTAGGTGATCACTTCCCTGTTAATATCTCAACCAGACTGAATATCGCTGCCAAATCCAGGATGGATCTCAATCTGGGGAAATTTCGACTACAAGTACGATCCGATTGGGTCGACCCCTTCTTCCAATCTATGGGACTCTTTTATGTCCAGGATGACAGGTTCACTTACACCATAAGAGGAAGTTATGCTACGGGTAACTATCAAAAAGCTCAAAAAAAGGACAAAAAGCCCCGTCACCTCTGGATACTATCTGCCTCACTGGAGCGTGGATTTCAAACCAACAACATCAAAAATACTCGCGCCTTTACTACAAGACGAGATGTATATGCTGGAAACATCTCTTTTAATATCAAAGGCTCAAGTGAAAAAAGCTCCTCACTTGCAGCTCAGGCCAGACACCAAAACTTCATCATTGACCTAAATCCAGGTCTCACACTTTTGGCCGACAGCTTGAAATTGACCCAATTGACAAGCGGAGGAAATGCGAGCCTGAACTGGACAGGGGATGTGGGCAATTCAAGTCATTCCCTTAGCCTGCAATTCATTGATCAACAACTCAAAGATTTAAGTAAAGCGAATGACCTCTTTGGGCTCAAAGGTATAAGCCTTAACTATCGCCCTTCAATGAAGCGCTGGTCCCCCGAATTGGGGATTGATGTAAACCGGGAATCTCGAGCTGGTGAAACCAGAGATCGCTTGGGTATCAGTCTAAACAATAACCTGGACCTCGTCAGGGACAGACTAAGTATTCAAACGAGCGCCCAGTACGTTCAGTATCGGAACGAAGCCAATGTAGGCGATGGAAGTTTAATCTTGAGGGGTTCCCTCATCCTTAAAATCGCAAAGAAGCAAAGTCTTTCCCTGAGTCATCAATCTCACCTGTTGAAGCGAACAGGGGAAAAGACTCACGAATCCCGAACACAAGTATTCTACCGCATTCATTTTTAACCAATAATAACCATATCATGAAAAGAGCATTGCAACGATGTTCTCTTCTTGGGTTGTGTCTATTGTTTACACTAAGTATTCGGCTGAATGCCCAAACCTACCCCGTGGTGGTTTCCATTCTACCCAATCTATCAATCTCTGTAAACATAGATGACTACCTAAAGTATGAGAACCAACAGATCCTGACTCTGTTGAATACAGGAAGCACGAGCTTGGACCTAACACTTTATGGTCTTTTTAAGGCTGATAATGGCGTTCAAATTACATTTGATGAATCCAATAAACCTTTGACGCCCATTACGCTTGCTCCAGGGGAATCCAGATCCTTTTCTCCTCTTGAGTTGGGTGAGCTCTATCCAGGGCTCGGGGTGGAAAATATTGAAATGAGTTCCTTGACAGAGGATCTTCTTGCCCAAGTAATGATCAATCGATCCATTCCCGAAGGAGCCTATCAGCTTTGTGTCAGAGCCTATGATTACTACACAGGTATCCCACTTTCAGGGGAAGATCCACAGGGTTGTAGTCAGGAAATTTCTATTAGCTACATGGATCCACCGATTATCATTAGCCCTGAAGCGGAAGAAAATATTCCATCTTCTAACGTGCAATTGATCCCAATCACTTGGACGGATGCCTCTCTAAGTTTGAACCGGGTTTATAAACTGGAAATGATAGACCTCTCGGACATCGGAAACCTCAATGTGTATCAAGCTTTTGAAACGGAGAATATTCCCAGATTCTTTGAGAAGGATAATATTTCCGTGACATCCTATGGTTATTCATTTAGTGACCCAGCATTGATACCTGGCAACACATATGCCATCAGAGTAACAGCTTCAGATCCCACAGGAGAAACACTTTATCGCCAGGATGGGAAAAGCGACATTGTCACATTTTCCTACGGCGGATGTAACGGGGCTCAGACACATATCATCCTCACAGAGGAGTATCCTCTCCATGGAGATACACTGCCATTTACAGGCATGAACCTTTTAGAAGGAGGGCATGTTCCTCTCTTAATCAAATTCAGCCCTTTCTGCAATTTCTATAGAGGTTGCCATGGTGATTTGACGATCAACGGCAAGAATGTCCCACCATATGTAAGACCGTGGGAAAATCGTTGGGGGCAACTAGGGCCTTTGGGATATCTAAACCGCCAGCTTCAGCAAAATGGCTGGCCTGCTGCTACGGAAGAAGAAGCCCAGATTTTACCCATGGATGTACGCGCCAGGAGAATTAGTGAGAATTTCTCCTACAAGCCCGGAGAGACCTATACATGGAGTGTCGAGGCGCAAATGAGGGTCGGCCAAACAAACATTCCTATTAATCTCTACAACCGGGAAGTAACCCTGGGGATGACAAGACCTATTCCCGGATCACCAGAAAACGGGGCAACCGTTGACCCCGGAAACATTGAGCTGATTTGGGAGGGGGGTAGAAAACCCCAGAAGATTTTACCCGACCATCTTCGTAATCACCGAATGGATGGCAATCAGATCCTAGATCGCCAGGAAACAGCTGCAGCATGGGCGCGAGGTCAGCTTCAGGTCTCCAAAGATCCAGATTTCGCGAATATCTTGCTGAAACATAGCTTCGAATTGGGAGGAACAGAATACAAGTATCCTACCATGTCGGGGGAAGATATCCTGGATGAAATGTATGGAGAGCGGAAACATACTTTGCATATAAGCGATCCCGACACCTACTATTGGAGAGTCGTTTATCTTACGGATCCAGGAGATGCAAATTCTGCACCTTACCTGAAAGGTCCCAAAAGATCTTTTGTCATTGAAAAGGATGAACCAGAAGATCCTTGTAAAAGCACCTGTGATGCGGCATCAGTGGAAAACAGGCAACCTATTGATCAACTGAACACAGGACAATTTATCCAGATAGGAAAGTTTGCTCTAGAACTCACTGAAGTCACCGAGGATGGAGATACTTATTCTGGAAAAGGATTGATACCCATACCCTGGCTCAATCACTGCAAACTGATGGTGACCTTTGATAACCTCAAAGTAAACACGGATTTGGTCGTTTCCGAGGGAGAAGCGCATGGAGTGACCGAAAGAATACCTTTCACCCTAGAAAATGTAGTTGGGCCTGCAGGAAATATTCTTGCTCCAGCTCTTGGTGATAAAGGAAAGATGAATGAGTATCTGGAGGAAGGGAGAGCGGTAACCGACCTCCTAAGAAGTCAAACTATCACCTTACCCATTGGAATTGATAAGACCATCGAAGGACACAAATTTATCATTGGTATTGTTGGCATGACGTTTACCCCTTCTGGGGCCAAATTAAATGCAGCAGCTGAAATAGATTTCAAGGCTGACTGGAATATATATACGCCGGGATTTGGAGCTGAAGACGTCTGCTTTCACCCTTATGGATTAGAAGATGTCGCCACGCTATATCTGAAGAAAAGCTTCTACCTTATGCCTGTAAACTGGAAACTCTATTTTGAGCTATTGGGTGCTGACAAGGCTGCCAACGAACAGCAGATCACCAAACTAGAATGGGATTGTGATGGATACAAATGCCTTCAAATCAATGGTCAGGTAATTTTTGACCGCAAGATCATGATCCCCGCAGACCAGCAGGGTAATCCCACTCAGGGGCAAGTAAAAGCCCGAATCAGAGGACAGCAATGCAGAGGAAACAACTGGATGTTCGATGTAGACATGCAACCCTTCCAAATCCCGGGAGCACCAGGCTTTACCTTTACGGCACAAGAAGCTAGCCTTGATCTGTCAGATCTGGAAAATCCATTCAACATGGCCTTTCCGGACAATTATGAAACATCCATTGATCTGGAAGATCCTGACCAGGCCAATACATGGAAGGGCTTTTATCTGAAGACGTTACAAATGCAGGCCCCCTCAGACTTCATGATGGGAGCCAATGCTTCTGCAGGAGTCTATGGGATGATCATCGATAAGTCTGGTTTCACAGCAGATTTCAGGGTCCAAAATCTTGTCCCCCTCGATAAAGGAAACTTCAATGGATGGGGAATTTCGATTGATATTTTTGAAGTATCCATCCTTCAGAATCGATTTGTCCATGGCCGATTGAATGGAAAGGTGGATCTCCCCATCTCTAAGGATGGCGATGTGATTGACTATTCTGCCCTCTTGAGCAATAACAACCGCAGACTTGGATTTACCAGCAGGATTCAGCCCAGAGATGAAATCTCGGTAGACTTAATGGCTGCCTCTCTGAAGATTGATCCCAACTCCTATATCGACATCAAAATTGGTGCACAGGTCGGACAGCAAACGCGTACAGATTACGCAGAACTGAATCTCCAGGGATCAGTAACCATCTCAGATGAGAACGTCCGGGATGCCGTGAAACTAGCCAGCAACTTTGTTCCATCTCTGGCGATGAGTGGTTTACACGGTCATTTGACATACAGCACGGATCAAGGTTTTACCAGAGCCAATCTGTCCAAGGCTTCTCCCCAAAAGTTTCTGGCAGGATTCCCGCTCACAATCCAATCCATTAACCTGAGACACAATGCGCAGGAAGTGAGGCTGGAAATTGAACCATTGATCAGCCTGACGGGAGGTAATACAGCCATAAGTGCAAGAACCCGCATCAGTCTCAACAGCGAGCTTAATCTATTAGGCTCCAATAACCGGGAAAAGTTTGTGCTGAAAGGGATAAGCTTCGATGGAATCTGGATTGATGCTACCATTGCGGAATTTGGGCTCAAAGGAAGCCTTGAATTTTACAAGGAAGGCTCAAAAGAAGGAGCAAAAGGAAATCTGGAAGTAGCTCTTCCCTTGGACCTTGGCCTTCAGACAAACGTAGAATTTGGCGTATACAGGAAGAACAAAACTGCCAGATATAATACGCCGGATTACTTCTCTTACTGGTATGTAGATGGGATGGTCAGTATCCCTTATGGCATCCCGATCGCCAATGGTTATGCAATCTATGCTTTTGGAGGAGGTGCATACCATCATATGAGGGTGAACCCCAATAGCCTCCCTAGCCCTGAAAAAGCCTTCAAATGTTCAGGAAGAAGTGAAAGCCCTGTCTCTTCTGGTGCCAAGTATGTTCCAGATTTTAACACGAGCTTTGGTTTTAATGTCGCAGCAGTTACGGGAAGTCACCCAGATCCCAATACGCTGAACATCAAGGGTAAAATAAGTGCAGAGTTCAACCGGCGAGGAGGATTAAATCGTTTGATTGTAGAAGGAGACCTTTCCCTCATGAGTGATCCAGCTGGAGGGAAATCCAACAAATCACTCTGGGGTAACGCCATCATTGTGTATCGAAAAATAGGATCTAAACATCAATTGGATGGCAATCTCGACCTGTATTTTGATGCCAAGAACATCCAGGGGTCAGGACCCAACAAGCTCATGATAAATGCAGTCTTCCATGCAGGGCCTGATAAGTGGTTTTTTCATGCTGGGAATTACTGGCACAGAGGTGGTCTTAGGGTAAAATATCCTTATCGAATCTCCATACAGTCCTATTTGATGATTGGTCATGACATTCCAGACTACCTTCCTCCTCCCTCAGGATTCCTAAAAGAGTTGTTTGATCACCCAAAAGTGAAATCTGGAAAAGGAAAGGTATCCTTCGAAAATACCTCCAGCTCAGCTAATAGAGCCCCATATGATCAGACCATCCTTCAATCGGGACAAGGCCTCGCCTTTGGATTGGCATTTGAAGCCAAAATGGGAGTGGATATCAAGGTGATCAAGGCTCACCTAACGGGAATTGTAGGAGGAGATGTCAAAGTCGTCAAATCCTCCCAATGTAAAGGAATTAATGGCTGGCAAGGAGCAGGTCAAGCTTATGCTGGACTCCATGGTGGGTTTTATGTAGACATTCCCGCCATTGGAAAGCATAAGATTGTGGACCTGAAAGCCGGAACCCTTTTAGTAGGAAATGCCCCGAATCCCATAGGATTTGAAGGAAGAGCCAAGGTAAAGGTTACGTTCCTGTTTTTCTCTGAGAGAATCGGGTTCAAGGTTCGTGTAGGAAAATTGTGTGGGATTTAATCAGTTTCATCAAGGGAGAGAGAGAAATTCCTCTTTCTCCCCTCCTAATCCAAAAACAATGAAAAAAATCAATATATCTATCATCATTTTCTTTCTGATCATGGTAGCAGTTTTTGCTCAGCAGCATACCCTTACAGACAATTCAAAAGAGTCATCAACTTACCTCATAGGTGCTAAACGCGCTGAAGGAATCAAGCTCCGATTTGGTGCTACCAATGCAAAGCTTTCTGAAGCATTAAGTAATTCAGGTCTCATGCTGGAAAAAGCAGAATGGAAAAATAATCAAGCTACCTCTCAGCTTGTATTTCAGAGCCTGGGCTTACAAAAGTTGAAGCCTAAAAATGAGTGGCCCTCTTTCCGGAAGAATGACTCTTCCTATCTGGCATCCACCTTCGGCCTTTTGTTCCTGCAGAAAGAAGGTAAGTCTGAAGAAGAATCCAGATTCAAATGGACGATCCTAAACCTTTTATCAAATTATTCATGGGATGTAGCGACTCATTTAGGAGTAGGATACCTGGATAGAGAAGTAGACTTGAAGGGTACTTATGTGTATCGGATTTTCAGCCCCCTTCATCCAGAGTGGGATACAGTATATACGACCATACAGGGCAACGTCCCGGAAAGCCTGCCTTCTCCTCAAATTGATTCTGTGAGCCTCGGTGAGCAATCTATCAAATTGATTTGGAATAAGTTTCAGGATTCCACATTCATCGCCTATCACATTGAAAAAGCACTGGGCCCAGAAGGTCCTTTCAGTAGAATCAATGAAGCCCCCTACATGGACTTTGAAGGAGGAGATACAGCAAACTATTTCACCTTCCTGGACGGTGAAGCGAAGCAAAATATCCCGTATTGGTACAGAATTCAAGCTATCAATTGCTATGGGGAATTGACAAGCTATTCCAAGAAAAGGAAGGTAGTTCTAATGGATCAGACGCCCCCAGCTCCTCCTGTAAATGTGAAAGTCAGTTTCTTAAAGAAAGACAGGACAAGGATTAGCTGGGAATATCCATATGAAATAGAAAATGGGCTCAACTTCTCCATTTTAATGGGACAAAAGGGACAAAAAATCAATGACTATACTTTGCTGAATCCAGATTTGCTTGGGGCAAGTCAAAGGTCATTTGAGTTTGAAGGAGTTGCTGAAAGCGGGTCTTATTTTGTGGTATTGGCCTCAGACTCTTTGGGAAATGCTGCTATGACTCTCCCTGTTTTTGCAGCACCAGTAGATAGTATTCCCCCTGTCGAACCTCAAGCTCTGGCTGGATCCTGTGATTCATTAGGGAA
>JBCBFT010000161.1:0-10674 GCA_038527485.1 Bacteroidota bacterium
GCCATACAAAATATCAACTTTTCCACACTTAGATTGCTCTAAATCAACAGTGTAAGATGATTCTTCAGGACCGACTAATTAATGCCAATACTTTTTCGGGTTCTTCTAAGGGACTGGTGTGTTTTCCTTCTACTATCGTAGTTTCAATCTCGTCAAGAGTTGCTACATAATCATCCCTTCCTTTCATTGCCAAAGTCGTGACACTTAGTTTGTCGAGGTAGGAGTAGCCACTATCTACATTCGAAATAACCTCTTGATCAATCTTCTTGATCTCTCTATTTGACAATAGACCCATTGACCACGCTAGATATTTTACTATTTCGGGCTTTTGTAGTCTATTATCTTTGTCAAACATTGCTTTGGCCACTTGCTGGATGTAGAAATTTCTAAAAGGTAACATGGTGTGTTGCAGACCAAATTGGAGCTTTGTCCTCAAGCTTCCTTCCTCCATCGGCATGTTGCACAGACCCACTCCAACAAAACGTTCAGGATGTTGACTTGCTGCGCGAAGAATGGTCATGCTACCCCATGAATGCCCCATTGCGTAACAGCGCTCAACTGCTAAGGAATCTAATATTTCCATGAGCATATGGGCGCAATCATCCATGTTCCAATCGGTTTTGGAGATGCTTTTACTTTGCCCATGCAGAGGCATATCAATGGCAATCGTGCTGTGGTTTTCAATTCGGCTTATTTGATAATTCCAAAGATTGTGGTCGTAATAGACGCCATGTAAAAAAACTATGGGTATAGTACCTTTTATCTCTTTTCGGGAATAGGCTATTCTACCCATTGTGGTTTGTATCGTTGGTAAATCCATTTTATGCTATGTAAGGGCGGCAATAAAAAATCGTGTGACAATAAATCCTTTTGAGCGTAATACATGGAGTATTTTAAGCCCTAAAAACCCTGTACCTCCTATCAAGAATATATGTTTCATACCAAATAATTTTAGTACGAAGATTTGGACATAGGGTGATTTTTGCCTGACACATAAGTGTCAAAGTTGACGGGAGGCCAGTTTTTTTCGTATGCGTGTGAGTGATTGGCGTTTTATACCTAAATAAGTACAAAGGTGGGAAATAGATACGCGATGGAATAATTCAGGATAATCTTCGATGAATGCCAGATAGCGTTCTTCAGCGGATAAAAACTGGAATTGCTCAATCCTCTTTTGTTGTAATTGTAGCACATTTTCTGCAATCAAGCGTCCAAATTTTTCTAGACCCTTGAATTTTTTATACCCTTCCTCTACCACTACAAACGGTAGGGCAAGACATTCGCTCGGCTCTAATGTTTGAAAAATGTATGTGCTTGGTCTCTTGGAAATCAACGCAGAATAATGGGTAATCCAGCCTGTATGATGGATAAACCTTATCGTAATTTCTTCCCCTTGATCATCTACATAAAATCCTCGAACCAATCCAGAAGTCATAAAAAGGAGGTGCTGTTGAACTTTATTTTCCTCGATAAGGATGCTTTTCGATGGGAGTGCGACTATGCTGATATTCTCCGACAAATATTTCCACTCATTTTCTTCCAATTCGGGGTAAATGGAGGTAAGGGCAGATTTAAATGTTTGAAGTGTTTTTTTCATTACCCGCTAAAGCATTTTGTATATGAGTCTCAAAATTAGCCCACATTGCAGCCTGTGGGGCTTCTTGTTCATTTGATGCTGCATGGAGTAGGTGGATGAAAGATCTTGCGATCGTTTCCCAACATCTGAACTCCACCTTTTACTTCGTCTAGAAAAATACCTTCCTTATAGCCTCGGGTCCCTTTTATATTCGATTTTGTATTCCCTAGGTGGTTCTAAGCCTTTAAGGTGTGTGACAAAATAGTCCCATCTTCTACGCATCATGTACAAGCCGTCAGCACCATAGCCGTGTCGCGCATTGGGGAAGATGAGGAGATCAAAGTCTTTGTTGGCTTTGATGAGGGCGTCCACCACGAGATAGGTATTGTAAGGAGGGACATTGTCGTCCATACCTCCGTGGGCTAACAGCAATTTTCCTTTTAGATTTTCAGCCTTCAGCTGGTTGGCTTGCCTTTGGTAGTTGTTGATTCCTTCCATTTCTTCCATCAGTCCGATGTAGCGCTCGCCCCAGTCGTCTTCGTAGTTGCGGTTGTCGTGATTGCCAGACTCGGAGATGCCTACATGATAGAAGTTCGGATAATCAAACATGGCGGCGGCTGTTGCGAAGCCTCCTCCTGAGTGTCCCCAAACCCCGACCTTTTCCAAGTCCATGTAAGGATACTTTTGGGCGAGTTGCTGGATACCAGAGATCTGGTCAGGCAGGGTATTAACGGACATTTCTCCGTAGCAGGCATCGTGGAAGGCTTTCGAACGGCCAGGATTGCAACTTCCTTCGATCAGGACGACGACAAAGCCTAGCTCTGCCAGTGCCTGATGGTCTCCTCTGCCAGGACTGAAGGACCAAGAGCCTACGCTCCCACCTTGCGAGCCTGGATAAATGTAATTGATGATCGGATATTTTTGATTGGGATCTAGCTTGCTAGGTGTAAATATCAGCCCGTACAGGTCGTATTGCTCATCCGCTGATTTGACAGTAATAGGTGTAGGAACCTTCCAGCCTGTAGCCTCTAAACGTGAAATATCCGTCTCCTCAAGTGTCTCGATTAATTTCCCTTTTCGATCTCGGAGTACGGAAATGGGAGGGACATCTGGTTGAGAATAATTATCTACAAAGTATTGGTAGTTGGGAGAGAATCGGATGCGGTGGTTTCCGTTTTCGGGTGTGAGTAGTTGGAGATTCTTTCCAGATAGATCGACGCTGTAAAGGTGGCTGAAGTAAGGATTGCGACCTGCTTCTCGGCCATTGGCTTCAAAAAATAGGATCTCTTTCTTTTCGTCTACATGTTCGAGGCGGGTGACCACAAAGTCGCCTTGCGTAATGGGGTGTTTGAGCTGGCCATTCTTCGCATCGTAGAGGTACAAATGACCCCAATTGCTGCGTTCGGAGTACCAGATGACTTCATCGCTTTTCTCTAGATAATGCCAGTTGATGGTTCCTTGCCCCGATTCATATTGAGTGTCCACTTCCTCTTTTAAGATGTCTCTGACTTGGCCTGTGCGGGCATCTGCGATTCTGAGCTGGGCGACTTTATGGTCTCTGGTGGAGGAAACGAAGACGAGTTGCGCGCCCTCATTGATCCATTGGTTGTCGTCAAAAGCGCCTGAGCAGGAAATATCATCACAGAGGGTTCCTCGTCGATCGTCGGAGGGCATATCCAGGCGAATCATCTTACCTGCATCTACTTCAATGATGACACGTTCGATCTGGATGATTTTCTCGTCTTCTGGAAGGGGATATTTCCAGCTTTTGAGCTTGGGGGCGCCCACATTGGTCGTCACAAGGTGCATATCCGAGACATGTCGCTGATCCTGCTGGAAAGTGGCAATCTTCTTCGAGTCGGGTGACCATAACACAATGGGGCGTTGACTCTGTCGCCAGCCCGCGTTGTCGGTGGCATAGCCATAATTTTCTATCCCATCCGTGGTCAGTTGTTTTTCTGCTCCGCTGTCCAAGTCGCGCATCCATAGATTCCAGTCTCGGATGAACACGACCTTGCGTTTGTCTGGAGAAAGGATCTCCTTACGGAAGTCGTATTTAGGTGCTTCTACTTTCTCCTTGAGTATTTTATCTAGCTCCTCCTTGGAGTCAAAGGTCATTGTTACCTTCTTCTTGACGTCAAAGTACACAAACGCTTTCTTGTCTGCCTGTAGGACACGATACCACAATTGATCATCTGACTCCCAGTTGGCTCGGACATTCATCCGATCTACATATTGGGAGGTATGGAAATACAGTTGGTTCTCTGCCTGTTGGTAGGCTTGCTTTGGGATGGGATCCTGGGCCAGTAGCGAAACAAAAGAAAGTAAGCATAAGACGATGAAGGTAGTCGTAGATTTCATTTGATGGAGTTTGGCTTAAGTTAATGTAGAAGTTGGCTGAGTTGCCAGAGGCGAACGAGTGATCAACTCGATGAGTGGAATTTCGCAGTGAGAACCGGTCTATGTATATCTTTGAGTAGCATGAAGACTCCCTGTTCTTTGAGACAAAACCTTCATGTTTCCATCTGCTTGATGGCGTCATGATACAAATTCATCATGAGCGCTTCTTGTCCCGTCAGTTCATGGAACCTTAACTGAAACTGTCTCAATGTTTGGTCTAAGTTCTCTAAGTCGTGAGAGGCCGTGTCGAAGTAATAGTCCAGTATGTTCATGAGGGTTCGTTCACTCAGGACTTTTTGCATGGAATAGACATAGGTTAATTTCTGGATGGTTTCATAATCAAACTCTGTAATGATGCCGGTTGTCTGGGCAGATTCCCATGCGGTACTCGTTAAGATGGCATCAATCAAAGATTCGTCATCTGTCAGCACCCCTAAATTGAGATAGTTATACTTTTGAAGTTCTGCTTTGATGCTATCTGCCTCCCCTCGAATTGTACTTGAAATGATGTCTCTTATTTTGACATGCTTTTCTTTCCAATTTTTCAGGATCGCTCGATTCCGATATAACTCTCTCGTTATACTTTCTTTCGCAATGGCTTTCTTTTCATTGATCTTATAGCCTTCAAATGTTTTGTTGATGAACAAAGCAAATAAGACGCTGAAGACGATGAGAAAACCTTCTCCGATGTATTTTTTTAAGCTTGACTTCATTTTATCTCTTTTTTTCCTTGAAAGATGAATGAAGCACCTTTTACTCAGCTTGAAACATTCCTTTGTCTAATCTAATCGCTCCCAATCCCGCTTCCCAAAGCGCCTGATTAAATGCTTTCAGATCTTTTTCCAGCCATTCGGCAGCTTGTGCCTCGTACTCGCTCCATGCAGCATCCAACTCCTTTTTGCGCTCGATAGAAGAAGCGTTTACACGGGGAATTTGAGATTCGGTTACGTTGATGAGGTAGAGGTAATTGGCTGAGAATTTATTTTCGAAGTTCTCTACATCGTCATAGGCTTTGGACTTTCGCTGGACCATGGTTTCATCCCATTCTTTTAGGCTCTGAATCAAACGCTTGCAAGTCTCTTTGAGTGTGGGCTCTGTCAAGTCTGCTTGGATGCGCTTGAGTTGAGATCGGATGGATTGGAGCTGATTGACTCTGTTGTGCATACGGGTCATGGTCTGTTCCATTTCTAGCATGATGTTGTGATAAGCTTCAAACGTCTCATGAGCAACCTCCATCGTCGGGTTTTCGATTACGTTGGCTTCCTGCATATACTTCTTTCCATCTACTGTCAGTGTAACCGTGTAAGTTCCTGGAGCGACTCTGTGTCCACGATAGCTACCTTCGATGTAGACATCGGTGACTCCTGTCATCGTTTCGTGACGCATGTCCCAGACCAATCGGTTCAATCCTTTATTTTTGGAGAGGGTGAGCGGTGGAGGTGGACCTCCTGCATATCTTTTGTAGCCCTTCGGCTGTTGAGAGGTGAAGGAACGAACGAGGGTTCCCTTTTGATCTTTTATATCGATGGAGATATGTGCATCTTTTGCCAAAGAAGGAAGTTCATAATAGATCACGACTCCGTTGGCGGGGTTGATGCCGCTGAGAGGAGCTGCACCTGTGAAGGATGATGTATTGCTGCTATTGAGCGGACCATACCAATGGCCATAGACGGCATCTTTGGGTTGGTATATCTTGGTACCTGTCTGGGCTTTTTGTTGGAGTATATTCAAGTCATCCAAGATCCAAATGGATCTTCCTGAAGTCGCTACAGCCAAGTCTCCTTGATGAACCTTTAAATCGAGGATGGGCGTGACAGGCAGATTCAATTGTAAGGGTTCCCACGTCTCGCCTCCATTCCATGAGATGTAGATGCCACGTTCTGTCCCTGCGTACAGCAAGTCCTTCCTGTCAGGATCTTCTCTCACTACTCTGGTAAAGGAACCATAAGGAATGCCATCGTTGATCAGTTTCCAGCTTTTCCCATTGTTGGTGGATTTGTATAGGGCTGGGGTATAGTCATTGAACTTGTACTTTGTAGTGGCGATGTAAATGGTATTCGGATCATGTAGAGAGACTTCAATCGCATTGACCAAGGCTTCGCCTAGATCTTTGGGGGTGACATTGACCCATTTCTCTCCCCCATCATCGGTTCTATACACCTGTCCATCATCGCTTCCTGACCAGATCACACCTTTTGTATGGGGAGATTCTTTCAAGTAGCTGATGGTCCCATAATTTTCTGCACCTACGGCCTCTACTGTTAGGGGACCTCCTCCTTTTCCTTGTTTCTCGTCGATGTTGCGCGTCAGGTCAGGGGATATTTCTTCCCAGGTTTGCCCCAGATCTTGCGTCCGCAAGACAAGCTGTGCCCCATGATAAAAAGTGCCAGGCTCGTGCTGGGACCAGATGATGGGAGAGTTCCAGTTGTAGAGGTACTTCATGTCTTTGGCAGCCATACCTAGAAACTGAATCGGTGCGGCAATAGAAGGTATACGAGCACCTGTTTCCTGATTGAGGGTCTGCATACTTCCCAGATAGCTCCCTCCCATGACATGGATAGGATTGTCAGGGTCAAAAGCTAAGAAAGCACTTTCACCTCCTGCTGAGCGTTGCCAATCTTTCTGGCTGATCTCACCAGAGTAAGGGGAGAGGGTCGCAATTTTGATAGAAGAATTGTCTTGTTGCCCGCCGTAGAGGTGGTAGGGCCATAGATTGTCGGCATTGAGGCGGTAGATCTGAGCTGTGGGCATGTTGGCTTGGGTAGACCAGCTTGCCCCTCGGTTGAAGGTAATGGCGGCCCCTCCATCATTGGAGATGACCATATTTTTGGGGTTTTGCGGGTTGATCCATAAGTCGTGATAGTCCCCATGTGTGCCGCTGAGACGTTCCCAGCTTTTTCCTCCATCTATCGATCTCAAGGCGGGTGCACTCAGCACATAGACTGTATGTTCGTCCTGAGGGTCGGCAAATACCTCCGTATAATACCAAGCTCTTTGTGTCAGGCGATTGTCTCCACTGACCATGGACCAGCTTTTTCCTGCATTGTGAGAAACGAAAAGTCCTCCTTTATCTTCTTGCGAGTTTCCTTCTATCAGGGCATATACTTTCTCGGAGTTGGCTCGGCTGACAGAGATGGCAGTCTTTCCTTTTTCCTTCGGTAACCCCTTCTCTATTTTCTTCCAGTTTTTTCCTCCATCTATGCTTTTGTAGATCCCGCTTCCTGCACCTCCGCTGATCACTTTCCACGGCGTCCTCTGGTGTTGCCACATCCCTGCATACAATATATCGGGACGATTCATGTCCATGGAGAGTTCGCTACATCCTGTGGAGTCATTGACATACAGAATTTGTGTCCACGATGCGCCCCCGTCTGTGGACTTATAGATTCCTCTTTCTTTGTTGGGAGCGTGCAAAGCGCCCTGAGCGGCGACGTAGACGATGTCTGGATTGGTCGGATGAATGGCGATTCGGGCGATATGCTGTGTGGCTTCCAGCCCCATCTTTTTCCAAGTTTTTCCTTCATCGACCGATTTGTAGACACCATCTCCATAGGAGGTCATCACACCACGAGGCGCATGCTCGCCCATACCTGCGTAGAGGATATAGGGATGGGATTCTGAGACGGCAATGGCTCCCATCGACCCTGTCTCGAAGAAACCATCGGAGATATTTGCCCAGTGCTGACCGGCATCTTTGGTTTTCCATAATCCTCCGCCTGTGGTACTCATGTAATAGGTGAGGGGATCACCTACTACGCCTGTAGAAGCCACGGATCTTCCTCCCCTGAAGGGACCGATGAGGCGATACTTGAGGGGTTGGTAGTATTCATTGGCTGTTTGGGCAAAAGCAGAGATACCCATGAGGAATGATAGGAAGACGAGGACGAGCTTCATAAGGATTGCATCTTTTGTATGATCAAGTGCAATCAAGTTAGTAAAAGTATAGACTTTTTTCTCTATGTAGGTTGATGAGGGGGCTTTGAGCATGGGACTAAACTCCACATGCTATATCGTACTGTCCCTTCAGGACAATGAATCAACTTTGAATCCTGAAAGGGTGGGATCCTTTAGCCTAGTGGTTTCAATCCTAGACTAAAGGATCAATTTCTATCTTTCCCCCCATTTTATCTGTCCATCCCCCTACAAGAAAAAGTGAAGCAAGATACACTACGTAGTCCCTCCATCTTTTCCTCTTATGGATATCCATTTTTACTTGAAAGTAAAACTGCCTAACATTTTCTCTCCCGTAGCTTGGTAGACATCAAATGCTTTTTCCTCGCTGGTAAAGGTCAATACAAATGCCTGATTGTCTTTGACCCAATAATATTGCTCGAATTTCAAGTCAAAGATTCCTTGTTTGCCTGTGTAAATCATTTGGTGATAGGCTTGTCCGTCCTTCTCTTTTCGTTCGCTTGAAATGATTTGCCCTTCTGTTATCGCTGTTTGAATTTGCCCCTCAGATATCTCTGCATACTGGTCCAAATCCATATCATAACCCGTGAGGTCTTGAATTACTAGATTGACATTTTCTCTAAAGGCATCGGATTCATTATCTAACGGACTGAATATAAAGAAACGGGTGCCTAGTTGACCACTGGTGTCGGCCTCCCAATCAGAAGGATAGGTGATGGCATATTGATCGGATGATAGGGTTTGCCAGTCGGTGGTCTCTTCTGCTGGAGCTTGAACTGGGGATGTATCGGTTTTTGTTTCTGTTTGCCCACAGGCAACGGCTTGAATGGCAATGGCCAAGCATAAGACTAGGTAGATTTTGTTCATGTTTTTGTATTTACTAGTGATTATCACGAATCAATTCAGACAGGATTTATTTTCTAGGTAGAGACGCGATAAATCGACCTCTCTACCTTATCTTATCAACTCATTCGTGATAATCATTACTGTGTGTTGACAAAATTATCCTCAAAGGTTTTGATCCATTTTCCCTCTATCAACTTCTCTCCATATTCTCGAAAGCCTCCTTCTGGTGTGCTGCCAAAGAAGAATCTCGTTTTTTCATCCTTCCATACGATGAGTTGTCCATCCTTGAACTCTGCGGGATACTGAGCGGCTCCGTCTTGAGAGAAACGGTGGTAATAGTACTTCTGGTCTTTCTCGTTGTAATAGATGATGGTGTGTAACTGTAAAAATACTGTATTCAACTCAATTACCAGAATATTCTGATTGAGGTCATAAGAAATCTTTTCATATGCAGCGCCTTGCTTACTGACCACACCCTTTTCATAAATCGTGGAGGTCCCCACCCATTCTCCAATGAGAAAGTGGAGTTGTTCCATTTTTTCCTGCTTCAGATTTTGGGCAAAGATAGAGGGGGAGAAGAGAATGAAAATAACCAGGTATAAGGAGGAGAAGGTTTTGGGATGTGTCATAGGCTTGTTGTGTATTTCTGCCAGAAAACGAAAAAGTAGCTCTATGAAGTCATTTAACGACATAGAACTCCATATTACACTTTTTCCTTCGACTAGTTACTCAATCTCTTATCATGAGGGATACGAAATTTCCAGCTTCTTTCTCTGCATATGCAGCCTACCTTTTTGCTGTCAATCCATTTTTCCATCGCTTGGGGAGACATGATAGCTGGATTTCCTAGAAGGATTATGTTGTGCTACATAAGCTCTCGCGCATTCACGCTTTCAAACTTGCGTTTAAGCCATTCGATAAGTTCGGGATCCATAAAGTCGTATGTATCGGGAATATAAAGACATACGAGCTTCTTTGAAGCATATATCTGGGGAAACCGTTTCCTGATTTGATTGCGATGTTCTTTCTCCATGACAATGATGGAATCCGCCCAATCTAGCAATTCTTGTGTGAGGACCTGATGCGCATCAGGATGCGTACCAGCAGATTTTACTTCAAAGCGGGAATCATTTTTATAGATTCCATGGGCCGTTGCGCTGCGCATTCTATTGACTGTACAGACAAACAGTATTTTTTTCTTCTTTTTCACGCAGCTACGTCCTGTGGTTGAATTTGAAACTCTTTCAATTTCCCCGCAAGCTCTTGGATAAAGCGTTGCTTCCGATATGGATATTGTTCCTGCATGAAAGCATCTCCCTCATGCATATGAACCATCTCATGGACTGACTCAATTTGCTCAAGTAAGTCTAACCCGCAGGCGGCTTTTTCGCTCATAAGTGATTCCATCGGCTAAAATTATATTTTAAGGAATCCTTTCGGAAATCGTTGTTTACGGCGATTTTTCTTGCTGTGACTGAACTAGTGCTCTTAGTATGTCAAGTTAAGCGTTTTTTACTGCTCGTAATAACTGACACACTTTTTGAAACTAGCTCTGGCACTCCAATTCAAAGTACAAAGGAGAAACTAATCATATTGAGCGATTCAATAATACCCTCAGACACAGGTGCTCAAGGTTAGTTAGAAAGAATCTGGCTTTTTCGAAAAGTCTAGAAAATCATATCAACGCCATCTTCTATTTCATTCGACATTACAACTTGACAAAAATCGCATCCTTATAAATAGAACACTACCAATGAAAAATGAAAAATGAAAAATGAAAAATGAAAAATGTCAATATCCCATTTCTCGAAGTTTTGCCCACATGAGATCGGGACGATCTGTAATCAGTCCATCGGCACCTAGCCCAATCAGAAGCTCCATGTCTTCAGGGTCATCGATGGTCCAGTAGTGGACAGCCATGCGGCGACGGTGTGCCGAGC
>JBCBFT010000162.1:0-10602 GCA_038527485.1 Bacteroidota bacterium
CGAAGAGATTTGAGGAGCATTTTAACTGATTATCAAGGAGTTACACTTTCAAACGCTTGCTGTGGTATTTTGGGAGAAAGGGGGTTTGCGAAGTTTTTGGGCTGAGGAGATATTATTTTGAGGTTTAGGGAATTAGGGGTATATTTATCTGTGGAATGAACATTCTCGTTTTTTATCTAACTGATAGTCAGTGAGTCCGAAAGGACAATTACCTTGAGGGGTATTGAGACCTCCTAAGCAGGTTGGGTAGACCTGCCCGATTAGGGTCGGGTCCGAAAGGACGATTACCTTGAGGGGTATTGAGACGATTTGCTTCAAACGGCGTCGGAACGGTATATCGTTCTGGTCCGAAAGGACGATTACCTTGAGGGGTATTGAGACCTTAGATCCTAACTCATCTAATAATGCATTTAGCACATCAGTCCGAAAGGACGATTACCTTGAGGGGTATATAGCTTGGCTAGAATCAGGATTTACCAGATTTAAGGATGGTAGGATGTGAGCTTATTGAGAAAGCTCGCTGAAGAGCCTTTTTGAACTAGAGTGATTGTATGGCTTAACAGTGATGACGGTTAGTTGCTTTGCAGCAGCGTGTATAGCTGTTGTATGGCAAAACAACGAGAACCTCTTTCTCCAATATCAAGAGATGGTAGAAGACCTCTGAATAGATTTGGGCTTACTATGGACTTCCATAGCTCTTTTGACTTGGTGTGTACAAGGAATTATACAGTATAGCAAAATTTTGTTTATTCAAATTTGGCGTGTAGTAACAGGCTATATGGGGTCCCGAGGTTAACGCTCGGGATGGGCGCGGAATTTGGTGTTAGGGGTCCCGAGGTTTTACGCTCGGGACGCTGAAGGCGATAGTTAAGTATTAAAAAAAATTACGTTACAGAGTACTTATACCAGCTTTATTGATTGATAAAATATTCTCTCAAGGGAGTGACTTACCCTTTTGGAGACTAATGAACCTATTCTACGTATCAAACAATAACTCTGCAATTTGATCTCTTTCTCCGAAAACAATCGCTAGCTGGTTGTACTTTTTCATGAGTTGAATGGCATCTATTCTTTCGATGTTTCCGACGAAGAAGCTGGACTCCGACCACTTTCCGTCTTGGGAAAGGCCTACTCCATGTCTACGAAACCTATTCCTAAGGTCGGACTCTAAGGACTGCATCGCTTGTTGATTGGCTGAATCTGAGACCTGCCTCCCCATGGGATTGTAGGCAGTGATGAAGGCCCATTTGCTTATGCCCTTCTCATGGAGGAAGCGATTGAGGTTATGATTCTCCTCGCCTACTTTGATGATGATCTCCTGCCTGGGTCCTTTTTTATGTGTGTGAATGAGATAGGAGGTTTCTCTAAAGTCCTGAATCAATTGCTGCTTGGATTCATAATCTTCGAATCCCTCGATGAAGGTATCATAAGCCTGAAGGAATGCTTGAAGCATTTCGGGGCGACTGGCTGTAGAGGAACTCACAGGATGTGCGACCCAATTTCTGATTTCATTGATTCGCGCAGTGGCCTGCTCTAACTGCTTGGTACTTGAAAATCCAAGGTAAGTCGTCAACTTCTGGGCTTGGATGAGTTCCGCGAAATGCGTGAAGTATAGATATTCGATGAGGTTGGGATCCTGGTTTTCGGCTTTATCCGCATGGTAATTTTTTAGGATCTGACTTGCCCTGGATTTCGTATGGCCTTCACTTTTCTTCTTTTGCAGAAAGTCCTCAATGAACCTGTTTCTTACATAGTGCCCTACAAAATCTCCCAAACGAAGCTCTAGGTCATTTACCAGATTGTAAAAGTACAGATGGCAGGGCCGAGAAGGTAGATTCAAGGTTGTCACCAGCCCCATGATTTCCTTATGATTGGTGAGAAAAAAGAACGTTCTGCCTGTTTCGACAAACTGGCGCACCAAGTCCCTGACATGGGTGAGATAGTACATCTTGTCTGCTCCCTCAATTCCTCGTTTCTGTATCTGCGTATAGTCCTTGGGCGTGAGGGTCTGAAATTAATGGGTGATGCCTCCATCTACGTTTTCGATAGGCAATACATCAAATTCATGTTCTGCCATGATTTGTATCGCTGCCGCTTCGGACTGATCCTCTTTCACCGCTTTCCATCTGGCCCTGCTCATGCCTATTTGTGCAGCATGGATCTCGATGATGGGGATATGGACGAAATGCTTATCTTCTCTCATGTTTTCCGCTTAGTCCCCTAAGTTAGGTGGATTTTACCTATATTCATTAGAGGCCTAACTCATTTTTAATAGATGAAAATGGAAGTTACTCTCCTCTAAGAGGTAGGAGCACGACCGCTTCTGAGTCCCGTTTTTGCTGGATGCTTGCAGGTAAGGTAGAGCTTGGTATTGCACGCAGCGAAATACTAAGCCCGCCCTAGAATATACTCATGAAAATCTCTTAACAATAAAATGATTGCTTGCAGTAGAGGTCTCATTTATTTATTTTTATCGTAAACCTGAAATATTTATACTATCTAAGTAAATAAATACGGTGTAACAAAAGTTTTATGCTATAATTTTTGAGCATAGTAACAGGCTATTTGGGGTCCCGAGGTTTTACGCTTGGGATTGGGCTCCCTAGGAGGGATCTTCGATAAAATTCCAGTCCAGGGATTGATCATCGGATGGGTTCTTTTTGCCTAAAAATCCCGAGTATCAATGCTCGGGATGCTGAGGGTAAGGGTTAAATATTAAAAACATTAAGTTACAGATTAATAAATGGCTCCCATGAAAGTTTTGATTATAGACGATGACTCTAGTAGCCATGTTACTTTGAAGAAGCTACTTCAAGAATCTGAGGGAAATGAGATTCAAGAAATCCAATCAGGCTATGACCTCGCGACTGGCATTAGTTTGGCCAGAGAATGGAAGCCAGATGTATTATTCTTAGATATAGAGCTTCCGGATGGTCTGGGTTTTGACTTACTTTCTCAATTTCAGAAACCTGATTTTCATGTCATTTTTGTTACGGCTTTTGACAAATTTGCTCTGACGGCTATTCGGTTTGGAGCATTGGATTATCTATTAAAGCCCATCACGCTAGAAAAGCTCTCTCATCCATTGACACGGGTTCGTGAAAAGATCCAATATAAGCAGATTGAGATTCTTTGGGATACCTACCAAAAGGTCCAAGAGTTTATTTTACCCTCCCGTATAGTCGTTCCCAACCAAACAGGCTTTAAGTACCTAGATGTAAAGGACATCGTCCGTCTTGAGGCGAGCAATGTGTTGACGATCTTCTATCTAGCATCTACGAAACAGCAGGTTGTCTCCTCTACCAACTTGGGGGAATATCAAAAGCACTTCGAGCCTTATCATAGTTTTGTACGTGTGCACCGCTCTCATCTCATCAATCTTACTTTTGTCCAAGAATATCGCAGAGGGGATCGAGTCGCTGTCCTAAAGGATCAAACTGAGATCCCTATCTCACGAGGGTTCTTGGATGATTTTCTTAAGGGTATGGATCAGTTGAAAGGACCATTCCCTTGATAGAAGTAACCCTTCGCTTATTCGAATCATTTCCTCACTAAAGATCGTCTAGCAAAAAATTGAGCATACATATATTTAAGAAAATATTTAAACAAACAGAATTATGGCATATATCAAAATAGTAAGTCAGTCCGATCCGCATGATGGGAAGTTTCAAAGATTGAGAAGGCAGGGTGAGCCAGGTGCAAATGCTGATTCAGTGCAAAGGATTCATGATTGTACTTGGTACAAAAGAGACATTGAGCGCGTGTTAAATCAGGAAGGTAAAGTAATCGGTGTTACGATGATTCCGATAGTATATATAGAGCTTGATACTCAGGGCAATGAGACATCTAGAAAAGTAGGCCAGAGCATGGTAGCAGTCGAGGAAAACGTTACAAGTAGTGGTCCAATCGGAAGACCTATAACGCTACATGATCAAGTGGGTGATTTGATGGCTGCTTCTTGTGATCCTATTTTAGATATTTTCCCAGACGTCGATATGGAAAAGAGATATTACGAGGAAGTCTAGGAGAACGGGTGGGAATAACTGTAAAATACTCATTTTTAATGATGAAGAAGCGTTCAAAGAAGATTTTATCTCAAATTCAGGCAAACATTGTGAAACCTCATGGAAGGCATCATTGTTGGTATCTATTTTTTCATTTTCCCAAATCGGAGGAATCGTATCAACCAATACGAAAAGCAATTGTGGGTTTTAGTTCCAGACTCACTTCTGGCTTAGTTCAAGTCGAGGAAGCACTCAAGCGTAAGGAGTATGATGTAGAGGGACAAGTCGTAACCTGCCTTTTTTTCTCAGAATATGGATTAGAAAAGATCGTCCCTGAAAGTCATTTGATAAAAAATCTAAAACATGATATAACTGTCCCATTTAAAAGTGCGTATCCCATAGATAGCTTTAAAGACTCCAAGGAGGAGTTAAATCTGATCAAAGAAAAAATGGGGTTACGCTCCGAACGAGATCCAAATTGGGAAGCACATCATGAAGATTCCAACTCTCGAATTGACATGGTTGTCATGATCGCAGATAATCATTTGGAGACATTAACTAAGTATGGTGATTTTGTTATAACCTATTTCAAAACTGTAGGTACTATTCAACATTTGTTTACTGAAAAAGGAAAGGCGATCAAAAGGGGAGACGCATGCTATGAACCATTTGGATTTAGAGATGGTCTCTCGAAAATTCCTTTTTGGGAAAAGAAAAATGAGAAGCTTAATTATAAAGCACTCTCTATCGTACTAGATTCTGACTTGGGTAGTGGAGTAACATTTCATAAGTATAGACAGGATGTAGCCAAGTTTTATGAAGCCATCAACAAAATAACGTATGAATTATTCTTTGAAGGAGAACCTTTACTAAATAGACAAGCCGAATTCTTTGAAAGAAGGGAATATATTTTAGCTCAATTCATGGGAAGATTTAGAGATGGTACTCCCCTACTCTATTTTGATCGTCCAGTCATGCACACACTTGAATATGATGAGCATAAAAAGAAGTTAATCGAAAATTTTAATGTCTACCCACTGGAAAACCCTGAAGATGGTGGATTTTTGAAAGATGATAAGTCTGGAAGCAAATGTCCCTTTTTTGCTCATATTCGTCAAAGTAATCCTAGGGATCATTTAAGAGATCTTCAAGAATATTGTGGAGGAGTAACAGAATTAAGAATTGCCAGAAGAGGCATTCCGTTCGAAGAAGTTATGGTAAACGAAGAAGGTAAAGTAGAAATTACTCAAGGCCTATATTTTATGTCTTATCAAAGTAAGCGCTGTCAGTTTGAGGATATTGAAAAATGGAGAAAAACCATAACAGCAGAAGTTCCGAGGATGGAACCTGCTATTGACCCTTTTGTAGGAAGGTCTATGGCCTCCTCAGTAAAGCATTCTTTTGATATATTAAAAAATTGGGGAAGTAGTGAAAAAGAGGATAAGCAAACGGTTGAACTTGATATATCCGAATTTATTAAAAAGAGAGGTGAAGAATATTTTTACGCTCCTTCGTTGGATTGGATCAAGAACTTGTTACATAACCATGGGAAAGATTAATTCGATCTCTAATTGAAAGAGAGAACTATTGTCATACTGTTACTCGTGCTAACTCCTTACCTACCATTTTATGCGCAGGAGCAACCCTTATTTTTCTATTCTTACACAACGGAAGATGGTCTGATCAGCAATTCCAAGAACATCTATTTTTCGCGAGATTCTGAGGGGAATATCTGGATTAGCAACCTCAATGGACTGGTCAGATTTGATGGATATAAATTCCATATCTATCAGCCTCAACAGGAAAATCCACGCGCTATCTCCCAGATTCAAGTCCAAAGCCAGTTATTTGAGGATCAAGACGGTAGGTTATGGTTTAATACCAAAACGAATCTAGAGTATTATGATCCCTTAGAGAAAGGCTTCTTTCAAGTACCAGTTGCCAATAAAACAGGTGTAGAGGAGGACTTTCATGTTTTCCATATGGATTCTGCGACTCATACCCTTTGGTTTGTGGGTAAAAAAGTCAATCAATATCCACTTTATGTCCTAGAAACAACCCCACCATTTCAAGCAAGGTGTGTAGATTCTATTCCCTCTTATTTCCCCCGTGGGGGTATGGGAATGAAGGCTTTCAAGGAGAATCCATTGTATCTCTTCTTGACCAAATTAAATGGCTGGGAATTTCGTGAATATTCCCATGAAGAAGGCCAATGGAGTCGAAAAGCTGTTCCCCAAATATTCGAACTTCCCTATCAACCCTTCTGCTTTTATCCTCAATCTCCCGACTCGATTTTGATAGGGACAAGTGAAGGTTTATTCCTGGCTCATCCCAACACTACAGAACTCTCTTCTATCAATAGAGAACTGCTCAATATCAAGGGAATATTTCCCTATGATGAGAAACATTGGTTGGTGGGTATCAAGTCAGATAGTATTTTTTTATTGAACCGTAAGGAGCCTGAGAACCCTATTCTCGTTCGATCATATGGCGCAAGATTGGGGAAATCCGAAGGAGGCGCGATTCGGACAATGTACCTGGATGAAGGGCGTAATCTTTGGATTGCGACAGAATCGAAAGGGATTTTTATGCATCCCATGTATAGAAAGAAGTTTGAAGCCTTGTTTCAAGATCAAATTTCTATCAAAGGAGTCGCAGAGGATCATATGGGTTCCTATTGGTTTTTAAGTCCACGGGGATTGATTCATAGTGATCAGGATGGTAATACCATCGATCTATCACCCAATGATTCTCTGTTGAGCAAAAAAGTATTTACAAATGCAGGTTTTCACTTAGAAAATGATCTTGAAGGCAATCTCTGGCTCAGTACCACACGAGGATTATATGTGCGTTCTAGGGAAAATAACGAGTTTGAGAAAGTAGTAAGCCTTCATCCAACAAATGAGAGAAATCTCGTATTCACAGATTTTTTGCAGTTGCGTAGTGGTGAGAGAATGGGCGTCACACATGGGGCAGGGCTGCTTCCCATCATGAAAATAGATGACAAATATGTCTTTGATTCTTCCCACCCAATTACGGCCAATGGGAAGTATATTTTTGCCTTTGAGAATGCACACAGAGATATATTGGCAAATCTTTGGCCAGAGGGAATTGTTATTTTTCGCAGAGGAAAAGATCGCTGGGAAGTGCTTCCAGATACCTTGCCATATCATGCTATGATTTATGGAATGACTGAAGATCCTCAAAGAGGCATAACTTGGATGGGGGGACAAGATGGTCTCTATGAGATAAGTCAAAGTAATGGAAAATATCAAATTAGAAAAGACGAAGCGTTCTCTACGAGATTTCAAACCGTAAATAGCCTCAAGTTTGATTCAGAAGGAAGCCTTTGGATCAGTACAGGTAAGGGCTTAGTACGATATACTCCTTCCCATACAGCACGCAAACAGACTCCGATTCCTCAAAGTAACGGGGATCATTTTGATCAATCTTTTGGTCTCCCTGCCAACGGATTTTATCCCAGATCCATATGTTCGACGAAATCTGGCGAGTTCTTGATAGGTTCGACACAAGGTCTTGCTCGTTTTGATCCTTTAACAATCGAGGAAACGCCCTTTCAAGGAAAACCATTCATTGCTCAAATCAAGATTAACAATTATAGAAGCACTGAAAAACATCCAGAAGAATGGGTGAAGTATCTAGGGACTTCAATTCCAAAATTATACCTACATGATTCTGTCCGGACGCTAGAAGTTATTTTTCTTTCGAATGAAGAATATGGGGATAAATATACGCTACAGTATCAATACATCTTGAGATCCTCAGATGGAGAAGTGCTGAGTACCCAAGAGGAAAATCTTGTTCGGTTCATGAACCTAAATCCAGGGGAATACATCTTGGAGATGTATGCGACTAACTCTCAGAAGCAATGGGGAAAACCTATATATCTTGGATTTGAAATGCTCCCCCATTGGTCATCGACCTTTTGGTTTCGCAGTTTGATTTTTCTTTCTCTGCTGGTCATCGTCATTCTCGTCTATCGTAATAGGATTCGCTTAGCAAAAAATGCGCAGGAAATCGCAGAAAGTCGTCAGAGAATCGCAGAGTTTCGATTGAGGGAAGTAGAAATTGTATCTGCTATCAAGCGTTTACAAATGAATCCACACTTTATTTTCAACAGTCTGAACTCCATCCGGGCTTACATTATGGATGAAAATATAGAAGTAGCAGAAGATTTCTTGCTACGCTTTGCGGAACTCATTCGAAGGATTCTCGACATCGCAGATCGTCCATATATAACTTTACAAGAAGAGAAAGATTTTCTGGAGCAGTACATGTCTGTAGAAGCACTTAGGTTCAATCATCGCTTTGACTATGAATTTGAAATTCCAGATGATTTGGATCTTTATGAAGTCGTAATCCCTACCATGATCCTTCAACCATTTGTAGAGAACACTATTCTGCATGGATTTAAGTCTCGAACTTTCCAGGGACTGATTAAGGTCACGTTTTATATCCAGGGGGAGTATCTACATTGCATCGTTCGAGACAATGGGATAGGTAGAAGAAAGGAAAATTCTCTTCACACACATCATTCTAAAGCGATTGATATTACTCAAAAACGTCTTCAGTTGATTAAAGATAAAACAGGAAAAGAAGCGAATCTAGCAATCATTGACCATGAAGATCCTAGTGGAACAGAAATTCGTCTTTTGATCCCGATGCTTTAGTTTCTCCTAGCCCTAATACTATTCTTTTACTAGTTATTCTCTTATCCTCACAAGTTGTATTCGAGCATTCCCTAATTACGCCAGTTTGGGAGCGAATGTCTGCACAAATTAGAGGTGTTAAACTCTTGATCACATAATCATCATGTATCGTGAAAACTAAGGGAATACAAGATCTCAAGCGAAAAGTATTAAATTCTCCTACTCTGAAAGAAGAGATGAGTAAAGATCCCATAGGATTTATCAACCGCCTGGAACCACCCACCTCTTGGACCAAAGGTATTTTTGTTATTGTCATCGTCATTGTAGGATTGGCCCTATTAGGCTCTATTGTTATTTCTGCGTGGATTGCGGCACCTATAGAATCAGTCGTAGAAGGACCTAATGGAGATAAAATTCTTCTTACGAGAGAGATAGATGATTTTTTCGTGATGATTGGCTCAACTGCTTTAGGAGCCTTAGCGGGCATGTTGGTCCCTAACCCTAAAGACTAGGGAAGCAATCCGTACAGTATTCTTATTGTAAAAGAATCAGATAAAACGATGTCATGAAGTACTATTTTATTTTACTCATTTTATGGCTTGGTATACCCTCTATTTTCAAAGGGCAAACTAATTGTGATGCGCTATTGAACGAGAAATTGATGGATATAACCGCCTATTCGTCCACATCTCAGTTTGAGGGTGATATCAAGGAGGTATTTGAGCTGAGTGACCAAGATTTTGAGAGAAGAGCAAGCCGTTCCAGTCGCAATGGAAGCTTTGGATTTAAATATAAAGATTTGAACTTGAGCTTTGGCTCGGGAAAAACCGGATCAGCTAGCTATGAAAGATTTAAAGAAGCAAGAAGAAAATACCGTTTTGAGAGGAGAATTTCTGATAATGATTGGGTATTTTTCAAGACATCTTCTTCACAGAATATCTTAGCTGCATACGAAAAATGCATCGAAACAATCTACGACGGGAGGGTCCAAGCAGGATTGCAAATAGAAAAGGATCAAATCCCTTTTGGTGCTGAATATGAGCAGTTTATTCTTGACATTAGATGGATTCCAGGGGATAAACCTACTTCACAATCATTTGCTAAAATTAAAAAGGTTACGGTTGTCAACTATAAGTTGAATCCACCTATCAATCTTGAGGAAGGAGCCTACATCCAACCTTATGATGGTGTCTCTCAAGGCTTATCGAGGATCGATCCGAATAAACCAGCACAAATTGTGATCAACGTAGAGGGTTTTTCCCCTTTGACTTTCAATAGTGATGGGAAGAATATGTCTGATGAGGTCGAACTAAGCCATAAGTCTACTTTACCAGTAGGGACAATTCTTTCCTCTATACTTTCATTTGCTGATTTTAAAGAAGCCATGTATGGCAAAAATTATAAAGAAGAAGCTGTAGAATGGCTGCCTGCAGATGGAAGTGTTTCACCTCCGAATTCGCCATATTTTGATCTTGTATTTGGAGACCCCAGTTATGCTTCTTATATCAAGAATGAGGGTAAGATCCCAGATCTAAGGGGCGTATTCTTAAGAGGTAAAAATTCTAATCGCAGTACCAATGATGGTAATCCAGAAGGAAATAAGCCCCTTGGAACCTATCAGCGAGATGAATTGAAAAGTCACGACCATCCTTACAAGGATTTTCATGCCAATGATCCTGCAGGCATACACAATGGACCCATAAGGCCAAATCCTGGGCATAACAAAGATCTAGATAGGGTGACAAGTAGAAGGGGTGGAGCAGAAACAAGGCCACGGAATGTCACCATTAATTTTTACATCAAGATTAAATGACGGGCTTCTGCACATTGTAATACGTCCCGCCCAAGAAATCACAAGTTAAGTTTGGATAAAAATTCTAATCCGTTTGTCATCATGACATATGATGCAAATAACAATTATTAGTAAA
>JBCBFT010000163.1:0-10342 GCA_038527485.1 Bacteroidota bacterium
GAGGTAGACATAGCACTTTTTCCCACAAGATCACAAAATCCCAACCAATATAACAGATGGAACCGCTGGACGCTTACATGTTTTTAGGATGCTTTCCTCTTTAGCCAGCGCCAACATCCCGCTGGTGCTATCGACGATCCACCATGGATGGACAAATCTACCCCCGCCCCCTTCAGTTTGTAACTGAAGCTCAAATTCTGCAGATATAATCTTGAGGATTGAAGAATTCGAGCGATTCAATGAGGATTATGATGAGAAGCAAGCTTACGAGTTTATTAATAATTTGGCTCAGGAAATGAGGTTTCAAATAATGTATACTGAAAAGACCGTTCATCAGCTTGGGAGAGATCTGATTGATGAACAGTTTAATAAGAGATAAGATGAAGACAAAAAATGATTCTGGGTTATTAAGGTTAAGATCAGAAAGGAACAGCGTTGGGCTTCCTAAAATTCAGGAGATGACAGAAGGTTATAACTTCAAAAGTTATAATTCTGTACATAAGGTGAATCGCGCAAAAGGGATTCCTAATTTTGAGCCTGATTTTGAGGCGTTTTTCCTTTCAGAAGATGAAAGGCTAACTAGCTTCTTATCAGCAACAGTTATAGGGGTAGATATTTGGGGCCTGATTGTCAATTCCTCTGTAAAAAGAATAGTTCAAGAATTAAGATTACCTGAACATAAGTTCTATGAAGTTGGTCTACTTCACGGAAGTAAAAGAATCAATAATTACTATTGGCTTCATATTCCAGAGTTGGATCTTGGTTACATAGATTTCTCTCATTCTGAGTTTGTTCTACAAGATCTTGTGAAGGATTTTAAACAACCTATTTCTATAAAATCAAGAGAAGAATATATTTCTATCAAAGCAAAAGCAAATAAATCTTTGCAAGGAGTTATGGCTAAAAGGTGTGTTTTGAAGCAAAAGGTAGAATTTGATCTCTTTTCCTTAGAAACGGTGGGTGCTCGATTCTTTATTTCTCATGCCTTTAATTTAGAACTTGAGAAAAAACAGATCACAGGATATAAAGTCACACCATCAAATATTTTAGTCCAACCTGAATGAAATAATCCCTAGCCAAAGCCAACATCTTGTTGGGGCTATCGACGATCTACCATGAATGGACAAACCCACACCCGTTCCTTTCAGTTTGTAACTGAAGCTCGCATGCTCCATATACAATCTAGAGAGGGTTAGGGGGGCTCAGATAGTAAAATAAATGATTTAGAAAAGTATGAAGTTAAAAGTTGAATTTTCTCTCGATCGAATAATCCATTTTTCTGATTTTAAAGAACCCTACTATTTTGGTGATAGGCTGCCTCTTGCAAAGCAGTCTATAAGCGAATCTATATCAGATGAAGAGATCTCAGAAAGGCGATTATGTAATGAGTACCTGAGACATGGTTATTCGTTAACTGGAGACAGAAGCCAAGCACGAGATTTTCTACGTCCTGAAAGGAAAATGTTTGGTAATGTCTTTGGTATTTATACAGATGGTGTATGGATATGGTATGGGTACGTCATTTATTTTCACTGTAAGTATAACTTGATACTTCCTGAAGCATTTACCTCCCATGTCCTATCATCTGATTTTTTAGATCAACAACATTCAGACCAAACGTCACAAATGCTTTCAAACGAATTTAGGAAATTTTATTTGGGTTAATTTTTTTCCAACTAGCGTCAACGTCTCGTGAGGGCTTCTTTAACACATATGAACCATTAAATTCTCAATGGAGTAGAATGAAAAACGAGTACTTTAGAAGAAGCAATACGGATGGAGACCATCTAGATGTGGATGGAGAAGTGGTACCAGGAACTGACCCTGATTTTCGTTGGAAAACACATATGCCTTATGAAGGAGTTCACTAAAGAAGATAGTTTAATTCAACTTAAAGGCTCTGACTTGTTTGAAAATACCTTGATGTTAAGATTCAGGTATGATCACGATGAGTTCACTTGGGAGGGGATACGTACAAATTGGACCTTGGAAAGGGGGCAGAGAGAATTTATATGCTTGAATTTTGACGACGTATCATACTTTAAGAGAATAATACCTGAAAAACATAACAACAAGTTTAGAGATGTGATCAGTGAGTTTTATTCAGAAAATTTCTCTGGTACGTATGAATCTGAGTCATCATCGATTCACGAGGAAAAGGGTAGCTATAAAATAGCAATCACATTACCTTATCTCTTAGGCAAAATTACCTTTTCATTTGATCGTGTGATGCTTAGAAGCAAGATTGGTCTTGGAGAACAGATTGCTTCCAATACATGGCAGTATAAAGATTTGGAAACAGGCGTTCCTTTTGATTTCTACAGACCATTTGAATAAAAGAAAAGTGATTGACTGTAAGGTTATTACATCGTATGATTTTACTAAAGATATGTCTTTCAACGCTTACACTATTCGCTCGCCAGCGCCAACGTCCCGTTGGTGCTATCGATGGATATTTATTTGAATGGTTTAATCAACAATCAGATTTATGAACCCTACAGTAAAATTTACCTTTCCTGACGGACTTCCTCCTGTAGATAAGGCCTTGAAAAAGCTCAAGGAGAAGACGGGCTTAGCCTTCCAACACACTGCACATCATTTTGAGGGTATTCATAGGATTTATGTAGATGGGAGACTCGTTGATGTATCTGATCTTCCAATTATTGAGCACATAATTATATTTAGAATACATTATTTCAAGTTGAAGTTCGACGAGATTGAGCAGAAGATTTTTTTCGATGTAGATCCCCTTGGTGTTGGGTACCTGCATGGGTGTCTGATTGAAATATTAGAAGAGTTAGGGGGATCAGCTTATCCTGTCGGGAGAATAGCCCCTGAATATGTAAATCTGCCCTATGAGAAAGCGATCTTAGATAAGAGGTTCAAACTGTAGAGAAGGAGGTTAATTTGGGCTATTTACCCCATAGTAGTTCCAGCTAGTATCAACGTCTCGTGGGTACTATTGCAATGAACAGTTATACAGCATGGTCAAATTACTTTAAAGAAGTAAGTATGAAGAGATTGGTATATGCGGATTTTGACGAAGAGGGAGTATATGTATATCAGGCATTCAAGCCGAAGACGGTACAGATTGCTGTAGAATTAGGAACCTTTGGCAAAGGCTTTACCTTTGACCGAACCAGTTGGATAAAGCCGTCATTTGGTTGGGTGTTGCGCAGGACCAAATATGGCACAAAAAATCGAATGCAAGGGATTGCAAAGATTAAGATAAGTCATCAGGCATTTGAAGAAATCTTGGATCAATCCATTGAATCACATTGGAACAAAGCCTTATTTGATCAGGAGGATTCTTGGTCCAAGGCTCTCAATAAATCAGATGTAATCCATCAATGGGACCCTGAGCGCGACTTAGTGGGAAGGCGATTAGATCGTCAAGCGATTCAAATAGGAATACGAGGAAAAGTCATCCGGAAGTACGTGAGCGACGATATCTTGGGAGTAGAAGATGTCTCAGATCTGGCACATGAAATTGGCCAAATCATCAAAAAGGGCAGCGAGAAATTCCCCGAAGTCCCACAGGAAAAAGAGTATCCTATATCCGAATCGTTATTTCGTAAGCTAGGCTGTATCAGATAATGGTGAAGGATGACAAGCTCTAGCCAGCGCCAACGTCCCGTTGGTGCTATCACATCTTATGTCCATCTACTTCATTCCCCAACGCCCCATATAGACAAGCCCCAGAACAGTCAGAAATTTCAAAAGGGAAGCTCCGATGTATTGCACTTTAGTAAGCAGGAGAGAAGAACTAGAAGAAACATAGTCTCGATGGAAGTCCGTGAACCATATGATGACATCCTGATAGGAAACCAGCATAAACAGGGCGATCAGAAGCCTGATCCATTTGACCTCTCGTATACTTTTGATCCAGAGAATCTGCGTCCCTACTCCTACAATCAAAATAGGCAAGGCGCTAGGCCCAAGCAATAGGTTATAGAGGATGGTGTCTCTTGTCTCATCATCTAGGGGGATGAGCTCTTCTATCCAGATCAACGACCCAAGCAGGAGGGTAGAAATCCCTGTCCAAATGAATATCTGACAGGCAGTGTCATCCAGTTTATAGAGCTGAGGGTGAGAAGAGAAGATATCTTTAGGTAGGAGTATGTATAATAGACTGTAAAGCCCAAAACCTGAGAGAAGGGAAAGACAAAATGTGTACAAGATCATGCTCAATGTGATAGAAAATCAGGTGATTTTTACGTCATAAGACGGACGTTTAGAGACCAGATTGAAAAGTATTTGTAGCGAAGCAGATGCAAGTCCAATTTACCATGATTCCCTCTGTCCACCAAATAAAAAGACTACCTACATTTCTTTCATGTAGAAAGAATATAGAGGTTCTCATCATGAATGGGATAAATTTTCCTCTTGCCAGCGCCAACGTCCCGTTGGTGCTACCACAGATCACGCGTAACGCTTCGAGTATAGATACGTAAGGTCAGTAATACGTAAGTACACAACTATTTATTTGGTGAAAACTGAATAGCTACCAAGGCAAAGATACATATTGAAAATATCCATTATCCCGACTGTGAAAACGCTAAAAATTTCCATAAAACCCAAAATATTGTTCTACTCTCCCATGTTTGTAGTTGCCAAAATGTTCGCATGTTTAGCTACGATACTGAGTATCGTAACATCTTTCATATGGGGGAGCTTTATAACGATTACCTTAGCACTCTACATCGTCATTGCTATCATTGGGGTTAAAGATTTCAAAAGCAAATATTCCAAGAGATACATTGAAATACAGAGAAATGAGGAGAAAGTCTTGATTTCCTCTCCTTGGTTTGAAATGAATCATGAACTTCCACAAAGCGAAATGCTTATCCGTGATTCTGGTAGTCAATTTACCTTTTTAGAAAAGAAAACAGAGGTCGTTTTAGGGAAGATACCCAGCAGGTATTTATCTATGAATACACAGTCCGAAATAAGGAAAAACTTTAAGAATAGCGTAGTGGATGAACCCTCATGGCTAGAGATAATAATGGAAGGCCTGTTTGGTTTATTCTAGAATACTTGGTGTACGCATTCTTTCGTATACATGACAATCCTCGTCAGAAATGTTACATGAATTTATATAGAGTTCTCAAATGAAAGATAGAAACTTGATACCTGAGTATGGGTTTGTTTCCATAAATGGAGACGATTATTGGAATGGAAAGCCATATGGTCACTACAATATTATTCACTCTCATGCGAAGGCTATTTTTCCAGTAGGTTACTTTGAAAATGGGATAAAATCTGATCCATTTTACGGAGGATTTATTGAGAATAATCAGAGTTATGATAATATTTACGATTATTTGATGTGGCGGACATTATTTCCTATTGATAATATCCTATCATTTATTTTTAATAACAGACATATAATAGATAAAAAATATAAACTAGGTTATCTCAGGGATAAAGAGAACCTTGAGATACAGGTAGCGAAAAAAGAAGCCTTCCTTTTAAGAACGTGGATCTTACAGACTTGTCTATACTGCTTTTTTGTAGAAGGTTTCTTCGAGGAATCCATGATCCCAATTTTCAAGTCAACCTGTAGTTGGGGAATCGTATATTACGATTGGTTTCCTGAGAATTATTCGGATTTAGAAGACGTAAATAAAGTATTCTTTGAGATTTTATTAGAGGCACTTTCCAAAATAGAGAAAACCCCTCTGATGCTTCAGAACCAATCATTGGTTTAAAATATAGGTTCCTTCCCCGAGCCAACGCCAACATCCCGTTGGTGCTACAACAGCTATAATAGAACCTTAATCCTAAAGTTTCTTTCTCACATCTGGCGGTAGCAAGGCAGAAAACTTTACGAAGACACCTTTATTGGTGTTAACTGTATACCCTCGAAGTTTATCAATGGTCCCTTGTAGGGGTATCCACCTTTGTACAGGCATAGGACCATGCTTTTTTACCTCAAAGTTGCGCATAATAGAGAATTTTGATTCCCTCCGTTTCTTGTCCGATGTTGATTCTCCCTTTCCCTTAAGGTCTCTCTTCGCTGCCTCTGGAAATATATCTGCAATGATATCCTTAATATGACCTTTCCTAGAGGGTTGGGTGAGGGTTTCGGCTTTTTCATCTCTGCTGTCCTTGGCTTTTCCTAGCCAATCTTCCGAAGCCCATCCTTCTCCAAATTCATCTACACTCCACCTTGCATAGTACGTAGCATCACGGATGAAACCAGGAGTCTTACCCGTCACAGAGTCATCTTTGTAAAACAGTGCGTAAAACGTATCTCCTACATTCCCTACATTTGTCCAATCCAGCCCAGTAGTATGTCCAGAGGAAGCGGCACCCGTTGTATTCGCCATCGTCAAGGTTTCTCCTGAACGGTACCTAGGTGGCGCTTGCGCCTCTTCTGATTCAGATGAATCAGACAGGGTAAGTGTAGAGAGAAGCTCATTGAATGGTGGAGGCTGGATGTTGGCAACTTTAAAATATCCTTGCCCTAGATTCTGTCCCAAAGTGACGTGTAACTTTGTGGTGTAATGTCTCAAATTCCAGTGTTGAAGATCGTCATTCGTCCACTCAGACTCGTCCACCTCATGGATTTCTGAAACTTTTTGCCACTTTACACTCTGCTTTAACCTGACCTGCTCCAGTAAAACTTCTGCTAAGACAGGCTCTCTTGTCGCAGCAACGAATCCTCCTGGATAATCCTGGAATTCCTTCTTCAGTCCTGCTAAGATCGATTCTTTACTCAAATTCTCGGGAGGGATATCCAGTGCTGCTGCGACCTTCGAGGGAATAGTCTCTCTCGCTGCTCGAAGTTTGATTCTTTCAACAGCGTGGTCAACCGCTGCTTGTAATGTATCAAAAGCAAAATCCTCATCTACCATCTGTAGCAGCTCTTTTTTGATAAGGCCATGATCCAGTTCAGCCACCCCTCCTATGATGGTGTCGAGGCGTTTCCCCAACGCTCCTTCGTTTGTAATCATTTCATGTGTGATTGTCTCTCCTGCAATATTTAGCTCTCGCTGCACGACGGATGCATCACTCGTGTGAGGTGTATGTGGACGCATCTCTGAATGGGAGGAAGAGATTGCACTTCTTTGAATAGCTTTTGCACCCATCTGATCCGCTTCTCGCTCTAGTCCCTCGTCATCATTGACATTCACTTTGCCTTTCATTTGTTTGGTGGGTTTGACACGCCCCTGCTTTTGCTGGACGACATGCCATGCTTCATGTGGGAGGTGCTTTTCTTGTCCAGGTCCAATATGAATATCTGACCCTTGTGCGTAAGCATGGGCATTCAGTTGGGCGGGCTGTGAGGAGTTATAATGGACCTTGACGTCATCCATCGAGTAACCTGATAGGTCCTCTACGCCTGTTTTGAGATCATCGGGTAGACCTGTGAGATTGGGCTTTGATGTATTCTCTTGCGAGTGGGAATGTGGAGCAGCTTGCTTCTTCTGTTGCGTTACAGCATGTGCTGCGGAGCGATTTTCGGGTTTCGTATTTTTATCAGCGTGGGTATGCATCAGCTTATCATCTTAATGTGTGAATGATGACCGTCACAAGTTTGATTCACTTTTGGCACACGCGTTACATAAGGGATGGATAATGTATGGCTGTTGTGTAGGCGCGAATCTCTAAGCAAGAGATTACATTTTCTATTTGAAAAGGGACCAAAAGTAGGATTCAACTTCACCTTTGTGCCTTTAATCAACCATCATATGAAACCTATTCACCTCAAACTATGGAACCTATGTTTCCTGCTATTACTCCCTTTCACCCTCACAGCTCAAGATTGGGTAAAGCAGAATCCCTCTGGTGGGATCGAGCAGTTATATGATATCTACATGGATAGTACGGGATTTGGATGGACTGGGGGGAATGGAGGAAGTCTGTATTACACTCAAGATTTTGGACAGACTTGGGCTCCTCGATTTGTAGATGTAACCTCAAGCCCGATTTTTTATCTGGATTATTTGCCAGGATCAAATGGCCGTCATATAGTGGCTGTAGGTACACAAGTCCTTTCTAGTCAGGATGGAGGACTTAACTGGAATGTCTGGATTCCCGATTCTTCGCTAGGCGGATACAATGGAGTAGAAGCGATCTCTGATACAGAAGCCTTTGCCATTTCCAATCGAGGCTACCTCCTCAAGACAAGTGACGCAGGCCAGACCTGGGTCAATATGCCCGTTCCCAGCAGTAGACAGTGGTCCTCCATCTGCTTCCTCAATGATTCCCTGGGCTGGATGGGAGATGTCGATGGGAAAGTCGTACAGACAACAGATGGTGGCCAATCCTGGACGGTGCTGGATTCCTCGAGCATGACGACCACCGTCAAAGTATCCTTTTTGAATGCGCAAATGGGTTACGCATCCTCTTTTCGCGATTTTTATCGTACGACGGATGGAGGGCAGACATGGACGGAGATGGCCACTAATATCTTTGCGACGCATCTCCGACAAATTCATATTGTGAATGACTCGACCATTTTGGGCTGTGTCAATGGCCGTTTTTACAAGAGTACCGACTACGGAGCCAACTGGACATTCCAGCAGCCGCACCCCTACAGGTCCACAACAAATGGTTTCGCTGTCTTTCCTGATGGAAGGATCTGGCTATCAGGAGGGACTACAAGTGTGATGTATTCAGATGATGACGGACAGACCTGGGAAGATCAGTTCCCTGGGGTCAAAGGAAACCTCTTTTTTATCGATTTTCTAGATGGAGAAAGAGGAATTGTAGGAGGGGCTTATGAAACGATGATGAAAACACAGGATGGCGGACGAACCTGGGAGGATATTTCGCTCAATGATTCGGATGAGAGCTTGCAAGCAGGTTTCATCTTGGACAGTGCGGAGTTTTGGATCATGACCAAAGAGAAGATCCAGCAAACACTCGATGGAGGACAAACGTGGAGCACAAAATTTGAACCTGCCACCGACTTGCTTAAAAGTCTTGTTCAAGCACCCAATGGGGATTTTTGGGCGACACATCAGGATGATGGGCTGTACCGATCTGTCGATGCAGGGAGTACTTGGGAAGCGGTGTTTGACCCTCCTACAGGGCGTATATTCTACGCAGACTTCGTGACAGACAGTCTGGGATTCGTCTTGGGAGAACAAGGGGCGCTGTACCGCACAGTCGACGGAGGGAGTACATGGGACAGCATCGCCACAGGCTCAAACAAAATATTCCTCAAGATCGAATTCGGGCCAGCTAACCAAATGTGGCTGTTCGAGAGTGGACTTCAAGACAGTCTCATCTACTCCTCAGACAATGGACTGACATGGTCCAAGCAGGAAGCCCCTAGGCGCGCCCTTCAGAAGGACATCGAATTCATCAATGACAGCACAGGATGGCTCGCCTGCTTCCTCGGATCTACAGGCTACCTGTATCGAACAGATGATGGAGGACGGACTTGGGATCAAACGCATACGGCTCCTGTTCCCTTATCTGATATAGCTGCTCCCATGACAGACAGCGTACGCATCTGGATCATTGGTCGGGGAGGATGGATTGAATTTAAAGGAGATACGAGCCAGGTGATGACGAACATTGAGATAGAGCAGACAAATAACTTCAAGCTCTATCCCAATCCTGCGCGCGAACATCTCTATCTTCAAGTGGGGGTAGATGATGCCTTAGGTCCTTATACAGTTGAACTCATTTCAATGCAGGGAGCCGTCTTGTGGCGCAAGGAAGTCGCGCAGATTGGGGCACCTGTAGAAATAAATATACAAAACTTATCCCCACAATATGGAGCCGTCAGAGTCATACGGGAAGGCCAGCCTGTGTTCGTTCAGAAGATCTTGATTAGACATTGAGGTGGAATGATAGGTGTGATCCCATCTTGGTAGGATCACACCCATTTTCTAAAGTAGAGGGACAGAAAAAAACGAGTTGTATAGCATGCGCTTTGAGCATAATTGGAATCTGCTCATTATTACCACTTTCAGTCTCATGTCTCGCCTCTCACTTCTAATTGTCTACTCAATAACTCATCTCATCCAACTCTACCTTCCCCTTAAAAGTGCTGTACACAAAGAAGGTATACAGCCCCACCAGGGGCATCCCAACTCCTGCAAAGGAAAGCATGAGCTTCAAGGTCTTCGTAGAAGAAGCGGCATCATATACCGTCACACTAAAGGCAGGATCAATGGTAGATAGGAGAATGACGGGATATAACTCGATGGCCACAATCAGTAAGAATAAGCAAATAGAGAGTGAGGACGCGACAAAGGCATAAAAGTACTGCCTGCGCTGAGCCAATCTAGGGATCAATGAGATGGCGACAATCGCGAGAAGCGGCACCACGAACAAAGTCGGGTTGGACTGGAAGTCATCGGAGAGGTGCTCCAAAAAG
>JBCBFT010000164.1:0-325 GCA_038527485.1 Bacteroidota bacterium
CTAAATTTCTTTTTATCAGGAACTTCGGTTTGCGAAAATGGTTCTCTTGTGACCCGCTATGAGCGGAGTTTTAAGAATGGAAAGGACGATTCAAGCTCAAAAACACGGTTTTACATCAGTAGTGCCAAGTATAAGGCTCAGCAGTTTAACACTGCAGTCCGATCACACTGGAGTATTGAGAACCAGCTTCACTGGTATCTCGATGTTGTTTTTATGGAAGATAAACAGCGAGTCAGAGAAGGAAATGGACCCGAAAATATGGCAACCCTTCGTAAATTGAGTCTTCAACTACTTATGCCTTTAGTTTTTTGTTGCATAAGTAGTT
>JBCBFT010000164.1:335-10176 GCA_038527485.1 Bacteroidota bacterium
GGAGCCGTGCGCGAAAAAAATCCACATCACATCGGATCTCAGATCATAAGTATGAAAAAGCTCCGAAAGCGAGCTGCATGGAATGATGAGTTTCTAATCAAAACCATCTTGCAGATGGGAAAACTCTTTTGATGCGTTTAACCTAGTTTTTAACGAAAATGAAGAAGATGTGTTTGAATGAGACGCCAAGAACGATGTCAGTTTGCAAAAGAGGTATAAATGAGAATTACATCTACTTTTCAGTATAACCTAGGCAACTACTAACATTTCTTTCAATGGCGACAAATCCAAGTGCTGCAAAAACAACTCAACGGCTTTCTCCACCTTCCAAGAAGTTTTGGGATTGAGCTTTACCTCGATGCGGCTAAACTCAATGACAGCCTCATAGGTATCCATCGGAGAGTGGATGACGGGAATTCTTTGCTCCTGGATGAGTTGCTCAGCAAACGGACTGATACCGTTACGACCGGTCACGACAATCCCTCCTAGTGGGAGATACCCTGGGCACTTAGCTTGCAACTGCTTGAGTGCATAGTCTAGGCGACAGTCATTCGTGATCAAAAGTTGATTGGACAGATGGCGTACTTTTTCCTGCTTGGGAGAGATCAATCCCTCGATTCGCTGGTCGAGCTTATCTGGCCACGCAATAGTTGTGCCCTCTACAGCTTTCTGTACGGCACGCATCAGGGGAAGGGCCAGCTTTTCTTCAAAGGGAATCACACCTAAGAGTGGGATGCCCCATTTTTCTAGCTTTTTCCCAACTAATTTCTTGACTTTAGGGAGCTTGGCACGATTGACCTTATTGACGATTACGCCTAGTATGGGGACATTTCGCTGCTCAAATATCGCACGGTTCAGCGTGATCTGATCCAATGTTTTTCCTACGCCTCCTTCTACTACCAAGATCACCCCTGCTTGTAGATTCTTGGCTACATCTGCATTGCTCAAATCCACGACACTTCCGACGCCTGGATGCCCTGTCCCTTCGTACACAACAAGATCATAAGTCTCCTCTAGCTGCCTCGCCGCTTGCGTCACCTGATCCATAAAATCAAAATCCTCAGGGTTTTCGATGAACTGTCCAGAAACGCCTCTCCCCAAGATGACGGGACTATGGAGGGAAGGTTCAAGTGGAATGCCTAGAAACTCTGTGAATAACGGCGCATCCTTATCTACCTGCGCTCCGTTGATCGTCACATGTTTCTGTCCCAAGGGCTTGCAATACCCTACATGTAGCCCATGCGCTCTCAATGCTGCCATGAGTCCTAGAGTGGTCGTCGTTTTGCCTACGTGCTGACTAGTTGCAGCTATATAAATCCGTGGGGGAAGCGCCATATCATTCAGTTTTATTTCCAGGGGAAAGAAATATGCGCGTGATGAGGTGAAGTAGTAAGATACTACTTTTCAAATACTTGTATCTGTACACGCTAGATCTCTCAGCCGAAAAAGATGAAAAGTAAGGGTTTCGGACGTGAATCGAAATCGTTCTGAACCAGAAAAAAACAAAAAACAGACCAGAAGGAGTGTGAGTTCCTCCAATTGGTAGAGAATGCAGGGTGAAAGGGGAATATGGAGGAGCATTTGGCTAAAAGTGAGGGATGCACTTACATTTTTCGCTTCCTATCCCAGCTTTTCTGTAACTTACCCTACTTTTAGAAGCTTGAATATTCTTCCCTAGATGAAAATTGGACTCTTCTTCGGCTCCTTTAATCCCGTACATATCGGCCATTGTATATTGGCTCAGACGGCCCTCAATGAGACACCGCTCGATAGGGTATGGATGGTGATTACACCTCAGAATCCTTTCAAACAGAAGAAAAATCTCTTGCCAGAATACGAGCGACTGCGACTAGCTGAAATCGCCCTAGAAGGACAGGACCGAATCATGGCCTCCAATGTCGAGTTCAGTTTGCCAAAGCCTTCTTATACGATTGACACACTGACCCACCTAGCTGACCAATACCGCTCCTATGAGTTCTCGCTCATCATGGGACAGGACAACCTCCAACACCTTCACAAATGGAAAAATCATGAAGCAATTATTAAGTATTATCCTATCTATGTCTACCCCCGAGTGGGTAGCGAGCCTAGCCCTTATGATCATCACGATCAGGTTCATTTTTTTGAAGCGCCCCTTCTAAATATCTCTGCGACCTATATCCGCTCGCTCTTGAAAGAAGATAAATCCATCAAGTACCTTGTCCCTACAGGTGTAGAAGAAGCGCTACTTCAAGCTGGTTTATATAAACGATGAGTTAGCTGATTGTTAATTTATGATTAACTTGCTGGTCGACCATTTCTAAACCTTGGGGGATCAATGGCAGTTTCTCCCAAAGAAAAGAATAGGATACTTCAAACAGACGACTATATGCGCCAATTGCCCAACATCTTGACGCTGGGAAATCTTTTCTGCGGCATGCTCATGATCCTAACTGTGATTTTGGGAGCTGTAGAATATACCATGATCATCATGGGGATTGCTTTCATTCTGGACGTGATGGACGGAAGGCTTGCTTACTGGCTGAAGGTACAGTCTGAGTTGGGAAAGCAGCTAGATTCCTTGGCAGACATGGTCAGCTTTGGTGTGGTGCCAGGACTGATAATGGCACGCATGATCGCGGAGGGTATGGAGGTCCCCTTTCCGTCCAGCTCTATGGAAGAGGCATTTGCTTTCCCGCTCTATCTAGGGGGATTTCTGCTACCCGTATTTGCTGCCTTACGCTTGGCCAAGTTTAACCTGGAAGGAAATCAGGACCGATTTGAAGGTGTCCCTACACCTGCGATGACTTTGGTAGTCAGTGGTCTATGGTACGGACTGAGTGTAGAAGGAGGATTGCGCGCGTCTTCTTCAGCCTCTATGTTCATGGCTCCAACTTTACTCCCCTATATCTTACTTGCTATCACGCTGATTCTTTGTGTGCTGATGGTCGCTCGACTGCCGATGCTCAATCTCAAATTCAAGGGATGGGGATGGAATGCAAACCGTTTTCGCTATTTGCTGCTAATTTCCAGTGCGATCCTTGTCGTGATATTTGGATGGCTAATTTTTCCTGTTGTATTTTTGCTGTATCTGGGATTGTCTGCATGGGCCTTCTTCGCAGAAGCTTGAGTAGTCCCTCCCATACGTTTCATCATTCTCCAAAAGATTCAGACTTTGACTTACACAGCGACTATTCATATCATGCCCCGCGCCGAGATCCTCGATCCACAGGGTAAAGCAACACAGCTCGGCTTACATAATCTCGGCTTAGACCAGATTCACGACGTACGTATTGGCAAGCGCATCGAGCTCAGCGTCGAAGCGGCCACAGAAGCAGAAGCCCACGAAAAACTGGAGCTGGCTTCTCGCAAGCTACTGGCCAATATCATCACCGAAACATTTGAGATCGAGCTTCACGCACCTACAGAAGCCTGAATAACCTCCACCGTATGTGCTTCCCAAGGATGGGGATAGTCTAGCATTGGCCTTTGTGTGGCATCATCCTCTTCTTCGAAAAATAAGTATTGGATATGTGCACCGAGATTTCGGGCGTACTCCATCATGTATAGGCGTGTCTCCACATTTAAGAAGGAGCCATCCAGCAACATATTTTTCTTCCCACGGGAATAGACGGAAATGAAATGCTTCATTTGGCGCAACTGGTTCTCTTTGTCGTGCTTGTCTGCATAGTCTAGCGGGAGTAGGTCTGCCTCATAGCGCACAAAATCCCCATAGTGAGCAGATACATGCGCTGCTTTGAGGGGAGAGTTGATTTTGGAGAGGGTCATGACACAGCGTGCAGAAGGTAAGCTCATCTGCTGAGGGGTAGCTTTCAGGAGCTTCTCGACCAGCTTGATATCTTCAAATTTCGTGGCTTGCCAAAGCGCGTTCTTCTTTTGATGGGAGGCTTTTTGGTAAGTGGATTGTATGTCGTCAAAAGTCCCCATCTCATACTGGACTTGGGGATAGATATGCTCGTTGAAATTTTGGATGATTCCCAGGACATTTTCTTTATCCACACAGTCTCTACCCTGTATGTCGAAGTAGGCAAATATCCCCAGCATGCGTAAGTCCGTACGGGTCGCTAGATGTTTGTAGTCAGCCATAGGCCGATGATACAAGCCCCATTGAAGGGGAATGCTGTGGTATTTGACGAGATCTAGGATACGGCGACGCTGAACAGGAGAGACATCTGGACGCTGTAGCAGGATATTTCTGGCGATCGGAATCCCTGCTTCTTCATGTCCCTTGGCTTTCCAGCGTCCTCCAACCCATTTTGTCACACGGGGTTTGCCTACATCATGCAGGATGGCCGCCCAGTACAGGACTTCTTCGTCACTTTCATCTAGCAAAAACTTCTCTTTATCTGCTTGAAAAGTCTCCAGCACCATGAGTGTATGGTTCAATACGTTGCCCTCTGCATGGTACTTGGGATTCTGCTCTGTCTTGCGCATCTCCTCTATCAGTGCCTGGGGAATGGGAAGCACTGCTTCGCTGCTCGCCTTCATGTATCTCTCTTATTTGGATGTTTCAGTATAGGGTGCCTGAAACGCATGGTTTTGTAATATGGGACAAAGTTATTCATTCAACGAATAACTCGCGAATTTGGACGCCTCGGAAGAAGGAAAGTTGCAGAAAAGGTCTAAAATTTAGGGGAGCGCGAGGGAAAATTTGTTATCATGGCACCAATGGGACGTTGGTGTTGGCAAAGGGAGCGTTGGGACTAGCCAAAGTAGAATACGACGATCAGTCCACTATCAAAACCTTAAAATCACCTTCTCCTCCCATATTTTTACCATATGTATACCTGACATCAAACTGACCGTTAGGAAAGTAGCTCAAGTCTATCGTATCATTTGTGTAAATATCTTTTTCCCTGATCAACCTTTCCGATTGAAATATTTTTACTTCTACACTGGAACGTCCATAAGATGCATCAAACATCAAGAATAAACCTTCAGCGTTTTTACAATCAGATCTTTTGAGCACAACCTTTCCTCTTTTTTCATCTAATAACCTATCAAATAAATTGTTGTACACAACCACACTTAATTGAGCATAGTCAACCTCTTGCTTATGGGAGACTTTGAATATTGATTCGAAGAAACTTGCCCTGCCTACATTGATAGAAGGGTAGTAAAAATAATTGCGATTCCCGCTGAGTGTGTCTTTGGTATTTACTACTGATTCCACCCAAACTTTTACTTGAAAACGTTTGAATGCCCCTTTCTCTATGAGTATTTCCTGACTAAAAGGAATCTTGGAGCCATGTTTGTCATATAGATGTAGACTGGTACCATGACGATTGTGATTTTTGAACTTAAAATCCTCGTTTACAGCGATTAAATTAAACATCGCCTCCACCGTATCTCCTGGACAAATATCATAAAACTCAAATTTTAAAGGTTTAACAGGTGTTTTTTTGTACAGCATAATGGTTGGGATATCCTTACCTGCATGTTGTCGAAGGATCTCGCTACGCTGATCCCACTTTGCCTCTGTCATACATGCATGCATAGCAATCACCAATACTAGGCTAGGAATAATAAGAAATGTCTTCATGAGATGGCTAGTTATAAAAATGTGCCTATCTAGCACCAACGATACGCTGGCGCTGGCAGGTGCCGACTAAATATATCTATTTGTATTCTTCAGGTAGATAATAGAAAATGAGATCGAGTAATTTCGCAAAAGGCTGATAGTAGGTTCCTTTCATGCTGATGATCCCTCCAAAATGAACATTCACTTTCGCATCTAAACTTTCTTCCCTATAGACCTCGCAAACGATTCGGACATTTTCATATTTGATAGGCGGTCGTGTCTCTAGGCTATCAACATACGATAAGATATCATCTGGCAGATACTCGTCTCTCACTGAGATCAAAATATCATAATGCTGAATGACATCCTGTTCACTTAGGGGTCTTCTCGTTCGAGAGGTAAAAGGAATAGCATATATTTTTACACCAGAAAAGATGGGTTCACCAAGGGAATCGACTTGTCCATCTGCCGTTTGTGGGAAAAATGTGATGGCTAAGAGGAGGAGAAATAACCCGTAGGAACCAAGTCTGAAGAGTTGTTTTTGCATGGTCATGAAGTCATGGGATTGTAAACATATGTTTAATAGATACAAAAGTTGAAAAACAACTTAATTCTGGGTAAGATGATAACACCAAAGGGACGCTAACAAGTAGAAATTCCTTTTTAAGCACAATCAGATATGCCACAAACAAGAACAGTAAACCGAAAACTCTTGGTACTCATCCCATTCACGGTAGGCGTGCTTGCCGTCGGGATGAACGCACTCCTAAGCGATCCCTATCATAGCGTGAGATCTACGCACGAACAAGCTATCTTTTTCAAACTAGATCAGTATAGCCTCCTCCTGAGTCAAGAAGATTTTGATCAATTGATGGAAAGACTGCTGTGTAACAACAAGGATCTAATTTCTGCAAAGACTGTCGCAACCTATGTACTCGCAAGAGATTTATGTAAATATAAACATCTCGTGAATGAAGGACTCGCAACCTTCAAACAACTAGGAGCCAAAGGGCCATGGACTGCAGAAATCAAGGGCTTTTACAAACGAAGACATCTCATCGTATACAATATAGAAGGGCTTTTATTCCACGAACTCACACAAATCAACACAGAGCTAGAGAAGCATTGTCCATAAAAATGAAGCCCCTCCCCTACTCCGTCGAACGCTCGTAAGTAAACCCACCGACTTGTCCGCCGAGCCAATCTGTGATCTTGATGTCTATATAGATGCTGTCCTTTACGAGAAACATCACAAGGTCTTGTCCCACAATATTCTTGGGCTGTCCTACTGTCGCACGAAAGTCGTTGAATCGCAGATTGGAGAGATTGGCCGTAGTGCCTCTAGCCCATTGCGTACCCGCAGGACTGGTATTTTTATTGGCGCTGTTTTCTTCTGCTGCATTGTAGATTTGGCCACCGCGGTTGCCACGCGTGATCCAGACATTGTCTGTGAGGCGATCTTGGTTCTCTTCCAATGATGGATCTGCGCCCGCAGCTTTGGAGAAGGTGAGAGTAGGACCAGACCAAATGACAACAGAGGAGTTGCCAGGTGTAGGCGTAGGGTTGGGAGAAAGCGTTTCCTGATTGTCGAAAGTACAGGCGGAAAATAAGAGAGCCAACAGCACCGACACCCAAAAAGGGCTATAGATAATCTTTTTCATTTCGAGAATTTGAGAACCAATTTATGGGCTTAAGCAAATGAATCCTAGATTTTTTATTTGGAAAGAAAACCTCATACATCCCCAAAAGTTCTGTCCATCGCAAAAGTTTCATTTTCCAACCTATACTGCTAAAAACAGCACCCATAGGTAGCTACAGGCCCTGTTTTTAGGTTTTTAGGTCTTATAAATGCTTTTACCTTGGCGTTGTCCCACCTGAAGGCTTTTTCTTCTTCTTGACGTCCTTAAACTTGGATTTCAGGATCTCTCGTTCCAGCTCTTTGGCCAAATCATCCTCATCCTCAAGCTCCAACTCCTCCTCCCAGGCACTACGCTCCTCATCCGACCAGTCAAACTCATCCTCAAACTCAGGATCGTATTCTGCCTCTAAATCATCGTTGAATTTGAGCTCTGCCTCCGTAGGATTGACGTAGTCCTCTGTGAAGGACGCATCCAGTACCAGTTTAAACTCCACCCGTCGATTGATTGCTTTGAGGGAGTCATTGTTGTTGGGGACAATGGGACGCGCCTCGCCATAGCCAATGGCCGCAATTTTTTCCTCCTCGAATCCTCCCTTCTTCAATAGATACCCTCGAATTGCCTCAGCTCTACGTTGAGAAAGATTCTTATTCATGATCGCATCCCCATCAGAGTCCGTATGCCCCTCGATCTCCAACTTGAACTGTGGATACCGTTGGAGGAATTCGACAATATAATCCAGCTTGGGTTTGTGAATCGTCTTCAGCTTATCACTCCGTTTCCCAAATTTCAAGGCCTCAAATACAATGGGTTTATTCTGCTCAAAACTCTCCGTCAGTACAGAGAAAGTAGTATCCCCTTCTACCCTAAAGTCATTGGAGATGGTCAAAAAGTCGGGACCCATGATGTACAGCCGATAGCGTTTGTTCCCGATCAGCTCGAATTCGAAGTAACCATCTTTAATTTTCTTCGGCGCCACCTCAATCGTATCATCTAGCGGTACGATCATGGCGATGCCTACCAGTTTATTGCCCGTCACAGAGTCAATCAATTCGCCTTCGAGCTTGACGATCGCATCGGGCCGTGCTTCCATCGGCATAGGGAATGAGTAGAGGTCAAAGTTTTGTTTGACATGGTCTACCGACACATCGTCTTCACTCTTGGAATAGAAGATCGTCTCTCCCGCTCCGTCAATTGAGAAATAGTACTCGTTATTGAGTGTATTGACTAGCGGACCGACATTTTTAGGCTGCTCCCAAGATCTGCCGACCTGTCGTGCTTTGAAGATGTCATATCCGCCATAGTTGAATAGGTGGCCTGTAGAAGAAAAATACAAAGTGCTATTGATGCGATGGAAGAAAGGCGTCACCTCATGATTAGGTGTATTGATCAGAGGGCCCAAGTTCTGGGCAGGACCAAACGATTTCGAAGTAGAATCCCAAAATGCCACGTAGATATCCGTTCCTCCAAACCCTCCATTTCGGTTAGAAACAAAAAATAGGTATTCGCCATCGGCAGAGATATTGGGCTGGGAATCCCAGGCTTTGGAGTTGATGTTACGTCCCAGGTTTTTGACGTGGCTCCACGTACCGTCTGTCGGATCGTACTCCGCAGAGTAGATGTCACAGTCTCCCTCCCCTTTGAAGGGATGACAGCGCGTAAAATACAGGGTCTTCCCATCAGGTGAAAGACAAGCAGACCCTTCGTTGTACTCTGTATTGATCTGATCTGCGAGACGCTCGGCCATGCCCCACTCACCTGTAAATATGTCGATGGACGCATAATAGAGGTCCTCGTTGTGTCTCGAAAAAGGATCAATGATATCCGAAGGGTCCATGCCCGAAGTATCTCTCCGTGAGGTAAAAATCAGAATACTGTCCGTGGGGTGCATGAAGGGGGCATAGTCAGGAGAATTAGAATTGATGAAATCTCCCATGTTCGTCAGCACATCTACAGGGGTGTAGAGGGTGTCGATTTTGGCACGTACCTTCAGGAGTTCGTAGTACTGATTGATAGGTAACCACTCGCTCTGAGGACCTGAGATCACCGAATCGATGCGGAGTTTCTTTATGTCGCGTCCCCGTCCGTGGGTTTTGGCTAGTTCGTAGTAGAATACCGCTTCATCATATTTTTGGTTGAGCTGCTTCACCCTTCCCAGCATCCAGATTAGTTGGATGTCAGTCTGGAAATTGTCAATCTGAAAACGGTTGATGTACCCTTCCAGATAGGTCTCCATCTGCTGAAGATAAGCTGCGCCATCAGCTGTGGCTCCCTCGATATTTTCATCAAACTCCATGAGCACCTTGAAAGCACGCTCATTTTGAAAATATCCTGGTGTAATGTCTGTCGTGAAGGATGAATATTCTTCTTCCTCTTCCAAAAATAAGAATTCGTTAGAGGCGGTATCACGCAGCATAAGGGCCTCTTGCTTCAATAGGCTATTGGGCAAGATATCTTTTTCCTCCTCGTCTTGGGCAATAAGTGACACAGGAACAGCCAGCAACAAGCAAAAAGTAAAATAGGTATATAGAAGGCGCATAACTACGTATTTAGAAAAGAGTGGCGTGAAATTAACCCAATGAACATGAAGGCTACACTATAATATAAGACCATGTTTGGGACAATGAAAATCTAGCGAAAAAGCAGAGATTTCAGGTTCTGGCGAAAGCTATTTTGTGAAATT
>JBCBFT010000165.1:0-9889 GCA_038527485.1 Bacteroidota bacterium
CATTGATAATTGGCTTAGAGTTATTTATCACCTCACTTTTGAGTGTTCCATCGGGCACCAACGAGACGTTGGCGCTGACTAGGGGGACGTTGGCGTTGACTGATGGGAACCATTACTTATCCATTCAGGAATCTCATCCCAAGGTTCAAACGGAACAGGAGTACTATCAGGTACCTGCATCTCTAAATGTAGCTCAGTATCCCACTTTGCGATCACAGGGTACTCAACCAAGTATTTATCCTGGTAATTGAAGTATTTTGCCCCTATCTTGGTTCCATCAGATAGAGAAGATCTAGAAGAAACTTTAGAAGTATACTCTTTTCCAGAAATGCTATATGTAAACTTGAAGAAACTTCCTTTACTTGAGGTTCTGTACTTAAAATGATAGGCTATTGTGTACTTAGTAGGGTATCTACTGTAAATGAGATCTCTCCTATAAGAAATAACTACTGATATTATAATGAGTAACGCCATTAGTATGATGTAATCCCGCAGGTTTTTTTTCTGTCTTGTGTTCATATTCTAAGATATTATTCTATTTCTGAAATAGAAGGATTCCACAGAATTGTTTGATTTGTGATCATCTTCTGATAAAAGTCAAACTGCTGATCATAGAATATTCTATATTCCCACTTCATTTGTACGTTCGAAAATACTTTGAGGGCTTCAGGGCTAATCCCATGATACAATTGAAATCCCTTTCCTGTAATCCATTCAGATCCTTTTCCACCAATATAGCCGAAACCAAATTCTAATGCCGAATGGCTCCATGACTTACTAAATCCTACAACGTTAAATCTATCAGATGAGCATCAATAATACGCTTGTGTTTTTCATTACGATTGTGAATTTAATGGTTACTATATGCTGAAAGAACGAATTTCTATGGGTGTCCTAGCTAGCACCAACGAGACGTTGGTACTAGCTGGATTGGGATCAATAATTTTCTAATTCATTCAGAACATATCCTTGCGATATCAAGTCTTGTCTAATATCTGAGAGTGCATTTTCCCACTCAACTAAAAATGATTTTCTTGGTACTATCAGCGTATCTTGTATAGGTTGACTCCAATTAGGCACAACACTTAAGATATCGTCTGGCCCCAAAGAAAAATTCCATGCTCCCCAAAAAGACTGAGATGGCCAAATCAAGCTGAATGCCTCCTTTTTACTGTTAAGGTCCAGCATCATCTTTTGGATGTCGCGCCAACTCACGCTGAGATCATATTTGATATGTATTTCTAATACTGTATTATTCCAACACAGAATGAGCCTATCCCCAAAGCCATAGATACTTTGTAGTGCTTCTGAAAAGCTCATATCTAAACTGTCTTTACTACCTAGCGCGGATACAGATCTACTTATCTCAAACATATTTTTACTCCCTTAAAGTCCCAAGTTTAGTTATTGGTTCTGCTGTCTTTGAATCTATAGGAAATCCATGAAAAGTCCCGTCTCCATTATTCCTTAGCCTTATCATATCGGGAGTTGAAGTAGTTCCATCTTTATAATGTACCTTACTAGTAGACCCTGGACGAATGGGAAAATCCATAAACCCTCCATCTGAGATTAAACGCGCAGCTTGTTCTCCAGCATAATTGAGATCAGCCATGCTTCCCCATTTACCGATAGGCCTATTGGTCTTATCTGCCCAAAGAACAGCATCCGCAGGTTGCATCTTTATCCCATGCTTTTTCCTTCTCAAATTGCCCAAACCATCCGTAGAGAAGGTATAGGCCCTGCGATCCGATAAGGTCACCATGACATTGCCTCGATGCTCGGTAAGCTCGTAGCGCTTTTTCTCTCGGGTGAAGGCCAGTCCCAGCGTGGCACTCTGTGGAAGGATGCTCAGGCTGCTGCTAGTATCTTTGTTAAGGTAACCCTGGCTATCATGGCTAAGGTTGTCATACCCTTGAGCTGCAAGCAAACGTCCATCATAGGAAATACACAGTCGACTAGAACCATAGACTTCGGGCGCATCTATGGTCAATTGCTCTACATAAGCTGTCCCTCCAGTTCCCTCCGGATTGTATCTGGAGAATTTGAGCTTCAGTTACAATCTGAAGGATCTGTCCATCCATGGTTGATCGTCGATAGCACCAACGAGACGTTGGCGCTGGCTGGGGGATTTATCCCAAATATGCTATAAATGAAACTCAACTTGCGTACTGACACAGTTTTAGGGATACTGTTAATTTTTCTTTAATCTGAATCTATACCCTGATCGTCTCTCTGTCTGACCTCTTTGCGAAAAGAGCTTTGGAAGCTAACTACAGTCGCATCAAAAATCTTTTGATCGATATTTTTTGCCTCAGTTGATGGGTAACGAATCTGTTCTAACAATAGATTACTTCGACTTATAAGAGTTTCCAAAAACTCAATACTCATTGCACCAGAATTAGGATATTTCGGGTTGTTGTACATGCTATTTGAGAAACATTGATTATGATTAGCTTCTTTCAGCACGTCAATCACGACACTAGTATAGGTTCTAATTTCATGACCCATATCTGATAAAATTTCCTCCGCAAACAGCTTTACTAAACGAACAATAGATTTTTCATCCTCATTTTCTATGTTCCAAATTCCATGATAAAGTTCTACAATTTTAACGATCAACTTTTCATAGTCGAGATTTTTGCCAAGTTGATCTCGTTCATTTAATTCAGGATTAATTTCACTCTTAATTACTTGTTCAATCTCATCGATTAAGTGACTTTCTGAATCATGTAGACTTTTATACTCCCGAATTAGATTTGTAAATTCCTCTTTAAATGAATTTTCATCCATACCTTTTGCGTTAATTCTCAATTTGAAATTTACTTTTCTTGATTAGGAAAAGGTGATATATCGCTAAACATGCCGTCGATAGCACCAACGGGACGTTGGCGCTGGCTGAGTATGGCCTCACATTAAAATAATTTGTCTTTATATTCTGGAAATCTTTCTTTAAAGATTGATATAGCTTTTTCATCATCATCAAAAAAATGATCCCAAAAATAGGGGTAACTCATCGAATATGGCACAAATTCATAATTGCCATTATCGTAGCTTTTATATACAAAGTCTTTGTCAAGATTGGAATCTACAACTTTGAATATATTTGGGTTATATAAAGCTGCTATACCATTATCATTAAGAACCCTAAATTTTACTTCAAAACAACCTATTTCATCTAACTTTTGCACATGATCAATACTCAAGACTTTATACTCCGATTCAAAACTCAGATCAGTATTTCGTTTCTCCTTAGAGGCAAATTTCACCACCATATTTTATTGCTTTGCAGGAGGAGTCGTCTGTAAATAACCCCCTCCTAATTTCGACTTATCATCCATTCCATAATAGGTCTGGCCAGTCTTTGAATTATAGTAGTAATGAACATCTATCCCTTTACTCCCTCCTGTTGAATAACTCATCTTATTCCAATCAGATAAGTTTCCTCCCTGCTTTGTTAAAACACTTTTCAATTCTGCATTACCCAAATTAGAAGCATTGATAATTGGCTTAGAGTTATTTATCACCTCACTTTTGAGTGTTCCATCGGGCACCAACGAGACGTTGGCGCTGGTCTCTCCAGAGATTGTATCGGGAGCCTTTGAGCTTCAGTTACAAACTGAAGGGGGCGGGTGTACCAACGAGACGTTGGCGCGGGCTGGGGGGTCGTTCTGTAGCACATGCTGTGACTCAACAAAAGAAGCAGGCTGCTCCACATCCCCATTCGCAAGAGAACGCATCGCTTTTGGTCTCCCTGCGCACTTGATCGGTGCGTACTTACACCTAGAAGTGCTAAAATAAGGGAACTCGCATCCACGAGACGTTGGCGCTGGGCTAGGGGGAAGAAGATAGCCTATTTGTGACGAAAATCATCATTTCTAAGTATTGTATTAAAAAGTACCAGGATCGTACTTTAGGAGTCATTATTTGATTCCACATACATATCAAAAAATATAAATTATCATGCGCCGTAGAGATTTTTTAAAGACTACAGGAACATCTGCATTAGCTTTGGGTGTGTTCCCTCATCTAGCATATAAGGCGTTAGGGGAAAATAACAGTCCAAACAGCTGGAACTTTATTGGATTCCTAATCCCAACATTGATTGACAAAGGGATTGACTTGATGTTCAAAACTTTTATGGATGACAATGATTCATCCGTTACAAGCTCTATCGTACAAAAGGGACTTATCAATATCAATAATGGGAACTTCCATGTAAGCAATGGCTATAAGTATTTCTACGATAATATCGTTCGGCCAAAAGTAAATAAGAGAGCTTTAAATGGAGTGGGATACTATGGAACAGATAAAAACATGCAGGAAGTTCTAAATAGTTTCGATGGATTCTCTGCCACAACTCCCGTCCACTGTGTGAGGGAACTGAGTACATTTAATGAACAAACATGGGCAAGGTATTGCGACCTAGCAGATCTTCAAACTTCTGAATATTCTGATAAAATATTCGTTACTCCGCGAGATTCACGGCCAGATAAAATCAAAGAGACCGTATGGATTCCTAAGAAATATGCCTACTTCCTATATAATCCAAAATTTTATTGCTACGGTCTTCCGACAGAAAATCCACAGTATAAAAGAGTAACGGAGAGTCTTCAAAGAGCGATCAAAGAGAAAACAGGAAAGACATCCTCTTCCTCTTACTACTATACCCAAACCTATTGTTTCATGGGAAATAGTATCTGCAAAGAACCACAAGAGGACTACACGACGATCTATTGGGATCATGACAGTGTGATCAGAGAGTATTTTAACCTAAAAACAACAAAACCTTGTGGGGATCCAACTATAGAATGTGATGGTGATAGTCCTACAAAACCCATCATCACAAAACCTTAATAGATGCTGCTATGAGACTCATACACCTATCATTTAGCTCAATTATCCTATTATCCCTCCTCCTTGGTTGTTCAAACCATAGAAAGGATAGTCAAAGTTTCCATATTGAGCGAGCAAGCTTCAATCAGCAATCTCTCTCCGAAATCGAGAGAGACGATCAAGTGATGCCTACTCAAAGTGACTTAATATCTACTGTGAAAAAAGTAGATGGAATTTTTGAAATAAACTCTACTCGTAAAAGTCTAGCATTCTCTAAAGTAGCACGTGTTGGAAAAGTTTCCCTTTTCATTCTTTCTACTCATTGGTGTAAGCCTTGTTATTATCTCAAGGATGATCTCAAGGCATTAATCAGAGAAGGGAAGATTGATCAAAATTACGTTGACATTTATTATTGTATGCTGACAGAAAATACCTCTCAAAGTTTAGAAAGTCTAAATATGAAAGGAGCATATAGGAACTATAAATATGTGGATCTTCTCACTGAGTCATTTCCTACTACCTATATTCTTACACCGACCACAAATTGTTATGCAATTGTAAAGGGTCATAGGACAGAGGAGATCTACAAGCATATTGGGAATCTTGTACGTGCAAGCAAAGAGTATTTCAACGCAGATTACCTAGAATTTCGATCCGTACAAAATATGAACTTGGTAGAAACCCCATTGAGGTTGGTAGAGAAAAACCCAACTCCCGCCCCAGGAAGGTTTGAGAAACAACAGGAAACTTACATAGTCAAGAAGAATGATTCTGTATACGGAATAGCTAAGAAAATAAAGCCTCGTGGCTTCAAAATTGATCAAGTGATGCAAGATATTATCGACTTAAATCAGATCAAAGAAAACCTCATTCATCCTGGAGATGTCATCAAGCTTCCCATTTACTAAAAAATTCATAGGATAATTATATCCCCTCGCTCCCTCCAGATTGTATCTAGAACACCCGTCCCTTCAGTTTGTAACTGACGGGACGGGTATAGATTCGTTCATTTATGGTGGATTTCGATAGCACCCACGAGACGTTGGCATTGGCTGGGGCGTAAGTCGCCATTAGGATCGAAGGTGATGCCTCGAATCTTACCGTCTACATCCCACGCAATTTGTTCGATGCCCTCTATCTCATCTGAGATAAGGTTGCCAATTTTATCATAGACATAGGGCTTCGCGGTATCCTGATCGTCAAAGTCCTCCCAACTCCCTCCAGATTGTATCTGGAGCATTTGAGCTTCAGTTACAAACTGAAGGAAGCGGGGGGTTCTTTCCAGACGTTCATAAAATCGTCTTTCGATATAAAATCACCTTCATTTAATTCAAGATCTTCTAAAGATTGGTCATACAACATAAAATCTCCTTGCAAAGGATTTTCAGTTGATAAAAATATCTTAGAATCTTTTGTTATTTCTACTTGTGCCACAGCACTTCCATCTTGAAAATGAAGGTAAAACAACACGTCTTCTTCTGCCCAATATTTCTTAACAAAAACTTCCTCCATTTTACTTAAAAATTGTTGCTCCGCCATTTATAATTCAATCGCCTCATGGGAACTCCTTCTAGATTGTAGCTGGAGCATGCGAGTTGCAGTTACAAACTGAAGGGGGCGGGGAAAATATGTAAAGAACTAATACACTTTTGAAAAGATTTCCTTTTCTCTAATGCTGGCTGGAAGTAACAGTTATTCTTTCGTCAGTGATAAATTCAATACCCGTAATACCAGATGAGGTAAATATCTCTTTCACTTTCCCTGAACAAAACATCTCATGAAAGAGTCTTGGAAAAGAAAAAATATCAAACTCAAATCCAGGTAATAATACAATTCTAGAGGCGTACACAATCTCTCTTAAAGACTTTGCAGTCTTTATTTTCTTTAATAGATTAATCGCTGAATCAATTAAGACGGTTTGTCTTTCACCAAAACCATCCTCTCTATAAAAGGAGCTTTGTGTATAATCTATAGCATAATAAGAATTTAGCGGCTCGAATACTACCCAAAAATAGGGAACCAATCTCCCACTATAATAGATTTTCAGCTCTACTACACGAACATCAGGAATATTCATTTCTTGAATAATAGTCGAAACTCTCTTTGTGCAAACTAGACCTCTGTCACTCAGATCATGAACCATTAGTATATCTCGGGGTTCAACCCCTTGAGAAAACTCAATTTTACGAGGTATAGAAATATTATCTGGTAAATTACTTTCCAGTAATGAGAAGGTGCTTTGCTCGAATTCTTCCAACACTTCCATATCTAATTTAGTGTCGTAAGTACTCGGGTAATTAAGCTCAAATGCCTGGAAATTCATTCTATAATACATCTTCCTTATTTTTTGTTGCTTTCGTTTATTTTTCGAAAATATTCATTCAGCCTATTCTCAGACCCCTCGCCTGATTTCGAGATAATATCTTCAATTTTATTGGTAAGGTCCGATTTTAGGAGATAAACTTCTTCAAGTTTCTTTTGTAAAGATATATCCAACTTATCGATCTGCTTCAGTTTGTTAAGCACATATTTGGTATATTCAGGATGTTTTGAATGAACACCATCTTCTAATCCCTTAGATGGGCTGTATTGCGGTAGAGGAATCCCATTATCGAGAGCTTGGATATCAAATAAACCAGCATCTGTCAATTTCTTGATTAATTTGCTATTGTCTGCCAGTTTCTCAGGGATGATGTGGTGTAGTTGAAGATTGGCACTTACTTCATCCCATTTCTTCATTCCTAGCTTAGCTGCCTTGCTGTTCCACACTGCTCGCCACTTAGCCTGCATGCTTTTACCACCCAATTTTTTTGCTATCCGGATGGCATCATCTGCAAACCCTGCTGAGGCAAACTCAAAGACGGCGAGTCCAATCTCGTATCCTGATGCCTGACTAGAATTCATTAAAACCTCAAGACTTGGCCCAGGAGTAAATTGATATATCCCATCATCCCCAAACCAATATGGAGCAAGGTATGCAAAAGCTTTTTCGCGAGGTGATAGCCCAACTTTCTCACCCAATTCGTAGTATATTATTCCTTGCTGATGCTTCATTTCAAGCCATCCAGTGATTTCTCCAATCACATTTGCCTCTAATCCCTCCAACTCTACTGCATCTATCAACCTATTCTCTGAAAAAGCATAAGGAGAATTCCAAGGATACTTAGGTGCCAAAGGATCGACACTAAAGAATCTGCCTAAGTCAGGCGAATGCATCCTGTATTTGTAGTTCCAAAAGCCTGTCTCCTGATCTCCCTCCTGTCCCTGGAAGCCATACCTATATTCGCCTAAGCTCAACTTCCGACCATGCATTTCTTTGCCAAACGGATAATAATCCGTCGCCATCCGCACATCGGGTATCACCTCGACTATAGGATTGCCAAAGTTATCCATAGAGAAGGTATAGGCCCTGCGATCCGATAAGGTCACCATGACATTACCTCGATGCTCGCTGAGCTCGTAACGCTTCTTCCCTCGGGTGAAGGCCAGTCCCAGCGTGGCACTCTGTGGAAGGATGCTCAAACTGCTACTGGTACTTTTATCAAGATAACCCTGGCTATCATGACTGAGATTATCATACCCTTGAGCTGAGAGTAAGCGTCCATCATAGGAAATACCCAGTCTGCTAGAACCATATACCTCATGGGCATCTATGGTCAGCTGCTCTACATAAGCTGTCCCCGTAGGAATGGTGATCTGTGGATTGCTGACATTGCCACTAGGCTGGAAGTCTCTGGAAAGAGTCAACAGATGATTACCATCAAAGTCCGTGATGTAGTAGGTATATTTCCAGGTCTCTTCTGTCGCGTCTTCTTTGACGACTTTAGTCACGCGGTTGCCCCCCACATCATAGAAGAAGGAGAGGTTGGGATGTGGATCGCCATTAGGATCGAAGGTGATGCCTCGAATTTTGCCGTCTACATTCCACTTGATTTGTTGGATGCCCTCTATCTCATCTGAAATGAGGTTGCCAATTTCATCATAGACATAGTGCTTCGTGGTATCCTGATTGTCAAAGTCCTACTAGCTCCCGCTAGGTTGTATCTGTAGAATTTGGGCTTTAGTTAGAAACTGAAGTGGGCGGGGGGCTCGTAACGTTTTTTCCCACGAGTAAAAGCCAGTCCTAGCGTCGCACTCTGTGGGAGTGATAAGCCCATGCCTGCTGGAAAAATGCCAGCATCCATAATACGCTTGTGTTTTTCATTACGATTGTGAATTTAATGGTTAATATATACTGAAAGAACAAGTTTCTGTGGGCCCCTAGCTAGCACCAACGAGACGTTGGCGCTGGCTGGGTGGACGTTGGCGCTGGCTGAGATCAAAAAGAGAACGGATATTATTTTTCTCATCTTTAAGTGTATGGATCCATTTATCCTATATAAGGAGAACGTACAGATTCAAAATCCATAAGCAGACAGTTCACGACTTAGATATTCAGGGGGGTGATGAGGGGCTTTTTCAGGTTGTATCTGGATCAGTTATAAACTGAAGTGGGCGGGTGTAGGTTTGTCCATCCATGGTGAATCCGTCGATAGCACCAACGGGACGTTGGCACTGGCTGGGAAACTTCATAATTATTACCATCTCGGGCGCTAGCACTGGCTGGAGAAGTTCCGTTGACTCTTTTAGTCTAAATTAAGAGAATGAAAAAGTAAATAGTTACTATTCTCTTTAGTGAGTTCTAATGCCTCCATAAATAGAGCGTCACCTTTGGTTGTTATAGAAGTCCCCTCGTTAGAAGAGAGCCAAGATAATACCCTTTTTGATTCGTCATGGAATACTGAACTCAACAAGAAATCAGGGCAATCAGGTGTTGAATGGAGACCTCTTGACCTACCAGTATACTCAAATAAAAAATCAAACTCTCTGGCAAAGCTACCTGTAAACTCATCCCCAGAATAGATTTTTTCGATAAATAAAAATACTTGCTTAAGGCTGTTAACCATATTCCTACTTAAGTAAAGTGGAAACCCAAACCTTGTAGGTTAAACGCATCAAACTAATAAATCATAAAAGTAACTAATTTCGGTGATGGAACTTACCGAAATTTTTGAAG
>JBCBFT010000166.1:0-9809 GCA_038527485.1 Bacteroidota bacterium
ATGACCATGCTTGCGCTTCCCATTCGAGGCTGCGCCTGCTCTATTATAACCCTATTTCTTGTGTCCACCTACTTAAGTAGATGGACATAAGTAATCGAGGCATAAGTAGAACACAAGATTTTCAACAGCAATACTTTAAGTCTCTTGTCTCACGTCTTAACATCTGACCTCTTACTTATGTTCTCTTTCCTTTATAAAAGTACTTATAGGACAAAATCAAGGAAAATTCGTGGTCTTTAAATATCCATCAATATATTGCATATATCGTGTAAGACTGTATTGATAATTTGGTAATTTAGCCTAAACCCTATTCGTTGCCATGATAGTGAACCAGCCCGCCCCCGAGTCAAATGGATTGAATCCAGCTTATGAAGGCTCTGCCAAAAAGAAAGACAGCCTTTTGGTAGAAGTCGCATGGGAAGTTGCCAATCAAGTAGGGGGGATCTATACTGTTATTCGTTCGAAGGTGCCCAGTATGTTGGAGAAGTGGGACAATCGATATTGTCTGCTAGGACCCTATGTCCACCACAATGTGTCGGCGATCTTCGAAGAAGCAGAAGCTCCCAACGATCCCTTTGGACGAGCCGTGCGCAAGATGCGTGAGATGGGGTTTGAGGTTCATTATGGAAAATGGTTGACAGCGGGGCGTCCCCGAACGGTGCTACTGAATCCATATTCAGTATTTGATCGGCTCGGAGAGATCAAGTACCTTTTGTGGGAGCATCACGGCATCCAGCTTCCAGGTGATGACGACTTGATCAATCAGATCACGGCCTTTGGTTGGCTAGTCAAGGTATTCTTGACGCGCTTGACAGAGGAAGACGTGAATACACAACCTGTCATTGCCCATGTGCACGAGTGGATGGCCGCCTCGTCGATTCCTGAGATTCGCCGTGACAATCTGCCGATTTCTACCGTCTTTACTACACATGCTACCTTGCTCGGTCGCTATCTGGCGATGAATGATCCACACTTCTACGAGCATTTGGCCTTTTATGACTGGGAGAAAGAAGCCAAGTACTTCAACATTCTGCCACAGATACAAATAGAGAGAGCTGCTGCCCATGGTGCGCATGTTTTTTCTACAGTGAGCGAACTGACGGCAAGAGAATGTATCCACTTACTGGGGCGGAAACCCGAAGTTCTCCTCCCCAACGGAATGAACATCAAGCGCTACGCAGTCTCACATGAAGTTCAAAACGAACATCAAACATACAAAGACCATATCCACCAGTTTGTAATGGGGCATTTTTTCCAGAGCTATTATTTTGATCTGGATAAGACCCTCTACTTTTTTACTTCAGGTAGATATGAATATAGAAACAAGGGCTATGACCTTACACTGGAAGCATTGGCTCGATTGAATTGGCGAATGAAACAAGCCAATATCGACAAGACAGTGGTCATGTTTTTCATTACCAAAAAACCCTTCCAGAGTATCAACCCCAATGTCCTTCAGTCCAAGGCTTCGCTAGATAAGATGTACCAGACGACGGAGGCCATCCAGCAGCAGATTGGAGAGCGATTGATCCAGCACATTATGCAATCAGAAGATCAGGCCTTCCCTGATTTGAATGAGTTTGTAGACGACTACTGGAAGATCAGGATTCGCCGCAATATGCAGTCATGGAAGACGGCCAACATGCCGCCCATTATCACACACAATATTTATGATGATGGAGAAGATGATATTCTTAACTTCTTGCGCACCTCCAATCTCTGTAATTACAAGGAAGACAAGGTCAAGATTGTGTATCACCCCGACTTTGTAAACTCTGTAAGTCCCCTCTTTGGAATAGACTATCCTGATTTTGTACGCGGCTGCCATTTGGGTGTTTTTCCGAGTTATTATGAGCCATGGGGATATACGCCCTTGGAGTGTATGGTCAGTGGAGTCTCAGCGATCACCAGTGACCTCTCAGGTTTTGGCGACTACTATTTGAAAGCCAATTCGAATCCAGAGGAGGAAGGAATAGCGGTCATCAAGCGTAGGACAAGGAGCTATGATGAGGCTGCCAATCAATTGGCGGATGCGATGTTTGCTTACGTTCAAAGCGAAAGGAGTGCGCGTATTTCTCAAAGATATACGCTACAAAAAGCAGCTGAACAGTTTGACTGGAAGAATTTGACACGTTTCTATGAGAAAGCCTACGATCTCGTGCTTGATCGATCTTAGTTTTCCTCGACTCATCTTGTACTTTTTGATTACCAAACGATTTCCTACGTGAATCCTCGTGTTTTAATGTTGGGTTGGGAATATCCCCCCTATATCAATGGTGGGCTAGGTATAGCCACGACAGGGCTGGCGGCAGCCTTGGGAGAAATCACCCCTCTACAACTGATTGTCCCACGCGCACAAGTGGACCTTAATCCTCATGCCTTCGATTTGATCGGACTCAATCAGCAAAAAAAGCGGTGGGTCAGCCAAAAAAAGTATCGAGACAAAATTATCGAAGAGAAACTACGAAAAGTAAAATTATCCTATGTAAATGTAGATTTACAAGGGTATGAAATTGAGCCTAAGATTCTGCGAAAATCTATCCAGACAGAATCCTTTTTTACAGTGAAACGAGTGGTGAGAGAGGCGTATGTGGAAAAGGTGGAAGTCGTAGAAGAACAGGAGGGATTTCAACTGTCACAGAACTATGGGAAGAATCTCATAGAAAAAGTAACAGAGTATGGAGAATGGGTAAGAGAAATCGTGAGAGACCAAGATTTTGACCTCATCCATGCCCATGATTGGATGACTTTCTTGGCGGGATTAGAGCTCAAAGCACTGTACGATAAGCCTTTGGTTTTACACATACATTCCCTTACCTATGACCGGCAAGGTCCTGAAGCGAGAGGATGGGTTTATGAGTTGGAACGACATGCCATGAGCCAAGCCGACATTGTCATTCCTGTTAGCAGATACACCGCGAATGTCATTACCCAGTACTATGGAATTTCTCCTCACAAACTCTCCCCTGTGTATAATGGGATAGCTCCTAAGGAACCCTATCGTATACCCAAACCCTTCAAAGAACGCCTCGTCGTATTTCTTGGTCGAATCACTGGCCAGAAGGGACCCGAATACTTCTATCAAGCAGCTAAAAAGCTGTTAGCACGAGATCCTAACGTGCGTTTTGTCGTGGCGGGCAAGGGAGACCTCATAGATCCTATGATACGACAGACAGCGAAGGACCGCTTGGGAGACAGGATACATTTCACAGGTTTTATGGAGCCTGATCGGGTGACGGATATGTTGTCCATGGCGGATCTATATATTATGCCCTCTGTCTCCGAACCCTTTGGATTGTCTGCCTTGGAGGCTGCACAAATGGATGTACCCTGCATCATCAGTGAGACCTCAGGCGTCGCGGAAGTCTTGCCTCATGCGATACAGGTCGACTATGCGAAGACCGATACCATGGCACGCATGATGTATGCACTACTCCACGACCGAGAGTGGCGTCATCGGATCACCCAAGGACAACAAGCAGACTTGAAACATCTTACATGGACCAAATCAGCAAAAGAAGTCATGCGGATCTATCAGCAATTGCTTAACCCAAATTCTGCGACACGTGCTGCCCAACCTGCTTGACCTATGAAGCAGATCTGCCTTTATTTTCAGGTTCATCAGCCTCGAAGACTCCATCCCTTCGACGTGTTTGATATTGGAAGCGATCGCCCCATTTTTGACGATATCCTGAATATTCGCATCCTGCACCGCGTATGCCATAAGGGCTACGAGCCTGCCAATGACCTCCTTATGAGGTTGATTCAGAGGTTTGGAAATAGGGTACACTTGGCCTTTTCTTTGAGTGGAACCGTCATGGAGCAGATGGCTACCTACAAGCCTCAAGCTCTCAAAAGCTTTCAGAGCTTAGCTTCTACAGGCTGTGTGGAGTTCTTGGGCGAAACCTATTATCACTCTCTTTCCTTCTTGCTCGATGAAGAAACCTATGCTAAGGAAATCCTGAAACACAGGCAGACCATTCAGCACTATTTTGGGCAGACCCCTCGAATTTTTCGTAACACAGAGCTGATCTATTCAGAGCGACTTTTACCCATCATGGATCGCCTAGGGTTTCGAGGACTCGTGACAGAAGGAGTAGACCGTTTGCTCATGGGACGATCTCCTCACCATGTTTTTCAGCCCAATTGGCATCGAGATATAGGGGTACTCCTGAGAGACTATATGCGTTCTGATGACATTGCCTTTCGCTATACCGATCGTGAGTGGGAGCACCATCCTTTGGAAGTAGAGACATTTGCCCAATGGATCGAAGAAATAGAAGGAGAGTTGATCAACATCTTTATGGATTATGAGATGCTAGGCGAGCATCAAGGAGGCGAAACAGGAATCTTTCGCTTTCTCGAGGATTGGATTACCTACACCCTCCAGGAAAATTTAGCTGAGTTTGTCTCTCCCTCGCAACTCATTCGCAGCAAGATCCCCAGTCATTTTTTTACGAGTAAAGAGTGGATTTCATGGGCAGATACGGAGCGCGATCTTTCTGCCTGGAATGGGAATGAAATGCAGCAAGAAGCCCTAGCCAAAATACAGGAGTTGCGTCAACCTATGCAGGCAATCAGTCGGGCGCAAGCCAGTCCTCAACTATGGGATACTTGGCATTATCTGACCCAGTCGGATCATTTTTACTATATGGCAACAAAGGAGGGGAATGATGGGGAGGTACATCAGTATTTTAGCCCTTTTGCTTCTCCTCATGCAGCTTATCTGCACTACATGAATGTCATCGCCCATATCCAGCATCAACTTTCTGACTGGAGTCGTGATTAAGCCCCATGTTTTCTGTACAATTCGCTACATTCTCTGTCAATGAAAAGGTAAGAATTACCTGTTTTTGTCCACATTTTTTTCGAATCATTGACAACCTATCTATTAAACTTTACCTTATGGTATATTTTGTTAGTCTGTAAACGGATAAGGATAGGAAGTAAGCGGACATCTGGATAACTTGATACTATGCTAATCGCAGAAAGTGGTGCCACAAAGACAGAGTGGCGTCTCATTGAAGATCAGAAGGTAGTGCTTGCCTTCCGCACCCCTGGGTTCAATCCCAATGTCATGGCTCCTGAAATGATACAGGTAGAGCTAGCAGAGATTCGGAAAAAGCATCTGTGGCAAGTGAACTTTGGACAACTTTTCTTCTACGGAGCAGGATTGAATGATTCCTCTATGCGGGGGTTGATGCAGGATATTCTCCAGCAGACTTTCAAGGAGGAATATGTATCTGTTTACCACGACCTTCAAGCATCTATTCATAGTACGGGTTTTGGCGAAGGGATTGTCTGCATTTTAGGTACAGGGTCTAATAGTTGCCACTATCAAAATGGCGAAATCTTGAGTCAACGTGGAGGGCATGGATACCTACTTGGAGATGAAGGTTCGGGTGCAGATCTTGGACATGCATTGATTAAGGGTCTATTGGAAGGGGATTTACCCCAAGCTGTCAAAAGCTTCATCGAATTTCAGGAAGGGGGAAGCGTAGCCGATATTCGCTTGGCTGTCTATCGTGATCCCAAGCCCAATGTCCGTATGGCTCGGTTTGCCAAGTATCTGGACGAAGTGATTCATCATCCTGAAGTACAAGCGCTTGTCACGAGTAGGTTTTTGGCTTTCCTAGATTCAACAGTCTGCCGTTACCCGGATTTTCAGACCTTGCCCATCACATTTGTAGGTTCCATTTCCTTCTACTTTCAGGAGTGGCTGCGAAAAGCATGTGAGATGCGTGAGATTCACAATACTCATATCATGCATGATCCGATTGATCAGTTGGTGCAGTATCACATCAACCAACAAGGAAAGATGGCTCCCAAGGATCAAAGAGGGGCCAATGCCGCCTAGCAAGGAGATCCAGATTTGCCCTTTCCTTTTCGTTATATCTTCTTCAGCCTTCGAAATTTGACTGTAATGAATGGGGTAACTTTATTCCATTTTATCGAACAAATGGTCGTAATTTTGCATCATCATGAAGATGAGACTCCTTCAATCTTTCAAAGTAATCTCTCCGCTCTGGGTAATGGCTGTGATTGGGGCTTTCCCCTTTTGGTCGCAGTGCCAGCCCCGCCAGTTTCGTCTTCCTACCGAAGTACAAGAAGCCTCTGGTCTGTACATCGAGGATGAAGAACACTTTTGGTGGATCAATGACAGTGGAGACGGACCTTTTTTGTACCGAACAGATACCAGTCGGGTGTTGAGGGAGCGGATAGAGATTCCCCATGCTTTCAACAAAGACTGGGAAGACATCACGCATGACGACCAAGGCAGGATCTATATTGGGGACTTTGGGAATAATTACCATGCACGCAAAAATCTCAGGATCTACATTTGGGACCCTCAAACCCATCATACCGATTCTATCTTATTCAACTACCAGGATCAGTGCGATTTTCCGCCCGCGTACCGAAGACGTAATTTCAATATGGAGGCTTTCTTTTGGTTCAATGACAGCCTGCATTTATTCTCCAAACCTGATCAGCGATACAAACCCTTGGCAACGAAGCATTATGTCCTACCTGCACAGCCTGGGAAGTATGCGGCTGTCCTGAGAGATACCTTGGATACCCCTCATCGTGTGGTTACAGGAGCCGCTATCAGTCCTGACGGACAGACTGTAGCACTCGTTGCCTATAAATTTACCCTCCAATGGGGGTTCATTCCTACTTCACGGACCACTGTTTATTTGTTGCAGGATTTTCCTGAGGGACATTTTTTGAAGGGGAAAGTGACCAAGCTTCCTCTACGATCTACAGGTAAAGGCCCTACACAATATGAGGCCATTGACTTTTATGACGATGAAACGTTGTATCTCGGTTCTGAGAGGACCTTAATGTATTGGCAGCAGGTAAGAAGAATGTATATCAAAAAGCATAAAGTCAAACCCACCCGAAGCCCTGAAAAGTAATTCTTTCTTTCCAACCTTCTCTAAATCTAACGACTCTTTAACGGTGTTGTGACTTCAATTTTGAAGTGATGCAAGACACATAAAGATGAGCTTATGGAAAATCTTCAAACCGTCACGTGGAAAGCAGATCCCATCACAGGTGAGTTTGTCATCTATGAGGGGGAGCAGCCTGTAGGTTTTTTTCGTCGCAATTGGTTAGGATACAAAGCGAAAGCAGAGTGGAAAGGAAAAAATTATCGCATGACGTTTCCCAGCTGGTCGGGTTTGAAGATGAAGATTGTGGAGGAGGAGACAGCGGAGGAAATCGCCTTTGCCAGCTTCAACCTTATGTCAACCAAAGCCAATGTGAGGCTATTTGACGGCTCGCACATGCAGTGGAAGTATAACAACTATAGCCAGAATAAGTGGCAGATCTCTGACGAACAGGATCAGCGCATCGAGTTTAAGGAGTCTTGGAACCGAGGAAAAGTCTTGCATCAAGATGAGGAGGCTAGCAGCTTGCAGATGATGATTGGGCTGATGCTGCATCAATACTTGTGGAACATGCGTGTATTTGTTGCTGCTACTTCCTTGTTGATATTTGTAGTATGATCGTGTTACATCACGAGTAGAAGCGCCATTCATGGCGTCTTTTGCTATCATGTATGAGGCCTCTACTCATGACGTATCTCTTAACGCTTCGCCTTCTTCGCTGTGATGATTTCTGTATTCATCCCTACCCAATGAAGGTTGCCATTGTAGCGTCCGTGTTCCATCTTCATGCAGCGATCCACAATCGAGACCATGCCCGCCTTGCGCGCTTTCTCCGCTGCGTACAGATTGATGATGCCGAGTTGCTGCCAGATGGCTTTCGCTCCGATTTCGATTGCCTCGTCTATAATGGCTTCCACCTCGCTGGGCCTGCGGAAGATGTCTACCACATCCACAGGTTCGGGAATACTCTTCAAGTCAGGATATGACTTTTGTCCCAAAATCTCCTCTGCTCTCGGATTTACAGGGATCACCTTATATCCTTCAGAAAGCAAAAAGGAAGCGACAAAGTTACTAGGGCGCTCAGGCTTGGCCGACAAACCCACCATTGCAATCGTCTTTGCATCGCCCAGGAGTTGCTGTATTTCCTTGGGGTTTTGGAAGCGATTGCGCTGCTCAGCTGTGAGCTTCGTGTTTAGTTTGATATCGCATGAAAGGCTTGATCTAGGTCCCATAATAGATCTTCGGTTGTTTCTAGTCCTACAGATAAACGAATAAGTTCGGGGCCTACGCCCGCGCTTTCTAGCTCTGATGCTGAGAGCTGTTGATGTGTGGTGGAGGCAGGGTGAATGACGAGGCTTCGTGCATCTCCTACATTGGCTAGATGTGAGAATAGTTGGAGTCCTTCAATGAAGGTTTTCCCTTTCATTCTCACTTCTTCTCCACTTCCCTTTAATCCAAAAGAAAAGACAGCGCCAGGTCCTTTAGGTGTATACTTCTTCGCTAATTCATGATACTTGCTAGAAGGTAGACCTGCGTAGTTGACCCAGGCCACAGCTGGATGCGCTTCCAAATATTCTGCAATGGCTTGTGCATTGGCTACGTGGCGGTCCATGCGCAGGGAGAGGGTTTCCATTCCTTGTAGCAGAAGAAATGCATTAAATGGAGAAATACAGCCTCCTGTATCTCTGAGGGTCACAGCGCGTGCCTTCATCAAGAAGCCATAATGCCCAAAGGTCTCATAAAACTTGAGGTTGTGATAGGCAGGGGTAGGCTCGGAGATGGTCGGATAATTGGAAAAATCAAATTCGCCTGAGTCGATGATCAGGCCTCCGATGGACGTCCCATGACCGCCGATGAACTTGGTAGCTGAGTGTACCACGATGTCCGCTCCATGTTCCAAGGGACGACACAAGTAAGGCGAGCCAAAAGTATTGTCCATGATGAGGGGGATGTGGTGGCTGTGTGCCAGATCCGATACGGCTTGGATGTTGAGAATACTTCCCTTGGGGTTGCCGATTGTCTCTCCATAGAGGAGTTTGGTCTTATCGTTGATGGCCGCTGCCCAGTTGTCGATATGGTCAGGATCTACGAAATGAACCTTCACGGAGAGCTTCTTCATCGTATGCTCTAGCTGGGTATAAGTCCCCCCATAGAGGTGGGAGGATGCCACGACCTCGTCTCCTGGTTCTAGCAGCGTCATCAGCGTCGTAAACTGCGCGGCCATCCCACTGGCGGTCGCCAAGGCGCCTGTTCCTCCTTCGAGGGAGGCAGCCCGTTCTTCCAGTACAGCTGTCGTCGGATTGTTGATCCGAGTGTAAATGTTCCCATATTGCTTCAACTCGAAGAGCTGTGCAGCTTGGTCTGTATCATCGAATACATAGGATGTGGTTTGGTAAATCGGTACAGCTCTTGCCCCTGTGATGGCGTCGGGAATATGCCCTGCGTGCAGCATCCGCGTTTCAAACCCAAAAGATTTTCTTTCACTCATATGTTTGCCTAATCAGAACGCGATATTAGAAGGAAAATGAAAAGGGGAGTGTCGGTTTTCCGTCTTTTATCCATCTATCCCTCAAAAAGGAGATTATCTAGGATGATGTTTCGATTTTATTTTTCGACTGAATGGATGAAAGCTAGCATGAAGTCAAGGGCTTTTCATCTTCTTACCTCAAGAGCAAGATAGTTCCCTTTGCTTGATCCATTACATTTATCACAGGTCGTAGGAAGGAAAACTGATAATAGTAAACGCCTTCGGGTAGATTTTCTCCATTGTGCCTTCCATCCCACGCTCGGCCTTCCTGAGCTGTCTGGAATACCTTTCTTCCCCATCTATCGAAAACCTCAAGCCTTTGAAACTGGATATTTTCATACTGTCCTGTCCATGTGTCATTTCGATTATCTCCATTGGGGGTAAAGACATTG
>JBCBFT010000167.1:0-9634 GCA_038527485.1 Bacteroidota bacterium
CTGTATGGTCACTGCCGCAGGTGTGCGATTTTTACCTCTGAATTGTACCTGCTGGAATTGAAACCCGAAAGCATATCAAAGATCCGAACTAGCGCATCCTCTCTGAATTTTACCTGCTGGAATTGAAACTCGGTGTGGTGGAAATACTTCTGCTGTACGACTGTCCTCTGAATTGTACCTGCTGGAATTGAAACAAGAACTATCTACGGATATATGAAATTCCTCATCTTCTCTGAATTGTACCTACTGGAATCGTCCTCTGCAGACGTGATGAATCACGTCTCTACGGGGGCAGTGACTGTACCCGCGGCAGGATTCGAACCTAGTACTCACCAGAACCAATGAGCTAAACCCTCCTTATTTTACCCTATAGTGAATCACCTATTCTGTCGAAATGCTACAAAAAGTGCGAAAGAATTGAATATATGGGGGTAAATACATACTTTTAAGGTGTACGATTTTGGCAGAAGCAAATGCGTATAAGCAACCATTTACAAGCACACACTCTGTCCACTTACTTTCCAACCCAAAGGTTTTCCCACCTTCCATCCTCTTTACGCATTGTTTGAGGAAATAGTATCTATTGCCCTACCTCCAACATGCATTTGGGATATCGTAAGAAATTATTAGACATGAGAATCATCATCCACACCAGACCCAACACCCAAACTGTACCCTTTAATCACCAGGTCAAAATTGTAGGTGCTTTGCACAAGTGGCTGGGCCATAACGAGCTACACGATGATCTGTCCCTTTATTCTCTTTCCTGGCTGAGTGGAGGGGAAGGCAATGGCAAAGGACTAGACTTCCCCAACGGAGCCCGTTTTTTCATCAGTTCTCCGCTGACAGAAGTACTCCTCCCACTTGCTCTCCACATTCCCCAAAATCCTGAGATTGCTTATGGCCTCAAAGCAACCGATGTACGCATTGTGCCAGATCCTGTGTTTGGAGACAGGGAACGCTTCCTCCTCCAAAGCCCCGTCCTAATCAAACGCTCAGATGACGAATCATTAGATGTCCGATCGCAGAAGTTTTACTTTCCCGATGATCTGGAGTCGGATCGCTACATGACAGAAACCCTACAACACAAACTCAAAAGAGCTGGACTATCCCGCAAGGTAAAGGTAAAGTTTGACCGCACCTACCGAAACCCCAGGGTCAAACTCACCACTTATAAAGGCATCCAAAATAAGGCAACTTTCTGCCCCGTCATCATCGAGGGAGAGCCCGAAGCCCTCCGCTTCGCCTGGAACGTCGGAATTGGTAACAGCACAGGCATCGGCTTCGGCGCCCTCCGCTAAAAGACAAAATCAAGCCCTCATCCTGCATCCCGACCCTACACCCAAACCCACAACACCATCCAATAAATCCTAAAATCCCCTAAATCCTGCATCCCGACCCTACAACACCATGTACTACACCCTCACATTTTCAGGTCCCTTCGGTTTCATCAAACCCTGGACCGCCGTCCGCGACGAGCTCACCTTCAGCCAACAATTCCTCACCCCCAGCATCATAGAAGGCATGCGACAAAAGTTGCAGGTAAGCGACATCTTACGCCACCGCCTCACCTACAAAGCCATCAGCATCCAGCAAGAGGTCGTCCATACCCGAGGGTGGAAGGTCCGCAAAAAAGAAAAACGCTATGACCGACCACGTGCCATCCTCAAGAGAGGGGTTCTGCTCAATCCGTCTCTGACACTGGCTTTTCCCTCGTTGGAGGATGCCCAAAAAGCCAGCAGGCAGCATCTCTGCCTTTGTCGAAATGAAGATGTCCTACTTCCAGTACCCAATATCCAAGAAGAGACTCCCGAAGAATTTCAAGCGAGGCAAGGTTTTGAACTCATGTTTGAGCCTCATCACGATGCCTTCATGGTAGGCTACAATCGCTATCAACATGCGGAGCCTATGTATGGCTGGATCTATGTATCGGAAAAGAATGAAGAAAGCATTTGATCATCTATTAGCAAAGGGGGCGAGCAACGGTTCGACGACCTTGATAGACCATTTGGCGCATGTGGCTTTCATGGCCGAACGCTTCGCTCAGTACTTGGAGCTAGATCCTGATTGGGCGAGGCAAGGAGCGATTTTGCATGACATCGGCAAGGCCAGCCCTGTGTTTCAAGCGCGACTTCGTCCCAGCTATCAGCCTCCTATGGAAGGCTCCAAGCCCTATCGACACGAAATTGGCTCTTTGCTGTTTTTGCATCTAGTGTCAGTTGAGAAAAGACCTGCAATGATTGACATGATTGTGGCGCACCACAAATCCATCCTGGGCGACAAACGTAAGCGAGGCTTGCTCGACATGGATGATTCCTACGATACCCAGGGCGTTTTTGACTTACACATCGTCGACTGGGAAGACTGGCATGATCAAGCCTTGGGAATCCTGCAATATTTTGGGTGGGAAACGAGACCTATCAGTCGAGAGGAAGCTTTTGAGACCCTTCAGGAAGTGGTTGAGTATTGTGAAGAAAAGCCGCTGGGGTGGTCCTTGTGGAAGGGACTCTTGGTTGGGGCAGATCATTATGCTTCTGCATTGGGAGGGGCCACCTTTCGACAAGGAAAACGTACCTTTCAGGTTCCCGATCTTTCTTTCTACGTTCGCTCACATCCGCTCTATCCCCTTTCGCTGCTCCCTACAGATGACGCCCAACCACACACATTGGTCACGGCTCCAACAGGGGCAGGAAAGACAGACTTTTTGTTGAGACGGACGCAAGGTAGAGTCTGGTACACCCTTCCCTTTCAGGCATCTATCAACGCAATGTTTAGGCGTATCAAAACCGATCTGGCAAAACAGAATCCAGGTTTAGACATTCGCTTGCTCCATGCAGCTTCCAGAATCATGGTTAAGGATGATCATGAAGAGAAGGATCTTCAAAGTTTGATAGGGGCTGCAATCAAGGTCTTGACACCCTATCAGTTGGCATCTGTCGTATTTGGTTCGAAGGGCTTCGAGACAATCCTGGCAGATGTAAAAGGCTGTGATGTGATCCTGGATGAGATCCATACGTATTCCGAAATGTCTAGAGCGATTGTGCTCAAAATCATTGAGGTGCTCCATCACTTTAGTTGTCGGCTGCATATTGGGACTGCGACTATGCCAGGTATCCTCTATGATAAGATCCTGGAAGTCTTGGGCAAGGATCAAGTATATGAAATCAAGCTCCCTACGGACGTATTGGATACCTTCGATCGACACGTAGTATATAAGGTCTCGGATTGGGAAGCAACGAATGGTGTATTGAAACAAGGGATTCAAGAAGCGCAAAAGATCCTCATTGTTTCCAACAGGGTAGCAGATGCTCAACTTCGATTCCAGGAATTAAAGGACCGTTTTCCTACAATTCCGATGATGCTCATCCATTCCCGCTACAAAAGACAGGATCGAAAAGCGCTGGAATTACAACTTACAGAAGTCTTCAATCGTAGTTCCAAAGCCTGTATCGTAGTCTCGACCCAGGTAGTGGAGGTCAGTCTGGACATTAGTTTTGATCTGATGATCACAGATGCCGCCCCCTTGGATGCTTTGATCCAGCGCTTCGGTCGTATCAACAGAAAACGTACCGCTGAGACCATTGGACATTATAAACCCATCTATGTGTTGGCACCGCCTGAGGAGGAAAAAGAAGCAAAGCCCTATGAGTTGGAGACGATTCAGCGTAGCTACGCCTGCCTAGAAGATGGCGAAGTTTTCCATGAACGAAAGGTACAGGAGAAAATGGATAGCGTCTTTACTTCTATTGACCATCCAGGATTGAAGCAGCTTGCTACTTTTCAAGAAGGCCAGTTTCAACTCAAGGAGTTATCTCACAAAAGCAAAGCTGTCTTACTGGATGCTTTGGACATTGACACGGTTTCCTGTATCACAGAAAGTGACAGAGAAGCTTATATGCGTGCCCCACGAGATGAGCGAGCAGGCTACGAGCTCTCCATTAGATACTGGTCGGTGGCCCATAAAGGACTCGAACAACTAGAATGGGAAAGTCATCCTTTCATCATTCCTGATAAAGCCTACGATTCAGAGCTAGGGTTGATTATAGATTGTCTCGATTCCCAATTTTATGACACAACCAATCAATTTCTCTAAAAGACCAAACCCATGATTGCATCAAGCATTGGCTATCGTTTTCTCGACATCTACAATGAAAAAGAGGGAACAAGTTTTTCCATCAAAGAATTATTTGAAAAAGTCTTCGTACCTCAGTTTTTTGGATATCCCAAGTACATGCGCAGTGGAGGGAATGCCCCTTTGGAGAATCCCAAGTTCAAGAAAGGAAGACGTCCATCGGATGCCGAAAGAATGGAACGTATCCAAAAAACGGTGGCTAAGATTGATTCAGACCCTATGGGAGCCAGTGGCATTGGCTATCCGTCAGGGGATGTGCTAGCCACTACCTCGGGGCAGGTCACAAGTTCCATTCTCCCTATTTCATCAGACAACGTTTATGCGAGTTGGGTGGGCGGTGGTTTTGGTGTGGGGGTAAAAGGGGGATATTCTTTGTACTTGAACCATCCCGACATCCTCTGGGACTTATATGAGGGGTGGTCCTATTATCGGGGGTACTTGGAGGAATGGCCAGCCCTGCGTCCCAACCAAATTGATACCTGGAATGGGCAGTGGCTGGCGCATAAATACAACCCACGTAAGTTCTATCCAGAAGCTCCATTGGCCAATTTTGATCCTTTCGATGTGAAGTTGGGTGTAAAGGAACTGAGAACTCAATCATGGGTCAAAGTGATCTTTGGCTTGGCCAGAAAATTCCCCGCATCCTCTCTGACAGCCTACGTCTTTAGCTTGGGACAAACCAACAAGACGCTGGGATTTATCCCCATTTTTCTACCCAAAATTCGCAAGCTCGTTCAGTTATACACAGTGCTCTTTGGAGAACGTCAGTACTTAGAACATGCTGAAATCATCGAGGAAATCTTTGCCGAAAAAAATGGCTTCCAACTCGCCTGTGAAAGAGGAGCTATTGGAACAAGCGCGCTCGAACCCAAATTCATTCGGGACTTGACCTACAAACAAAATCCCAAAATCAAATATAATCCCGAAGACACTTATCAGATCGTTTCATTTCAAACCTATATAAGCTGGATCATTGCCATGTTAGACAAAAAAGAATTGCTCCCTTTCAGCCAGCAAATAGCTGGTTCTCTTCTCGTCTACAGCCAAAGTGGAACAAGAGGAAAAACGACGCAAAAACGTGCCGTAGAAAAACTCATGGAAAGTAAATCTGTCGATGCCTTTTTGCAGGAACTCCTACCGATCGTAGGTGAGGCCTCTGCTGAACAAGCGATCCTGTTTCAGCAACTCATTGCCTACATACACGATTTCTCTCACGAACACTTTAAGCGGTTTCTCATCCTACTCAAACTCGCCTATACCATTCAGGAAAAGCAAACCTGATGGGTGATATAGAAAAATGTGATTTGACCTTTTGCTTCTTTCAATCAAAATATCTTAAAAATGAAACCTTATATCTATCTCCGCGCTTTGCGTCATGTCGATTACACTGTTTTTTCTGTCAGCGATGGACAAAAGACCTACTACGATCCACAATTTGGTACCGTTGCTTTCTCGAGTGGCCAACAAGTCAAGCGCTCCATCATCGATATGGCTTTAACTGAGTTGAATCAGCAGATTGCGCCCATCATCTTCAACTATGAGTTGAAAAAAGACAAGGTATCTGAGAAGGAGGCCTTATCGATGGCAGACCCTTCGTATCCTGACCAGTTATTAGGTGGGTGGATGAGTGCGGCGCAAAAGTCTGTCCCTGTCAAGCGTAGGAGTCCGCTTTCGATCTCTGCCATGCGACCTCTGCATCCCTTATTGTCCAGTATGTACAAGGAAAATATGACCTTTGACCGCAGCAGTCATCATGGGGTACATCAGGTAGTGGTGAAGGACGATAAAGGGAATCCCTTATCAGAGGAAGATATCAGGGACTTCCTCACGCAGCAGAAGCGAACCCTGCCTGCGCGTAAGTTCCTGCAGGACCAAAAGCGTACGGGAGGACTGTTTGTTTATGACATCGCCATTGATTTACGGACACTTTTCTCTGTCTCTCTGAATCCTAACGAACCCGAACTCCTTCCTGAGGTAGCGGATCAATTGAGAGAAAAAGGCTGGACAGAGGGTCAGAACGCTTTCGGTAAGTGCTTGATCTGTCCAAAGGAGACGCGAGAGGAGATCATTCCTGCGCTGGCCAAGGCACTGCTCCACTGGCGGATTACCTCTAACCAGTCGCGAACCTTTTCGCTTATGGCGACTTTGGCAGTAGCCATCAGCACCAACGCCAATGAGTTGGCGGCAGCCATCAGAGCCAAGCTAATAGAGGAAAGAAAAGCCAAGGTCATCCTGGAAGGAGGCTTAGATGAGACAGCGCTATTTGTCACCCTACCAGCAGAGGCTTACATCTTGGAAGCAGAGGGTAGGGTAGAGGCCCTCGATCTGGCAGAAGCACGCCTCATCGAGCTACTTCAAAATTTTGACTATGCGCATCAGCTCATTCCAGAGACGGGTGTATAAGCGTAAGAGAAGAAGAATCGAGCGCAGATAAAACGAATCTATATGATCACTGCTACTCTTTACACCTATTATCATCTTTGCTATCGAAAAATGTGGCTATCGTCTCACGGTATCAGCATGGAGCACAGTTCGGATTTGGTCAGTATGGGGCGTCATATTCATGAGACGGTCTATCCTCGAAGGAGGGATCGCTACCGTGAGTTTCAGTTGCCAGGAGCCAAAATAGACCATTATGATCCTGAGGCAGGTGTCGTACATGAGATCAAAAAATCGAATAAAAACGAACATGCCCACATTGCGCAGCTACAATATTATTTGTGGCTATTGCGCAAGCATGGACTGAAATCGGAAAAAGGGATACTGGAGTATCCTTCGCAGCGACAAACTTTGGAAGTGGTCCTTCAGCCCACAGATGGTGAAAGAATAGAACGGAATGTCCTTGCGATACAGGAAATCTTGCGAGCTTCTTGCCCTCCCAGAAAAGAGGTCCATCATCATTGTCGGAATTGCAGCTATGAGGCGTTTTGTTGGGCGGAAGAGGAAGAAAGTAAAAGGGGCATAGGAGCACCTGAGCGGTGAATGTGTCGTCGATCTCCCCTGATTTGTACGTGAGAAAAGGCTGGTCGATCTGAAAACAGCTATTACGTCCTTTGACATGCGAAAAAATTGTCGTCGATCCCCAGGGGAAATTACCTTATTGGCGGTCGACGACATTCCCTCAAAAAAGAATGCCCCATATGCCCGTTTATGGCCTTTTTTTGCTATTATTATGCGGGCTCTGAATTGTACCTGTTGGAATTGAAACACCAAAAACACATACAAACAGACAGCCTATAGACACCTCTGAATTGTACCTGTTGGAATTGAAACGGAGGCTTGGAACAACGGCGCAGTCTGTAAATAATCTCTGAATTGTACCTGTTGGAATTGAAACCTATGGGGGATACACTGAGCAGCAATTTTGTCAATTCTCTGAATTGTACCTGTTGGAATTGAAACGTATCAAATGCAGGAGGTACACAGCTTTTTGTGGGGCTCTGAATTGTACCTGTTGGAATTGAAACTCACATTACTATCTCTTCAGTGGTAAAAAGGGATGGCTCTGAATTGTACCTGTTGGAATTGAAACAAAGTTGCGGGAGAGGGACTCGAACCCTCGATCTTGGCTCTGAATTGTACCTGTTGGAATTGAAACGACTTGACCACTGAAGAAGTCTGGCTGGCTGCCCATCTCTGAATTGTACCTGTTGGAATTGAAACAGAAGCGCCCAAACCCATACAGGTATTCTGCTAACTGCTCTGAATTGTACCTGTTGGAATTGAAACTTGAAATAGTAGTATCGTGCGATCAAGATACCCGACTCTGAATTGTACCTGTTGGAATTGAAACTCTCGTTACTTGTCAGCACGGCCTGTGCTTTGATCCTCTGAATTGTACCTGTTGGAATTGAAACATTACAACAAAGTAAGGGTTCCCGTCCCGTTGACCTCCTCTGAATTGTACCTGTTGGAATTGAAACCAGCTAAGGAGGTGTTTAGTAGTATCGGTAGATACGCCTCTGAATTGTACCTGTTGGAATTGAAACCAGCAGAGAGCGGCTTGGAGGGATAGCTAGACAGCAGCTCTGAATTGTACCTGTTGGAATTGAAACAGATTCCCTCAATAGCGGCGACTTTGTAGGGTTCGAACTCTGAATTGTACCTGTTGGAATTGAAACACGATGACGCGTGCGACTTCGTCAGCTATATCATTTACTCTGAATTGTACCTGTTGGAATTGAAACTGTCATAAGGGAGAGCCTCCAGCTCGTCGTGTGTGACTCTGAATTGTACCTGTTGGAATTGAAACAGGTATTGGTGAGCACTGCACGCATTTTATCAAACTCTCTGAATTGTACCTGTTGGAATTGAAACTAAACCAAGTTATCACCCACATACACCTTTTCTACCTCTCTGAATTGTACCTGTTGGAATTGAAACCTACGGGAGGGGCGTTCGGGGCGCAATCATAAGTTACTCTGAATTGTACCTGTTGGAATTGAAACTTAATCCTACACTATCAATAATGAAGTCTGTAAAACTCTGAATTGTACCTGTTGGAATTGAAACAAGTATAAAAGCAAAGTACTCGTGTTTGCCGTCATGGCTCTGAATTGTACCTGTTGGAATTGAAACTAGAAATTCTTGTTGAACCACTTCGAAGACCTCCGCTCTGAATTGTACCTGTTGGAATTGAAACTTCGAACTCCTGCGTCTGTAGGTTCTCCCTCAGCGCCTCTGAATTGTACCTGTTGGAATTGAAACGGGCAATCAATTAAAATAATGTGAGTTATTCCATCGCTCTGAATTGTACCTGTTGGAATTGAAACATTTTACTAGGAAAGAATTATTGATATGGCTTGAACTCTGAATTGTACCTGTTGGAATTGAAACAATATCAAAAAACGGTTCTGCACAACGATCATGAACTCTGAATTGTACCTGTTGGAATTGAAACTTCTTTCTTCTTGGGCTTCATGATATCAGCTACAGCCTCTGAATTGTACCTGTTGGAATTGAAATCCTGGAGTTAATCGATCAACGAAATCACCATTAATGCTCTGAATTGTACCTGTTGGAATTGAAACCTGACTGGGCAAACTTGGAATTAGAGGAAACAGGATACTCTGAATTGTACCTGTTGGAATTGAAACTATATCAAGCTCATTACGGTTATTATTGGAATCGTGGCTCTGAATTGTACCTGTTGGAATTGAAACCAGCTCTTACATGATTTCCTACTTTGTAGAGAGTGACACTCTGAATTGTACCTGTTGGAATTGAAACTTGTTTTTCACATGTTTGACCTTCATAAGATCTAACCTCTGAATTGTACCTGTTGGAATTGAAACGTGAATCTGTGAATTCCCTTTGTTCGTAATCTACTCCTCTGAATTGTACCTGTTGGAATTGAAACTATTTGAACGCACTATTTAAAGAATCTATTTCTGACTCTGAATTGTACCTGTTGGAATTGAAACATACCTTAGCAAAACATTCATATCCCCAAGATACGACTCTGAATGTGTAGCTAGTTTCAATTCCAACAGGTACAATTCA
>JBCBFT010000168.1:0-9566 GCA_038527485.1 Bacteroidota bacterium
CTCGGCTGACAGCTTGACGGAGCCTTAAAAAAGACCAAAGCTAATACAGCTTGAGTAAGGAATTAGTAAAAACAGGAAACAATTCAACCTGAGTCTTCAAGAGATGGTAAATGAAACCCCTTCATATTCATAAAATATTCCTCGTGGTCCATTGAACCATATCCGCCCTTCCTCATCTTGGGTAATGCTAAAGATATCAAGGGGGTAACGAGGGGCATCAGGAAACTCTTTGATTTTCTCTCCATCGAACTGAAATACACCTTGATCTGTCCCTATCCATACATAGCCTCTCGGGTCCTGAAGAGTGGCATAGACGTGATTGGTAGGTAATAAGTTGGTTTGGTCTAATTTGATATAGCCTGGAGAAAAGGACTGCGCCCAACAGGAACTGATATACAAACCAAGATAAATGACCGCCGTGATGAACGAAAATAAACATCTTGACCCAGGCATGTAAACGATTCTCATGGATTTAAGCTGTATATCCTCAAAAAGTATGAAGCTATCGTTGATCGTTTATTAAATCTCAACTGCCTCTTAAAGTGTAAGATAACTGTTTGTTTCATAAAACCCACTAAGCTGAGGAACTTCTTCAAACTTTGGAAATAGAATTTCTATGATGGTCCCAATCGTTCCTTCACCTTCCTGTCGATCTATCATTCTGAGACCCGTTTCGATCCTAAATATCGCCTGAATCGATTTCATCTTTTCCATGCCCAACTCCTGTAACCTTCAACCTTGTGATAGGTCCCTAGTCTTTACAAGCTCCCCTACTCTCATGATCATTAAATGTCAGTAAGATGAAAAGTGTTCAACATCAATACTTCCTGTCTCATGTCTCGAGTTCACGAAATCCCTTTCGGGGTCGCCTCTCACTTTTAATAGTCTATTTGATATTTATTGATTTCGCTCACTGCCTTTCCTGGTTGTTGATCAAACTGGGGAAGAATCAGTTCCACTTTCGTTCCTGTTTTCCCCTCTTCCTCTCCTAGATCATAAAAGTTCAACTCTGTCGAGATGCCATAAAGCCGACTAATGGAAGCCAATCGTTCGCGTGTGTTTCTAATGCCGATTCCTGTCCCTTTCGTTGTAGCTCCTTTGGGCTTAGAATTACGCATGGCCTTTGACCACTCCATCCCGATGCCATCATCGAGGATACTGATTCGCAGGTTTTCTCCCAAGCTTTCTACCAAAAGGGCTATCCTTCCACTCCCCCTTGGCCTGATACCGTGTCTAACAGCATTTTCCAGGAAAGGTTGAATCAGCATTTGAGGTACAAGGAGTTGATGAACTTTGAGGTCATCGTCTACTTCTATTCGGTAAATCAAACGCTCATCAAATTGCAATTTCTCTAGGCTGAGATACTCTTGCGCGCGAAATATTTCGTCCACTAAAGGCACAAATGTAAATTTGGCATCTGCCAAGATCCTGCGCAACAGCCTTGCAAAAGTAGTGAGATATTTTGCTGCTGCTTTACGATTGTCAGTATTAATTAAATATAGGATGGAGTTCATCGCATTGAAGATGAAATGCGGACTCATCTGCCCTTGTAGCGCTTCATACCTCGCTTCGATCAACTCCCTCTGCAATATACTTCTACGATTCACAATCCTAATGGCGGTAAAGATGATAAACAGTAAAGCTGCAACACCAAAAATAATCGCAAAGACAAGAAAAAGTAGGGTCTCGTAAATGTAGGGGGCCATGTAAAAGGAAACTTCCGCTGCTTCACCTTCTGTAGGAAATGTAGGACTAGATGCGACTACCTGAAAGGTATAGGCTCCTGGAGGAAGGTTGAGAAAGCTGATACTAGACTCCTCACTATCTTCCCACTCGTCATTGTATCCCAACAAGCGGTAGCGATACTTGACATTTCCTCTATCTCTGATAGAAATCCCCTTGAACCTGATTTTCACATCATTTATTGCAGGATCAAAGGATAAGTCATTTTGCGGTGCATAGAAATCTCCATGAACTTCTAGACTTTCAATATGGGTTTTGACTTGATAACGGTACGCGAGTGAGTCTATATCCTGAAAAAAAACCAATCCTTTATCTGAAGTCACCCAATATTTTTCTCGCCACTTGACGATATCATATATTTTGTAGTCACAGAGGCCCTCCACCTGGCCTATTTTTAGGGAAACTCTCCAAGGCTCATGAGGCTGGCTTCTCGTGATCCGATAGAGATTGGGACCTAAAATTGTCCAAAACTGATTGCGATTTTCCACATAGAGTTCCCCTCTGAAGCTCTCGTAGGGTAACCCAAAATCAAGTGGAACTTGCTGACTATCCCTAATTGTATACAGTCCTTCACCAAATGCCGAATAGATCCACTCTTCTTCCCCCAGATACTCCACACTAAATATGGGGACATCCGTATGCTTATCTGCTTGAGGCATGAGATCTTGAAGATCTACCAACGTATCGTTCTTATATATTTTTATTCCCTGGCTCGTCCCTATCCACATTTCGCCATGAGGACCTTTTTCAATGTCATTGGTTCGAAAAAAAGTATTCAACTCTCGCGATAGATACTGAGGTTCAAAGGGTTTATGACGAAAGCGCATAAATTCATTAGAATTCCCACTATATATCAAGCCATCATCCCCTACCACATAATCAGCTCCCCAAAATCCATTATCTTTTGTGTTCCCTCTTATATCTTCCGCCTCATCTAATCCATAAAAGATTTTCCAAGAAGAACTGTAGATAAATGTATCGACGTCTGGTATCTCGATAATATTCCAGTGCAGAGAAGGATAAGCTCCGTGGTTCGCTACCTGATGGATCTTCTCCAGGGTATCCATGGCCATGAATTGAACTTTCTGATTATGGAACCAGAGATGATCCTGGAATACAACTAATTCTCCAAGAGGTTTGGATTTTGGATCGGAACCCAAAGTGAGCCTCCGAAAATTTTCATTGGGTAAAATGAAGATGCCATCACTTCCTGTGGAGAACCAAATATTCCCTTCAAAATCCTCCATAACACAATTTACCGCTATGTCTGGAAGAAAAACATCCACCACCTCCTCACAATCAATAGGAGAGACATATGCTCCCCTTAATGTACATACCCATTCTCGTCCCTTTTTCCCTTTAAACAGTCCAATGATCTGTCCATTGGCTGGAGACTTATGAAACCTCCGCTGTAGAATAACTGAGTCTCTCACCCGTAGCAATCCCTGTCCCTCTGAAAAAATAAACTCTTGTTCATCAATCGCCTCAAAGCGCGCAATGGCACGATCGGTTTCCACCCTCCTACTGTACGGTATATTTTTTTCACATACTTCTGACCCCTTCACTCTGTTCACACTCTGATAGCCTGTGTACAGCCATTCGCCTCCTACCTTTGCCACATAGCTGACGCTATTTGTTGACTGTGTCGAGACTTTCCACATAGGTAAAAATAAATAGTGAGGAATATCCTTGAAGAGATGCTTCCTGTAGCCTCCCTCAAATATCTCCCAGTAATAGTGATTGGGGCCTCGATCCTCATTATTTAAAAAAGGATTGGAACTAAAAGTAAACCAAAAGTGATCCTCAGCATCTAGATGCCATGATATAAGCCAAGTAGATTTTTGGTAGACGATGGAATCAAGGTAGGATTTGTAGGGGAGTTCATGAAACTGGCCTTCGTACTCATAGAAAATCCCCTTTGGGCCGTTGAACCATATCCGGCCTTTGTCATCTTGGGTAATCCTGAAAATATCAATCGGGTTGCGGGGCGCATCTGGAAAATTCTTAATCTTCTCTCCATCGAATTGAAACAGGCCTCGATCCGTCCCTATCCACACATACCCTCTTGTATCCTGGAAAGTCGCATAGACATGGTTGGTAGGCAATAAGTTTGTCTGATCTAATTTGAAATAGCCTGGGGAAAAAGTCTGCCCCCAACAGAAACTGATACATAATCCAAGATAGATCGCTGCTATGTAGCGTAAAGGCAGGTATCTTGGCCTTAGCGAATGAATGATTCTCATGGGTATAAGCTGTATGTCACAAACCATCTGGAAACCTTGTTCATCTCGACAAAATCGCTTGAACGGGCAAGAGACTTCCCGCGTTTGAAAGGACAATAGCCCTACAATCGTAGCTTCAGGAAATGGTTAAACTCGCTCTCATTCCAGATGAAAATATCAAAAGGGAGTGTGTTTGAAGCTAAAAATATCCATGTAGTCCTAAAAAGCCTCCTAAATTACAAGATAGTTGTTTGTTCCATAAAACCCACTAAGACCATGTTTAAAACTTCCAACCTGTGAGAAGTTTGTACTTTTCAGAAGCTAAATCTCATCTATTTTGATCCATTTAGCCCCACTAGCTCTCACAAAATAGCTCTCGCCAGAACCGAACATCACTGCTTTTTAGCTAGATTTCCATTGTTACAAACAGGGCCTAAGCTTTCGGTACTTCGGCAAACTTTGGAAATATAATTTCTATAATGGTTCCTCTTGTTCCCTCACTTACCTGTCGATCTATGATTCTGAGCCCCGTCTCAATCCCGTATATCTGATGGATAGATTGCAATCGTTCCTTTGTATTTCTGATCCCAATCCCTGTCCCTTTCAATCTTGAATTGGTGGTCTTTTCTTTCTTGTATTTATGTGAAGCTTCCATACCCACTCCATCATCTATGACAGAGAGTTGGATCAACTCTCCCAAGTCCTTCAAAATTAGCCTAATCTCACCACGTCCTTTGGGTCTGATGCCGTGGTGAATGGCGTTTTCCAAAAAGGGTTGAATCACCATCTGTGGGATTAGGAGGTCTTCGGGGAGTTCATCTCCTTCAATTTGAAATTTTAATCTGCCTCCAAACTGTAATTTTTCCAGATCTAAGTACTCCTGTGCGCGCCACATCTCATCCACAAGCGGCGCAAAAGTCTCTTTGGCATCTACCAAAATGCTGCGCATAAGCTTGGCCAGGGAGGTGAGGTAACGTTGGGCAGATTGACGCTCATCTTTATTGATGAGGTAGAGGATGGAGTTCATCGCATTGAAGATAAAATGCGGACTCATCTGCGATGATAAGGCTTCATATCTGGTCTCACTCAGCTGTCGGAGCAATACAGCTCTTCTATTGGCTATATGCAGGATCCCCAAGCCGATGAGTAGAAGAATCAGCAAGACAAAACCTGAAGATAAGCTCTTAAACCAAAGGGTCTCTGTGATGTAGGATTCCATCCGAAACGTCAAGCGTGCAGGCGAAGCAGATGGTCCATAGTCTGTGCTGACTGCCCGAACTTCGAATACATATGTGCCTGGCGGAAGATTGGTAAATTGGATTACTGACAAATCTGTAGCTTGCCACTTCTCTGAGAATCCTAACAAACGATACTCATAAGAAATGCCTTCAGGGTTTCGATAAGAGAAGCCTCGATAATGGATCTCTACATCATTGATGGCTGGTTCTATCTCGATCTCCTCAAAGCTCGACCACGTCTTGCCTCCTCCCTGAATGGACTCTACATGGATCAGGGGCTGATAATCTATCTCTACAGGTTCCAGTGCCCCTGCATGGATCAGTCCTCGATCTGTACTGATCCAGTATGAGTCCCCAAAGTATATGATATCATTTACCCTTTCTCCCAGTAAGCCATCTTTCCGACCGAAGCGATTGCTCAGTTTCCAAGGGGCGTCCGCATGGAGCCGTTCGACTTTGTAGAGATACAGGTCCGAACAAAGCCAGAAGAGATTTTCCTTTTCCCAAATGATTTTTCCGTTATAATACACCATATCAGGTCCCAGGTCCAGTAGCGTAACAGAGTCTCCCCTCAAGTGAAATACTCCTCCCCGAATTTGATAAAATAACCACTCATCATTTCCACCATAAGCAAGTGAAACCATCGGTTTGTTATCACTAGGAGCTGTCTTGAGTTGGGGATACCTCTCTCCCAGATCTATATAGTTTTCCTGAGGGAGCTGAAGTATCGTTTTGTCTACTTTCTTTTCTGCCTTACCTCCCTCTATCTCTGGATGCTCAGGAAAATAATATCGTCGATCAAATTTACATCCAAATATTCCCTTACTCGCAGCAATCCAATAGGTACTATCAGGTCCCAGTACAATATCATTGGCATCACCTGTAGCAAATCTTCCCTTAGAAGCTTTGGTCATATTGGTCCGAACCTGATGGGCTACGTCGAGCAACTCTAATCCCGATTTATTGACAGCAAAGAGTCGATCTTCATCTACGCCTATATATTTCCGAGCCCAAATCATGCGTGGTTCTGGAACAGTTTTTTGGGGAAGAATCTTTTGGATTTTCCTTTCGTCTAAAAAAATGTGCTGCGTAGAGGAGAGGATATAGTCATCGTGAATGATGTTCCAATTATGCTTTCCATTAGAAGATATTTGGGTGATCTTTTGAAGATTCAGTGAAGTATCCAAAGAATAGTAATAGCCTGCCTCGTTGAAAAACCACAATTTATCCTTGAAAATGAGAAGATCCTCTATCTGATTCATTGCTTCCTCTCCCTTCCACGAAAGAATGGAGAGATTTTCATTGGGAAGAATGTATGCGCCACTACCAGTCGTAGCAAACCACGTATTACCTTCTCGATCGGTAAAAACTTCCGAGATACATTTTTGCTCTAGATAACACGCTTGTCCCAAACTTTCAGGATGATCGGGATTGAAAGGATAAGCCCCCTTAAAGGTACATATCCATACTTGTCCCCCTTTGCCATGGCATATCTCAGTAATGGGACTTTTTATGGGTGCGGTATATTTCCATTTGATGATCGTATCTGAGAGCCGATAGATGTTGCGCCCACCTACGACGAGCAGATCTCCATCGGGAAGTTCTAGTATGTTGCTGATGGAAGTATAAGAGTCTAAAGGCTCCTCTATCCTTTCATTGAAGGTAAGCGGAATGTCATTCCCATTGTGTTGGTAGTTTTGGTTACCAGAAAACATCCATTTGCTTCCAATTTTAAATACAAATTGCTCATCTAATCGCTTCTCAGTATTGGGATTTATTTGGTTAAATTGATAATGGGGAAATTTTTTGATGTGATGCGCGATCAGCGTACTGTCATAAGCCTCGAACACATAAAGGCTCAGATTTTTCTCCATTCTCTCGTTAGGAATCTCTCTTTTTTCTCGACTGATTCGATTATATAAAGTAAACCAGAAGTGATCATTTTCGTCCATGTGCCAGGAGAGAACCATTGTGCCATACTCATTTAGGATAGAGTCTATCCCCGATAAGTTGGGGGGATCGTGAATAAGCCCTTTATATGCATACTTAATTCCTCCTGCACCCGAAAACCAGACTCTCCCCCATTCATCTTCCTTCAGATCATATACATAAGAGGGTTTTTTGACATCGTAAGTGTGAAAGTTTATACCGTCGTACCTAGCCAAGCCATAATTAGTCCCAAACCAAATGTACCCAAGGTGATCTTGGAGCATGCTATAGACATCATTGGAGGGCAGGCCGTCCACTCGCTTGAGTTGACAAAATATCGGCTGAAAATCCTGCCCATAAAGCGTAAAAGATCCACCTCCCCATATCATGGGGCTATACATACACAAGTAAAATGTATAAAAGGCAAGGTTGGGTAGTTTCCTCCTAGAATTGTTCACGGTTCTGCTTTGATGATATAAGCTCGAGTAAAGGAGGTACAGATAATTTAGAAATTCAGCGTAACTCCTTTCTATTTATACTGATACACTGTAAATAAGTTGAAATCATAAATTGAAGAAAGAAAGTTGAAAACGTGAGTATATGACACGATTGGAGATCGTAAAACTCCTATACTGCTTCCTGAAAAGCTGAAAAATTTAAGGAAAAAATTGAGTACCCTTACCTAGTTGAAGGTAATTCAAACATACAGTTGGAAGCGATGATATGTCGTGCCAAACATGGTCTCAATCCTTTTTACTCTGATTGGATTTTTTTCTCTTTTCAAGCATCCCTTTCCTTTCGAGATAGCGATAGAGCCAACTATACTCGACTTCCAATCCGTGAGATTCTTTGAGCCACATCTGAATATCGGCAAGTTTGAGGTGGGGATTCTGGATAAGTTTCTGTTGAATGGCACTTTCGTATGCCGCGAGTTTGGAACCTCTCCGCTCGGGATAATTCATCTTCAATAATCCTTCAAACCCTCCCTCAGCAAATAGCTTCATCCACTGCGTAATGGTTTTCTCACTTGTTCCTATGATAGGGGCGATGTCTTTGACCTTGTATCCATAATGTCGAAGAGAGAGTGCAAGCAAACGGCGGGATTGTTTTTTGTTTTTGATGACCTTCATGCGATCGGCCAACTCGTAGGACTCGTCTAAACTTAATTTGATGCGGTAGCTCATATCAGCAAGAGGGTATAGCGCTTTAAAATGAGAAATGCTGAGGAAAACGTCTTCATTTTACTCGACTTTTTTGGCGCAAATCACTTAGACCATGTTTGAAACCTCAAATCTGCGAAAAGTTTGCGGTTTCAGAACTTGAACTTCATCTATTTTGATCGACTTAGTCCCACTAAATCTCACAAAATAACTTTCGTCAGAACCTAAAAGCTCTGCTTTTTAGCTCGATGTTCATTGTTTCAAATAGGGTCTTATTTTTTTCCACGTATTCGGCTCATACTCTCAGCGGACCATTCGAAAGAGATGGTCTATTCACTCAAGTATGGTATCTTGGATATACTAGACGGAATGATTGACAACAAATGCAAAGAATTTTTCTGATTTTCATTTTCATCTTGGTCTGCGCACTCATTTTTGCACCTCACAAGATACAGGCACAGATCAGCTTACCTCGACTTTGCTGCGAGGCGAATGTACAGCAATCGTTTGACGCTACACACAAGCGATATCATCACTACCGAGTAGTTGAAAAAATAGTCCATGAGGAGGGAGCGCAAATATGGAAAATCGATGCTGCATTTACACACTTTATCAGTGATATCCAGCATATTGCACCTGTCCCTAAGCGATTCCATGGTCCTGTAAATTCCTGTGATACGGTTTCGGTGATTGTAGGCTTGAAACGGAATAATCCTATACTTATACAGATAGATACAGTCCACTACAGCATCATCAATTATACCTTACCTGGACACATTCTTTATCCAGGGGTTGTCATTCGCAGAATAGAAGAATCTGATCACCAGTTATTTGTCATCACAGAGAGCTGGGGTGAAGGCAGACTTCCTCGTCTCAACGAACGTCTTTCTACACGCGTTTGGCAGAAAGTGAACCAAACTTACTTTGACCATCTTCAAGAAGTTTCTTCTTCTCGCTGAAACATCTTCAAAATATCTGCTAGGGAAGCATCACGAAAATCCATGTAGACCTTGCGATGTGCAGTATCTAGTTTTTTCAAAAGGTAAAATAATTGGACTTGCTCTTTGCTTGTGAGCGTCGCTCCCATGACGACAGCCACTTGCTGTAGATCTTCGTCTAGCAATTCTACCAGACTTTTCCCTTTGTCACTTAGTTGTACATTCTTCTTACGCTTATCTTCCAAATCAGCAGATTCTTCTAGATATCCACGATTTTTGAGTCGTTTGATGATCTCTACACCTGTGGTCTTCTCTAAGATATTCTCATCAATCAGG
>JBCBFT010000169.1:0-9192 GCA_038527485.1 Bacteroidota bacterium
AAGGATTAATTGTCCACACTTTCGGAAAATTGGCCGCAGCGTTCCTTTTCCTTATTTTTAACTGTTAATTCGCATTACATAGCTTATAAGTACAAATAAACTTTAAACGAAAGACCAATGTGTATACGAATTCCATATATATACTAAAAGTACAGCGAGATGGAATGGGAAGAATCTCTAAATAAAATAATCATATTATTTATAATTGCATGACGGAATCAGACCTTAAGCTGAATAATACTTCACAAAGGGTGGAAGATATAAACTAGGGCAAAAAATATGTAGCAATTAAAAGCCAACCACTATGAATACACACACATCTCAAATAGCATTCTTCGTCAGCTTTGCTATCATCGTAGCCATTCTATTCTCAGGATGCCAGGGACAAGAAGAAAATCAAGAACTAGCCACCCCAGATTACGCTTCATACTGTGGGCAAGAGGTAGGTGCCTTAATTGATCTTATCTCGCGGGATGATCCTTCAGATTATACTTGGTCTTCCGAACCTCCAGGCGTATTCCATTCTGTATTCCTCAAAGGAGGCGAGGGAAAAGTATTCGAGATCCTTGTAGAGGAGTTAAGATTCTAAAGTACCTTCAGTCCTGAAATTCGTTGGTCTTTTGAGTTATTTCAAAAGGAAACATTCAGAGGGGTCATTATTTGGGACGAAAGAGAGAAGGCATTTCAATATTTTTGTTCTAAGTCCTCCTCCTAATCCGCGTACCACGTGAAAATATACGTGATGGCCTGCCTACATTTTTGAAAGGAATGACACTCAGAAGATGTTGGGGAGAATTGTTGAAGTACTTTGAAAAAGTTGGAAATCACTCATAAACTTGAAAAAGACCCATTTTTCAAGTTATGCAAACGAAGTTTACAGATCTGAGTGATTCCCAGCGGCAACACATTAAAAAGTATTTAGATTTTCACAGACCTCGCCAACTAGATTTACGTGATGTGTTCAATGGGATTCTAGATATAATACTGAGGGATTTAGTGAAACTTGAACGTGTAAGACAAGGGAGGAATCCCCAGCCCTCTGCTGCTGCGGTTGACAGCCAGAGTGTCAAGGTAGTCGCCTTTGTTGGACAAGAAACAGGAGTAGATGGTGGTGTACAACGAAGGCATAGAATCGATTGACCTAGGCTACCTATGGAGAGAAGGCCACTACCCAAGGCAACTGTGTCCCAATATGCAGGGAGATACAATGCTTCCTACACCTATGACCTCGATAGGAACACTTGTCTTACCCACCATCAATCAAATCAAGAATATTCTTCAAAACAGATCTAATCGCATCTCCCTTTCTTTCTTGAAAAGCTTTGACCAACTTATCCAGTTCTGCGCGATCAGGGTTAGAACTTCGATATTCAATTTGGTTGTTTATGATCAAGGCAATCTCCAACGAATCAGATCTATAACCGCGAAGTTGTACTAGGTGGCGCTGCTTTTGATTGGGTTGAAGTTTCAGCCCTTTTAATTCAATGAAAGGCTTTCGAGACAGTATATGTAAAATTGCAGCTATGTCTGGATTAGATAAAGCCGATATTTGAGCATATTGAAAATACCAAATGAGGTAGCGATTGATTCTTCGGAGTTCCATCTCATATCTAGACTCCATCGCATCAAATGCCCACATTGTATCAGTGATTACTCGAATGAGCTCTAAAAAGAATTTCTTGATTTGTTTCGTTTGCCCTGGCTCATATCTTTGGGAGTAGGCATATTCATTACATATAGCGTATACATCTGCTTGGTAGTCTAATTCTTCCAAAATTTTAGGGAAGCTACCTACTCCTCGAGAAGTCCCAGAAGTAATTTTATGGCAGGCGAAATGAATAGATTCATGAAACCATAAAAGCCGGACAGCTCTTTTTAATGAAGACTCATCCTCAAACTGGATATGCATCATATATAAAAAAGGATCATTGAAAAGCCATGCTTGGGCTTCCTTATCATAGAAAGTCCTTTCGTTGGTATCTAGCTCTTCAAGCTGTACATGGTCTGTGATGAGATTGGTTTCTTGGAGATTCTTCAAGGTACTCCAAGGGTAGGCTTGTAAACCTTCATGATTGATCTGTTCGAACTCTGAGCGCCAAGACTTATCTGCATCCATCAGTCCTTGAATAAAGGGCTGCACTCTATCGGTTAATTCTTTGGCTAGTTCTTGACGTAGAGTGGCTAGATTTTTTTTATCCTCTTCACGGATATGAATGACGAGCTTGTCATCGCTCGGAATTCTCCCTGTAGGTGTATAGGCAGATGAACCTTCTCTATGATACTGATATAGCTGAATAGGTAGGCTTGCCGTTTTATATACTTGCTTCCCCATCAAGAAGGCTACTTCAGGCTGTACAGAGGCAAAAAGGTGGATGGTTTGGGTATTGGGATTCTGATCTTGTATAGTATCCAATACCTTTCTGAAAGTTTCAGCGGCAGTAAAGACTTCATCTTGTCGAGTGAAAGGATCTGCTGATTTTGCCTCCTGAGATTCATGTTTCACATGCTCAACATACGTGTGCGACAAGGGAGTATTGACGTGAAGAAGGCAGTCTTTCTCGTGGATAGTAAACCTAGACGATTCATAACGAATAATGGCTTCCCCTACAGCTAGAGATCTAGAACTAGGTACATCATGTATCTCTTGCTTGAAAGTAGCAGCTCCCTCGGAGAAACGCCATGTATTATCGAAATGGTGCTTGTGAAAAACGCTCACTCTCTGTAAGGGGCCTATCAGATATCCAAAATGAATACATAAAGGAATAGGAGCCATCCCAAAGTATAACACCTCATATGAGGGATGATCAGCTAGGACAGGCACTACCTTCTCTTCATATATTATTCTCTGAGCATCCATGAGATCTCGCATAGGAATATTTTGATCCCCATGTGGAATTTGGTCAGATATGATGGGTATAATCTTTCGGGGAATTTTGAGCCAATCCTCAGGAATGGCTTGCAGAATATCTGTCTCGGGAATTGTATCATGTACGGACTGAACGAGAATGATCAGTCCGTGGGGTGTCGGAGATGTTACTTTTCGGCTCATGTCAATAAGGGGGTAGGTTTGGTAGCTTGGATGACTTCCAAGATGATATCAGGGGAAAAAGGACGATCTTTGAGATATGCTTCTATTAGACTTTGGCGCGCAATCCTATGCACCACATCCGAGAAGGTAAACCTTACCTCATCCTTTCGAGATGCGGCTACCAGCTTCCGGATATCATCATCAGAATAGGTGACACCCTGTAAGAGCAACTCCATGAGCTTCTCAAAGCTATCATTATTAGGTCTGCTAAATGCTAACTGAGTCGCTGCGCGCCGCAAGACCGCGGGATCAAGGACATCGGCTCTGTTTGTGATAAGGATAACTGCCAAAGGAATCTGATCTCGTTCAAGTCTATCAATTTCTTTAATCAATACATTGACACCTGCCCTATCCTCATGGTGAGCCTGCATTTGAGATCTCTGGGTTGCGAGATCATCTGCTTCATCGATAATCAGAATCCCCAATTCCTTAGGCTTCAACTTATATCTTGCTTGCTCGAAGGCTGCTGTGAGTCGTTGAGAAAGTTCTCCCACGCGTCCCCCCCCTCTTATATCTGAAGGAGTTTCCATCACTCTAATCCTCTTCCCTCCCACAAGTGAAGAAAGTGGAGTCGCGATGGTTTGTGCAAGTTCTGTTTTACCACAACCTACTTCCCCCGAAAGCAGAATCAACGGGGGTTGAAGGGAGCGATTATCAAAAACAAAAAAAGGAAGTCCTCGCGGGTGATGTTTCTTTCTCCAATTATCTAAGGTCTTTCTGCCAAAGAAAAGTTTCAAATTATGGAGTAGCTTTTCTTTTTGGCTATCTAAGCCGACGAGAGATTCATATCTCTTAGAGGCCAATTTGTGTGGATGAATCGATTCCTTTAGTTCTATGATATTTGTTGTATTCATGACCAGTCTCCTTTTGTATTTCTACCAAAACCAAAACCATTTTTTGAGTAAGCTCCATGTGATGACTCATCCAAGCTGAGGTAGGTAGCCCCACTGTTCCACCCCTTTTCACTTAGATATTCTTCCACAGTATCATCATTAGGATCATGAGTTAGCACAATACTGATACTTACATCATGAGGAACTCGATAATAGTTAATCCCTCCTGATGCACTATCTACATGTATGGAACCATCTGCCACCACATGATAGGTTACAGCCCATGCTTCCCCTTCTTCTGATTTGAACTGGATTTCGAATTTTTCTAATGCATTTCGAGAAATAATAAACGATAGGTCATTCCACCACTTCTCTAAAGTTCCAGCCTTTAAGCTTGAGAATCCACGATAAAGCATATGGTGAAAGTCGTCATATACTTTACCCATGACATATTTTGCTCGGGCCTCTGTAAACGATTCTGAAGAAGAAGATGTATAAGATAATCTCATAATCAATCCACATTATGTTTGAATACTTTTCCGAAAATTTCTACCAAACAGTGAAGGCTCCCATGATCATCTCCTTCACCATTCATGCGTATCGCCTGTGTCATACGGTCTCTTGCGCTCTCTAGCCATTCGGCTAGCTCGTCTACTTGATACTCATGCCAATTGGCTACTACATTGTTGCTTGTATCTACTGGGTCTGCCACTAACCAGACATCGTATGCGGGTTTTCGGGGGAATTTGATGTAGTCTGTGAAGATAATTTCCTTTCTATTGCGTACGACATGTGCCATCAATGCAAACCATCGTGCAAGTGTCTCAGGGTATGTCTTCGTCACAGATAGCTTATCATAGGCATGTGCGCATAGCAAGTCTAGCAGGAAACTGGGCACCTTTTCATCATTTTCTTCATTTCCAAAGATGCCCGATTCACTTTGCTTATGATATCGCCACCATTTAATGAGACGTACACAATGATTGAAAACTACTACTCCCTGAAGGCGATGACTACTTCTGTTCCTGGATTTGATAAATTCTGCATGCTTCTTGATAGAACTTTGTCGTTCCTCTCCATTTGTCCGTATGAGTTTCTGCACATCTGGATTATCCGTCTTGAGCAAAGGAACTAGATCATACTGACGTTTTGTACTCTTAAAAGAGATGGTAGCAGAACTCTTAGTTGATCCTATATCTGAATCAGGGTAACAAGCCCTAGCATAGGATTCAAAATCATCGATCTGGCAGCCCAACTCGTTTCCTTCATCGTCTTTAGCTTCTAAAATGAAACCTAAATCAATGTCCATTCCCTCGACCTCCGCGCTTCCTCTTAGATAGCGTCTCAGTCCAGTATTTTTCCCAAATGAGCCTGAATAAGGCATTTCGGCTACTATTTTTCCATCCTCTTCTGCCTTTTTCTTGATTCGCTCTCGGATTTCGGCTGACTGTTTTTTAATGTCTTCTATCTTGTCTTTCTCAGGCGCGATAAACTGAACGAATTGCTTACACCGTTTATGTATGGTGCTGTGTTGATGTATATTCATAAGATTGAGGTAATTTTTTGTTAGACCAAACCTTTGGCTACAGTCTGCCAAAACAGCTTGCCGTATTCTGTAAGGATGCAAGTGCCCTGAATCTCAGCCTCGCTTGTCAGAGTCTTAGCCATACGCCCTTGAACCAACCCTACGCTTTCATAATCCAGTAATTCTTTAAAGAGCCCTACATCTGAGGGGGTTGCCTGACGCGTATGTTCCAGAAAGGATTCACTTAATTGAATACTCGCATCTGGTTGAGGAAAATGTTGGTTGATTCTTCGAAGGGCTTTTTTAGGTATTTTGGGTAAGCAATACCTAAGAGGCTTCATTTTATTGACAAAGGACTTATACACAGGTCGCTGCTCCCAGGGAGAAAGCATACTATCTGCTAAATTGTATAAGCTAGCGGCTGTGACATGCCCAAGTATATCCGCCGAGACACCTTCTAAGCCTTGACATAGTAGCTTGGTAAAAACACCATGTCCCATTCTCTCCACTGCATACTCCGAACTTAGGGTAGCGGCCAAAACAGTAATTCCCTCACGTAGCTGTGTAATAGGACTTCCTTCAAGTGAAAAATTACCTAAAGCACCAGCGTGACAACAGTCGAGTATAATGACGATTTCAGGTACTTGAGATTCATTGGCTTTTAGCAAAAGTTGATCCATGGGAAACCCTGTGGAAATATCCTCTTTTTGCGTATCCTGACATATCATGTAGCCTTTATTTTCATGGGTACTTCCATGTCCCGAAAAATAGTATAAAACCATGTCGGGATTGCCCTGAAACAATAGATCCACTGCCTGTTCAAATCGTTCTTTAGTTACAGTAGAATTACTGGATGTCAGAAGTTTGCAGGAAAAATTAGGATCTCCCCTTTCATGGTGTTCTAGTAACTCTCCCATTCTTTGGACATCTGCTACACAGGCATGAAGGTTATTTATCCCTGAGGCATAGGTATCTATCCCTACTAATAGGGCTTTTCGATTTTCTACTCGCATGTTGACATTTTATTTACATGATGTGCATTATAGGTCTGGCTCTATATTAAGTGTGTCTGATAAGAAGCCCTGTTCTACAGCAAATCTCACCAAGGCAGTTTCCTTGTTTACCCCAAGTTTTTTCATCAAAGCGGCCTTATGAGAAACAAAAGTATTTTCTGAAATACATAATATCTCTGCCATTTCTTTGGAGGTACGCCCACTTGCTAGTTCAATTAAAACTTCTTTCTCTCTAGGGGTGATCTTTACCCTTTGCAAGTCGTGTTTGTACTTCTTTTTTGGGACTTGAGTGCCCGAAAATGTTCGAATAAATCTATCTCTAATGGCACTTTCAAAGAATACTTCTTCTGGTTCGGAAAGAATCGTTCTGATGGCCTCAACCAAAAAATCCTGACTCCGATTCTTCAGAATATATCCTCTCACACCTGATTCTATCATTTGCCTCACATGCCTGGGGTCGTCATACATCGTAAGCGCCAATACAGGAAGCATAGGATACTGCACTCGAATTTGCTTCATAGCTACAATTCCATTCATCTTAGGCATTTCGATGTCTAAAAGACAGATATCAGGAAGTTGCCGTTCCAAAAAGCTCATTAATTCAACCCCATTGCTCGCAATTCCTATGATTTCTATATCCGATTCTTTTTCCAAAATACTTGCCAATGCTTCGACCAGCATTTTGTGATCGTCAGCTAATACAATCCTGATCATATATTTAGAGGAATTTGAATATTGATCAACGTCCCTCTCCCAGGGGAAGATTCCAGATTAACTTCTCCATTTAGTTCTTCGACACGGGTGTAGACATTTCTAAGCCCTATACCTTGTTTATTGTCTTGGGCATGAATGTCAAACCCTTTGCCATCGTCTTCCACTGATAGAAATAACATATTGTCTTGATCAAATAGTTGTATGGTAGCTTCCTTGGCTTCTGAGTGACGTAAGATATTATCTATAAGCGTTTTTACGATGGGATAAACTTCCTTTATCGTATCGTCTGGAATAGAAGACGAAAGATCTGTATAAATAAAATCAATCTGCAGAGGGCCCGACAGAGAAATCGTCTCACAAAACTTTTGTAACTCACAGGTCCATTTCTCAATATCAATCCCTTGTTGGCTCATTCTACGTGCGACCTCTCTAAAACTTCCACAGGTATTATCTAGCAGTTGTAGGGCAGACTCATATTGTACCTGCTTATTTAAAGCGATATGCGCAAGCTGAGGCTTTATGCCTGTAAGTTGTATTTGCAGCAGAGCTAAATTACTTCCCAACTGATCATGCAGGTCTTTCGCAATATGCTGCCGAACCTCTTGTTCCGTCTTCAGCCTTGCCTCTAAATTTGAGAGTTCTGCGCGTTTGAGTATGTGAGAGACTTCTTTGTCCTTTTCAAGCCGCTTTTCTTTTTCAACAAAAGCAGATTTCTCTGCTGCCAATCTTCTAACTTCTAGTCGCTGGTTATGCAGCTTAAACAAAAGGATGATAAACGCAAGGGCGATAATGACGATGCCTCCTAAAATTATACTGAACCATAGTTGGCTTCTCATCTCCTGAATCTGTATATCCGATTGTTGACGCTCAACTCTATGTGCCAATCTCTGCTTCTCTTGTGTGATCAATAGAATTTCATCCGAAAGATTTCGGGTGCTACTTAACTCATTTTCCAGTTTATCTAGTATTTGTTGACTCAATAAGAGTGTTTGATAGGCTTTGCCATACTCCTTAAAAGAACCGTAAATTTTGCCTTGTAATTGTCTCAGATGGGCTTCGAGAAAAGGTTGATCTTTCACCTCCCAATCTTTTGATACTAGGTTAAGAATTTTCTCTGCTGATCGCACCTCACCCATTTCCCAGTAAACTTTTCCGAGGTTGATACCTGCCTCTATGAGATCCATTCGTTTCTCTGTTTCTTTTGCAAGTTCAAAGCTTTTTTGATAGAAGCTTAACGCTTGTTCCCATTGCCTTGTTGACTCATAAATAAAGGCTAAGTTGTTATATATGAATGATAGATTCTCTACTAAACCATATGCCTGACTCATTTGTAAACCTTCAAAAAAAAGCTGTTCTGCTCTTTGGAAATTGCCTTGGATAGCTGCTATACTTCCTTCATTGATCATGATGTCCACCACTCCTAGAATAGAACCCAGTCTTTGATAGATCACTTTGGCTTGATGATAGCATTTCACTGCTTTGGATAGCTGATCGGTATTTTGGTAAATCAGGCCCATATTTTGAAGACTTTTCGCCATACCCGTTGAATCCGAAAGTTTTTTGTGCCAAGTCAGTGCCTCCTCTATGTAGATGAATGCCTGTCTATACGATCCTTTACGCAAGGCGCATACGCCGATACCATCCAATAGCTTCGCTCTCATATTTATTTCTTCCAATTCTTCACTCAGCTTTAATCCCAAATCAAAGTAATATATTGCTGAGTCAAATTTCTGCCATTGCACGTACATAATCGCGATGAGATTGTACCCACTTATATAATCTTGGGAACTACCGAACTCACGTCTTATCCGTAGACTTTGATCTAAATACCATTGAGCACTATCAAATACTTCTTTCCTCTTGAAGTAATTTCCAATATCTGCTAAGCTATAAGCTTCTATTTTTTTATGATGAGCAGCTCTCGAATGCTTGAGCGCTAACTTTCCATAGATGAGGAGCGAGTCTATATGTTGATCTTTGATTCGCCAAGCCCAGTCATATTCGGATGCGGCTTGGCGA
>JBCBFT010000170.1:0-8935 GCA_038527485.1 Bacteroidota bacterium
TTCACCGTTTAGAATGGGGCTTCGCCTACTAATCAATTACATCCGTACGGTCATCTCGATCCCGCTACGAAGTAGGGAGAGAGAACCAAACGGGTATTACCTACAGGATACCAGATAGGAGATTTCATCTCAAGTCAGCTTGACTTAGATCCTTACTCTCCCGAGAGAAACTTCGAGATCAGGAGGACAGGCTTCGCTAACTAAAAAGGAGGCGTTAGAAACTCCCATTTAGGATTCAAACTATTGATTAAGGCTTCTTTCTTGCTTCTTCTCCACTTTTTGATCTCTTTTTCTCGAATAATCGCTTGTTGAATTCCAGAAAAAGTCTCAAAGTAAATCAGGTTGTAGCAGTAATATTTACCAGCAAACGATGTAGGCAAACCTCTATTTTCATAGTGTTCTTTCAATCTACGATTCAAGTCATTGGTTACTCCTGTGTAGAGTACTGATCGCTGAGGATTGGTTGTGATGTAGATATAGTAGGTTTTCATGGGTTAGTTAAATTGTGACAATATGTACTATCTCCTTGCTACGTAATGAGATGGTTGGGAAAATCCGACCACTTCAATCATCTCCTTCTACAACCTCATCCGTACGAAACCACTCTCCACCTTCGCATCCAATACCTCCACACTCACGCCCTCATAGGTATAGGTATCACCCATAACCATCAGCGCATCCTTTTTGTCCCTGTGATAGCCACATCAGGTTTGAAGACGATAGGGCCAGTTCCTCTTTCCTTGGAGGTGTTCACGACATAGACGAGTACGCCTTCTTTCTCAAGATTGGCGTCGAAGCCTACCTTGCGGCGACTCTCTACAATCAGAGATTGGGTGTCGCTCAAGGGGACCATCACAGCCTTCAAGCCGCTGGGTGTTTCACACCATCCCTTGAAGGATTCCGCTCCGCTTAAGACAGCAAGCCCAGGAATTATCCGCCTTGCATAGACTACCATCTGGAATTTCCACATATACCATAAGCCTCCTTCCACTCGTTATCTACTTGATTTAGATCATTTTCATTACACATGTATACCCAACGAATGGCTCCTACCCCTTACACAGGTACAATTTTTGTTACGAAAAATGGTAAATTAACATTGGTCAATTTTTAGCCTTTACCCTAATGGAAGTCCCTCAGGAACCCCAAGATAAACTCTCCCAACTCGAAGCAGAAAATAGTGCCCTCAAGCGCAAGCTGCTCGAATACCAAATGAAGGAAGCGGTCTTCCAAAATAAAGCCGTTCAACAGTTTCAAATGAATGTCCTGATCGGACGAAAGGCTGTAGATATTTTCCTGGGGAAAAAGCTGTCAGATAGCACCAAACAATTGTTTGAGGAGGTCAAAACCGCTCGCGTGACTACCGATACACTCGGCAATGTCCTGGCGCACGTCATCGCACGGTTTATTCGAGTGGGCGCATTTACTGTTTTGGCTGCTTTGGGTCCACTCCTTTTCATTGGCTTGCAAACATGGCTCTTGAATAGACAAAACACGCTGATCATGCAGCAAAATGTCAAGATCGACCGACAGTCGCAGTTGATCGAGTCCCAGAGACGAAACGGCCTGATCTTCGAGTTGGGCAATGTCCTGGACGCCATCACCTACGAAAAGCAACAGCAGCAAATCGAACGCGAGCGATGGGAATTGGAAAATCCAGGCAAGACCTTTCCTGGTCACCAGCACATCTCTCAGCAATTGATCGGACGAATCGAAGCACTCAGTAGGTCCTTCAAGCCCTATAAGTACCTCACCGCCGCCGATACGCTTAGCCCCGAACTCAGTCCCGAACGAGGACAACTCTTGTTTTCACTCCTGACCAGCGAGTTGGATGAAGAAGATATGGACTCGATCAAACGGGCGTCGATCTTCAAGCAGGCAGACTTGGCTGAGGCCTACCTGCACGACCGTAACCTGTCGGATATCAACCTCATGGCGGCCGATCTGCAAGAAGCTGATCTCAACTCCGCCAATCTCTCCAGATGCTATCTGGAACAAGCCAACTTCCGCAAAGCGGATCTGCGCCATGCCAATCTGAGCGAGGCGGACCTGTACGAAGCCAACTTCGAATTAGCCAAAATGTGGGACATCAAGCTAGTCGATGCGCAAGTAGGAAGCACCACATGGTTTCAGGAACTCAAGGCATTGGCAGATCCACCGAGGGATATTGATTCGGTCATGACTGTGTATAGAGTCGATCCCAAACCGTACTACGATGTGAAGGATGGACATAAATACTATTTGATTAAGAGGAAAGTGGTAGAGACTGCGGAGGAAGAGGATTTGGGGGAGTAGGACCGACGAGACGTTGGTGCTGGCGGATAAAAATCGGGGCATCCATCTTGCTTTTATGGCCTTCCCATTCATTTTCACAAGATTCCCTAGTTCTTGATGGCAGGTATTTTCTTAGGTTGATCATGTCTTTCTACTCGATAAATAACCGACCTATGATCCGCTATTTCTCTTGGACTGCTTTCCTCATGAGTGTCCTCCTTTTTTCTTGTCATGCTCCATCTACCACTACCCTCCCCACATCGCTTCAAAAGGAAATCGATGCCTATCTCACCGCGACACAGGAACTACACGAAGTTCCAGGTATGGCCATCGCGATCATTCAAGAGGGAGAAGTGATCTACCAAAATTGCCTCGGTGTCGCCTACCTCGAAACCCAGGAGCCCCTCCATGCGCACCATATGCTCAGGGTATATTCGTCCACGAAGTTGCTTACCTCTACCGCGATCTTTCAATTGATCGAGCAGGGAAAAATCGCGCTCGATGATCCGATCACAAAATACCTAGACGATCTTCCCGAAGAATGGAGCCAAGTACACATCGGTGACATGCTCGCCCACGGCTCTGGCCTGCCAAATATGGTTCGATATCCCGATACCCTAGACCAAGCAATGATCAAACGCCTGATCGCCGAAGGATTCGAGTTTGAGACAGGCGCGCGATTCAGCTACAACCAGACCAACTATTGGTTCCTTGCCCGCATCATCGAAAAGGTGACAGGAAGTACATTCGCAGAATTCCTCATAGCAAATCAATTCCCCCAGGGGACCTCCGAAGTGCTGCTTTCTTCCAACTCTCAAATAGAAATTCCCCATCGGATCAGCAAGTATGAGTACGACGACTCCAAAGCGCAGTTTGTCCCCACGCGATACGCTGCAGGAGTCAAAGGTCATGCTGCCAATGGACTGAACATCAGCTTGACTGCATTCATAGATTGGGCACAGAGATTTAGGGAGAATGACATGATATCTGCTCAAACCCAAAAGCAAATGTGGACGCGCTATCCTTTCAAAAACGAAGAAGATGCCTTTCTATACGGTTGGGGAATTTATCCAGCGAATGAAAGGGAGTCTTACGGTTTCACAGGAGGAGGAGTGAGTGGTTTTCGTATATTTCCCAATCAAGATCTGACCATCATCTACCTGAGTAGTGGATCTCGTTACGTTTCCATCCACAACTATGTCATCGATCACCTTGCCTCTATCGTAGATTCAACAGTACAAAACGCAGGACAATTGGCCGAAGAATCCTTGATTCAATCTTTTCTTCAAGACTCTATTGACCAGGCACTTACGACCTTTCAGCAATACAAGCAACAGCTTCCAGAACATAATTTTGAAAATATCCTCAACAGCCTAGGATATGCGCTAAGAAGAAGCGGACGACTGCAAGACGCCATCCGCATTTTTCAGGTAAATGTCGAAACATATCCCAACTCCTCCAATGTCTACGATAGCCTGGGTGAAGCCTACCTAGCAGGTGAGCAACTAGCCCTAGCCCTTGTCAACTATCGCAAGGCCCTCGAACGCGATCCAGAGAATCTCTACGTCCAGGGGATGATCAAACAAATTGAAGAGAAAATGGGTACCTAATCAGGAGGGGCTACTGCTGCTTTTCCGCTACAAAATGCTGCATGGCATTTTTCAAAAAGACGGCAAATCTCGGCTGTGGCTCCCCCTCCATCATGGTATAGCGTTCGTCTTGGATGTAGAGATCGCCCAGCCCTGCATAGGTAGCCAACTGATGCTCCGCCTGGACGCTTGTTCCCCAAAACTTCAGGATCATCTCATAGTGACGTGCGATCAGTGCTTGGACATCCGTCGATTGAGGATCTTCATTTCGCATGACAAACAGTTCCTCATTGAGGGCATCAAAGGCTGCTTGTAGCTTTTTGAAGCCATATTTGCCGAGCTTCACCAAGTCTTTTTCAGCTTGCTCGATCATCTCCTGGCCATATTCTTTGATGGCTTCATCTCGATACGTGCTTCCCACTTCTTTGGGCAAGCCTTCATATAGTTCTTCGGGATCTTTCATGATGTTTCCTTTTTGAATGGTTTCAATGGTACGGTCTAGTGTGATCAGCAACTGCTGGATGCGATGCTGACGCTGGATCAAAGCGGTTTTGTGCCCTTTCAAAGTATCCATCAAATCAAAATCTGGTGCCTCCAGGATCTCTTTGATGGATTTGAGTGGAAAGTCCAGCTCTCGATAGAAGAGAATCTGCTGCAGCCGAATCCATTCTTCCTCATGATAATACCGATAGCCTGCTGCTGTCCTTTCGGAAGGTTTGAGGAGGCCTATCTGATCATAGTAGTGCAACGTGCGCACCGTCACACCTGACATACTGGACAGTTCTTTGACACCGAATCGCTTCATGTTGGTAGACAATGAGACGAAGAGAATCAAGCTTGAAAGTACGACTCGTGGATTTTACCTGACTTGACGCTTTCTCTTTCCGTCTTATGATTCATTTATGACAAAGGTACACTATGACGTAAGGTAAGGGTCAAGGGGTAGGAGCATTTTTTTAAGGATTTTTTGAAAATGTTGATATTCCCCCTCAAAATAGGCTAGGATCTGCATTTTGGCTACTGTCCCCAAATAGATTTTTGCGATCCTTCCAGCGTCTGTATTCCTCACCAAAAATTCTCTTGACTGCATTTTGGGAGAGGAAGTAGCTTTCGGGAAATACCATGTCACCTGGACGGAAAAGGAGCCGACTTTTACGACTGAGAAAGCGACGCATCCTATCTCGCATCATGCCTTCGGCGATTTTTTTGGCTTCTTTGCGTTTAAGGCCACGTCCTTCCCACTCTTCTGAAGCTGCGGCTATCGCCTCTGGCTTGTAATCCGCTTTATTCTCCAACATCTGAATGAGCTGAGTAGGCGTATAACTCGTGTAGTCAGGCATGATAACTGAAGGGTAGTATTAGGTTGATGTCTCACTTTTTGCGTAAGATACATTCTCTCAAATGATTTCCTTTCCGTTTATTTTCTCACGATTTTTCTTCTATGCTCAAGAAAGAATCGTCCACCTATCCCGTCATTCCCCAACATGATATCGTTGCCTTCCAGATCTTGATGAAGCATGTAATCCGACTACAAAAGCTACGGGTTGAACCTTGTGCTCAAAGATGGGAAGAGAATCATGGTCCTGGATCATGCGGATGCGGATAAGGATCAAATCAAAGAGAACACGGCCCAACTCAGCGCCTTCCTCAATAGTCCCGTTTGGAATTATGAAGATGCCATCATCCCAGCAGATTCATGATTCAGCGTCTGAGTTTCCTTCCCAATCCAATCCAATGTCCTTGTAGATCAGAAAAGTAGCTTTCTCCACTACCTGATCCATCAAGGGTGCCAGTTTCTCCTGAAACTTCTGCTGAATAAACGCGCTCAGTTGTGTTTCTTCTAGCATCATCTCTGACGCAAAGGGAAAGCGTGCCCGCAGGAGTTGTCGGGTCTCAGGGCCTTCTAGAGGTTCAACCAAGTAGAGATAGGGATTTTCAATCTGATCTTCGATCTCGTCGAGCAACTGCTGCTTGAAGGGCTGGACTGCGCTGCTTAGCTCTACTCGGACCTTTAGCAAGGGTTTCACCGCTAGCAAGGGAGGCACCTCCACATGATAATAGATCCTACCCGTCGGATCGACCGTCGCTCCAAAGCCTTCCGCATTGCCTTCACTGTGCTTGTAGTTCAAGCCTTCTTTCCCAAAGGCGCGCCGTAAAATTCCCAAGGCATGCTCCTGCGCAGCCAGCCGCGTATTGACCAGGGCTTCGATGGAGGCTCTATACTCAAAATAGAATCTCGCAGCCTCTTCTGTACTCCCCTTAAAAGCAAGGGTTTCAGGATTTATGTACTGTGAAAGGAATTCTTCAAACGCTTTCATACCATCTGGATTAAGGGTATGAGCTAAACGACAAAAGGTGGTAGTTTTGTTTTAAGGGAAAGAAAAATCAGGATAATTTTCCATCGATTTACAGGGGCATTTTTACCTATATATTCTACCTCATGATTTAATTTTACCTATATTCAAATGAAACATTTCCACTCATCTCCTCCACGCTAATTTCTATGTCTGATTTCCTGACAAAAGTTGGCATTGATCCTCAACAATCCCACACGGCTACACAAGCCCTCAAGGACTTGATTCATGCGCAATCTGTGCCGAAAGGGACCATCCTACAACGAGCAGGTGATCCTATTTCCAACGTGTACTATGTCAAAAAAGGGCTGCTCCGAAGCTACAGCATAGATGGAAATGGCAAAGTTCACATTTTCATGTTTGCTTCTGAAGATTGGATCATGGGGGACAGCGTCATGCTCGACGAACCTTGCGAACTGTACATTGATGCACTTGAACACACAGAGGTAGAGGTAATTGATAAAAGGAAAATGGATGAGGCGCTTCATCTCTTGGGGAGATCCTACGACCAATCGCGCTATCTCGTGAGAAGACTTCGTGTGCTCCAGCAACGTGTCATCATGCTCATGAGTGCCTCTGCCCTCGAACGCTACGACCACTTCCTCTCGGCCTATCCAGACATCATCCAACGGGTCCCCCAGAAGATGGTCGCATCCTACCTCGGCATCACACCAGAGGCGTTGAGCAAGGTCAAAGGAGACCGCGCCAGACGTCAGCGGACAAATTCTTAATCTAGATTAATGGGATTCCTTTTCTCATATATGAAATTCATATCATGAAAAAGATACTCCTAAACGCACTCTTGATCGGTGCCCTTGCAGGTGCTGTAAATTTTGGGCTCGCACTTCTATTGGGTGAGTCGCCACTGGAAACTCCTTTTATTCAGGGAACAGAAGAATTTGAGCCTGCCTCCGATTTTGCGATGAAGTCGTTGGTTGGTACGGTAGTGTTGACCTTGATTGGAGGGCTGATCCTAGGACTCTTGCATAGAAGGTATGGAGAGAGAAGCATCAGGATCTGGCGAATTGTAGGTATTGCGTTCCTGTTTCTCTATGGGGCCATGCCTTTCTTAAGTCCTGGCGTTGCGACAGCCAAAGCTGGCTTACTCATCAATATCCTGCATTTTGTGGCAGGTTTTGCGGCCCTGTATTTTCTTCCCAGAGCGACAAAGTAGCGCACGCATACGTCATCGCTTTTACCCTTAATCACCCTGCGCATCTGCTTATAAATATGAGCGGATGCGCATTTTTTTCTATTTTGGAGCAGGACCCACAATGTGAACATAAATCTGCTTTCGCGATGATCCTTTATCATGAGCCTCTCAACTATGGACATGCTTCCAATGTGACTTTCTACGCTGCTTTGGAAGCCTTCTTCCAGATGGGATTTCATCTGCGGCCCACTCCTCGGATAGAGGATATACAACCTGAAGCAGGCTACCTTGTAGTGGGAGGTATCCGTTTCATACAGGGCGCCTTGCATCAGGCAGGGATCACGCCTCCTCCCCCACTTGACTATCCACCTTCGCTCCGACATTTTTTGGGAAGGAACATATGGACGTCTACAGTCAACGAGCTAGCAGCCCATCCTTCCCAGTGGAATGTTTTCATCAAGCCTAAGGGGTTTGCAAAAAAATTCACAGGACGCTGGGTGAAAAGTACTTCCGATCTGGTGGGGTGTGGAGATCCTGGTATGAACACACCCATTTGGGTATCAGAGCCACGTACTTTTTTGGCGGAGTGGCGTGTGTTTGTACGCTATCAAGATATCTTGGATGTCAGACCTTATAAAGGAGATTGGCGCTTACACTATGACCCCCAGACCCCCAGGTCATCGAAGCAGCTGTTGATGCCTATCAAGATGCACCTGCTGGCTACGCGCTGGACTTTGGTGTGACAGCTGAAGGGGAGACCTGTCTGGTAGAAGCAAATGATGGATATTCGCTGGGTAGCTACGGTCTCTTCCATATTCACTATGCCAAACTATTGTCTGCTAGATGGAGTGAGATGGTCGGTCAGGAGGATTTGTGTAACTATTGATAAGGGGAAATTTGGCGATATATACATTTTACTTTACACATAAAATACTGTTAAACAAACCTTTACCCAAGCATTTAGCCCTAAGAATCAAGAGAAACAATAGCCCAAAAGGAGAAAAACTGTGTATTTTTACACTAGACAAAAGAATTAAGAAATCTCGTCTCCTATATTCTCGCTTATGAGTTTTCTAGTAGATAAATATGTCAATCCTCTCACGGATTTTGGATTTAAGAAGTTGTTCGGGACAGAACCGAATAAAGAGCTTTTGATCGATTTCCTCAATCAGGTCCTGCCTGCCCATCATCAGATCAAGGAACTCCGCTATTCCCCCAACGAACATTTGGGTCCTCAAGCGCTGGATAGAAAAGCCATCTTTGATCTATACTGTACTGCGGGTTCGGGGGAGCGGTTTATTGTAGAAATCCAGAAAGCTAAGCAGAACTACTTTCAGGATCGCTGCCTCTATTATGCCTCTTTTCCCATTCAAGCGCAGGCTCAACAAGGAAATTGGAACTTTAAGCTATATCCTGTTTACACCATCGGGATTCTGGACTTCGTTTTTTCTGATCACAAGGACGAGCAAGCCTATTATCATCTGGTAGAATTGAAGGATCAGGAATGTGAAGTTTTTTCTGATAAACTGAAATTCATCTACATCGAACTGCCCAAATTCACAAAA
>JBCBFT010000171.1:0-8810 GCA_038527485.1 Bacteroidota bacterium
GCTTTTCATCAAAACAGCTAAAGATAGAGACAAACTGGTCGAGGCGAAGGAACTTCTCACCTCAAGGATGGAGAATCCCCCCACGATCATAGAATTGTCAAAACTCATAGGTATCAATGAGTACAAATTAAAAAGAGGATTCAAAGAGCTATTTGGAACGACCATCTTCGGGTATATCCACAAAACCCGAATGACTTTAGCTAAAAAATTACTGCTGGAAACGGATAAATCAGCCAAAGAAATTGCCTATGAAGCAGGATACAATTCTCCTCAACATTTTTCTACTGCGTTTAAAAAGGAATATGGCGTTTCTCCCAATAGTATGAGAGAAAATCCCGATTATGCAATCACGAAAATCGAAAAGAAATCAAATTGGGACATATAACTCAAAACAGAGAAAATGAGTCATCCAATGATTGTGAAAGAAACCGTAGCGTTCAAATCTGATGCAGCAACTGTTTGGGATTTGATCGTGAATCCCGAAATGACCAAGCAATACATGTTTGGTTGTGAAGTCCTTTCGGATTGGCATATAGGGAGTGCCATCACCTGGGAAGGGAAAACAGAAGAAGGAGAAACCGTCATTTTTGTGAAAGGTGCGATCATCGCATTCGAAGCAGGCAAAAAAACAACCTTCTCCATGTTTGACCCAAATATGGGAATAGCGGACATTCCTGCTAATTATGTAAATCTGACGTATGAAGTGATACCGAAGGAGAAAGGCTGCGATCTCGTCATCACACAAGGTGATTTTCAAGGGACAGGTAATGGCGAAAAAAGATTTGAGGAAGCGAAGAAAGGCTGGCAAATGGTCATTCCCAATATGAAGCAATTGCTAAATGAATAGCAATCTGGCTACTAATAATGGCTATGAGCCAAGTATACATGATAGAACACATTCAGCATATTTTTCAAACTGATTTATCAGAAGAGGTTCGTTCCCTCCATGAAATAATAGGATTGGGAAGCGTAAATAAGATATTTTCTGTTAAAGGAAAAGTGGGCGAATACATTATCCGTCTAAATGGTAGCGATAAACGGTTAGAATATAAAAAGGAGGCTTGGTGTATTTCAAAAGTGGGTGCATTAGGTATACCTGGACCTGAAGTATTGGGTACAGGTATGCTAGATGATATCTGCTACATGATTCAAAGAAAGCTTCCTGGCACCAATGGCAAACTATGTGATGAGGTGGAAAGAGCAATCATCTGGGAGAAACTGGGTGAATATTGTGCGCAGTATCAGCAAATACAAGAAATTGATGAGGCAGAAGTAAAAAGTGCGGCCTTCCACAAGGATTGGAAGAGCCGACTTCATTACAATCTCGAAGAGCTGAACGAATCAGATAGCCTACTAACTGAAAGGGTTCTTACAAAAAAGGAACATGATTGGGCCAGAGAAGTATTGAAAACGCTAGATCGAAAAGCCTTTCGGATGGGACTTGTTCATGGAGATTTATGTCCCAGGAATGTGCTGAAGGATGGAGATGAAGTGTATTTGTTAGATTGGGGAACAGCAGGTGTGAATATAGTCCCGCATCATGAAATCGGGCTTGTCAAAATGTCCAACGAAGCGACAGAGGAGGAGTTTGGATTGTTTTTGTCAGGTCTGGGAGTTTCTCTTGACGCCTATCAAAAGATAGAGGAAGAAATTCGTATCCTCCATTTTTTACATCAAGTAGACGTGTATCGTTGGGCAGAAGGGAGAGGACTTATAAAAGTAAATGATTATGATTTGAAAGTGAGGAAAGCTTTCAATCAAATCAGGTGAAGTCTATTTTAGTAGACTATAAAGTAAGTTTTAATGATTTTACTATCGCCTTCAGCGTCCCGAGCATTAGACTCGGGATTTTTAGGGAAAAAGAACCAAAACCCGATGATGAATCTCGGGATGGAATTTCAGCCCAATCCCGAGCGTAAAACCTCGGGACCCCTAACACCAAATTCCAAGGCCAACGCCTCCTCATATAGCTTGTTACTACGCTCGAAAATTATACCTGAGAATTGAATTTACACTTTATTAAGACTGCGAGACTTACACTTTTTATTAGAAGCTACGCCTGATCATTTATAACCTAATTACATATGTCTACTCACCTAAACTTGAGTATCGTCACACTTCTATTGATCTTCTCCTCATGTACAAACAATGTTGAAAAGCGAATCGACATACAGGAAGTATCTCCTTGGTGCATATTGGGTTTTGATTCTTTGAATAGAACGCCTGCGCAAAGAATCGCCCTGATTCAGGAACTGGGACTCAAGAAGTATGGATACAACAAAGGGAAAGGGGACCTGAGCACCATGGTCAAAGAATTCGAACTAGCTCATGAGCATGACATTGAGATAACGTCTATTTTTCTCTGGTTGAATGCCAAAAGAGATCAGATAGGGAAGCTGAGCCTAGCAAACCAAGAACTCCTGCATAACCTCAGTTTAGTAGAACAAAAACCGACTGTATGGTTGAGCTTTAGCCATAACTTTTTCGATGACCTTAGCCAAGAGGAATCTATCAAATTGTCGGTGGAGATGATTCAGTTCATCAAATCAAAGACAGATGAATTAGGGTGCAAATTAGCACTTTATAATCACCATGGCTGGTTTGGCAACCCCTACCATCAAGTTGAAATTCTGGAAGAGCTGAAAGATGAGTCCATCACTTTGGTTTACAACTTCCACCATGCCCAAGCGTATGTGGACGATTTTCCAGATATCGTCAAAAAGATCAAACCATATGTATCATTTGTGAATGTAAGCGGCGTGAAAAAAGAAGGACCCCAAATATTGACTATTGGTAAGGGTGATCATGAATTGGACATGATGAAGCGTCTGCAAGAAGAGGGGTTCAACGGACCTTGGGGAATTTTAGGACACATCAAAGAGGAGGATGTAAAAGCAGTTTTGATCCGAAATATGGAAGGATTGAGGCTGTTAAATTCTACACAGTGATAGGAAGGAGAAGTCTATGGAGGGAGACCCTGTTTTTGGGAAAAATCCTCCGCTCTCATCGTTCAAATAGGTGGACAGATAAAACAGCGCTATGTAGCACAGGCTTTGAGCATGGGACTAAACTCTACATGCTATATGACACTGTCTCTTCAGGACAATGAACCATCTTTGAACCCTGAAAGGGTGGCATCATATAGGCTAGTGGTTTCAACCCTAGACTAAAGGATCAATTCTCGGTACCTCAAAAGTCTAAAATCAGGTATAGGAAAGTATAAGTCGTCTGTGGATGTCCTAGCCTTATTGATTTTTTGATGCCTTTGGTTGAATATAGAATACACATCTATATTGACTTATGCGTATTTCCTCTATTTCCCTTGGAGTACTCTGGATCACGCTGCTATTCTCTAGCAGTTGTGTATCTCATCAAAAGCATATCGAGACGCAATCCTTTGCTGTTTATCCTATCGATCAAATGGTGGTATTGAGGTCCCAACTAGCCCAAAGAGAAGAACTGGCTAAGCTGGTCTCAGCACTGGAAAATGAGGCGAAAGTCCTACTCAACTCTCCTGAATTTTCGGTCTTGCAAAAGCAGCATACACCCCCAAGTGGCGTGATGAATGACTACTACAGCATGGGCGTCTATTGGTGGCCAGACAGCACGAAGGAAGATGGCCTGCCCTACATAAGAAGAGATGGCGTCAGAAATCCTGAATATGACCAATTTGATGGTCCTGCGATAGCCAAGATGTCCCGTACGGTATTCAAACTATCCCTTGCGTATTTCTACACACAGGAAAAATCCTACGCAGATAAAGCGATCGAGTTGATACGTGTCTGGTTCCTTGATCCTGAACGTAAGATGAATCCTCATTTGGAGTACGGGCAAGCGATACCAGGAAGAGTCGAAGGGAGAGGAATCGGGATCATTGAAACAGGAAATTTCTTGAAAGTACTGAATGCGGTAGCCATGCTGGACGAATCAGGCGCCATCCCTTCAGAAATCCGTCAAGGATTAAAAGCTTGGTTTCTGGAATATAACTACTGGCTCCTCACCAGTGAAAAAGGTTGGGATGAGCGACTGTGGCATAATAATCATGGATCTTCTTACGATAGTCAAGTGGCGAGTTTTGCCTTATTTACGGGAGAGGATTCGGTTGCGAGATTGATCTTGGATTCTGTAAAGATCAAGCGAATCGATAGACAAATCGAACCTGATGGTAGCCAACCTTGGGAGTTGGAAAGAACCAAATCCCTTAGCTATAGCCTCAAAAATCTGGATCATCTCATCGAGAATGCCATTTTAGCCCAATATGTAGGAATAGATCTCTGGCATTATGAATCAGAAGACAAAGGGTCGATCAGCCAAGCGATTAAGTTTCTGATTCCCTACATGCAGGGAGAGCATGAGTGGCCCTATACGCAATATGGAGGCATAGAAAAGAAGAGGCAGCATTATGCTAATTTGATTTGGGTGGCAAGTCGATATTTAGATGATCCCTTGATCCATCAAACTGTTTCACAATTGCAGGAAGAAGGCTATTATCCTTCTCGGATTCATCTTCTTTATCCTGATAATGAGAATTGAGTCCCTAAACTGCTTCCTTCAGATTGTACCTGAAGCATGTATGCAGCTTCATTTGCCAACTGAGCGGATTATTTTAGATGGAATCCTTTCTCATCATTTAAAGACCAACGAATGACCTACTTCACTAAATTATTTCCCATCATCTTGCTCCTCATTTCTCCATCATTGCAAGGGCAAGATTTCCCTATTTTTAAGGAAAAGGATGGCTTAGTAGTCATTGAAGCGGAGTCTGTTTTGGAGTATGGGAGTTGGGAAAAAGATACCGCAATCACGGGCTATACAGGTGAGAACTATTTGCACTACCGAGGACCTAATCTATACAACACGGTGGGGCTTTCTAAGCTGACATTCAAAATTGATATCTCTACGATAGGTACGTATCGTTTTCAGTGGAGAAGTAGAATCGCGCAAGGAACAGATCAGACCGAACACAATGATTCCTGGATGCGGATAAAAGGGGCTGCCAGATTCTATGCGAAAAAAGACAATAGCATGTTGTATCCAAAAGGTTCAGGACTGACACCGAATCCCAATGGAAGCTCTATCGCGGGCTATTTTAAAGTCTATCAAAATAATTTGGGAAGCTGGACTTGGCAGACTAGAACGAGTGATAATGATCCCCACAACATTTTCGTAGAATTTGATTCTACTGGAACGTACACGTTAGAAATATGTGGAAGGTCCCAAGGACATGCAATTGATAGAATCATTTTGTACGAAGAAAGTGTCTCATACTTGGAAGCTCAAGATTTAGATAAGCCCGAATCTATTATTTTGAACCCCGTAAGTATAGAAGATGTACAGATTCCTTCATTGGAGATCATGCCCAATCCAGTAAAAGATTTCTTGATGATTCAAGCCACAAAAAGCCTAAAGCAAGATACGTATAGCGTAAAAATATTTGATTCCGCTGGGAAACTGTGGTATAATGTAGAGAAGGAAACCCTTCCATTTCATAAGATTGAAATTCCTGTCCCCCATATTCCATCTGGAATCTATTGGCTTCAGCTGAGACGCGCAGATCAATTTTTTCAAGAGAAATTTATCAAAGAGTAAAAGCTGAATCTGCTCGAGAACGGTGGCGAGGATGTTTACTTTTGTATCAAGTATGACTTTCCCTTTATGGAGCCGATGAGTGGGGAAGGTTAGTCTAGCTTAGCTATTATCTGGCGCAGATAAAAAATCTATTTCGGTAAAATTTCGTATCTTATACTTAAAAGTAATAGGCTAATGAGTATTGTAATCACAGATGATATACTTAGGCTAGCAAATATGCCAGAATCAGAATTCAAGCTAGAACTCGCCCTATACATGTATGCAAAAGGAATTCTCACGCTCGGGAAAGCCAGTGAATTTGCTGGGATACCTAAAATAATTTTTCAAAAAGAGTTGGGAAAAAATGATCTGACCGTTTCTTATGATAGAGAAGAATTTGAGAAAGATTTGGTGACAATCAAAAAACATAAATCTGACTAACCTTGATCATTGTAAGCGATACTTCTGTTATAAGTGGTTTACTGGTAATAGCACGATTAGACCTCTTAGAAAAAGTATGCGGAAAAGTAACTATCCCTAAGATTGTCTATGAGGAATTACTTGTGCTTGAATCTTACGGGCATGACTTACGCCCTATCCAAGGGACAGATTGGCTTGAAATTGTTGAACCCTCGAAGAGGAGCTAAATCAATTTTTGGATAGAGGAGAATCCCCCAGCATATAAGCGAACCGTTCTAGTCAATGAAAAGCCAATGGATATTATTTCTCACACTTTGACAGGCGTAGCAGCGGGGACTGTTTTGGCGACAGCTTCCAATGGCTCATGGCAGAAAAAAGGCTTCATCATACTTGTGGGTGGGCTAGGGGGGGCTTTACCTGATGTGGACGCCATTTCGTTATGGTCAAAATTTGATGGGACGATTGGGGCATTTCTGGGACTCGAACATACGGGGGAAGAAATCTACTTTGGTAAATTTTGGTACTCACATCATGCCGCGTTCCATTCATTACTCGCACCCTTCATGTTCCTGCTGCTCACAGCAGGGATAAACCTTGGGGTAAGAAAGAAATTAAACGTGACGAACTTTCTAACATATGTGAGCGCGCATAAGTTCTCCCTCCTCGCTTTCCTTTGCGGTTTCATTCTTCACATATTAGAAGACATGCCGACACCTGCGAGTGTATGGGGTGGAGTTCATTTTTTCTTTCCTTTCCCTGGTTATATTGGAGGTTTCGGAAACATCTGGTGGTGGAATAACTATGACCTGGTCTTGATTATATCAGTTGTGGTAGTGTTAAATTTACTCATCAATATGATACCCAAAGGCTATCATAGATTAAAGACCATGTCTAGCATATGCGTATTTGTGATAGGGCTAGTTTTTTTCATGATTCAGATCAACACACGCCCCATGGACTTTGCGTACTCGGGGCATACAGTTGATTATAGCACTTTTGAAGCACATTCAAAGGATATTCAACAAGAGATTCTAGGCGATAAATTATTTGAAATCATGACAGCAATTGACCGTAACATTCCGTTAAATTTTTAAAAAGAAGCCATTGACTATGAATTGCGAATTAGACATCTAGAATCCATGAAGGAGGGAGGGGACTCAATTGCTTTAGCATCACATATAGCTGAACTGAAGATCCAATGGAAAAAGGACTATGATAAAAATGAAAGCGAATGGACTGAGATAATAGAATTCAGGGATAAGATGGAGGAGTTTGAGCTAGTGCTAAATAATTTGACTCAATCATCTAAAAAATCTCTTTATGAAGATGCATACTTTTTGAGGAGCGAAACATCAAAGTCGGGCCTACAAAAAGACCTTAGGCAGATCATCAACTATCTAAATCATTACAGCATGGCAGGAGTCGAATATGTCTCGTTTACGTATGGTCCCGAATTGTAAGTAGGTGGACATGAGAAATCAAGGTATAAGTAAAATGGGCTAGGGTAATCCCAAACTACAAAAGCCTTAATGACATGGACTCTTATTTAAGTTTTTCCGTTATTTCTTAAATAAGCTGTAAGCCTATTTAAGAATCATGAAAAAACCTTTGCTCTATGTCGTCCTGTCCATGTTGATGTCTGCTAGCGTTTATGGACAAACAGATACTGTATATACCCAAGATTATTTGGATAAAAGTACGCGATTTGCCTGGCTGACCTATGGAGGAGACTTCAATTATCTGAGTGGAGGGACTACGCAGCAAATGATCAATGGAACCAAGCAAACGACGGATTTTGGCAGTACCCTTATGCCAAGACTGACCATCGGAGGGACTCACTTTTGGGGACACGCCGACTTTTATGTGACCTTTCCCTTATCTTTCCTGACGCTTCAAAATATTCCCAATAACCTTGAACGACTGGAGGTGTACTAAGGAGTCGAAACAGGCATGCGTTTGTACCCTCTCAAGCTTCAACCTCAAAGGCTCAGCCCTTTTGTAGGCGTCAGCTTTAGGTGCTTTCGCTTCTTGCAGGAATCTGAAGAAAGCAATAACGAAATAAGAGAATATGAAAAATCCTTCTTGAATAATTAAATTGGGTGAATAAAACAGTATATTAAGGCATGATTTTGTGATATCTCTTATCTACTTTTAATTCGATCTGTATCATATGGATTTAGAAATCCACTGAACATGTAAATCTATGAGCACTACCTTAATACTAAGTCTGACTATTATATCTCTCTTGGCATTAGCTATATTTTTGACTGTGAGCCTGTTGAAAAGTAGAAGCCAACGATTAGCATACGAGAATAAATACAGTGGCATAATAGAGGTTGATAAGGAAATTCAAAGGCTTCGAACAAAGTTTAATGAGGAAGGTAAGACCTATAATGATCAACTACTTGAACTGAGTAATAAGCTCGGAAAGCTAAAAGTGAAATATACCAAGGCTGCTGAAGTCTACGATAATTTGGTCCATGACAGCAGTTTGTTGAAAGATGACTTAGAAATAGCAGAGTTTGGTATATATGAAGCTTACTATGATTTTGATACCTCAGAGAGATTCAAAGAAGAGATTAAAAAGATCAAAGAAAGACAGAAGTATCTTATCAAAGAGAAACGTGCGATCATTGGAGGAGATGGTTGGACTGTAAATGGAAGTATTCAGAAAGGTAAAGTGATGATAAACCGCCAGAAGAAGCTGATGCTTCGCGCATTTAACGGGGAATGTAATGGTTTTATCTCTACTGAGATGGATACGTTTTGAGATTGCCCCATTTTATTGATTGCGATGAATGACTTACCTATTCTCTCCTCCA
>JBCBFT010000172.1:0-8741 GCA_038527485.1 Bacteroidota bacterium
AGTCGATCTCCTTACCTCAGATTGGAATATCCCTCTCTGTTGCAGATATTTATGAAGATGTGATCTTGGTGAGTGAAAATGAATCTGAAGATCTTGGACGTGGTAATCAATAGTTATGAGTTAAAGAAAATATGCGATACAATTCATAGATTTTTATTGTCTAAGCAAATAAGATGATATGGGACAGGCGGTAAAAAAGGAGAAAAGATATAGCCCTTTTGAGTATTTCAAAATCAGTCGTGAGGCTGAACATAGGATGGAGTATGAAGATGGGATACTCATGGATATGGGACAGACAACTGATACCCATGAGGAGCTTGCCTTCAACTTGAAAAGCTCCATCAAAAAAGAGGTAAAGGGCAAAGCTTGCAAAGTCCACATGGAGACAGTAAGTCTCGAAGTTGTAGAATCTTCTAAATACTACCTTCCCGACGTCATGTTGACATGTGATGAGAGAGACCATCAGGATCGCCTGATGAAACGCCATCCTAGCCTAGTCGCAGAAATCGTATCTCCCAGCAGTTCAAAAAGAGATCGAGAAGAAAAATTTGCGGCATATCTGAAACTGCCTTCTATCAAATATTATTTACTCATTGCCCAAGACAGAATCCGTATCGATGTCTTCAGCAAGGGCGAGGGGAAAGGATGGGAGTTCCATTATTATGAGGCATTGACTGAGTCGATCTCCTTACCTCAGATTGGAATATCCCTCTCTGTTGCAGATATTTATGAAGATGTGATCTTGGTGAGTGAAAATGAATCTGAAGATCTTGGACGTGGTAATCAATAGTTATGAGTTAAAGAAAATATGCGATACAATTCATAGATTTTTATTGTCTAAGCAAATAAGATGATATGGGACAGGCGGTAAAAAAGGAGAAAAGATATAGCCCTTTTGAGTATTTCAAAATCAGTCGTGAGGCTGAACATAGGATGGAGTATGAAGATGGGATACTCATGGATATGGGACAGACAACTGATACCCATGAGGAGCTTGCCTTCAACTTGAAAAGCTCCATCAAAAAAGAGGTAAAGGGCAAAGCTTGCAAAGTCCACATGGAGACAGTAAGTCTCGAAGTTGTAGAATCTTCTAAATACTACCTTCCCGACGTCATGTTGACATGTGATGAGAGAGACCATCAGGATCGCCTGATGAAACGCCATCCTAGCCTAGTCGCAGAAATCGTATCTCCCAGCAGCTCAAAAAGAGATCGAGAAGAAAAATTTGCGGCATATCTGAAACTGCCTTCTATCAAATATTATTTACTCATTGCCCAAGACAGAATCCGTATCGATGTCTTCAGCAAGGGTGAGGGGAAAGGATGGGAGTTCCATTATTATGAGGCATTGACTGAGTCGATCTCCTTACCTCAGATTGGAATATCCCTCTCTGTTGCAGATATTTATGAAGATGTGATCTTGGTGAGTGAAGGGGAAACCGAGCGTGATGCTTAACATAGTCGTGATAAAACTATAACAGGCATAAAAACATCCATTTTGTACAATTCATCGAATTCTTTCCGCCTATTCCTCTAGCTGATAAACGCAAATACCTTTATCCAAAGATAGAGCAATCACTCCCTTTAATTCATTGGTTTACAAATATTTTCCAAAATTTGGGGTGGATGTCGTCAGGGCGATACTCAAATATAGGAGATAATACTATTATCATATCAAAGAATATTTGAATTTATATTCAGTCGATTTTGGACTGTATGTGGGAAATTTGATGTAGCAATTGTTAAGGCTGACTATTTATATCTTCTATTCCTGCATCCCAAATGATTTTTATTATCTGCACCCGAAATATTACAGGAAAAGATAGCCGCTTTTTACTTTCTACACACTTCCAAAATTTACGTATCTTTTCCCTATGTAATGTTCACTTTGGCAAAAGGGATCTCTATCTAGGGATCCCTTCATTATCTTCTATCAGACAGTATGTGCTACTAAGACTCCCTATATTTGCGTCATGAGAAAGCGTAAAATCGTGAGACGGTTTTTCTTCATCACATTACTTGGGCTCATCGTATGGCTCCTAGGGATTTTTTACCAACACAATATGAATGCAAATGCTTTTGGTGTGTATGCGCTGAATCAATTGAAACAATTGATAGAGACCAAAGTGGATTTTGAGGTCTTGCACCAGGGGACGCGGGACCCCATTTCTCATCAAGGCTGGGATAGCCTCCTTCAACAGTACGTAAATGTACAAGGAGAAGTAGATTATGCCAGTTGGAAGAAAGAGCCAGCAGGATTACAAGCATATTTGGACCTGCTTTCTCAAAATCCTCCCTCCTCCTCATGGTCAGAGTCTGAACAATTGGCTTATTGGATCAACGCCTACAATGCTTATACCATCGCCTTAGTGTTGGACCATTATCCTTTAGAATCCATCAAGGATATCGCAGGTTCCATTCCTTTCATTAACTCATCCTTTGATGTGAAATTCTTCGAAATCGGAGGCTTCGCTTTTGATCTGAATACCATCGAGCATCAAGTCCTTCGTGCGCAGTTTGAGGAGCCTCGCATCCATTTCGCCATCAATTGTGCTTCCTTCTCCTGTCCGCGTCTGCTCAATGAAGCTTACACTGCCGACCGATTAGATGCGCAGCTTCAGGCCCAAGCCAAGGAATTCATCAATGATCCCAACAAGAACAAGTTGACCGCCGATCAGGTAGCCTTATCCATGATTTTTTCATGGTTTGAAGGAGACTTTACGAAGAATGGAAGCTTGGTCGCATTCTTGAACCAATACAGCGAGACACCTATCGCGACAGCAGCAGAGATCAATCATATGACCTATGATTGGTCATTGAATGGAGTAAAGTAGAGGGGAAGAGATATAATGTGCTCGTTTTCTTCAGTCATAAACTGGAGGAAGCGAGCAAATTGCATGTTGGAGTGAATAGATGGAGAAAAAGATATATGTAGCTTAATTTTTTTTGTAGTTGTATACTGGTACCACTATTTTTTAGATCATAAAAATATTTGTACATTAATATATAGATTATTGTTGATTCGTGTCATATTATATAGCAATAAATAACCAAAAAAGCTGTCGTTGCCTTAATTATTGCCAATTTTTATGAACCATAAATTCTGTACGTGCTTATTTGCCTTCTTCATGATTTGGTGGGCGACTTATCTACAAGGTCAGTCTTTCAATCAAGTACTATTTGATCATTATGGCTCAGAAAACGGAATTAGCCAGAATACCATTTATGATATTGAAGAAGATGAACTCGGATTCATATGGCTCGCTACTCAATACGGCCTCAATAGATTCAATGGAGTCGAATCTCGTATATTCACAAGTGACCATTCAGGCTTTACGACTAACGATTTCCACTATATTGAGAAAGCAGGAGACGGTCGATTTTGGATTGCAGGAAGACGGCAGATATTCCTGTTTGATCCATGCGATGAAGAGGTGATCACTTTTCCATGGCATTTTGTGGTAAATTCCATAGCCGTTTATAAAGAAAGACTTGCCGTAGGGACTGAAAATGGGATTTGGTGGTTAGAAAAGGATAAGAATACCTTTAACTTTAAGAAACTCCCTCAAACAGATTCCTTGAACATTCATTCCATGGCTATACATCAAGGTATTTTATGGATAGGAACCCGACAAGGGCTTTGGTCTTACAATGGAAAAGAGGTTCCCAAACACGCTCCTTTAGGTCCTGATCTTAAAAACGAATTATATATTACGTCCCTTGCCTCTATTCAAGGCAACTTATGGATTGGGACAAAAGATGGCCTACTCTTCAGAGAAAAGACTGAGCATCTACTAACAGATAGCGCTGATACGAAGCCATATACTTCTATTAATAAGCTTAACAAAGATGAAATCACTGCCATCTTGAGTGTATCTGATTCTGTCGTGTGGGTGGGCCATGCGAGGCAGGGGATTACAAGATATGATACCTCAGGAAACACATTGGGGGATGAAATACGCTTTGAGTATGGTATACCCAATAGTCTAAGTCAAAATCACATCTTAGCACTTTTCAAAGACAGTCAAGAAGGGATTTGGGTAGGTACTTATTCTGGAGGAGCCAATCGGCATGATCCTCAAAAGCATAGGTACACACAGTATTATGTACCATATGAAAAAGGCGATTACCGCGACCAGGAACCCATATGGACTATCATCCCTGATCCCACCAGTTCTGATCCCCACGCTTTTTGGTTAGGGACGGATGATCGAGGTGTGGTGGCGTTTCATACATCCAACAGAAGTACGAAGAATTTATACACCCCTAAATATCATAAACGATTTAGGGCCAGTGAAAAAACTTCTGTCTTGTGTCTGGAAACAGGTTTTCGAGATAGGACATGGGCAGGTACGCGTGAAGACGGGCTACATATATATAATCCAGATAGTGCAAAATTACAACCCATACATGGTCCAGAAACCTTTGGCAAGAGTTCTATCCGAAACTTAATCTATTTAGAGACTACAGAACAACTCATCGTAGGTACGATTAATAAGGGCTTATATATATTGAATGAACAAGAGTTAGTCCCCCAAAAGGACCAAAAGCTAGCAGAGAAAGCTGAAGATTTTTTGGCCTACACCCTTTATGAAGATCCTTATCATCCTGGAACCATTTGGGTTGGAACGGCTGAAAAAGGCTTATTGTGTAGAGATTTTGTGCAAGATACCGTATACCCCATTCCCTTTGATCATCCCATTTTATCCATTTTAGCCTCTCCCAGAGACTCTAACCTACTATTTCTGGGCACAGAGGGGAAAGGGCTTTGGGTATGGAATCGAGAGAACAAAAAGGCTGAGCCAATGACCTTAGCAGATCCAGATGGCAAACTTTCCGTTATCTTTAATTTGGTAGAAAATAAGGAAGATTCCTCTTGTTGGATTGTAGGTTTAGAAGGGGTGGGAATATGGAATATGAAGGTAAATGATTCCACTGTAAACTTTTTCGAGACAGGAGATCAGTTTATGGGGCAGGAATTTGTGGTAGGGGGATATCATCACACAGAAACAGGAAAGCTATTTCTTACTCAGAGTGCCAACAGTCTATTGGTCTTAGATAATCCTTCAATGAAAGAGCTCCAAAGCCCCAAGCTTTTAAGGCCCCCTGTATTCTCCTACGTCGCCAAAGATGCTTCTGAAAAGGGAAATTGGAATGCTTGTAAGGATACGCTGACACTGGATTTTAGCCTACACATTGCAACTATCAATGGAAGAGTTCCGAACTTTCAATATCCCGAATCCCTAAAGTATCGCTCCAAGATTGAAAATTTTTCTGGAGAGGGAAGTCTCCCCCGTTTAATTCTTAGCCTAGATAAGAACGGGGGATCTTTTCGTTTTCCTCCACTAGACTTTTGGTGTCGTACCTATAGGATTTATAAGTTTACAGTGGAGGCAAGTGTTTACGGAGTGCCAGAGCATAAGGTCTCGAGTACTTTATTTATCAAAATCCACACTCCTTGGCATCTGAGTTGGTGGTTTACAGTCCTCCTAATTTTATTGCTTACATCTGTTGCTTATACGACTTATTACTTGCTAAGAAGGAGTAAAGAAGAGATTGATCAACTGGGAAACGAGGTGACAGAGAGTCAAAAGGTACTGGCAAGGAAAAATGAGGAATTACAACGAAAGAATTCAGAACTAACTGAACGGCGACAGCGCCTCAAAGAGCTTCAAGAGCATATCAATGCCGTTTCGCGTATCGAAAGTTTAGAGGGTGTCTGTGAGAAAGCCATGAAGGATATGATTGACTTTTTTGGGTTTGATTACGCGAGTTTGTCTTTATTTGATCCCATCTCTCGTAAGATCACAGTCAAATATAACAAAGCACGTCCAGGAAGCTTGGTGGATCCTAGTGAATGGCAAGGAGACGGAATCATCCGTATCTTAGATGAAAAAAACTATGATATTCTCCCCTTGGTACTAGAAGCCAAGCGTCCCATTTTGGTGGATGGAAACATTGTAGATGGTAAGGAAATAGTCATTGATGAAAACGCTATCCTCGACCATCTACTTTATGAAAAACATGAGCATGGCGATTTGGTACGTGGATTTTTCCCTATGATCAGGCGGTCTGAAGATAAAGAAGGAAAGCTGGATCTTAACATTGATCAACGAGCAGCAGAATTTCTCAATCAGTCTGACCATGAAACTACTGATACCATTGAGGGAGACACACCTATTGGCATCTTTGAAGTTGGCTATCATCGCACAACCCATCAGCATATTGACAATCAAAAGAAGCTCGATCTTAAGTTATACATAGACAATCTAGCCCAACCCTATTTCCGAGCCTATCAAAGCCATCAACGGGAAGAAGCAAGGCGCGATTTGACAGAGTTAAGCAAAGAAGCTTCCGTAGAGGCTTTTTTACGAAAATCACTCGAAGTACTCTCAGAAAGATTCCATGCAGATATTGCCGATGCTTTTCTCGTTCCTTTTGATCACAGTAAAGACTGGAAGCCTCTCCAGACAGTGGGATATAGAGTAGACGATAAGCACTTGGTCCAGATTTATAAGAAGCAGAAAAAGTCAAAAGGACTTTACGTCAAAGCCATTCAAGATAGACGGGTGTACATCAGTTCTGATGTGAGCCAGGAGGCTGACTTTGTAGCGGATGGTCTGGAGATTAAATCCTTATTGGTCACACCGCTGATTTATCATAAGCGGGCCATAGGGGAGATTTGTTTGTACTCCAAGAATGACAAGGCTTTTAATGTGGCGCATGAGAATCTCATAAAGCTATATCAGGAAGAATTGGTGGATTTGCTGATGGCGAAAAGGGCGAATGAGGCCATTCAAAATCTGACGAAGCCATTCTCTCTATTCTCAAATCAAGCCTTTTATGAAAACTTAGGTAGAGGCTTAGAAGATTACTTCTTGGAAGCAAAAGTCGGAATTTGGATCACAAGTGGGGAGAGTTCTGAGGCTGAACTGAAGTACGAAAGATGTTATGTCAGTCCAGGGCTCTCGAGTGTACCTCATAGTTACATAACTTCTTCTGTTGCCCTTTCAGATAGGCAAACCTTTGAGAACCTATCTGCGCTCAAAGCTATCCCTCAAATTCGTAATTGGGCTGGTAAGAAAAACTTTCGCTCGGCCATTTACATTCCGATTGGTACAGAGCATATTGTACAGGCACATGTTTGGGTTTTTGCTCAGACACCTGCCCAAGTACAATTGGGAGAGTTTGATGAGCTATTTTTGAGCTTATTAGATGAGAAAGCTACGACCAGTTTGCGTTTACTGCAAACGATAAAAGCGTTGAGTTCTTTGGCACAGTTGCCTGGAAAGCAAGATATTGAACTCAGAGACTATCTCAAGAGCTTATGTGGATTGGGAATAGACTTGCTAAATGCAGATCCTGTGACACTTTTCACAAGTCAATCCAACAAATTAGATGAAAAATTAAGATTTCGAGATGGATATTATGCGGGAAGCTTCAAGGATAAAAGCATCATATATAAATATGAAGGTAAATCCAAAGATTCGGAAAAAGCGGTCACACTGCCTAACAGGATCATGGCCGATACACAAGATGAATTTGTTAAAGATTTCCATTCTGAGAACGAACTGATTGACTATCTTCATAAGACGGGAGGTAATCCCTACCTAGAGCCTGGAGCAATCGAACCATTTTGGGTAAGGGAAGATATAAAATCTGTCGTTGCAGTAAGGCTACAGTTACAAGATACGCCTTTGGGTGTCATGTTTTTCAATTATCGACGCGAACGAACGTTTTCCCCAGAAGACAAAAGGTTGGTACAGGCTTTTGCCTATTTGGCAAGTAGTGCCATTGCTACGGCGCGTAGTATGATTTATTTACAGGAAGCCACCAAAGAAGCCACTGAGCAAAAAGATCGATACGCAGATGCCTACTTTGTGGTAGCCAGAGGCATTAACCATGATGTACGGAATAGCTTGAATGACTTGGCGATGCTAGAGATTCAGTTAGAGAAAAAATTATATCCCTCGCTTACAGGCAAGCAAAAGAGTCAAATCAAGAAGATCTTTCATAACATCAACAACAAAACCGAAAATCTAGATAAGCTATTGGATGTATTCAATTTTGAATCGCGCAGATTTGAAACCATAGATATAAAAGAAATCATTCGTAGCAATATCCAGTATTTTTCCAAAGGACTGCTGGAAACGCCTGAATATGAGATTAAGATGCACACAGTAGGTATAGAAACCCTTCCAGATATAGAAGGGGATCCTGGAATGTTTCATATGGTCATCAATAACTTACTCTCCAATGCTGTGAAAGCCATACAAAAGAAAAAGAAAGACTATGTCGAAGGAGAAATCATGCTAAAAGGGGTAGATTTAGGTGATGCCATTCAGATTAGGATTGAAGATAATGGGATAGGCGTTAGATCCGAATGGGAGGAGTTGATTTACCGACCTTACTTCTCTGAGCGAGAAGATGGTGTTGGATTTGGACTCTTTTTTGTCAGAGAGGTAATTAAAAACTACTTTAGAGGACGTATTTTTCACGAATCTAAGCTGGGAAAAGGAGCAACTTTCATTTTGGAAATTCCCACTTCTTAACTCTTACTCAAAAAGCTACTCGAAATGCAACCAGCATTAATAGCATTACCCCCCGTACCCAAACTTCGTGTTTTTGAGGATCATGAAGACAAGGTAGAATTTTATAAATCTACCTTAGTTGATATATTTGTAGCCCGTGGGTATGAAGCATCTAGCATACAAATAGATACTTACTTAGACTATCAAGAAT
>JBCBFT010000173.1:0-8585 GCA_038527485.1 Bacteroidota bacterium
GGTGGGTGGGGTCATGGAGTTGTAGGGGGGAAGCAGGATGCTGGGATTTTAGGATTCTCAGGAAGGTGGGTGGGGTCATGGAGTTGTAGGGGGGAGCAGGATGCTGGGATTTTAGGATTCTCAGGAAGGTGGGTGGGTTGGGTCATGGAGTTGTAGGGGGGAGCAGGATGCTGGGATTTTGGGATTCTCAGGAAGGTGGGGTGGGTCATGGAGTTGTAAGGGGGGAGCAGGATGCTGGGATTTTGGGATTCTCAGGAAGGTGGGGTGGGTTATGGAGTTGTAGGCTTAAGTGAAGTAAATGAGCCAGAGACATAGCCCTCCCCATGCAGTGATCAGGATCTTTAGGGAAATATCTGATAAAAATAATCGTGTCGGCTCACCTCCTTTTTCCTCCACAAATACCAGCTGCAGATACCGCAAGATACCAAGTACTACAAGAAATGCTGTGGTGTAGAGATAGGGAGTCTCAAACTTTGCTTGTGTCTGAGGAGATAGGGTATACGAAATATAGGCGACAATGAGTACAGAGCCCATGAGGATCATGGCACCATTGACAAACGTGAGGTTGTACCCGTCAATGGATTTGCGGACTTTGTGCCCTTGCTGGGCTAGAATGAGGTCGTCACGCCGCTTGGCCAGCCCTAGAAATAATGCCCCCAAGAAGATCATCATCACGATCCATCCCGAAAGCGGAATAAATGGCACCGCCAATACAGCACCAAGACTAATCCGTAACAAAAAGCCAATGGCAATCTGCGTGAGATCCAAGATCGGGACATGTTTGAGCCCCAGGCTATAGCCAAGGTTGACTGCAATGTAGATGCCCGCAATAAACAACCCTTTGGGATGGACCCAAGCGATCAAACCTATTCCTAGAAACATCAGCCCCCCCATGAGTCCCAAGGCCCAAGATACTTGAACAGTACCTGCTGCCAGAGGACGCGCTTTCTTGATGGGGTGGGCACGGTCGTCTTCACGATCACGATAGTCATTGAAAATATAGATGCTACTAGCAAGCAGGGAAAAACCTGCCCAGCCTAAGAATAGATCTGTCAAAAGTGCCAACTCCAGGATGCGCTGCGCAAAGAAGGCAGGTAAGAAAATCACCAGATTCTTGAGATACTGGTGTGGACGCATCAATTGGAGATAGGCCTTCCACATACCTGCAAATAATGAGAAATATTGTAAATTGTCTATTATGGAAGTGAACTTGCTCACACATATCAGAAAAGGCGAGCAAACAGCCTTGAAAGAAGCCTTTACCAGCTACTTTGAGATCCTCTACAGGCAGGCTATCCAGCGTGGACTGACACCCGAACGTGCCGAGGAAGTGATAGAAGAGGCTTTTTTGGCACTTTGGAAAGGTGATGGAATAGATGATGCGCCTTCCCTCCTCGTCTGGTTGCAGCAAAAAGTGACGGCAGCAGAAGATAAACGCTCGCCAGAAGAAGCTGCTGAACGTGAATCTTTGCTCAAAGCCTTACATGGGTTATCCGAAGCTGAGCAGCAATTAGTCCAGCAAGTGATCTTCGAAAAGCAGGCCATAGATACATTGTCCAAGCAGCAGAACGTCTCCTTTGACACCTTCGCTTTGCTGATGGTGGACGTTTTGGAGAAGTTGGGAAATAGTCTGGATACAGATTAGCACGCTTTACGACTCTTTCCACATTAGAACATTTTTCATATTCGACTATTTCTCTATTTGGGAAAAAGCGAATTTGGCCATTCACGCGATGCCTCATCCCATTCAGCAAGTATTGTTGCCCGTCATGTGGGGAAATCTAGGGATTGAAAAAAGGCTTTTGTTATTTAGTATAGAACAAAGAATCGAAAGGTTTCATTTTATCAAATATCGAAGTATCATGCTATTTCGATGAGGAATATATTTACCTGATTCTGAGATTCTTTCATATACAAATACCCGACACCCCAAGACCCTTTATCATGACAAAAACTGCCTGCCCATTCTCCAAAAAAGAGGTTCTTTCAATCCCGATGCTAGGATTCTCCTTGTATGTTATGGCCCTCACCCTGTACATTCGCATGGCACAAAACCCTGAGAAAGTACTGATGATGGTCGCCTAATTCGCATTCCTTTGTATCTTGTGAATCTAAATATGGATATCATGGCCTTTGACCCTGCGCCCGAATATCGGATATTGATTATGAAGTATTTGACACATAGTGTCAGTACACGTGAGGAGCATGAACTCCGTCACTGGGTAGATCAGCATCCTGACCATGCTGCGTATTTTGAACGCCTTTACAACGTCTGGGATCAGTTACAAGCTCTTCCGCAAGCAGCTCCTCCCAAGATTGATGACGCATGGAATCGTCTTACCACATTTTTACCTGAGAGTGCTTCAGCAGATAAACCCGCCAATAGAATCGCATTTTTTAGTGTTAGATTGGCGCTAGTCACGATGCTGATGGTAGTGGTATTGGGAAGTGTGGGATGGTATGTCTTCAAAAATGAAAAAATCGTCCCATTTGAACTACAGCCACAAGTACCTGGACTGGTATATTTACAAACAGATACGGTTTACGCTTATGTAAATGGCGGAATTATTCCAGTCGGTGAAACATTAGGTGACCAGTTTTCTATACAGGGAGAAGACAGTCATGATCCTTATTTGTCTGTTTTTGTACGTAAAGATACCCTCTTAGACCGCTGGGAAATTGAAGTAAAAGAAGGATACGTTTTGCTACAGACACGACAAGAACGCGTCAAGCTTTCGGAGGATCAGGTAGGAGTATATTTTCCCTACAGAGGGGAAATTTTGGTGAAACCCAAAGCTCCCTAAGCTTCGCGCATAGATCTAAACTCCACATGCCATATGGCATTGTGCCTCCAGAACCATGAACCATTTCTGAACCCTAAAAGAGTGATATCACAGCACGAAGCGTGGCATTCTGTAGACTGGTGGTTTCGAGCCTAGACTACAAGATCATTTTCTATTACCTATTTCTCATGTTCAAGTACACACCTACCTCTTCGTACTTATCAGATTAAAGCAACAATACAGGGGTCTCTCTAAACTCAACTGCAAGCGAATAGCCAATCGAATGCATCGCCAACTGTGTATCATCCTTTGTATTGGTCACCAATAAATCTGTCGGATGGGCTTCCATGAGCGCTCGATAAGAGGTGATCAAGTGACCAAATTCAATGTGCTCTTCTAAGCGAAACGTACTTCTATCTGCCTCCAGGACTTCCTTCACAGACTCTGCATAGTGATGAGGACCTGCCAATAACTGCTCAGAAAGTGTCTCTCTAGCCGTCTCTGTATCAATCCCAGGTATCTTGGCGATCGCATCCATGTAATAATCGAAAGTATCCTCATCCTCTATATGCACCATGATCAATGACTGGTCCGCTTTGGCAAACTTCAAGGCATAATTTACCAGACGATGGTCGTCGTACAAGTGCTCAGTAGCTACCAGCACTGCTCCTGGCTTTTGAAGTAGCTTTTCCGTCTTGAATAGCTTCGGATGCGGCATGATCAAGACAGGGTAGTCTGTATCCTGAGAGAGTAGGTCAATGTAGGAGCCCAGACTTTTGCGGGCAGAGATATCTTCCACCCACAAGAGACGATACGTAATGATCAAATCGGGTTTGAGGCGGGCAATGTGACTGCGAAATTGAGGCCAAGGGGAGAAATTATTCCTGCCAAGTGTGTGTAGTTGATAGCTCTTGGCAGGGAGAGATAATTGCAAATATTGATGTACCTGCTCCTCAAATAGGGCCGCATCCTCCCTTTCCAAATCATTGATGAGTAAGATATTTCCCAACTGGATTTCCTCTTGCTCAAAACGGCTTCTTAAAGCACGTCGAAAAACCGATTCAAATGCACTCAGGTCTGACATGTGAACAAGTTAAAAAACTCTGACTATTTGAGGGAAATACCCAGGAAATTTATCTTTTGAGGACTTGATCAAGGGAATATCTGCCACTACCCAAAATCAAAATTGCTACTAGAGGGATGAAATAGAGCATGGCCATTTCTTTACTACCGCCACCCTCTGCAAGTCGGGCCAGCCAAGGATCGCTCCCGTGTTTCATGAATGCAGCTACCGCCATCGTGATTGCTGCTGGCACAGCAAATAGTCTCGTGCGTAAGCCTACAATGATCGCTACCATACAGATGACTTCCCCGAAGACCGCTAGGCCCAGAGAAACCATGGGTGACAGTCCTAAGAATGAATAGAATTTCACTTCTGCTCCCGCCCAGCCTGCCATGAACTTTTCCCACTTGGGGATTCCATGCCCCAGCAACATGTACAGCCCAGTACCGAGACGGAGTACGAGTGAACTCAAATCTATGGTGAATGTTGATTGCATGGTGATTGGGCTAGAAAAATGAAAAGAGGACATTTGAATGATTACAAATGCCCTCCGTACATCAGACCTACAAAAATAATTTATGCTACTGAAAGTAATTCAATGATTTGGTTGGCGTGATCCTTCGTCACCACCTTGGGAATAACATGACTAACTTTTCCTTCTTCATCAATTAGGAAAGTAGATCTCAGCAATCCCATGTATGTTTTGCCACGCATTTTCTTTTCTCCCCAAGCACCAAATGCCTTCGTCAGTTCATTTTCGGGATCAGAAAGGAGCGTGTAGGGAAGCGATTGCTTCTCAATGAAGTTGCGTAGCGGCTTGGGATTGTCAGGACTTACACCTAACACTTCAAAGCCGTGGTTTTGCAGATCTGCATACCCATCACGAAGGCTACAAGCTTCCTTGGTACATGAAGGGGAGCTTGCTTTGGGATAAAAGAATAACACCACTTTCTTCCCACGAAAATCTCTCAGCGTAACAGATTGTTCATCGTGTGTTTGTACCGTGATATCTGGGACCTCAGATCCTACTGGTAAAAATGTGGTGGACATATTGGGTATGCAGTTCGTGAATCTTTTCAAATGAAACCCACACTCTCCCGATTTTGTTTCCATTAGGGAAGAAGAAAAATATGTCCCGATGATTTTTTTACTATTCTGAAGAGAGCGTACATGGGATCATGGAGAGATTCATCCCATGTTCAACCATCTCATGGCTTATTGTCCACGCGCTACACCTCTTCTTTAGGTTCCTGATAGCTAAATCTTCGTCTACGCCGATAGGGAAAGACATCGACAATCTCCCCTCGAATTTGCTTTTGCTGCATTTCAATCCAGAACCGAGGATCAAATAGGTCATTGTGGAGATCGAAAAAAATCTCTCGGATGTCTTCTCGCCCTACCAGAAAGTATCGAAACTCTTCGGGGAATACATCATTAGGGCCTACGGCGAACCAGGGTCTGCCGCCATCGTCGTACATTTCGTCTTCTTCGTAGGCAGCTTCTGGCAGACGCCTGAACTTGTAATCGGTCAAGAAACCAATCTCATCATAGTCATAGAAGACAACCCTTCGGTGACGTGTTACCCCAAAGTTTTTGAGGAGCATATCTCCTGGGAAGATATTGGCTGCTGCCAGTTGCTTGATGGTGTTGCCATACTCATCGATGACCTCCTCTGCCTCCACTGGATTCGCACTCTCCAAAAACATATTAAGAGGGATCATGCGACGCTCTGTATATAGGTGATCAATGGTCACGAGGTCCTCCTCCTCGTTGACGTGGACGATAGAGGGAGCAACTTCCAGCAGCTCAGCTAGAAGTTCAGGAACAAAGCGAGATTTGGGCAGGGTGAAGTATTCAAATTCATGAGTATCCGCCATGCGTCCGACGCGGTCGTGCTGAGATACGAGCTTATACCGTGATTTCACATGCGCTTTATTGGTCTGCTTAGGTGGCTCAAAGCGATCCTTGATCAGCTTAAATACGATGTTGTAGCTTGGGAGCGTAAATACAGCCATGACCATTCCCCTGATACCAGGAGCTACAATCATCTTGTCGTCTGACTCATCAAAATGCCTTCTGAAGTGGCGGTAGGATTCGGTCTTTCCATGCTTATTAAACCCAATAGAGTTGTAGAGTTCCCCATAAGGTTTGAGTGGCATCAAGGTTTTGAGGAAGTGAACCAGTTCTGAGGGAATGGCCACTTCGACTAGAAAATAAGATCTGGTGAAGCTGAAGATGATACTTAGTTCATCCTCTGTACACATCAAGGTGTCTACCTTCAATCCATTTTCTTCGTGGAGAAGTGGAATGATCAAAGGTGTATGTTGTCCGTTGATGTGGATACGGCCCACGATGTAGGCACCCTTATTTCGATAGAAGATCGATTTGAGCGTTTCGATCCGTACGTGCTCGGTTGTTTGGGCATGATTCAGCACTTCTTGCTTGAATCGCGCTTCTATCGCCATCAAATCTCGATCTAGATTTTCGAAGGGAACGGCAAGCTGGTAGTCATGAAGAATCTGGGAGAAGGTTTGTTTGATATCCTCTGAGAACCAATACGTACGGTAAATCGGATCGACAGAAGCGTATTCTCGTTGGTCGTGCTCATCCTCTACAAACATATAGGAGAGGTCAGCCCCGATGTAATCAATGACTTTTCTACATACAGAGTTATAATAGGTTTCAGCGATTTCGTAGCTAAAGCGCTTGACGGAGGCTTGGAAATAGGCCTTTTTGATCTTGCGCCATAAGTCTAGGTCATCGTGATGGGGAGCCATGAGCCGCTTGATTTTGCGGGCTACTCTGGGGACCTGCCTTTTGTATATAGCCAGTCTTTTTTTGCTGTCTGCCTGAATCCCGTGCCAGTCGCGGTTTTCGAATCGGGTAGGAGCTCTCGAAGTAATCTCCTTAAAGTCGGCTAAATATGCGTCAAATCCTTCAATGATGTGCTGGACAACGTCTGCTATCAACTGTGCTTGCTCCATGTAACTTGATCCTTTTTCGTACCCTATCAACTTACAGTTTTTGGAGAAAAATTTCTAATTCATCCCAAGATGATCATATATGGAAAATGTAGGATCTATTTGCGAAGCATGGTATAGTGGGTTATTTTGGGCAGCTGATAAGGACAAGTGGGGAGAAAAACAGACAACTACTTAAAACATGTCTTGTCCTTTGCACGCAGACGCTTAATTACCTAACAACTTTATGATCTTACTTGATTCTCTTTTTGCAGGATTTGAGAAGGTCCCCTTTACATTGGCTGAAGTCCAAGAGCTGATGAAGGACCCTTCCACATTTCCGCCCATCATTCACTACGCAGTGCCTGTGATGTTGGGATTGGTTTTATTGGAATTTATTCTTTCTCAGAGAGAAAATCGTAATGTGTATCACGGCAAAGACTTCTTGGCCTCAGTAGGAATCGGAGTTGGAAATCTGGTTTCGACTGCGCTCACCAACACAGTCATGTTTGCTGTCGTATTGTTCTTCTACAATATGATTCCATGGACAGTACCGATCACTTGGTGGTCTTTCATTATCTGTTTCGTGGCACTGGATTTTGCTAGATACTGGGCGCACAGAGTGGCACATGAGAATCGCTTCTTTTGGGCGACACATGTGACGCACCATTCATCAGAGGAATATAATTTTGCGGTTTCATTTCGCCTTTCATGGGTGCAGCAGATCAAAATTATCTTCTTTTTACCTGTGGTTTTGATGGGATTCCACCCTGTGGTATTCTTCATCGTGCACCAGATTGAGGTATTGGGTCAGTTCTGGATCCACACGAAGCTAATCAAAAAGCTTCCTGCACCGATTGAGTTTATCTTCACTACGCCTTCTCACCACCGTGTACACCACGCGAGAAATCCTAAGTACCTAGACAAGAACTACGGTTCTACTTTTATCATTTGGGATAGAATGTTTGGGACTTTTCAGGAAGAGGAAGAAGAGCCTGAATATGGCATTATTTCGCCTCCTGATTCATTTAACCCTGCCTACTTGGTCTTTCATGAGTTTATCGACATCTACAAAGATGTAAAGGAAGCGAAGGACTGGAAGACAAAGTGGAACATTGTGATGAAGCACCCTGCATGGCTAAAGGAGCAGAAAGCGCTACAGCAGCGCAAGGAGCAAAAGGTAGAAAAGCAAGTAGTTTAAATAGGCATGTAGATAGAAGGAAGCCCCTGTTGAGGTTTGCATCTATCATTTTATGCATACAAAGAAAGAGGCTGTCTCGATGTGAGGCAGCCTCTTTTTAGGTGTAAATATTCTTTATATGATCGCAGTTTTCTTTATCTATTGGCGAAACGACTGAGATAGTAAGTGATGGAAAAATTGGCGAAGAAATAGCCATCGTTGGTATTTGGATTTCCTCGGATGTTTCCTTGCTCAAAGATTCCTTCAGGCGAGCGCTCAGATAGTTCAGCCGCCAAAGGCCCATTTCGTTCAGCTAGCTCCGCAAGATTGGGATAGACTGTACTGATATCGTCTAGATAGTCTGTCATGGTGAGACGATAGCCCAACTCGACATTGACACCCGCATACTGCGCCAATCGAAGGTTAAAACCTACACCTGTGGGGAAACTGATCTGAAGCAACGAATAGGGGCCCTTATTGGCTTCGAGAAACTGTCCTTCTGTCCCCAATGGTTGAAGATCATACCACTCACCTTATGTATTTGGAGGGATTGCCATGTTTAAGCATAATCCCAAAGCAAGATATCAAGGTGAGTGGTA
>JBCBFT010000174.1:0-8445 GCA_038527485.1 Bacteroidota bacterium
ACTCGAGCCTGCGCCTGTTCCTAGAAACTGATTCAGCCGTTATGTACTCAATTGGTCGCTCTCTAATACCATGGATGCTCAATGGTGTGTGGATACCTTGGACGAAGCGATCGCTTTACACGGGAAGCCTGAAATAATCAATACGGATCAAGGCAGCCAGTATACCAGTGAACTATTCACAGACTTTGTTGTCAAAGAACAGAAGATCAAATTGAGTATGGATGGCAAAGGGAGAGCCACTGACAATGCCTTTATCGAAAGGCTATGGAGAAGTGTCAAATACGAACACATCTACATAAGACCACACGATAATGGAACCGATCTTTTTCATGGACTCAACTTCTATTTTGCCTATTACAATCAAAAGAGAAGGCATCAGAGTATCAATGATGAGTATCCAGCCAATTGGTACAGAAATTCAATGAAAAAGGCAGCCTGAAATGACCCTAAAATCAAACTATATTTTTACCTTTTACTGTCCTAATAATTGGGGTGGGTACCAGCTCCTTTCTATTCATTCGAGGATCATAAATTACGGTTTCAGCCATACTATTTCAATATCGATCACATCAATTATGGCCTTTACATTTTTCACCTGATAAAAATGTTACAATCACGTGCCATTACAGAACTATAAGAGATGGAGTTCTTTTCTATTCCCCTGAATCCCTTTAACCATTATCTACACACTTAAAATAACTCACTTATGCAATCCCTGAAATTATCCTTCTGTATTTCATTCATATTTGCACTCTATGTTTTCAATCCTATCCAAGCCCAAACGCTGAATCAGTTTCTAGGAACAGGCGCAGGCTCGAGTAATACAACAGGAGATTATAATGTCTTCCTCGGCGATTCAGCAGGAGCGCGAAATACCTCAGGCTCCAACAACACCTTTGTAGGAGAACAAGCTGGATTTAGCAATCGCTCGGCCTCCGACAATGTCTTCATCGGGCAAGATGCAGGTAGAGCCAATACTACAGGTACAGACAATACATACATAGGTACGCGGGCAGGACGTGTCAGTACAGCCACTGACAATACCTTCATCGGTACTGATGCAGGACTCAATAATACGAATGGCTCAGACAACACCTTCGTCGGGGAGACCTCTGGTTATGAAAACACCTCTGGTCGAGACAATGTCTTCATTGGTGAGGATGCAGGCTATAACAATACCGACGGTGATGACAACACCTTTGTAGGAAGTACAGCTGGTAGGACAAATACCATCGGTTTTAGGAATACATTTATTGGAAATGAGGCGGGCTACGACAATACCGTAGGCCAGAAAAATACTTGTGTGGGAGACTCTGCTGGAATCGACTGCTCCGATGGCAACTTCAACACGATGATCGGTCAAGGGGCAGGCGCAGCCAATGAGCATGGAGATAGAAATACCTTCATCGGCTACAAAGCAGGCTGGGACAATAACCGTACAAACTCTACCACCAATGCCAACCGCAACACCTATGTGGGATATGCAGCGGGTTATTCCAACCGTGAAGGGCAAGACAACGTAGGGATGGGGCACGAAGCCAACTTTAACAATACCAATCGTTCCAGATGTACCTTCTTAGGATCTTTTGCTGAGGCAGATAATAATGACATCATCGCCATAGGCTACTCCTCTGATGCCAATGGACTGTACAGTGTCTCCCTTGGGAACAATAGCCGTGCAGACAATACAGGCTCTATGGCATTTGGATACATTTCCTACTCTTCAGGTAATTATGCGCTAGGTGTCGGCTACAGATGTAGTACCAATACGGCCTTTGGTATAGGTCTGGGATATGAAGCAGACATTAACAACGTAGATGGGATTGGTATCGGAAAATCTGTTGTTGTATCTGGGGACTACAGCTTGGCCATTGGGACCATTAACTCCGTCACAGCTGCTCACTCCATCAGCATCGGAGACTCCAGCTCCGTCTCGGGCGAAAACTCCATCCTCCTGGGTTCTCGCAATACACTCTCAGCCAATAATGAAGCCTATATCGGCAATGCGGCTACAGCTTCTATCGGAGGTGCCGTCAACTGGACGGCCACTTCGGACGGTCGCTTCAAGCAGAATGTTCAGGAAAATGTCCCAGGTCTGGACTTTATTGCAGCTCTGCGCCCTGTGACCTACAACTTTGATGTGGCCAAGATGCACGACTTCCAAGGTAATGGTCCCCTAGGTAGTCTCACAGATGCCGCTACACAAAAATCCACCGTTTCCTACTCGGGATTCATCGCACAGGAGGTCGAACGTGCCGCCCAAAATCTTGGGTATGACTTCAGCGGAGTAAAAGTCCCAGAGAACCCTGACGAACAAGCCTATGGGCTCCGCTATGCTGAGTTTGTGGTACCTCTGACCAAAGCCGTGCAGGAACTCAACCAAAAGGTCGAAGACCAAGAGCAGGTCATCGCAAAGCAAAGCCATACTATGGAGCAATACCAGGAAACCATGAATAAATATGAGTCGATCATGGCGCAAATGGAAGCCAGAATGCAAGCCTTAGAGGCCAAAGTCGAACAGCAAGCCTCACAGCCAAGCATGACAGGAGGGAAAAAATAGTCCTATCACATAGTCCTAACTTCTTATCATGACTAAACAAAAAATATGGGGACTGGTAGGATTTTTCCTGCTGGTTTCCCTCCAAAGCTTGCAAGCCCAGCTCACCACATCGGGACTGGAGACGCTTGCCAATGCTACGACGCTCAGTACCCAAAAGAACCCTGCTGTGGCCATGTCTCCTACAGGAGAATATGTAGTGGTCTGGGAATCCTTAGGCCAGGATGGAGATGGATATGGCATTTATGCACAGGTATATACGGCCGCAGGTGCTGTGTCTGTCTCGGAATTTTTGGTTAATACCACCACTGCCGCTGATCAGCGAAAACCCGATGTTGCGATGGATGGATCTGGAAATTTCATCATCACATGGCAAAGCTACACACCGACGGGAGCTAATGGTTGGGATATATTCTATAGGACATATAATCTCGCAGGTATAGCTACCACAGGACAAATTCGAGCCAATAATTCACGACCTGGGAATCAGCGACATCCCAAGGTCTCGGCTAGACAATCGGGTAATTTTGTCATCACCTGGGAAGATGATGGAGATGTATACGCCGAGATTTATGAGGTATCAGGTGCAACCATTGTGACGGACTTCCTTGTCAATACAACTACAGCCAATGAACAAATCTATCCTGCTGTGGCTATGAATTTTATCAATGGTGATTTCATCATTGCTTGGCAAAGTCTCAATCAAGATGGAGACGGATACGGTATATACAGCAGGATCTATCAAGCTACTGGTTCACCTACTACTGGTGAGCTTATCTGCAACACAACTACCGCAGGTAATCAAATCGAACCTAGTGTAACCTTTGACGACTCAGGAGAATACCTAGTCGGCTGGTCTAGCTTCGGGACAGATGGAGATAACTATGGGATATACATTCAGTTTTTTGATGCTGCAGGTATCACCATTGGCTCAGAGTTTCAGGTCAATTCTACCACAACCTCCACGCAACACCATGTCGAGGTCACCAAAACTGCCAATAACTTCTACCTTGTCGCATGGACAGGCTATGATCAGGATGGAGATGCAGCGGGCGTCTATACAGCGGTCATCGACAATACGCCCTCAATCATCGTTGCAGAGACACAAGTCAATTCGAACACGACAGACTATCAACAGTTTCCATCTGTCGCGACTGACAACACGTCTGCAGGCGATGCCATCATCATCTGGCAAGATGGCTTACACGAGTTGCCTTCTGTCAACGAAGGCGCGGGATATGGCATTTACTTTCAGACCTATAATACCAATTTCCCATTTCCCATCACCCTGTTAGATTTTGATGCTATTCGTCAGGATCAAGATTATATCGCCCTCACCTGGATTACAGCTTCGGAGCTTCAAAACCGTGGGTTCGACATCGAGATGAGCTTTGATAAGCAGAATTTCGAGACAATTGGCTTTGTAGAAGGGGCAGGTACGACGCAGGAGACGCAGACTTATACATGGACTTATCCCAACCGTAAAGCGGCTTATTATCGCTTGAGACAAGTCGATTTTGATGGTGCTTTCACCTTCAGCCCCATCCGATTTGTCAATGGCGTCGGGGATGAATTCGTCTGGAATATCTATCCCAACCCTACGCAGGATGCCGTTGTGATTGACATGGGGCAGACGACGAGCGATGTACTCCTACGCGTCTGGAGTGTGAATGGGAAGGAGCTGATCCATCTTCGTGGAGAACTTGTGACGATCAACCAGCAGTTAAATGCCGCGCTCGCGCAATGGCCTTTAGGGATCTACCAAATCCAGATCCAGTCGGACAATCGTTCGCTGACCCAAAAATTGTTGAAGCAGTAGAAAGGAAGATTTTTGTCTAAAAAATGGGCTGTCCTGAATAATAAGGATGGCCCATTTTGCTTTTTTAGCTCCTTGCTGATGCTAGGCAGTAGGTAGGGCGGCGCTTGCGAGCTTGTTTAGACAGGAGTCTGTCTAATAGATCTGGGAGCTGCGTAGCTGGATGGCTACGCAGAGCGGTTCCTCATAATAGTGGAGTATCAACCTATAACTTCACAGGCACTAGCTTTCCTATAATTCCTTTGATGCTGATCCAATTCAGGGGAAACTCTAGGAATACATGGAGAAAGCTAAAAAATAAGACGGCATAAAACCCAATCTTATAGTTCCAAAGGAAGATACCTGCGAGTATGAGCCAGGAACCGAAAATGAGGAGGGTCCGCTTGGTCGTCAGGTTGCGGTGCCAACCAATCACGGTAGTCTTGGAAAACCAGTTGAGGTAATGATAGATGTAGGAGAAAGCAATGAAGACCTGAATTTTCACAATCAAAGGGTCCATGAAAAAGGCCTCAAACTCATAATGGGTTTGATTCGTCATGCCCAAAAACTCCCCAAACATGATATTCACCTTATAAAAGCTATTCTCTATCATCGTCTGCTTGACATAATCGGGAAAGAGATAAGTCTGGGGGTTGATATAAGAACTCCCAATCACAAATGGAACTATCACTACTAGTCCTACGGCCACATATCCCCATCGGCTTCCCGATCGCATCGCTCCGAAAATCATGAACAGCAAAGTAAACAGATATACATGGATTAGTGTGGGAACCAATAAACCAATGATCGTTGCGTAAAGGGGAGCGGTATGAAAGAAATAAGCAGCAACACAAGCAAGTCCAATAAAGAGTATCCGTAACCTGGTTTTCTGTGTGCTAATCAAGATAAACGCGATTGCCAGCAAGAGGAAAATAATGGCGTTGGACCAGTAAAGTAAGAGGCTGAGTAGAGGCTGTAAGCTTTCGATCCCATATAAAGTAGGGAAATTGGGCTCGGCAAAGAACTTGGGGATTACGAGCAAGGCACAAAGTACGATCACCAATCCGACCCACCATGTATCCTTGACAAAGTATTGCTTGCTGCTTAGCCAGTTGATTTCCGTAAAGTAATGAAGGGGACCTAACAAAGCATAAGCAAATACAAAAAGGCTAAATGGAATTTGTACTGCCAGGAATAAGGACAGTAGAACCAAACCTACATTGAGTATGTCTATGGATTTTGTGTTCATTTCACTTTCAAATGATTTCCTTTTATTGCTGTCCCTGATCTCATCCAAATGCTCAACAGAAACGTCACGACCCTCTGCTAAACAAGTACTTGAGAGAATCAGGTGCAGACTGTGTTTCTAGTCTCAACCGGATCTGATCAAACAAAGGATCAGAACCGACTTTCTCGCGTCGATCTCGCGTCAATGTCAATGCCTCTTTATACAAGCCCGCTTCCAATGCACATTGTATGCTGATGGCATAGGCCTTAGCTTCCGATGGATATTGGATCTTCAGCAATTGCCGCGCAAATTCATAGGCCTGCTGATATTCCTTCCCCAAGAAGTGTTTCTCCATCATATACAAGAGGGCATTTTTTTCATTAGGCGCATATCGATAAGCTTGCTCTGCGATTTCATATCCTTTCACATTATTTTTTACTACCCTCAGATAGTAACGCGCGTCTCGCAAGAGGAGCATAGCATACTCCCTGTCATTCCCCACCAAAGCACGTCGTCCTATTTCCTCCATGATCGGTGCTTTTCGATCCTCATAGGTCTTACGATCGTAGTTGGGAAGATTGAGCCCGTATTCTATTGTTCGATGAGACCACTCGTAGTAGGTGTGATATACCCTCATACCTAGTATCTCTAGCCTATGCCCTATCTTTTGCTTGTCCGTGTGCAAGACAAATATAGGTACAACGAGCAGGGAAATCCCAAGTGCAAGAACAGGTGTCCCCCCCCAAGATACATCTGCTTCATGATGCTGGGCCACCAATAATAGCATCACCAGAAAAGCTGGTACAGGCAGACACATCAAGTCCCAGTCCATCTGCATAGCCAGGAGCGGGTTGATGACGAAAAACAGCGCAGCGAACAGCACAAAGGTCAAAGTAATGGTCCGAATCGCCAGCGTATCAGGAAAGGTCTTCCTACCTTGTGTCCACCCCAAAAAGATCGCGAACCAAATGCCCAGCGGAGACCAGAATAACATGGCCTGAAAATAATCAAATATATGATTGAAGCTGAGCATATTATACTGATCATAAGGAGGATCGGGAGCAAATAGCGGAAGGAACAATCGGTCAAACTCGCCTGTATCCACCAGGATTTTGCGATCGTCTTGATAATCCCCAAATACAAAAAAGTACAGGACCATTCCTGCTAATAAAATGGGGATGCCTATCCATATCCACATACCTTGCCAGTTGGATAGACGTGATTTCAATGCATTGCCCCCTTTGTGGTGGACCCACATCAGCAAAAATGCTGGAGCGAATAACAAAGAAACAGGGTGTAATCGCAAGCATATCAACCATACTCCTATAGTTCCTAGCAGCCACTTATTTTCGCCCGTCCTGGCATATTCAAGCGCAACCAAAAACCACAGTAAGAAGAATAAGAATCCTGGCGCATAGCTTTCGATATGCCCAAAATAAATCAGGAGAAAGGGGCTTACGATCCCTGCTAAACCTAAGACCCAGCGAGCAGGAGTGAGTTTTAAATAGCGAAATACAAAGGTCAGCCATACCCAAACAAACCCTATCCCTGAGAGTATCCCCATCCAGAGAAAGGCTTCTCCGTACGTCATCTCCAATATGTGGGCTGCATAAGTGATGATTGCCAAGACAGACATATGTCCTGCCCAAGGCGAGAGATCTAGATTCCACAATGCCTCGGCTGTACCTTTAGGAATCGTAGGTACCTCTTTATCCAAGACATCTACCAACTTATAGGCGTCTCCATAGTAGTCAGCAACCATCCGCATGTGATACATGAAGACACCTGCCAATAAGGCGATGCCAAGTGGAATCCATTTGTCAGTTTGAGGAGTAGCTTTCGAAGCAATGCCTCTTCCTTTGAAGAAAAAACTAGCGAGGATCAAACCAGCCGATACAGCTAGCCCCCCATACTGGACAGGAGGAGAAAAAAAAGCAAGAAAATGCGTTCCCCACCACCATTCAGGGGCCAAGGTTCCAATCAAATATACACTCCAAATCAAGCCGCCTACCAGACGTCCTGCAAGCCGATGTTTTTTCTCCATAAACAGAAGCTATTGTATATATCTAAATTACAATAATTGTTAGGAGCAACTAAAGATATAGTGGTGAAATACCGACATCGTGCATATATTTTGGGGGAGAAATAGTTTTCATGAAAGTATTTCTCTCAAAAACATCTAACTTTTTAGCTAAAGAACAAGACATGGCTTAGGTCAATGATACCATTATGAACTTCCTTTCTCAGCATAAAGATACATTACCCATCATCTCCCTATCCTTTGCTGCTGGGATACTGGTCATAGGCGGTGTTTTCTTTCCTGAACATCTCTGGGGATGGGGACTGCTCACAGGGATGCCAGTAGGTCCACTGTATTTCTTGATGGGACTATTGGCCGTCTTATTTGCTTCTGTGGCTGTTCCTAGGTTTAACCTACGTCTTCCTACATTACCTTCTCAAACTAGAAATATCTGGTTACTTGCTGGGGGTGTTGCCATTGTTTTGGGTCTTCTTTCCTACATATTCCCCCTGGCAGCTCCAGCATTTGGAGATTCTCGCTACATCATAGACCTTACCAAGGGCGTCGCCACCCAGTGGGAGCCTCGCTTCCTTACAGATATTTTCAAGCTCGATTTTGCTAATCCTAAGGAGGGAACAGAGACCATCATCGCCATCATGCGACTGCTTTCCTACTTCACAGGTCAGGACGGCAGCAGCCTCTTACTTTGGGTCAATCGTGTATGTGGAGCCGCCTTTGCCTTGGTATGGGTACAATTTGTCCTGAGCCGAGTCACAGACAACGCTTCTCGCTGGATGCTTCTCATCATGGGACTGACCGCTCCTTGCACACAGATGTTTTATGGA
>JBCBFT010000175.1:0-8097 GCA_038527485.1 Bacteroidota bacterium
AGGTAGACATAGCACTTTTTCCCACAAGATCACAAAATCCCAACCAATATAACAGATGGAACCGCTGGACGCTTACAAAGGAAGAAGGGTTACGTATTTGCTGAGTTACTGTATAAGTCGCCATGCTATGTAAGAGCAAGCGATGGCAGACTGTATAGATTGAGACTGATGGGTACATTTATCAATAATCTCCCTCACTAGAAACCTGATACAGGCTTATTCTTGAATAGAAGGTCTAGAAAAACGCCACCGAAAAAGACTAACGGAATACCCTGAAGAAGATAACAAAGCTTAATGATGAGCCAGTTCGTCTTATTTCCTTCGAAATCTCCTGCACACAACCCCATAACATCTGCGTTCTCAAGAAAGTCCTGAGTCGAGCAAACCTGCTCTGTATCCTCAGGATTGAGAGAGTATGTGTCGCCATATTGAATGGCTGTAATGATGATACCTGTCCAAAGAGTATACACAAGGGCTACACTCATCATTTGACCTACGCGCTTGATCAGATCCATATTCTGTAAATCGGAGGCAGCATCGCGCAAGGTTCTGAACATATAGGCAAAGGTAATTGTCAAAATCAGCACGAAGGTGACGCCATATAACCATCCAGATCCTTGAGTCACGATTTTTTCATGATAGGCAAGCCACCCTATAGAAGTTGTCAGGACCAAACGTGGAGAAATACAAGCACCTAACCCCAGAAAAGATAATCCTTCAAATTCAGATCTTTCAAATCTTGTATTTAAAATAAGAAACATCGTACCTCCTATCCCTAAAACTAAGAATAAAGCTTTGCTTGGACGCCCGAACACATCTGGTATAATCTGTGTAGCAACCAATAAAGGTACTAAGAATAATATCGCCAGAATATAGGTATGGAGCTTATTACTTCTATTCAAATTTGAGAATGCCTGCCAAAGGTTATACCGTGAAAGGTACCACTCTGCCGCCTTCACACCCCATTTTGGTTGCGCTTGATGGACTTTCTGCAATGCTTGTTTGACATGGGGTTGCAGATGAGAATCACGATCTGTGTGATAGTGAATAGATTGCTTCAATTCATATTCCAGGTTCTCGGAAAACCACGGAGAATCCTTGTATACTTCCCCTACTGTTGGATCCTTATCGGTCAATAGCGAAATCCAACTTGCAGTGGCAGTCTTGTAATTGTATGAGGGAATGTCCCAGTAGACGCTACTTATTCGTTCCTTGATAGAATCTCCATATTGATTCATCTGCTCCTTGCGATACAAGGCTCTCCACTTTCCCAGCAATAGATTACATAAAGTACTCTTCTCAAGGAGTGATTTGATTCGGTTTATTTCTACTGAATGATCAAATTCCTGAGTAAAATATATATCATGAAATAGATCAAATAGTAATACGCTAAGATCGATTTTTGGTAGAGCAGGTTTTTGCTTCGGATCTGTTTCCTCCTGAGTAATGTCAGGCTGATCGTCCAACTCAAGCACTATGTGAGGATTAATTTCTCGGTCCCTTTTCTTGGCCACTTTCTGATCAAAATAATCAGCCTTAGCTTGAGTCTGTGCTTCATGACCATTTAGAAAATAAAAGAAGGGCTGCTGCGCAATCTGATTGAGGTCTCGATCTATGTCTCCATTCGTCCCTGTAAGTGAGAGGGAGAATAATTGGGTATTTCTCGCAGTTAGGGGATCATTAAAGTAAACCCCCAACTTCTCACTTTGGATCACAGCATAGACTGGATAATTATTTTCATCCCAAAAGGATCTTTCTTTCATCTCGCTGAGTTTCCAGAATTTATACCTAAAGAGCAGCACGCCTTTACTTATGCTAGATCTAGAATCCAAACGCCAAAACTTACCATTTCTCACGATATATACGGTTTCGCTAGTTTCGTAATATAGTCTTCTATTGCCTTAAAGAATCGTTTATATTCTTCTTCGTCAACCATGCGATTTTTCATCTGTATTTGAATTAGTGTTTTCAGATTGGTACACTCCTCCCACATAACCGCCCATTGATTTCCTGAACTATATCTTATTAAATATCCTAGATGTTCTAAATGTACCAGAATAAAATATGCCACTGTTTCTTGATCATAATTTTTCTCATAGACTGTTTTTGCTATTAGGCTGTACCTTTTTCCATCATTTTGTTTGATAGAAGATTCTTCCTTACCACTCTGAATATGATTTCCACTCTTATCTCTTAGCTTTTGTAAAAGTGTTGTCTGAGATGATATTTCGGGGTAAACCTGATGAAATGCTCCTACTACATCCTCTTCTAATCCACAGGCGAGTAATCTTGTCATGAAGCGAAAGTCTCGAATATCAATCATCGATTTCTGTCGCTGAAGGAATGAATAAAACTGATATCGAAAAAGCTGAGGTGTATTGATGGGATCTACTGTATTTGCGATGACCATGTATTGTTCGATCTCATTTTCTCCCATATTACGTACATGGCTCTCAAAAGCATGATCAAAAACAGAAATAGGGAAGATCCAATGTCGACCAAAGGGTTTGGTATTGGATAGCCCCGTCCCATCCTGTCCTTTGTAACTTTCGAGTAAGGACTTAAGAAGTTTATGACCATATTTTTCGGCTGTATTCTCCCCTCCATTCGCAAGTTGGCTTCCCTCATTGAAAAAGTAATCAAGCAGGATGATATCCGCCATCGGATACTCATTCATCCACTGTTTCCCTTTTTCTAAGTAATTCTCCCTAGGATCTTCCTCTTCCTTGTTCAAGATTTTGATGATCGGTGAATCTAATGACGTGCCATCCGAGTGCTCATTGATGAGTTTACAAATCCAATCTGTTTTATTATCTGGTAATCTCTCTTGTTTTTCATCTGTTGTATTCGTTAGCTCCTCATCTTGTTGGTCCCCATCATTTTCACTTGATGGATCTTCAGTTTTAGTCGGTCGATTTTCTACTAAACGCAGAGGTTTTTGATAAAAATCGTCGATTAAAAGACATCCCCATGTATACCCCTGCAATTTATCCTGGAGTTCATCCGCTTTTCGCTTCATCAAAGACTCTGAATGGAACTGATAAGGGGTAACATCCTTACTGTGTCCTTGGTCAGAGCCTAATTCTGGAAAATAAGAGTTTCCCAGTTTTCGCAACTGAAAATCCAAGAACTCTACCCCAATTACTGTATCAAATAAAGGGGTAAGCTTAGTATACTCATCCAAAAGGTTGTGAAATCGCGCCTCTTGCGTTGATTTAGGATTGAGCGAATATGTACGATGATAGATACTAGAATCCCAAAATCGATACCTAGGATCTATGGTTCGCGTAAATTTTTCTTGGCTTTTAAGGTAGTTTACTTCCGTTTTCTGCTCTATTGTGAGCATTTTCTTACCCTTTGTTCCTTTATCTGGATAAGTATCCATGATCTCATCATCTACTATCGCAATGATTGGAGGATATTCAGGTACTTCGCCCGAATCTTGCTCAATAGGCTCTCGGCCACTCTGCCCATGTAAATTATCAAGTAATTTCTTTTTTCTGTCCTGGGATATTCTATCCCCTTCCAAACTCTTTTTGGATATATATAAGAAGGTTATCGAGGGTAATAAACTCAGCTTATCCTTGTCATATTTCTCAATAAGTTCTTGTATCCGTTTGAGATTCTTTTTAGCCGAAGGAACTAAGCGTTCTTCTCCTTCTTCGGGCTTAGCTAAAGATATCCAAGATCCTCCAGGATCATCTATGAGCGCACAGTAGAACTGGAAACGAGTATCTGGACTAGTCTGGGACATCGAGTTTATAGGATTTGAGGATCATGGGGAACTGTCTGAACAACTCAGGATAATCATCCCAAATGGGATCTATATAGGTCTTTTTCAGAATATCAGCCGCCCGCTTTTTCTTCTTTTTCAAGTCTGTTTCTTCCTTATTTTTGGGTGAGAGGGCTAACTCTAAAGCTGCCTCCCCTTTCTTGCCTTGGTGCAACTGCAAGGCACGTTCAATAAATCTTAGCGCTTCCTCTGCTAAAGCTTTCTTCATATCCCTAAGGTTTTGTTCTTGATTACAGACCTTCGCAGGAAGTTTGTCTACAGTGATAGGGGTTTCTTCTATATCCGAGTCCATCACTGCTTTGTGATTGGCAAGGGCTAGATCTAGGATACCAAATAGCTCTTTTTCATTTCGCTGGTAATGATATCTATTCAGAAAGGCTGAAGCTTCCTCTGTAAACTTAAGTGAACTAAGATTCTGGAGCGTTTTCCACTGATCTATGAGAGGGGGAATATCTGCTGAACGCTCTCCTAGGGGAACAATCTGCAACCTAGGAATAGGTAGATTAGCAGAGATATTCTCCATATCTGATATGCGACAAATCATCATGAGATTAGAAGGAATTCGAGCGTGAAAAGTCGCTTCTGCCTCTGCCCCTTCCGATAATTTGGCGAACAATACTTCTTGCAAATGCATAGGTAGATGTGCCCATCTATGCAGCACAATGAGCCTCTTCTTGGCTGATGATTTAAACTCTTTGGAACCAAGCTGGAGCAGTTCCTCCTTTTCATTGTATACTTGCTCCAAGTTATGATCCGTTCCCACATAGAGATGCAAGAGCGGCTCTTTTTTATGGGCAAAGTGAGACTGTCCTAACGTGTAATAGAGATAGTTTTCCTTGGGTGTTCCATTCGGTAAGATAAGGATAAAAGATTTTTGCCCCTTGGCATAAGCCTTTAGTTGCTCTCTCATCTTTTGTGTCTGAGGCGAGTGGCCTACAATGGTTCTAAAAGCTTTCTTTTTGCGCTCGGCGAGGAGGCGATTATTCTTGACTATCTCTCCGATCCGCTTTTTGAACCCCAGATCGTCTGGATCAAATTCTCCCTTGTAGATGTAATCATTTGCACCATTCTTAATGGCCGTAACCACTTTAGACACCTCATGATAACCTGAAAGAACGATGATGTAGAGATCAGGAAATCGTTCTCTTAGTTTCTTCACATAGCTAAGTCCTGAAAATCGCTCGCTCTTTTTGGAACCTGTTAAGTTCAAATCGACAAAGGCGATATCAATATTTTTTGTCCTCAGTTGATCCCCAACACCTAATAAGTTGGAAACATGGTAGATATTTTGGCCTTGAAGTCCATCTTCTAGTTCGGCGGCTACGCGCGTCTCATCATCAATCACCAAAATATTTCCTCGCATGAAATACTACTTTATTCCATAAAAGCTGCAAAAGGGCTTAATGACTTGAGTTAAGTAATCCTTTACCCTTTCATAAACCATCGGCTGCTGGGGCTCCGTATAGGAAGCACTCTCCATCAATAAGCCCAATTTTTCCCTTAGTCCCTCATATGCTATCAGCTGTGAATTTTGAGGTAATAACTTAAAAATAGGGCCTAGTTCATCCCATTTATTGTCTAATTGTATAATCATCTCGTGGACTGACCCGAAATAAGCAGAAGTCTGGGGACTCTTTCCTTTATGAATATCTTTTTCCAGAAATTTAGCATCTGTCTTCAGATCTAATAGCAATCGATGGAAGGTCGTGCCGTGGCTCTTTAATAAGGATCTGAGTTTCATCTTAGGAGAATCTTGTAAGGGGTGAATCAACTGATCTTCCTTATCATTGTCTCCTAATATTACTTCTCGTTGAGCATCTGCATACATATACAGATACCGAGGATGAGAAATCTCTCTCCTGCCTATGATTTTCAACAAAAACGATTCCGACTCCTCTACATACTTCTGCCAAAAAGATGTAACCTGCCATCCTTTTTTACCAATGTGATATTCATCCTGAATCCAAATTTCTTCTGCTTTCAAGAAATTTCCTGAGACTTCTTCGAAGATTATGACCTCCTCAACATGCGTCTGTATCCAACGAATGATCGCGCTATCTATAACTAGGGCATGTATCATTTACACAGATGCAGATGCCATGGCTTTATTTTTCAGACTTTCAAGAAGCCCTGTTAAGGATTGTTCTATCCGCGCTTCACTGGGCTCATTTTTTTTCGTCGCAAAATTGAATAGTTCCTGGACAAGGTGTTCAGGTTCTTCATCTCCTTTTACTGCCTTGAGATTCTCAAATGCATCGTGTATATCCTCCTCGCAATACCTGAAGTCATAGCTAAAAAGTTTTTTCGAGTCTATATGATTGTGTTTACTTAGCCTACTTGTATCTATTTTTCTTTTGTAATCTTCAGGAACATAGTTCAGAAAGTTATTTGTAACCTCAATAGCAAAATCCATCTCTTCTGCTTCTCTAGACCTTTCGTACAAATACTCTTCATTGGCTTTACGAATGACCAGTTTCAAGTTTTCTAATCGATACTCACAATTAGGCCATAGATCCCAATGATAATCCCAAATTTTCATAAAAGCTTCACTCTTCACTTTCACTTTCCCATCCTCCTTGACAACTGCATCTTCTTTATATTGCCTAGGCACAGCCTGCAAGAGATGGGTATAGATAGCTCCTACCCCACCTGAGAAGTTCATATATCGACAGATATCTCCATGTGGGTATTGCTGTCTGACAAACGCGTTACCTAAATTTTCTGTTTCATGGAAAAGAAATAGGTATTTCTCTTTTGATTCATGTGATCCCTCGAAGTCAGGAAATTTTAGAATTTCTTGAGCAAAGAAGTCGGATAATTGTATCTTAATATTTTTTTTCGCTTGGCTATTTTTACGCAACCCTTGAAAGTCCAATGCGACTCTCATGATGAACCATGTCTCTTCTCCATCCACATGGTCCATATTCTGCTTATTCCATTTATCACCTACACGATATGTATGCTTAAATTCTTCCTTAAATCTCTTGAGCCCTCGATCAAAATCTTCTTTTTTATAATTAGCAGAAGGTCTATAACGAGGAATAGGAACGGGATTGTCGCCTGCTTCAGAGCTTTCTTCGCTCCAAGGGTAAGAGATTAAAAGATAACGTGTTGTTTTCATTTTATGACTTAATTGATTTCATGATCCGTAAAGTAAATTGCAGAGATTATGCTTAATCTGATAATCATCTTTATAGTTTAAGCCATCCTCTATCGCATTCAAAAGCGCCTCAATAGGTCTAAAAGTGATCTGAGGATGTATCTTAGGTGTAATCCAACTGCCTCTCCCTCTACCTGAAGTAATCACTAGCATAAAATTCTTAGGAAATGGTTTCTGAAAATTTCTTACGTAGAATTCTTTAATCCATTCGTCGAAAAAATCCTGCACTTCGTCCTCTGTATAAGATACCTTGTCCTCCCTGTTTTTCCAAATTGACTCTAAAAAGGACAGATGTATAATCAGAAAATGGGTTTTCTTCAGTATCGATTTCCTAAACTCATCATTGAATATTCTTGCATCTTCAGGGTAAAGTTCGATTCGTAATGTATCCATATATAAGTTTCCAGGCAGCTCATCTACAGGTATCTTTTTCCTGATGGCATCAAACCTTTCCTGAAACTTCTTAATTCTTGAAAATGTCCGATTATCAAAAATCGTAATATGCGTATGAGCGGTTTCTATCAGCTTCTCTACTTTTACTTTGTCGCTTGAAACTATACCAATATTGTTGTGCAGATCCTCATCAATATTCTGTTCTGCTCTTCGAAAGATCTTCTCTAGCATAGCCGTATGTGAACGGATACGTACGGTATGATCATTCTCTTCTACTACACTATTCTCTGAATGCGCAAGTCTGAACTTGATAAAGTGGGGATTCTCATCAAGCTTCTCTTGCTCTGTTTCACAAATAGCCTTGATAGAATCATCGTCTACTTCATACTTCCCGCGCAGATATGACTCCCATTCCTTCCGATTGAGATACTGGTAGTCCCATTTTCCACGCTCATGAACAAGTTGAGCAACTCCTACTACCTTTTCACTGTTATCTCCATCAGGCTGCGTGAGATAGACTCCTAAGGCCTCCATCTCTTCTGAAGATTCTGTCTCCTCATTCAATTTTCTCATGTGCAAAGGGAGCCATTCAGACATCCACTTAGACATAGCCCTTCGATACCGTAAATCTTCATTTTTAGTTTTTAGTATATGATCATTGGCCTCTATAACTCGAATAATTCCTTTTTGCCTCAATTCAGGAAAAGTATTTGCTTTACCTGAATTGAGGCAAAAAGGAATTATTCGAGTT
>JBCBFT010000176.1:0-8018 GCA_038527485.1 Bacteroidota bacterium
GTGGCATTTATTCAACTGATGTTCATCACGATCATTTTGGCAAGACTATGAGATTTTCTTCCCAAACATGCTCTTAGGGCTTTGGATAAAAAAGAATATAGTAATTTGAAGGTGTCAGAAATTGCAGAACAAGTTTTTGATAAGTATCGTTCTGGTTAATGACTCAAGAACTTTCATTTGTGCATTAGAAATGCAGTTATATAAATGGGTGAAATTGGGTGTGTTATTGGGTGAAGCCTATTTATAGGATAAGAAAAATAAAACTTGCTAAATGGGTGAAATTGGGTGTATTATTGGGTAATGATACAAGCATCTACCATAAAAATCACCTCAGAGATACTTTCGCTAATCTCTGAAATCGATGAATTCAAAGGAGCATGGCGTGCATTGGGAACTTTAGCCCCTGAACGATTATTAGCTTTAAAGAGAGTCGCTACCATAGAAAGTATTGGTTCTTCTACCCGAATTGAAGGAAGTAAATTATCTGACCGAGAAGTAGAAAGACTCTTATCTAAACTTGAAATAAAATCTTTTGATACACGGGATGAACAGGAAGTGGCTGGTTATGCGGAAGTGATGGAAACGGTCTTTTCTGTATGGCAAGAGATCAGCGTTTCTGAAAATTATATTATGCAACTTCATCGTGATTTGTTGAAATATAGCCAAAAGGACACATGGCATAGAGGAAACTATAAGAAGTCTTCAAATAGTGTCGCTGCGTTTGATGCAGATGGGAAGGAAATTGGGATTGTATTTGAAACAGCAACACCTTTTGATACGCCCAGGCTTATGGGAGAAGTTGTTTCTTGGTACAATGAAACAGCTAAAGACAACAAACTTCATCCACTACTTGTCGTCGGAATTTTCATTGTAGTCTTTCTGGAAATCCATCCTTTTCAAGACGGAAACGGTCGTTTGAGTCGGGTAATTACAACCTTACTTTTACTCAAGGCAGGATATACTTATGTTCCATATAGCTCATTAGAAAGTGTCATTGAGCAGAGCAAAGAAGCATACTATTTGGGATTACGTCAAACTCAGGGAACTATTCGCACAGAATCTCCCAACTGGAACCCTTGGCTCATGTTTTTCCTAAAGTCAATGCAGCAGCAAATGCAAAGACTTCGAATCAAGGTCGAAAAGGAAAAACTCTTAATGACCCAACTGCCTGAATTGTCTCTGCAAATCATAGATTATGTACGGAATCACGGGCGAATTACCATGAGTGAGGCCGCTACCATTACTCAAGCAAACAGAAATACCTTGAAAGTGCATTTCAAAAAGCTTCTTGAGCAGAATTTTCTTTTACTGGAGGGAAAAGGCAGAGGTGCGTGGTATAGATTGCCATAATGCTCATTAGTTCATGTATTCGTTTACTTTTAGCCCTTTTAAATTTGTGGCAGTAAAAACAATCTGTCTAGGGTTCAACGTCTCTTATGAGCTTGTAGAAGCAAGTAACGGAACGACTTCTGAGCAAAAAAAGCCAGCCCAAACAGATGGACCTAGCACAAAAAGAAAATCCAACCTTACCTCCCCAAAAACAAAAAAAGCCAGCCCTTACGGACTGACTTTACGTGGCGCAGGGGGGAATCGAACCCCCGACCTCAGGGTTATGAATCCTGCGCTCTAACCTTCTGAGCTACCGCGCCTTGGATGTGCAATAAAGAAGTGCCTGAAAAGCCCTTCGAATTATTGCGAGTGCAAATATAAAACTCTTTTACGCTTCTTACCAAAATTTGTTGAAATTCTCTGGAGAAGTTTGAATGAAGGCAGATAATCTGCCCTGCAAGCCTGCTTTAGATGTATTTGAGGAGGCCTTATATATAAGCCCCTCCTACCCTATCCCCACCTGCCAAACCCTATTTTCTTTCACTTCTCTTATCCCATCCTTTGTCGTTCGCAAATGACGATCCCCTATTTTATACCTAATCACACCCGTTTCCTTTCACATCGCCTACACAGTTTGTTGAATTAACACCCCCTAAACCCTCCACATGTTAGCATGAATATTCAACAAATAAAAATAATCTGCTTATGGTCAGTCACTTACCCAAAATTGCATATGTCCATTTTCTACAGCTTTCCCGCTTATCATTACATCCGTTCCGAAAATCAGCCTTCTCTATCGGCGCTTTCCGACCATTTATCGACGAAATAATACCAAAATCGAAATAGTATACTTCGACGCACGCTACATCGTCCCTATTTTCTCCCCAACCTGATCCATTCCTAACAGATGCACTTTCCCTCAAGAAAGACTATGATCCTTCCACACTATTACCAGAATCATTTATTACTAATTTTTGTAATATCCGAAAAAAATAATACCTCAATCGTTGTCTAATTATACTTAGATGAACCAGAAAGTCTACTCTTGTAATCTCCCGCACCTTCCTTCTATCCTCCTTGGGATGCTCCTCCTCCTTTTAGGGATGCTCCCCCAACACAGTTTTGCGCAAGACTGCAACTGTGACATCACATTAGATTCTACAACTACATTTGCCAGTGGGCTCGCCACCGCCTACCAGCCAGGAGATACGATCTGTATCATGGCAGGTCAACGTCACCGACTGATGCTCAGAGACTGGGCAGGCACAGCCCAAGATCCACTTGTCTTCATCAACTGCGGAGGCCAGGTAGACATCTATAGCAACGACTTTCACTACGGCATCAGCATGGTGAATGTCCAACACGTCAAACTGCTGGGAAATGGCGATCCCAGCCATCCCTATGGGATACGTGTGTCCAAAGGAAACAAAGGGGACGGCATCTCTATTACAGGCATTAGTACAAATGTCGAAATCGCCCATACCGAAATCGACAGCACATTTAGTAATGCCATCCTCTGCCGCGCCGCGCCCACCTGTGACTCAGCTACGCACAGAGGCAACTTCCTCATGGAGGATATCAAGATCCACGACAATTATATCCACGATGTCAACGGTGAAGGGATTGCCGTAGGGTCTATTTTCTATACCAGCGGCCGAACGGTCTACTGCGGCGGAGTAAAACATACTTACGCTCCCCACCTGATCGACGGGGTGAAAATCTACCAAAATATCGTTGCACACACAGGACTGGAAGGCATACAGGTCTTCAGCGCGCCTTCAGACGTAGACATATATGACAATGAAGTCACCTTTTACGGACTACGCGCGCAAGGAGGAGAGAACACAGGGATTTACCTAGGGGCGGGAGCCACAGGCCATATTTTCCGCAACACGCTTAAAGATGGCTTGGGGACTGCCATCGAGATTCAAGGAGTCGGCAACACAAGAGTAGACAACAACCTCATCGTAAGAGCAGGGGCTAACTACGCCCCCACCAATCCTATCCTCGCAGCGCACGGAATCTTTGTCAACGACCACTCCACCCTCGCAGGCAATTACTTCCAGTGTATCAACAATACCATCATTGAACCCAAAACAGACGGAATCAGATTCTCCTCTGTCGTTTCTTCCAATAATATCATCAGCAACAACCTCATCGTAGCGCCTGGTGCCTACTTACAATACGAAACAGACAATACAAGCGCCGAAGGCAATGACGCATACGTTTTCCTCTCCAATGGGACGACTGTCGACATGGCCTCCAATACATTTGCCCAAGAAACGCAAAACCTCGGCCTTGTAGATCCCACTCAGGACAACTTCGCCCTTTTAGGCACTTCCTCACTCATAGATGCAGGAACTAACATCAACGGATTGAATATCAGCACCGATATCCAAGGCATCGACCGCAGTACCAACCTGTCAGCAGATGTAGGCGCCTTTGAGTTTCAAGCGGCTCCCACCAACCTCAACTGTGGGTGTGACGTGGTGATCCCCCTGAATGTACAAACCGCCAATGGCGCAAACTATTCCTACGCCCCAGGCGATACGGTGTGTATCCTCGGCGGAGCCAGAAATCACCTGGAACTGGTCAACTGGACAGGATCGCAAGCAGAACCCGTGGTATTCATCAACTGCGGAGGGCCTGTAGAGCTATTCAATAATGATCAGGCATTTGGGCTGCACTTGGAGAGCCTTCAACATGTGGAAATGACCGCGCTCTCCACTACCACGCACCCTTATGGAATCACGATCAAAGGCACGCAAACAGGTGGTTCTGGAATCCTCCTAGATGGATACACACAGGATGTCGCTATCTCCCATATCGAGATCAAAGATATAGACGGTGCGGGACTTAAAGCATACAATGAGCCTGACTGTAACTCCCCTTACCTCAGAGGAAATTATACCATGAGTGACATCAAGGTGCATCATCTCTATGTGCATGATGTACAGCAGCAAGGTATGATTTTGGGATCTCCTAATTACACAGGCTATCAGGCGTCTTGTAGCCCCAAGGCACTACTCCCTCACCTCATGGCCAATCTCGATGTCCACCACAATCAAGTCGAACGTACAGGATACGAAGGAATCATGATCAATTCTTCTCCTAGTAACTCGGATATCCACCACAACGAAGTGCGTACTTCGGGTCTTCGAGCAGTAGATAAATGCATGGCAGGCATTCATATGGGAGGAGGTACAGCAGGAGATGTCCACGGCAACGCCATTTATGACACTAAGGGAGACGGAATCGTAGTAGAAGGACTCGGAGACAATAAAATCTATAACAACATCATCGCACGTGCAGGTACAGGGCAGACCACACACTACGCCCACGGTATACACGTCGTAGAGGTCGCGCCTATCTACAGAATGGGATTCCATGTGATGCACAATACCATCGTGAGCCCCAAAAACAGAGGCATCTTCATGGAAGTGACCACCATGAAAACCAATAAAATCGTCAATAACATCGTCGCCAATCCTGGTGAATTGGAGCATCAAGACGCAAACGCACACGAATATGCGCCCACAGAGGCTTTCATTTATTTAAAAGGCCGTACGGGTGCCAAAATCTCACACAACTTACTCGAACTGGAACTGGACGACATTCATTTTACAGATCACGAAAATGACAACTATAACTTGCTCAGTATCTCTCCTGCTGTAGACGAAGGCATGAACCTTTCTTATGCAGGTGTGTCGCAAGACTTTAATGACAGCACGCGAAGTAATGTAGATATTTTTGACATCGGTGCGCTAGAGTTCGGCTCTAATCCCAGCGTCAAGGCCTGTGATTGTGCGGTGACCATCGACACGAGCATGCACTTCGCCAATGGCAACCAGTACGCCTACCAGCCAGGAGATACCATCTGTATCGCAGCAGGAACCCGTGGATTCCTCCGATTCATGAACTGGTCAGGTACAGCAGAAGACCCACTCGTATTTGTCAACCTCGGTGGGACAGTTACGATCCAGCAATCGGGCAAGCAGCCTGGACTCCGATTTGCCAATGTCCAGCATGCCCGTATCATCGGAAATGGTCTCAGCCAAACACGCAAAGGATTTGTCATCAAAGGACAAGGTCAAGGCGGCAATAAGCAGTACAAGCGCAATGGCGTAGAATTTACAGGACTGACTAAGGATATTGTAGTTGAGCAGGTAGAAGTCTACGGTGTCTACCAGCATGGGATTTTTATCAGAGGAAATATCAGCAATGGGAATACCATGGAAAACATTGTGATCCGCAGAAACTATATCCACGACATCGAGGGGATGGGTATACAAGTATTTGCAGGAGGAAATGTGCAGAAGCAAATCAACGGTGGAGACCCTGCCACACTCCAGCAAATGAAGAATATTCTCATCGAAGACAATGAAGTCCTCCGTACAGGTATGACAGGTATCCGTGTGGTAGGGGTAGGAAAAGAGGTCATCGTCCGTCAAAATAAAGTCATCGCATACGGAGGAGGTCAGCGAAATGGCCGAAACATCGGGATTCATCTCGGTGGTGGTGTCTGGGATTCGAAAGTATTCAATAACAAACTCTCAGACGGATACGGCACAGGCATCATCCTCAGAGGGGCGGGCAGCAACCATGTATATAACAACCTCATCGTAGAACCTGGAAAAAACAGTACTTCCACGCGTAAGAATAGAAGTTTCCACGGAATCCAAGTAGCTGATCGCAACACCAGCACAATAGCCAATACATTTATCCTCAACAATACCATCGTAAGTCCTGCGGGTAATGGCATTCGCATGCTCAATGCCTACGGAGATACGAATCTCGTCGCCAATAATCTGGTCGTTGATCCAGGCGCTTGGGAACTCAAATGGCAGCGCTATCACAACAGGGCCTTTCTGACTGTGAAGAAAAATGCCTCTATTACTGCACAGCGTAATTTCTACCACCTGGAAATAGACAGCATCAAATTCACCAATCCCACAGCAGATGACTACACGCTGCTGGCCAACTCGCCTGCCATCGACGGCGGGCTAAATGTAGACTCATTGGGCATCCACGAGGACATAGCCGAAGGACACCGATTCTATGGCACAAGCGTAGACAGAGGCGCATACGAGACCCTCATGGCTAACCACTGCAACTGTGACATCGTGTTGGATCCAGAGGTAACCTTTGCGAGTGGCTATAGCTATGACTACGCTCCTGGTGATACTATCTGTATCACAGCAGGCTCACGCGCAACCCTCCAATTGAGAGATTGGTACGGGACAGCCGAGCAACCATTGGTATTCATGAACTCAGGTGGATTGGTGAAAATTGGCAATGATCCTTCCCTCTCAGGTCTTTCTATCATCGATAGCAAGCACCTCCAACTGACAGGATATGCAATCCAAGACATCACCTACGGGATCAAAGTCGCAAATACAGGTGCAGGAAATGGCCTCACCGTATATGGTCAAAGCTCTGATATTGAAATAGATCACATCGAAATCAGCCATCCGAAGTTCTCTGGTATCATGATCAAGGCCGATCCTACAGCTACACTCGAAACCAGTCGAGACTCATTCACCATGCGCAACATCATCGTACGCGACAACTACATCCACCACGTACCTGGAGAAGGATTGTACATCGGGTCTTCTGCCTACAAAGGACGTCCTATGACCATCGGAGATACGACTGTGACTGTCCTGCCACATGTCATACGCAACCTACAGGTATACAACAACATCGTCGAACACACAGGATGGGATGGGATACAGATCAGCTCAGCTGACAGCAGTGTCAATGTCTACCATAATGTGGTAAGAGACTACGGGGAGTATAAGACAGCAAGCCAGCAGGCGGGAATCTTGATCGGGGGTGGAACAACAGGAAATTTCTACAACAATGAAATCCACAACGGAAGCGGAAGTGGCATCGAACTACTCGGAATCGGGGATAATTACGTCTACAACAATATCATCACCAATGCTGGATACAACTACTATCCTGACAGTGTCTCTCTGCGTGCCTATGGGATCTTTACAAACGATGTGGTCGCCAACGAAGGAACAGGTTTCCATATCCTGAATAACACCATTGTCAATCCTAAAACTGATGGCATCCGCATGTACTCTACTGAGACGACAAACAATGAAATTATCAACAATCTGATTGTAGCACCCGGAGCTTATGACCTTTACCTGAATGATGGAATTTTGGCTACAGATCCAGAAGATGCTTATATCAATCTCGGAACGGGTGTCACAGCTACAGTGGCAAATAACGTACAGGTAATGGATATCGACAGTGCAGGTTTCACGAACTATGCAAATGAAAATTATACTCTCACATCTACTTCACCTGCCATTGATCAAGGACAGCAAGTAGTGACAGCAAGCATTTTTTATGACTTTGCGGGAGGTTCTCGTCAATTGGGAAATCAGACAGATGCAGGAGCTTTTGAATACGTTCCAGTAAGCAATAACAATGCAAGAAAGCGTGAATCTAATAACACAGGATCTTCTACAACTCCTGCACTAGAAAATGATTCACACGTTCAAGTGACTGCTTATCCAAATCCTACAACTGACTTTTTGAATATTGAGGGAAATGATTTTGAGGGGAATGAAATTATGATCAATGTTTATGACCAATCGGGTAAGGTAGTAATGAATGAAGTTTACTATGGTCAAGGTGAAAAGTTTGCTCAAATGATTAATGTCAGTGATTTG
>JBCBFT010000177.1:0-7982 GCA_038527485.1 Bacteroidota bacterium
AATAATATAGAACCGGGGGAAGGCTACCGTTTGCGCTTGATTGGGTTTTTGGTCTAGTAGAATGAACGAAAGATGGAATAATATCCGTTGGGTGGTTTACAAAAAATTAATCTGGATTGAGCGGATCAGGAAGGGCCTGTCTTAGGAAAATGAAGGCAGCAATTCCTCCTAATACACCTGCACCGCTGGCATAATACCAGAGCTTTTGATTAACCTTTCGTTTGATCGTAAAGGGCCTACTAAAGTCATTGAGATCAGAAATAGGCGTTCCAATCAAGCGCAAACGGTAGCCTTCCCCCGGTTCTATATTATTGGGTGCTTTCCAAGCGTAATCACCTACTTGGGCTATAGTATCAATGACAGAGATGAATTTATCGAATTGGTAAAGCTCTACTCGGAGGGTATCTAACGTAGCATTATCCCCATACCATTGAAAGCGAAGCGCGTTCCCTTTTTTGAGTATTTCTTTTTTGTCGGGTTGTAGAAACAAAAATCTTGGCGTAGCCTTCATGATGATTTTGAAAGAACCATCGAATCGCTCCAGATCTGCTAGGGCATCCCAAGTAAAGGTATGTTCGCCCAATCCGATACGATCCCCTATATCCCCGCTGATCTTATCTAATCGGAAGGTATCTGTTGCTGTTGCAGCGAAGGCTTCTACCTTGAAAGTCCGTATGGGCAGTGAATCTGACAAGACGTAGGTGACTTCTATGCTGTCACCGGCAGGTTTTGCTTGGACTTCGATAGCCGTATTTTGTGCTTGCACAATCTGCATCAGTGCAAGGAAAAAGAACAGATAACATGAAGGTAACACTATGTGCATGTAGAAAGATTTTTGTGATTTGAGGGTTCTGGAGCCTTTTATAAGTATGTACGCTTAGGGTTAAATCATCATATAGGGGGATGCGTGCTTACTCATATGAAGTCAAACATAAAACGTTTGAATAGCTAGTTTCCATACATATGTATGTATCTCTACCTGATGTGCACTGACCTTTTTTGTCTTCACATAAATCTTTAGATGTATGATTTTGTGATCAGTAACAAATCTTTTGGGGTAAAAATTGTATCACATTTGGAGTTGCTTTAAATGAGACTTTCCATTGTGGTATTGGGGAAGTACATTTTTTTACTGTCTGTAAAGTAAAATCAACTGAAAACCTGAAATAAAAGACCGTCACCCACTGTTTGGAAGGACTCATGATAGAGTGTCAGCGCGTGTGTTTTGAAGATGCGTGGTTGATGAAACAAAAATCATCCCACATTTGACCATTAGCCCCATATTTTTAGCGTATGAAGCGATAATCATATACAAAGCAACAAATCTGGCACTAAAAAAATGTCTTCTTTTTCTCCACAAACTCAATCTAGATCGATGGATATCCTATCAAATATCTTGGCTAAAGCCATTTTCCTATATCTGGTGTGGGTATTTCCCCTATACCTAACAAACCAAATGGATAGAATTTCCACTCTCCGTAAAAACGCTCAAATCAGCGTAATATTTCTCAGATTTCTATGAATCCGCGTCAATATTAAAGAAAAAGAGATTCATTATTCGTAAAAGATAAAATTTATATGTCGAGATTCATTTGAAAGAGCCGATGTGCCTGTACAGAGTAGTGTGAAATTCCATGAAAAAAAGCACAATACATCTAAAAATATTAGTATTTTCTACTTTTTTGTGCAATTTCTGAATAAGAAACCTGTATATTTGTCGAGTTATCCTTGGAGATCTTAACATTTGGATGAAAAAGATGAGGATCAATATAAATCCTACCTTTTAAGCCATATTTTCTTGTACATTTCTTTACTGGTGGACTCTTGGAACAAATCGTAGAAGTCATTTTACCGCTCCCCATTCGATCCAATTATCACTATCGTATTCCAGAGGAGTGGCGAGGAAGCATCATGCCTGGACAGCGTGTGTTGGTCAACTTTGGACGAAAGAAAATTTACACTGGCTTGACGCGGAAGCTAATCTCAAGCAATGAATTGACCGTTCCATTGGAGAGATTGAAATGGATTGAAGGCTTGCTAGATGAAGGCCCTGTTTTCAATGAAAATTATCTGCAGCTATTTGACTGGATTGCCTTCTACTATGCTTGTACGCCTGGAGAAGTATTTAAAGCGGCACTGCCAGTGGGACTCAAGCCTGAAAGCGCCATGCAGGTAGAGATGATGCCCGATCTCGACTGGGAATCGCTAGATCTGGAAGACAAAGAATATCAGTTATTGGAAGGGCTGAGCATACAACCCGTTTTAGGGTTCAAAGAGATCACCGACATCTGGGACATCGTCAATCCTATGCCTCGTCTAAAAACCATGGCGGCTAGAGGGCTGATCATGATCTATCAGCAGGTAGAGGATCGATACAAGCCCAAGTACAAAACCTACCTTAAACTCACAGAAGATTTTCAGGAAGAAGGGCGGTTGTCAGATGCTTTTGATGGTTTGTCACGCGCGCCAGCACAAGAAAATCTTTTGCTCAAAGTCGTCATGGCCTATCAGCAAGGTCAAATGGCTCCCAAGACCGAAACAATCAAAGCGTTGGGCATCAGTTCATCTGCGGCAGGTGCCTTGGTCAAAAAAGGAATCATACAAGAAGAAGAAGTGCAAGTAGATCGACTGGCACTCTCGGGCTATGATGCACCACCACAAGAGATCACCCTCAATGCTGCCCAGCAACAAGCCGTGGAGGAAATAGATGCCATATTCTCAGCAGAGAAACGAAAACCTGTTCTCCTTCATGGTATCACAGGCAGTGGGAAAACCCATATCTACGTTCATTTACTTAAGGAGGCTATTGCACAAGGAAAGCAAGCCCTTTACTTGCTTCCTGAAATCACCCTCACCAAGCAGATTATCGACCGCGTGCAGCAAGAGCTAGGTACTTCTGTGGGGGTTTATCACAGTCGATTCAACGATCAAGAGCGTGTGGAAATTTGGCATAAGGTCCGCAAGCGAGAATACGATGTGGTGATCGGTGTTCGCTCGGCGATTTTTCTGCCTTTTCAGGATCTGGGAGTGATTGTGGTTGATGAGGAACATGATTACTCCTTTAAGCAGCAAGAACCCGCCCCCAGATACAACGCTCGAGATGTGGCGGTCTACATGGGACATCAAATGGATATTCCTGTGCTTCTGGGCTCAGCAACGCCTTCTTTTGAGAGCTTTTTTAATGCTCAACAAGGGAAATACGGCCTTGTCCAATTGCTGACACGTGCCATTGAGGCAGAATTGCCCTCCATACAGTTGGTGGACCTAAGGGTGGAGCGAAAGAAGGGACAAGTAGAAGGACTATTTTCTAAAGTCTTACTAAAGGCAATGGAGGAGGCTTTGGCACGAAAAGAACAGATCATTCTTTTCCAAAACAGACGAGGATATGCGCCTTACCTCATCTGCCAGACCTGTGGACACGTGCCCCAATGTATCAATTGTGACATTAGCCTGACCTTGCACAAGGAAAAAAAGCACCTCCGATGCCATTACTGTGGATACACCGAACTCAATACACAAAAATGCGGAAACTGTGGGCATTACACATTGAAATGGGCAGGGATCGGAACCGAAAAAGTGGTGGAAGCAGTCGAAGCCCATTTTCCCAATCACACAGTAGAAAGGATGGACTGGGATACTACTCGGAACAAATATGGTTATCAGCAAATCATCAATCGATTTGAGAATCGGCAAATTGACATCTTGGTAGGGACTCAGATGGTAGCAAAGGGACTGGACTTTGAGCATGTGACGTTGGTAGGTGTGGTGCAGGCGGATCACTTGCTGAGCTTTCCTGATTTTCGTGCCTTCGAGCGAGCTTACCAGTTGCTGACGCAGGTCAGTGGGCGTGCTGGACGCAGCCAGAAACCAGGCCGCGTGATCATCCAGACTTTGATGCCCGACAATGTCGTCTTGAAGTCGGTGCAGCAACCCTTCGAGCAATTTTTCCAACGAGAGCTTCCCGATCGACATAATTTGCACTATCCGCCATTTACCCGGATGATGCGCATCGAGATCAGGCACAAAGACCGTAATTTCATCGAGGCAGAAAGCAAGCGTCTAGACAGTATTTTTCGTCCGATATTTGGACAATATCTTCTAGGCCCTGACTATGCACTCGTCGCGCGCCTCCGCAACCAATACCGTATGCAATTCATGGTGAAGCTCGGCAAAGGCCTAGATCCTAAAGAGGTGCGGAAGGCACTGTCAGAAGCCATCGAAAGATACTATGAATCGGCGAGTGACAAGACTTTACGCATCGTGACAGATGTAGATCCCTTTTAGGAGACTACTTGACTACGCCTCGCTGTCAGACGAGAGACCATTTCTAGCTTTGCTAGAAATTTCGAGACCGCTCGTCCCTCGCTCCGAGATTCAATAAATAGCTAAATCAAACTAGTTCTACTTTTAGTCTCTTAGCGAAGCGGTCCCAAAACTCTAAGCGAAGCTTAGAGTGGTCTCATGTCTCAAAGCGAGACGTAGCCAAGCGATCTCCCACCCATCTAATGAAAAAAAACATATATAATTTCTTAACATTTCTTCCTTTCGAACAGTTAAATATGCATAGTGAAATAAATCACTGATCAACCATGTTATTTTTGTAAATTTGCAGGGCTAAGGCTTATATACTATATGGATCACATTCGTAACTTTTGCATTATTGCCCATATTGATCATGGGAAAAGTACGCTGGCTGACCGCATGTTGGAGGAGACTCAGACGCTGACGGAGCGAGAGATGACCAATCAGGTACTTGATAGTATGGACTTGGAGCGGGAGAAGGGCATCACAATCAAAAGCCACGCCATTCAAATGTATTTTCCCAAGGATGGGAAAAAGTACACGCTCAACCTGATCGACACACCTGGACACGTAGACTTTTCTTATGAGGTATCTCGCGCCATATCTTCCTGTGAAGGGGCACTACTCGTAGTAGATGCCGCTCAAGGGATTGAAGCACAAACGATATCCAATCTATACCTCGCACTAGAGCATGACCTTGAAATCATCCCCGTACTCAATAAAATCGACCTGCCGAGTGCAAGGGTTGAGGAGGTGAGTGAGGAAATCATGGATTTGATTGGCTGCGATCAGGACGACATTATCCTGGCTAGTGCCAAAAATGGAATCGGTATCGAAGATATTATCCATCGCATCATCGATGTGATTCCTGCGCCTGAAGGGAATCCCGACGCGCCACTTAAGGCACTCGTCTTTGATGCGGTCTTCAACCCCTACCGTGGCACGATTGTCTACTTCCGTATCATGGACGGCTCGATCAAGAAGAAAGATCAGATCAAGTTCATGGCGACAGATACAGAATATGGAGTAGATGAAATTGGCGTACTCCAATTGAATCAAGTTCCTGTAAAAGAAATTGAGACAGGAGGAGTAGGGTACATGGTCGCAGGTATCAAAAACCTCAACGAAGTAAAAGTAGGGGATACCATTACCTTGGCCAAAAAAGGAGCAACAGAAGCCATCCAAGGATTCCAGGAAGTAAAACCGATGGTATTTGCGGGTATTTACCCTGTTGATTCAGAAGATTTTGAAGAATTACGCGACTCATTGGACAAGCTTCGTCTCAATGATGCCTCGCTTGTATATAGTCCTGAAACATCTGCTGCTTTGGGATACGGATTCCGTGCAGGATTCTTGGGAATGTTGCATATGGAGATCATCCAAGAGCGTTTGGAGCGTGAGTTTAATATCACGGTGATTACGACGGTGCCCAACGTAGGATTCAAGGCCATCCTGACAGATGAGGAAGAAGTGGAGATCAATAGCCCTTCGGATTTGCCAGAGTCTACCCGCATCAAGGAACTCCAAGAGCCCTTCATTCGCGCACAAATCATTACCAAGTCAGACTTCATCGGTAAGATCATGGAACTGGCCATGGATAAGCGTGGACAATTCCAGAATCAGGTCTACCTCACGACAGACCGTGTAGAGCTGACGTTCCAATTGCCATTGGCAGAGGTAGTATTTGACTTCTTCGATAAGCTCAAGACGATCTCTAAAGGATATGCTTCTTTTGACTATGAGTTCATAGGATTCCAGGCATCTCGTTTGGTCAAACTTGACATCCTCCTCAATGGAGATCAAGTAGATGCATTGAGCGCATTGATCCACCGAGACAAAGCCTATGAGTTTGGAAAGAAGATTTGCCAAAAACTCAAAGAGTTGATCCCGCGTCAGCAATACGAGGTAGCGATTCAGGCAGCTATTGGTTCGAAAGTCATTGCCCGTGAGACCGTCAAGGCCCTCCGTAAGGACGTAACTGCCAAGTGCTATGGCGGGGACATCACGCGTAAGCGCAAGCTACTCGAAAAGCAAAAAGCAGGTAAGCGTCGCATGCGTCAAGTAGGTTCAGTAGAAGTGCCACAAAGTGCCTTCCATGCTGTACTGAAGCTCGACTAATCTCGTGTAACATATTTCCTCTTGAAGGAATAAGAATAGTGATCTGGGAATCAGTTGAAAATCTGGTTCCCAGATATTTTTTTATGAGACATCAAATAAAGAAGTCGGCGAAAGTGGATCTAACAGATTCGTACTCAATGTATCTTTGAGTTTTAGTGGGATAAGTGTGATCTCCCAATTAAATAAAAATGGAAAAATGGCTGAGTGAATATCCATACTTCCATGAAGAGAAAGCTATGTAACAGAGTAAAAATTGTCCCTTTATTTCTCTCTCAGATTTCGTATTATTCGGTCGTGAAAAAATGGGGAATCATACTGGCATTGATGATCTATATATGGGGGCTGGCAGCGCCATTTGTTCCTTTGATAGATTACGTCTTTAAGTATGATTACTACAAAAACGTCCTTTGCGTCAATCGAGACAAACCAGATCTAAGCTGTAATGGGCAGTGTGTGTTAATGCAAAAGCTTCAACAAGAGGCTGATAAGCAAAAACCTGCACCGGTTACTTTTAGTCCTGAAGAAGATCTGCCCCTCTATGCGTTTGATGAGTGGACATACGATTACATCACAACAGAGGAGGTAAAGCCTATGCATCCTGGATACTGTGGATATCACGCATGGGTAACATCACCTACCACACCTCCTCCCCAGGCCTAGTGTGCGATTATTTTTGGTAGAGATGATCTTCTGTGATTGTCTTATCATATCTTTTCACATTCAATAAGGTCTCATACACATGATCAGAACTATCATTGTAGGGCTACTCCTTTTGGGAGGAAGTATCTCTTTACATGCGTGTGATGTGTGCGGATGTTCTTCTGGTAACCTTTCGCTAGGTCTTTTACCCTATTATCAAGCCTCTTTTATAGGGGTGCAGGGGCAGTATAATGCCTTTCGCTATCGTGATTATGCGACACAGGACAGATTCTATGTCGCCAATATCTGGGGGAGATGGTACCCTCACGCTCGCTGGCAAGTATTTGCTTCTGTCCCTTACCGCGTGCATCAGCGTTGGGATGAAACGGGGATAGCAGCGCTTCAAGGGCTGGGGGATGCGCAAGTGCTAGTCCAACATCTTGTACTAAAGTCGTCAGACTCTGCAAAGATAGGTCAGCAGCTTTGGGTAGGTCTGGGTGGGAAACTTCCTACGGCAAGTCAACCTCAAGGAGAGTGGCAGGATTATCCTGTGCATTTTCGTCTGGGGCGACCTGTTTGGGAACTGCAAGCCAGCCTGCAATACCAGTTGCGGATTCGCCATACAGGTTTGATGGTCCAAGCCAACTTTCAAGAAGCCTTGCATCGAGAGGGAGTGTATCGCTTTGGGTGGCAGCAGCGGACGCTCGCGAATCTGTTCAGGACAGGGCAGCGCAAGCGGTTGCGATATGTCGTCTACGGAGGAATCATGCATGAGTATATGGCCCGAGATGTGGACGGTGTCTATTTCCAAAATGATACAGGAGGGCAGGGGACATTTGCAAATGGAGGGGGGGAAATCTATTGGAAGAGATGGTCCTTGGGGGCCTCGGCACAAATACCCGTGAATCAAACATATGCGGAGG
>JBCBFT010000178.1:0-7873 GCA_038527485.1 Bacteroidota bacterium
CCCAATGGAGGTGAGCAATTTTGTGTAGGCGATACGATTCGTATTACATGGGAGAAAAAGAATGTAGAACAGGTTAACCTAGAATACTCACTCGACAATGGAGTGACATTTTTATCCTTAGCAGATAGTATTTCGCCAGAAGATACTTCCTTTCTCTGGTATATTCCGCCTACTTTCCCTACGAGCAATGATGTATTGGTACAAGCCATTTCTACCTTAGAAGATACAATAGTCGGTCGAAGTGATTCGGTATTTAGCATTGGGAGAACGGATGCGCCACCACTAACGGTCACAGATACAGCAATCTGCGCAGGAGATACGTTAAATGTCGGGGCTACGCAGGCGTACGCGAGTTATCTGTGGAATAATGGCGCAACGACACCTTCGATCAGTTCAGATACATCTGGAAGTTTCTTCTTACAAGTAATAGGGTTCAATGGGTGTATAAGTCCACTATCTGATACCGTAGATCTGGTGGTCAATCCATTACCTACTCAGCCTATGATCGTCACAAGTGATACGCTCACTTTCTGTGCAGATGACAGTGTGAGCTTGAGTGGTCCAGCGGGCTTTGCCTATCTGTGGAGTTCAGGAGATACTACTCAGACCATTGTAGTAGATACAGCGGGTAGCTTTACGCTGGCCATCATTGACAACAATGGGTGTGAGAGCCCGCTCTCAGCTACGGTGAGTACAACGGTGAATCCACTTCCTGCGCAGCCCCTCATTAGTGCTTCAGGTCCATTACAGTTCTGCGAGGGAGGTGCAGTCCAGCTTAGTGGCCCAGCCAACTTTGCTTACCAATGGAACAACGGAAGTAGTACCCAAACGATCACAATCGATAGTAGTGGAAGCTTCACCTTGGTGGTCATCGACACCAATTCCTGTGCGAGCGCTGCTTCCCTCCCGATAAATGTGCAAGTAGATACCCTTCCAGCCCAACCAATCATTGAAGTACCGAACAATGGGGTAATTTGCTCAGGAGATACACTTACATTGACTGGGCCGACTGGCTTCACGAATTATATTTGGAGCAATGGAGCAACTACACCCAGTTTACAGGTCGACACTGTTGGAAGCTTTAGCCTAATTGTCTTTGATTCTAATAGTTGTGAAAGTCCTGTTTCGGATACTGTCAGTACGACGATTCGTCCCCTACCACTAACCCCTTCTATAAGTGTAAACGGACCACTAGCGTTTTGCGCTGGGGATAGTGTGACGATCAGTACGACTGCACTGGGTACTTATCTCTGGAACACAGGTGACTCTACACAAAGTATTGTTGCGAGTCAGAGTGGACAGTATTTCTTATCGGTAGAAGATAGCCTAGGTTGTGTGAGTCCTACATCAGATTCTGCCTTATTGACTGTGAATTCATTGCCCGCTCAGCCTTCTATTATACCCTTAGATACTGTGATTTGTGAAGGAGAAATAGTAGAATTAATTGCCTTAGGGGAAGGAAGTATCTTATGGAGCAATGGGGATACCTTGTCCAGCATTTTGGTTGACTCGATCAGTTCCTGGACCGTAACTGTCACCGATAGCTTAGGTTGTATCAGCCCTGCTTCTGCCGTCGCTGAGGTCAATGTACGCACCGTGCCAGATCAGCCTTCCATAATCATCCAGCCCAACGATACCCTATTTGTCAATGTAGCGGCTGATTTTTATGAGTGGTATATAGATGGGGTATTACTTCCTGATTCTACTCAAGGTATTGAAGCACTTCAGTCAGGGAAGTATACGGTGATTGCATTCAACGGTCCTTGTGCTTCTGATACTTCAGGGGTGGTCGATATCGTTGTGACCAACATTACGAAGGAGTTTGCAGGTGGCGTTATCACAATCTTCCCCAACCCTAATTCAGGCGTATTCTTAATCGATGGTATCTTACCTGGCATCACAAAGGTCAAAGTATCGATCATGGACCAGCGAGGAAGAAAAATCCAAAGTTACCAATTGCGTACACTAGATGGTGTATTTAGAGAAAGGATAGACCTTCGTCCTCAACCTATTGGTACATATGTGGTCCGACTAGAAGTTAAGGGAGAGGAATTTGTGCAAAGAGTGGTTATTATCCCCTAAAATATTATATGTACATACCCTGTTTACGAGAAAAATCTCTATCTATAGATCTTTATTGTAAGTAGCGATGGATAGAGATTTTTCTATGAAACTGTCAAAACTGTTTCAGATGCTGAGATACCATACTTTTGTATCCTTTTCTTCAAAGTATTGACTGCAATGCCCAGTACAGTAGCGGACTGCGTCAGGTTATAGTCATAAGCCCGCAATACGCGCTGGATATGTTGCTTTTCTACACTATCTAAATCCATGCTGAGCGCATGCGGGTATTGACGCAAGGCGCGTTCGAGGTCGGCTAGCTTCACTTGATGCTCCGCAAATACATAAAAGTTGGTGATGATATTCTCTAGCTCGCGGATGTTGCCAGGAAAATTATACATCAATAAGCGCTTCCTAACCTCAGGTAAAAGCATCAGCGGAACCTTGGACTTTCCCACATGCGTCTTCATCTTGAGGAAATACTGGAAGAACGCTAGCTTATCTGACTTGGGATAAGCGCGAAAAGGAGGCAACTCTAATACAGCTTGACTGAGGCGATAATACAAATCCCATCTAAAAGTCCCTTCCTCACAGTTTTTAAGCAAATCGCGATTCGTTGCAGCTACGATGCGTACATCTACTTTGATAGGACGCGTGCTACCCACGGGGGTGAATTGTCCCTCCTGAAGAACCCTCAACAACGTCTGCTGCATATAGGGAGAGATGTCACCTATTTCGTCTAAAAAGAGGATGCCTCTATCGGCTGCCTCAAAGTATCCCTTCCGATCCTCTTCAGCACCTGTAAATGCCCCTTTTTTATACCCGAATAGCCTAGATTCCAATAATTCGTCACCGAGAGCTGCACAGTTTACAGCAACGATATTTTTGCTACTCCGACTCGATTGCTCATGGATAAAATTGGCAAGAAGCTCCTTACCCGTTCCACTCTCTCCCTGAATGAGTGTGGTGACGCCCTCAGCAATTGCTACTTGTTCCGCTTCTCGATATATAGGTTTGAGCATGTCTGGCATCCACCTTTCGGATGGAGTTTCTTCTAGACTTGCCTGTTTGGCGATCAGCCTTCCCGCAAAAATAGAATGGTCTAAGCTGAGCTTCTGAAAGCGAGATTCTCCACCCCCTTGTCGTTTATCAATTCCTTGTATCAGCTGTGTTTGGTACCCATTGTCTTCTAAGTGAATCAAAATGAGCGCCGTTCGCATAGGGGTCGTACCCATAGAGATCAATAAATCTATTTCATAACCTTCATAGGGTTTAAGAGCCTTCTCGGCAATGGCTTTCACCTCCTTAAAATCTAAAATGTCATGTACTTCATGGTGAAAAAACTCAATATAGTGATCGGGAAAGGCATGGTATATATTGGTGAATAATTGTGCTACACGTTCGTCGTCCTTTGTAAAGGAGCTGATAATCAGCTGCTTTTCATAGTTGTTCCAAGCCTTTTTGTGTAGGTCAAAGGTAGGTCCTTCCCTGCTAAAGGTACCATGCATGAAGTCATAAAAAGTAGACATCCAGTTGACAATGATTCTAGGCATGGCAATTATAGTTGGCTAGGTGGATACGGAAATTTATCCCAATATAAGCGGGCAAAGGCATATTTCGCTGGATCACCGCTACAGCTTATCAATTAAGTAACCCAAAAAGGCCCCTGGCAGTACCAGAGACCCTTATAATGATTAAGAACGCTTTCCAGAATGGCTTTCCCTTTCCATTCTGATATAAAAGTAGGTCCTCCTTTTCAGAAAATTCGAGACAAGACTTAGGTTATTGTCCTTTTTATGATAAGCTAAAGTGTCATTTCTATTTAAAATGAAATGATTTTTAGTATAAATTGTCCTAATGAAAAACTGGAAAGTCTGGCAGTACCTTTGCCTTTTATCAGCAGAAGAGAAAAAACAAATCCCCGAATGGATGCGTCTGATTCTGGGTAGCCAGCAGCAGCATAGTCAAAAGCTTTGTCTTTTTTTGCTCCAACAACCTGAAGCTCCTACACAAGAGGCTGCATGGGAATATCTCTATCCCGCTCAGCCTTTTCGCCCTGTCCGTCTACGTCACCTCTCCGAAAAGGTCACCCAGCTCCTCACTCAATACCTCCAATGGCGTCAATTTCAACGTCGTACGAATCTACAGGACGAATGCCTACTAGCCGAGCTTCATCATCGCCAGGCAAGTGAACTCTTCATACTGGCACAGCGCAAGCAGGCGCGTCAGACACCTGATCCTACAGCTTGGGACCATGAGGTGTCTCGCGCCCAGTACCAAAAAGCCTGGATCAACGAGAGTCATTATGAAAATCATCAACCTCAAGCTTCGAATCTGTCTCGCTTGGTCGAGTTATATGCGCATGACCAACTTTGGGAATATATCTGGTTGCAAATCGCGCTCGCCAATGCTGCGCGCAAACGACAGGAGGTTTCTCTACAAGCCCTGAATCATATAAATCATGAAGGTTGGGAGTTCCAAGCACGTGCGATGCAATCTCCCCTGATGGATCTACATCTGGACATCCTTGCAGCACTGAGGGGAACTCATGTGTTGGATGACGCCTTGATCGAGCGATTTTGGATGCAGCAAGCGGTCATGTCCCCAGCGACTGCGGCACAGCTCACCAAAGTCTTGGTGAACCTTCTCCGCCAAAATTATGGACAGACTCGCGATCCGCTGATAGGACGCCAGTGGGCAGACTTCATGCAGCGAGGGATTGAACGTCGATACCTACTGGAAGAAGGCCATCTATCTCCTGTACTCCTCAAAAATTTGGTTACCATCTTGTTGATCTTGGGAGATGCAGAAACCGCACGGGCCGTCGTTACAAATTACTTGCCGCTTGTCCCTGGAGAAGAGCAGGAAGATGTTGGACTATTCAATCATGCCAATATCGACTTTCATACAGGCGCATATGGGAAGGTCATTCGATCCTTGAGGGAGCATATGTATGGATTTAGGGATATTTTCTACACGCTCAATGCTAGGATGTTACTCCTACAAGCCCATTATGAGCAAGACAAGGGGAATCGGGAGGAATTTTACGATTGGTTCTTGGGAGAGATCCACAACTTTCGTCGATTCGTCCATGCGCAAAAAAGCATCGCAGCACCACACAAAGAGCGGTACAAGCAGTTCCTCAGTGGTCTACGATCACTCCTGCGTACAGAGAATCATACCCAGCTCCAGGAGCTACACGATCAGCTCTTAGAGCAAAGACAAGTCAGTGGCCTCAGTTGGCTCCTCCAAAAAATAAAGGAAAAACAGTAGGTACAAGGCACGCCCTGTACCTACTCATAATCATCTAATTCCCATCCGCTCTACCAACACACCCTGCGCGTGGGTGATGCGCAATAGGTATACACCAGGGGTAAGATTCAGATCTAGTTGGGAACCCGAACTAGAAAGGATTTTCTTTCCTTGAAGAGAAAGGACCTCTACCTTGTAGATAGGAGATTCCGAATAGGTGATCAGTTGTTGGTTGGAAATTTCCCAACGAATGACATTTCGTGTCTGAAAGCGAGGGCGCACCAGTAGGTCAGGTAATCGCTTACTGAAGTCATCTATCGTGATCACGATGTGTGTAAGGCTTACTAGATAGCCACTGCCTGAGGCCAGTCCTCCATCCGTTCTGAATAATTCAACGTGGATCGTGCGTTCATCGGCGGATAAGGAGAATGTCCCTTCCCAAGTTCCATCAGTCCCAAACCAGGAGGTTTGAGTTGGAACCAAACGAGAGGAGGAGCTGGTAGAAAAAGTTCCATCTTCACAGAAGATATCAAAGGTAAGGGTATGCACCTCTGACAGGGTGGTTTCAAGATCAATGGAAAGATCAAAGGTGTTTGCCGTAGCCGTCGGGATCTGACTGATGGCATAAGTCGGTGTCTGAGCCAAAGTCCAAAAAGGGAACAGTCCCAGGAAAGCGCTGATAATCAGCTTTAAAGCGTTCATAAAAACAGAATTAGGGTAAATATCTAGCGTTCGTCGCCAGATTCCCTGTTCTGTTTCAAAGGGCGTACCCTTGCCAAAAAGCCTCTCAGGTCATGTATAGGCGTGCCAACCCATCAAAAAATGAAAAATACCCATCAATTTTTGATGAGTATCATAGGGTTGTCTTCATGACTAGGTCGATTAATCACGCATCAATAGCTTGAACTTTCCTACAACTTCCCCATCCTCTCATCCTGAGAATCCTGCTCCTCCCTCCCTAAGAATTCCCTCTCAAAGAATCCACCTACATCCTCTCATCCCGAGAATCTTGCTCCTCTCTCCCTAAGAATCCCCCCTCAAAGAATCCCCCTACATCCTCTCATCCTGAGAATCCTGCTCCTCCCTCCCTAAGAATTCCTCCTCAAAGAATCCACCTACATCCTCCCCATCCCAAATGTCAACTACTCAGTAAATATTTTCTTTATTTCTGCTTGTGTCTCGATCAAATCAAAGGCATGCACATCCCATGACTCCCCCGTTTCCATTTCCATCCACTCCATCATCTGCGCATGATCAGAATGCTTGGGATTATTCAAAGCCTCCGCTAGCATATAATAGCCAGGAATCCCCCCACAATCCTCTGGTGGACAAGCCCCTTTACCTGCAACACAAGTAGGAAACGAGGTCTCTTCATCCACGATTTTCTTTAATACAATCTTATGTGTCCATGAATCTCCCATATCATAGACATAATAAAACTGATCCTTGGCCTTCTTAAAAACATTGTCCAAAATCATATCGGAAGCATCAACCATATCCTCAAAATCCTCACCCATGATGTCATCTGGTTTGGGACCGATGCGGGGACTCGAAAAAGGCTGAGGCGAAAACTCCCACAGATGTGCATTGTACCATCCAAAACTGAGCTGGATCACATAATGCAAGAGCTCAAAACTGGCATAATTGCTGATGAGGATCTCCCGCCAAACCTGAGGTTTAGAAGTGCCTTCCAGTGTAACTTTAAGGAGGAGATTCTGCTCAGGTATTCCTTCGGCTAGATCCTGTGCTTGCTCTTTTATATTCATCAATAGATCGAGCAGCTCTACATTCTCTATATTTTGTATCCAACGGATGAGCTCTACCTTTTTTTGTTGAGTATTCATAGACATTTGATTCCTTCAATAATAAATAGTTTACCTACATCTAAAATAAATATAAAAGAGAAAGCGTGAAATCTTCATAAAATTTCGTTTTTGAAGAGGAAAAATAAGTTTCATCTCCTCTAAGAAGAAAATAAAAGAGTTGAGCTAATGGGTAGAGGAGTTTGTAGGAGGTCTTTGATATGCAGCACCTTATATGAGGTGTCTAATATCTATCCACTGAAAATGATAGCTCCAGGAAAAAGACACATAAAATGTCACATTTCCAGGAGCTACGAAATCTTTTTTATCTGCTAAAAATTATTCCACTACCCTGAGCTGAAACGTAACACAAACAGAGTCTCTATTATCGTTCCGAGCGCAGGCTTCTATGATGACAGGATCATCAGATTGTACATCTCCTGCAATAGTCTGAAGTGTAGCTGTCACGATACCTTCTGCATCTGAACGTGCATCGAATAGACCCACAAATCTTCCAATAGTCAAGCTATCAGATTGCGTAGCAGTGAAGCTCACAGGGATGCCTGTGCTGGGCTTGCCCGTAGCTTTGATCATCTTAGTTCGTATCACAATGGCAGAATTCTGGGTTTTGGAGATCGTTGTTGCTTGAGGCTCGATGAGTAATTTATCAGGATAGGAAGCTCCTAGAACCAGGGTGGTTTCAGCTTCAAAATCCGTTCCCGCAGTAGCTTTTAAGTAAAGGGAACCTGAATCCTGAG
>JBCBFT010000179.1:0-7795 GCA_038527485.1 Bacteroidota bacterium
AGATTATAGAGCCACTGTCCACGGAGCTTATCTCAGTGGGGTTCGAGAGGCGAAGAAAATGCAGAAGGTGAAGTGAAGGGGAAATACCATAATCCCATGCGAAGTAGTAATGAAATACAGCAGCAAATCCTCGATATCGCGGCATCCGATCCTAGGATCAAGGCAGTCCTCCTCAACGGCTCAAGGGCCAATGATAACATAACGCCTGATCCTTATCAGGACTTCGACCTTGTATTTGTTGTCCAAGAATTGGCGCCCTTCTTAGCAGATCATGCTTGGACCAGCATCTTCGGAAAAAAGATCTTGTGGCAACTGCCCGATGAGATGAGCTTTGGGACGGAAGAAGCGAAGGATGGCTTCACTTATCTCATGGTATTTGAGGATAGTCATCGCATCGACCTGACACTGTTTCCTTTAGATAAGCTCCATCAATCCTTTGAGCGGGACAGTCTGACAAAAGTATGGCTGGACAAAGAAGGACACTTTGGGAATATACCCCCAGCCAGTGAAGCAGATTATCTGATTCAACGCCCCTCAGTAAAAGAATTTCAAGATATCTGCAATGAGTTTTGGTGGGTTTGCCCCTACGTAGCCAAAGCCCTTGCAAGAGAAGAGATCATCCACGCCAAAGAAATCATGGAAGGTCCTGTAAGGCAAATGTTCCACCGAATCTTAGAAATACATGTAGGTGTTCAAACAGATTTCACTGTTTCTCTAGGCAAAGGCCTTAGGTTTATTCAACCCTACCTCTCTGAATCCGAATACGAACCAATCCTCCTCACCTATCCCAATCATGAAAAACAGAATATACGAGAATGCCTCGAACGCATGATGGCACTTTTCAGTACGTATGCCCAAGCAGCCGCTCAAGCACTCACATTTTCGTACAATTTAGAGGAAGAAATGGGTTCAAAAACTGTCCTTCATATGATATTATCCGTATAACCTAAGTAAAGTAAGCGCCATTTGGGCATTGTTGAACCTCTAAATACTTTGAATGATCAAAGGACTTTACGAAACCCACCTATTTGTTGAAAATCTCGAACGTTCCACTGAATTTTACTCCCAAGTCATGGGCCTGAAGCTATGTCGTCTAAGGGAAGATCGCCGAACGGCCTTTTTCTGGATTGGCGAAGACAAAAAGTTCATGCTAGGACTTTGGGAAAAACCCAAAGAGCAAATCGACATTCGCCATTTTGCCTTTGAATGTGACCCTGAATGGGTCCTCCACGAATCCGTTCCCTTCCTCCAATCTCACGGTATCCCTTGCTGGAATTTCCTGGACGACGAAAACGAAAAACCCATGGTCTTTTGCTGGATGCCCGCCATCTCTATTTATTTCCATGATCCCGACGGGCACGAGCTTGAGTACATCGGCGTCCTGCCTGGAAAAGTTCAATCCGAAGAAGAAAGACGCGTAGTATCTTACGAAGACTGGCTCAAAATCAAAGATGAACTCCTATGATCAAAGGACTTTTTGAAACCCATTTATTTGTCGAAGAGCTCGAACGCTCCATAGCATTTTATACAAATGTCTTGGGTCTGGAGCAATTTGTGATGGAAGAAGAAAGACGGGCGGCTTTATTTTGGATTGGGGAGAAAACCCATCAATCCTTCTTGGGGGTTTGGGAAAAGCCAAAGGAAGAAATTGATTTGCGGCATTTTGCCTTTGAATGTGATTGGGAATGGATCTTGAATGAGTCCATCGACTTCCTGAAATCCCATCAGCTGAACTTCTGGAACTTCTTTGGGGATGACTCCGAAAGGCCTATGGTATTTGCCAATATTCCTGCTATTGCCATTTACTTTACAGATCCTGACGGGCATTATCTGGAATTTATCGGGAAGCTCCCAGGCAAGTATCGACCCGAAGTAGGAGGAAAAGTCATTTCGTACGAGGAGTGGCTGGAGATGGAGAAAAATGATGGATAAGTCGCTATCTATTTACTAAGACTATATTTGAAATAATGGATACTTTTTATCCTGAAAATAAAGCAGCATGGCGCGAATGGCTCAAGGAGAACCATCTGAAAAAGGAGTTCATATGGCTCATATTCTATAAGAAAAGTTCTCCCACGCCCAATCTTAGTTGGAGCGAAGCCGTCGATGAAGCGCTTTGCTTTGGCTGGATCGACAGTACCAAAAAAGCCCTCGATGAGGAGAAGTATATACAGTACTTCTGTAAACGCAGACCTAAAAGCAACTGGTCTAAGGTCAACAAGGACAAAGTAAAAGTCCTGATAGAGAAAGGGCTGATGACAGAACAAGGTTACAAAAGTATAGAGATTGCTAAAGAAAATGGCTCTTGGACCATCCTAGATCAAGTAGAAGCACTCGTCGTCCCAGAAGATTTAATCGCCGAATGGGCGCATCATAAAGGTGCAGCGACATACTTTGACAGCCTCAGCAATTCCAAAAAGAAGAACTTATTGTACTGGGTGATATCCGCAAAAAGAACGGAAACTAGAAGAAAACGAATCGTGGCGATCGCTGAACATGCAGGAAAAAACATGTTGCCTAAGCAGTTTAGATAAGGGATATAGGATCGTAGAAACTGCATCATAGCCTGGACCGATTCCACACCTAGCGTTAATCATCGAATGATCATGAAAAGACTTGGATATATCCTATTCCTCCTCATACTCGCTTCATGTACAAGCCCCCAAAGTCATGAGTCTCCTGCTATGGAAGAGACAGCGCAAGCGCGCATACCTATCGATACGATCCTGGAGCAAAATTCTCCTCAATGGCTCGATTCGAGCAGACATCAACTGTTTATCGATACCACTAGGGATTCAAAATATGTTAGAGAAATAGCGATTTGGCAACCAAGTGAAATTGACAGACAAGCTGTAGACTATTACCTCGGAGTCATCTCCCAAGCGTTTGATTTACAGAAAGTAGATCTAAAAGAATTTCCTAGAGATTGGATTTCTATCCATGTGCTGGATGGTCAATATGTCGCCTATAGTCCCACCAATGGGAAGGACCACAGATTTTCCTTGACGGATAGTTCTGTCAACCATTATCGTATGGAGGCTGATGCAGATGCAATTGTAAAAGTCATTGTCTTAAAACCAGAAGAGCTAGTTCTAGAATTGAGGACCATTCCAGAAAAAATAAGAACTCAAATCGGATACCTGCGGATCAAAAAGACCCCTTTGCCTTATTTGTATAGCTTTGAAGCTTCGGAATCTTTGGACTTTGGAAAATCTGAATACATCAAACTGATCACACCCGTTGAGTATATAGCTCAATTTGATTTGGTCGTAAGTGACGCTCCCTTTTTGGTGTCTTCAGTCGTTACCTTTGATAAGGTAAGACGTTCAGAATTTGAATAGAAAAAGGTAGTATATCATTTTAGTTAAGCGAGCATGAAAGAGAAGAAGAATCATCCCTACACAGTAGGCGACCTGATCTACGACGCCAAAATCTATGATGGGCATAATACACACATGACGGATTTGCCTTTCTATAAAAAATGGCTGCCCCAAGATAAAGATGCCCATATACTGGAGCTTTGTTGCGGAACGGGGAGATTGACGCTGCCCATCGCACAAGCAGGCTACCGTATCACAGGAGTAGACTATACACCTTCTATGCTTGAGCAGGCGAAAGCGAAAGCCTCAGCAGCGGGTTTGTCCATTCCATTTGTGGAAGCAGATATGAGGACCTTTGATTTGCCCGAACAATACGACCTCATTTTTATTCCTTTCAATTCCATTCACCATCTGTACCAAAACGAGGACTTATTCCAGACACTTCGCGCAGTCAAAAAGTACCTCAAAGAAGGGGGACTTTTCCTCCTGGATTGCTTCAATCCCAATATCTCCTACATTGTAGAGGGGCAAAAAGGTCTACAAGAAGTCACGAACTACACGACTGAGGATGGTCGAGAAGTCATGATCAAACAGCAGATGCGATATGATAGCCCAACACAGATCAATCAGATCGAGTGGCACTACTTCATAAATGGCGTATTTGACTCTGTTCAGAATCTAGATATGCGGATGTTTTATCCCCAAGAGCTAGATGCCTATCTGACATGGAGTGGTTTCCAGATTTTGCACAAGTTTGGAAATTTTGAGGAAGCAGCATTTGACGATGATTCAGATAAGCAGATATTTGTTTGTCAATAGGTATATGTATGTAGACTGGGTCCGAGTGTATCAGGAGGAGAATGCATAAACTTACTGCAAGACATACCGAAAGTTGAAACAGCCATCTATATGAGAGGGAAAATTTTCGAACCTAGCAAAGAACTGGAAGCGTTTGTGATGTGCTACTGGACCTTGGACTTCCCAAGGGCAGAGACACCCCAGATCAATACCATTGTTCCCGATGGCACGATGAAAATGATCTTTCATTATGGAGGTTTGTATTGGCATCATCCTGAGGATGGGGAGCGTTTCCTACAACCCAGATGCTTTCTGATCGGTCAACTCACTCGTCCTTATGTGGTCGAGCCAGCGGGCGATACCGGGACCTTTGTGATTCGCTTTCACCCCAATGGATTCCTACCATTTGCCACGATCCCCATCAAAGAGATGGAAAATCAACCCATCTCGCTAGAAAGGCTATATAGTGAGGAGGGAAAAGAATTGGAACGAAAGATTCTCGCAGCTTCCTCCACGACCGAGCGGATTGCCATTGCCGAGCAGTTTTTATTGAAGCGGCTGACAGATGCCCGTACCATAGATGAGATCGTCCAATCCACGGTAGACACCATCTTAAGTGCCAATGGGCAGATTTCCGTTAACGAGCTTTCTGAGAAGAATCAGGTCAACCGAAGGCAGTTGGTTCGCAAGTTTTCGACGACTATAGGCTTAAGTCCCAAACAACTCTCTAAAACCATGCGCCTGCAAGCGGTGCTCAAGGCATTATTGACCCAAGAAAAAGCGAAGCTCACCGAACTCGCTTACGACAATGAGTACTACGACCAATCCCACTTTATCAAGGACTTTAAAGAATTTACAGGACTTTCTCCCAAGGAGTTTTATGGAGATGACCTCAAGATGTCGTTGATTCTTGAGCAAGAATAAAGGCACTGTCTCATTTTTACAATTTTAGGTTGGGAGATGATTGCATCTTGCTGGAGAAGATGAGAAACACACATTAAGAAAGACATAAGAGTAAAAAAAGGGATCACCTCGTTCAAGATGTTAAGCTTAACAAGTGAGTAATCAGGGGTTTATTATTCTCTGAATACACGTCTTCTTTTATCCAAGTACTAAAAATTTAAGTCCAATGAAAAATCTAAATCCTGTTTGCTGGTTTGACATTCACGTTTCCAACCTAGAAAATGCCAAGAAATTCTATGAAACTGTACTTGATATCCACATGGTAGACTTGCCACCTGAGTGGGGTAAGCAATCTACTTTTCCTTTTGAGGCGCAAGGTCCCAACGCCACGGGCGCACTAGTCGAAACAGAAATTATAGCCTCCAACGGCAATAACACCGTCATTTACTTTGCCTCTAAAGATTGCGTGACCGAACAGTCGAGAGTTGAGCAAGCAGGCGGCAAAGTGCTTCGCCCCAAAATGCCGATCGGAGAATTTGGCTATATCTCCCTGTTTGCGGATTTGGATGGCAACACGATCGGGCTACACTCACGCGAATAACCTATTCGATGTCAAAGTAGAAAGTTATGTCTCATCAAGATGGGGGCCTTGTTAAGATGGGCCTCCCATTTTTTTGTTCGTGTTAACCTTATGGCTAGGGGAACCATTCCTTTATAAATACGAACTAAAATCACACTATGAGACAATCATTCACACTATGTTTATTTCTTTCCTTTACCTCTCTATTGGCTCAACCTTTTATAGACGCAGATCCTGCCCCACCCTTTGTAGAAGTTGAAGAGCCCGCAGTAGCATTCAGTGACATAGATGGAGATGGAGACTTGGATGTACTGATTATTGGAGGCTTCGATATTTTTGGCATGGATGATGTTGCCATTTTGTATACCAATGATGGCAACGGCAACTTCACGGATGTCATGGACACCTCCCTTATAGGAGTATTTGAAGGCGCCATTGAATTTGTAGATGTAGATGGAGATAAGGATGAGGACCTTATCATTGAAGGCATCAATACAAATGCTACTACCCAACTCTTCTTCAATGATGGGAATGGCAACTTCACCTTAGCGCCTAATACTCCTTTTACCCAGGTATTTGATGGTGATATAGCCGCGGCAGACGTGGACGGAGACAATGATCAGGATCTGATCATCTCAGGGATGGTGAGTACCAATATTGAACCTCTTGGGAGGACTGAGCTTTATTTAAATGATGGGAATGGCAACTTCACCTTGGCTGTTAATACACCGTTTAAATTTGAAATGGCTGATAGAATAGCCTGGGGATATGTAAACGATGATAATTTTATCGATTTAGCCATCACAGGATTTGGGACGGATACGACCGATTTCAATGGATTTTCAGCCCTCTACCTCAATGACGGCTTAGGAAATTTTACGCTGGATACGAGTAACGTATTAGCCATACTAGAACTGGGTGAGGTGGCCTTTGCTGATATTGATGGAGACGATGATGAGGACTTATTGCTAACAGGTGAAGACGCATTGGGTAATTCTCCTCTCTATATCTATCTCAATGATGGCAATGGCGAACTTACAGAAACAAGTCCCCCAGAACTTGCCGCCTTTGGTATCAGCGAAGGATCGGTAGACTTCTTTGACTGCAATCTAGATGGTGCTCCAGATCTCTTCATAACAGGCGTCAACACTGACCTTGTGGAAATATCTACCCTTCTCCTCAATGATGGTATGGGAAATTTTACAGAAGTCGCAGATCAACCCTTTGTAGGAGTAGATGATGGCGATGTGGGGATTGGCGATGTAGATGGCGATGAAATACCCGATATTTTGATTGCTGGTTTACGTGAAGACGGGATTTTTACTACTCCTTTCACAGGCCTTTACATCAATCAATTTGTCCCCACTTCTCTAGATCCTGATAATCCTCTCGTTTCCATCGGACTATTCCCCAATCCTGTTGAATACGATTGGGTGTATCTACAATTCAACAATGGAATCCAAAAGCCTACTCAAGTATCTGTATACGATATCAAGGGTCGCTTGGTATTGGCACAAGAGATTGGGTTACTGGATGGCAGCGCTCAATTTCCATTGAATGTTGCAAGCTTGAGCAAGGGCGTGTATCACCTAAAGGTGGATGGGATACCTTCACATCTCGTACTCACCCGCTTGTAAAGATGTCTAAGTGGCACCTTCGATCCGTAGAGAACGAAGGTGCCTGAAATGATTTAAAATAGCTAGAGACCTTCGACACACTATCTGATAAATCGCAGCCTTTACATGGAAAGCGAACGTAAATTGTATGCTAGACGTTAGCATTCATATAGCGTTCGGAAGATGAGTAGGTGGATTCTGCTCACACACCATTATCAGACAAAATTCATCCAGCAAGTGTACGGAGACTATTCTTTTGCCAATGCCCTCGTTCTTTTTGGAGCATTTCAAGGCTTACTACTTATTTTATTCCTGTTTAAAAAGAGAAAGGGCAATCCCCTCGCCTATGTATTTTTTACAGTATTCCTTTTTTCTCTGGTCTATGTCAATCTCTGGTATGGCCTCTATTTTATGGAGATCTATCAGATTGGAAACTTTTCCCTTATCCTCATCCCCTACCCCTACGAGTACTTGATTGGCACAGGATTTTACTTTTATATAAAAAGTCAATGGAAAGTCCCCAAACCTGCCTACCAAAGAGAGTTCTATCTAGATAGAACTCTCTTTGGTAGGCAGGT
>JBCBFT010000180.1:0-7771 GCA_038527485.1 Bacteroidota bacterium
CTAAAAATCTCATCCCCTTAATCCTAAAATCCTATAAATCCTGCTCCCAACAATCAACAACACACACCACCCATCCACACTAAAAACCTCATCCCCCTAATCCTTAAATCCTATAAATCCTGCTCCCAAAACACAACAACAACTAAAAACCTCATCAACTCTTCCCCAATCCATAAATCCTACTCCAACTCAATCCCAACTTCTTTCACACAGATCTCACTTTTTGTTTCATCTCAAGGGAAAAGTGACGATATTTGCGGCCAAATTCGGCAAGGAACAATTTCCATTCAGAAGTGTTAGTGAGTTGATTATCACGAATTTTATGGATTAGCCCTCGTCGCATCTCCAAAAATATGAATCAAAATATTCGAAACATCGCCATCATTGCCCACGTCGATCATGGCAAAACCACACTGGTAGACAAAATGCTCCACATCGGACAGCTCTTCCAGTCACACCAAAACCCTGGTGAGTTGATCATGGATTCCAACGACCTAGAGAAGGAACGTGGGATCACCATTCTCTCCAAAAATGCCTCTGTACGCTACAAAGACTATAAAATCAATATCTTGGATACCCCTGGTCACGCCGACTTTGGGGGAGAAGTAGAGCGCGTACTCAACATGGCAGATGGTGTACTTCTTTTGGTAGATGCATTCGAAGGTCCGATGCCTCAGACACGATTCGTCCTCCAGAAAGCACTCCAACTCAACCTTCGCCCCATCCTCGTCATCAACAAAGTCGACAAACCCAACTGTCGCCCAGACGAGGTACAGGAAGCCGTATATGATCTGATGTTCGAATTAGATGCTACAGAGGAGCAGCTGGACTTCCCCACCGTCTACGGGTCGGCCAAATTTGGCTGGATGAGTGACGACTGGCAAAATAAAACCGAAGACATCAGTCACCTCATGGAGACGGTGTTAGAGTATGTACCTGCGCCGCAAGTAGAAAAAGGGACATCTCAGCTACAGATTACTTCCCTTGACTATTCTTCCTATGTGGGACGTATCGCTATCGGTCGTCTGTTTAGGGGAGAATTGAAAGAAAATATGCCCATCGTGCAGATCAAGCGTGACGGGACACAAAAAAGATCTCGCATCAAAGAACTCTTTGTATTCGAAGGCTTGGGCAAAGTCAAAGTAGACAAAGTAGAAGCAGGTGACATCTGTGCGATGACAGGAATCGAAGGTTTTGATATTGGGGATACCCTCTCAGATCCTGAAAATCCAGAGGCCATGCCCCCAATCTCGATCGACGAGCCTACGATGAGTATGCTATTTACCATCAATGATTCGCCATTCTTCGGTAAAGAAGGAAAGTTTGTGACCTCTCGTCACTTGCGCGATCGCTTAGAATCGGAGCTAGAGCGCAACCTTGCCTTGCGTGTAGAGGAGACGGGATCTCCCGAAGCTGTGAATGTATACGGTCGTGGGGTTTTGCACCTCTCGGTCTTGATTGAGACTATGCGCCGTGAAGGATATGAGTTGCAGGTGGGACAGCCACAGGTCATCATCAAAGAGATTGAAGGGAAAAAGCACGAGCCTGTCGAGGAGTTGAGCATCGACTTGCCAGAGTCTGTATCGGGTCGTGCCATCGACCTCGTGACGCAGCGCAAAGGCGAGATGACCAATATGGAGACGCGCGGTGAGCGTACCTTCCTGAAGTTTACGATTCCCTCTCGTGGCATCATCGGGCTGCGAAATGAAATCCTGACAGCGACCGCAGGCGAAGCCATCATGTCGCACCGATTCACAGAGTTTCAACCCTTCAAAGGAGAGATCCAGAAGCGTAACAATGGTTCCTTGATTTCAAGTCATAGCGGACAGGCACTGGCCTACGCGATTGATCGCTTGCAGGATCGTGGACGTTTCTTCATCGACCCCAATGAGCAGGTCTACGAAGGTCAGATCCTCGGAGAGAATGCCCGTGGCAACGATCTCGTAGTCAATGTCATCAAAGGAAAGAAACTAACGAATATGCGTGCCGCAGGTTCAGACGATAAAAATAGAATCGCTCCTGCGATCAAGTTCTCTTTGGAAGAAGCACTAGAATACATCAAAGAGGATGAGTACGTTGAAGTAACGCCAGGGTCGCTGCGTTTGCGCAAGATTCACTTGACGGAGAATGACCGCAAGCGTGCGGGGAAGTAGAGAGCGAAGATGAATCTTTAGGAGTAGGGCATTTGCTGCGGTAAATGGCTACAAAGATCGTATAAAAAGAGGTTTTTGCCGTAACTTATGGCAAGAACCTCTTACTTTTTTACCCAAATGAAAACGCTCCTCCTTTCTCTATTTTTCGTACCTATTTTTCTTTTTTCCCAGCGCGAGTCGGCTGATACGACCTATTTTGATCACAATGGGGATGGAATACAGGATACTTTGACCTACATCCGAAGCAGTGGATCATGGTTTTCTTATCAAGCTGTCACTTGGCAAAATGGACAAACAGAAGAAGAGATTGAGCTGAATTTGGAATATTACTATGGGTCTTTCGTAGCAGATATTCCTTTAGATCCATTTTGGTTTGAGCTAGCATATGCCCAGCTCAAGGATACCTTTGAAGAGCGGCTGTTGGGACGTGAGCATCTTCGAGCGAAACCTGATCCTTCTTTTCAGTGGCTACTAGACGCACAGCAATACTTGGATACGCTGGCGGCTGATCCTCTCTTTGACCGTCAGTGGGAAGATATGATTCGCTGGCAGCTTGCAAAGGAGAACACCTTGGATTATTATTACATCGAGCTGGACTCCGCAGCCTATTCCCCTTATCATCAGGATACTTGTCCTCATAGCGGCGGCGCGTGGATGCTATACACGGGTCATAACCACTTGAGAGGACATCAAGCCACGGGTCCTAAACTTCTATTTTCTGCTGTAGACACGCGGCCTTATGAGATCTATCGAACGCATCATGGCATTTTTATCAAGAAAGATGACCAAATCGCATGGCTATTTATAGGAGATATTTTGACGGGATATGGTGGAAAGTTGCGGTGGCAGAGCATACTAGAAGTCATTCCCTTTGAAGACAGAGGAGTCTTCTTTTTGGTGAGTGGGGGAATAGAGGGAGAAAACCATATCTGGTGGGCAGATGTAGAAAATGAGACCTTATGGCGGTTGAAGTTGGATGAAACATGGCATGATGTTCACTACTTCTATTTAAGCGAAGAGGGGCTTGAATTTAGGTACTACAATCACATGGAAATCGAGCAGCAAAGGAAGATTTCATGGAATTTTTTGGAGAGGAAATGAGGAAGCTCCATTCAAACATTCAATAACCCAATCAGTCAACAACCATATTCACTGTCGATCCCAGCGGGCGCGGTAGCCGCGTACATCCATGTGGACGCTTTGTGAGCCTGGGTAGCGACCTACGCCGCCGAAGCTCTTGATGACCTTCTGATCCAGTAGTTTCAGGACGATGTCCTTGTCTTCCTTGTTGCTCCGCCCATCCCGATTGATGTCCCCAATCGACAGATCGATGGCCTCCCCTTTGATGTGACGGGACCTAGAAGCACCACCGACTTTCTTATTGTAGCGCGGGTAGCGGTAGCCGTTGACCACATACATGGCGTAGGGATTGTACCCTTCCTTTTCCAGTAAAGCATGCAGTTCTAGGTACTTCTTCAGCACCTTCACATTCATAAGCCAGATCAGTTCTCGTCTTGGGTTCCACGTCGCCTTCGAAAAATACGCATCTCGCGGCATGAACCTTCCCAGGCGTTGACTTCCCACCAGCTTACGGTGGATGTGCATATAAGGTACTTTGTAGTAGGTCCCTCCCTTCATCATCTTGGCATAAGGCGACTGGTCGGCCTGAGTCCTTTTTAGGTACTCCTTCGGTAGGTCTTGATAGCGCAGCTTCTCAAAGCCTGAGAGGATCTTATCCAGTTGCTGGGAGGTAGTCACCGTCGGATTCACATGGGTAACTTCGAAATAGACCTCCCATACCCTGGATCGGAGATAAGCACTTGAGGCGAAGGCCGCAAGGAAGAGGAGAAATAGGACCGTAAGGGAGATGAGGGTTTTTCGGGGGATGCGCATGGGGGTGGAGTGTATATTCACACTACGGCATTGAACAAAATAGGATTCATCGTTTGACCCTATCAGGAGCGCTTCACCTATGAGTTTCCAGCTTAAGTAAACAATGTGGATCACCGAAAATGAAAGGCCTAAGGATAGGAAGATCGTATCCCATAGAATAATCTGGATTAAACGTAGGTCATCATAGATGATATGGATAGAAATAATTATTTAAATAGGGTAAATGGAGGATAATTTAGACCTTGTACATCCTCTATGTATCGAACAAATAGACTTAAAACCATGAATATGATCAAACACTATCTCTTGTCTCTTCTGGTACTTTCGGTATTTACTTTCTCTTGTAATACACTCCCCAATCCTGATCAAGACCCTGTAGATCCTACAGCACTAGAACTCAATTTTTTAGTCGTGAATGGGGAAGATGAACCATTAGAGCAGGTACTGGCCTATATCTCCATTCGAGAGACAGCCGAAGAAATGGCAGAAAATGTACAAACCCAAGGACTAGGTTATCCTGGCGTCCTACTTCGTACAACATCTGCTCAAGGAAGACTGGACTTTTATCCTCTTATAGATTTTCCCAATCTAAAAGATGACACTGAAGTTCACTTCTATATCCGAACACAGTCAAATGGAGGCCCCAATGAGCCTTTCGTGAGCAACCTCACGAGTACCAACTCTTTCTTGATCAAGAAGGTCAAGCCTAGAGGATATGATATCAAAATTGTGTTGGAATAGAGGTAAGTGACTTATCCATTCAATTGATAAAGAGGGAGCTTCTTATTGTTAGAAGCCTCCTCTCTTTATTTTGGATGATTTTTTGATCCCCTACGGTACCCATATGAAAAGTCATGTAGTGTATCACTCTTCGGGTAGATCTTGCTAGCACAGATTTCCATAGCCTGGGAGGATCTCTTTTAGTTGTTGAGAAATGATGAATATTGGATTGGTGTGGGTAATCTCGAAGCAGACTTGTGAGATCTCAAATCGGAAATAAGCAGGTGAGGGAGATAAAGGCCATTTTAGGAGGGACCTATACATAACTAGTTAATGACTAATTATCTCATGACAACAAAACCAGTTATCTATAGAAACTTTAAATTCATCCTTTAATAGAAAAAGCTAAATCATAAATCCATTTCAAATATTAAGATATCATCTTAAACATATAGTATTCCTTGGATTTCACAATAAATTTTTACTCTTTTATAGTCATTAACTAGCCATATAACTAGTCATGCTTTAGGAATATTTATGTAATTCTTATTTATCCTTCACTCTTTTCTAAAAGATGAAAAATATAGGTTAGCAAGTGGCATAACTAATAATCTATCGAGGATTCGCTTTCTTATATTATATGGTCTAGGGATTTCCTTACTAAGGGTTATCAATTATGAAGAAAATATTCCTATTTCTCCTATTGATTCTTACCGTAAGCATCGGATATGGTAGTTCAGCATATCATGGAAAGACGAGTGACTCAACGAAAGCTAAGAGTGTTGCAACTGCTGGAAACATCGTTACTCTCTCCAAATGAAGTCTAGAGTTCCTATGATCAGAATCTATATTAGACTATCGCTCGTTCTTTTTTTCTGCATGGCAAATGCCTATGGTGGAGAACGAGAAATTGATAGTTTAAAGCAAGCACTGGCAGATCCTCAAAATGTCCATAAGGTTCAAACTCTCAATGAACTGACTTGGGAGTATCTCTACAATGATCTAGGAAAGGCTCGACTCTATGGCCAGCAGGCCTACGAGTTGGCAAATGCAGATACAGACCTCCAGGATTTTGGTGATTCCCGTATGCGGTTAGGATCTATTTGTATTCTTGAGAATAATCCCCATGCAGCTATTCCCCTTTTTAAAGAAGCGATAGACATCAGATTTCAGCTCCTTGCTGAAACCCCAAGTGAAGAAGCTTTAGTAGCGACAATCAGGTTGGCAGGAGCATACGATAATCTGGCCATATCTCAAGACATGACGGGAGACTATGAAGGGAGCGCGCAGAGCAATGCACAAGCAGTGAAGTTATTGTATAAATATAAGGATGATCCCTCCATTACACTCACGATTGCGAAGTTTCTAAATAATCGCGCCAATGCCCTTCAAAAGCAAAAAGAACTGGAACTTGCACTCGTTGTATGTGATAGTGCCCAAAGAATACTCAAGGGATTAGACAAAGTGGGGTATGTTCAACTCAGCCGAAACTTACTGATTGAAGCTCAAATCAATATAGACATCAATCAATGCGATATCGCACAGGTCAAGTTGAATGAGGCAGCAGATTTATTATCACAAATTGATTCAGAAGAGTATTTCTTGCTCCAATTAGCTTTGAAGGAAGGGATCGTCGCAAGGTGCCAGGGGCGCGTAGAAGAGGCCATATCACGATTGAGTGGACTCTATCCTCAAGCAGAGGAACTTGGACAGATGGATATTCTGTTAACCATCAACAGTCAGCTCATTGAGGTCTATATGCTTCAAAATGAGTCAGATTCTGTACGCAAATACTTGAGCAGGCAGAAAGATCTTCACCAAGAATCGAATGATCCTTTATTGGCTGCCAGAAATTATCTCAATCTCATAGAACTAGAACTGAGAGATGAAAATACGGAGGAAGTCCAAAAGCTATTTTTAGAGTTAAATGATATATGGGGCAACCATCTACCAATCAACTATAGAAATAGATATGCTACGTTCAAAGCAAAATATTTTCAATTGATTGGAAACTATATGGATGCATATAAATATTCCAAGCTTTCTCAAAGCCTCATAGATACATTATTCGATCATAATCAGAAAGCTCAACAATATGGTCAAATGAAAGTCCAACACAACCACATTCAAGCAGAAAAGGAAACCCAAAGCCGTATTGACCTTCTGATCATGATCTCGTTATCAATTGTCATAGCTTTACTCAGTCTGACTATTTTATTCATGCGTCGTAGTTTCAAAGAGCGAAGTCGTGCACTAAGCGCTCTCAATCAACAAACACGCCTAGAGCAAAAAGTAGACACTTTGATCAAAGAAAACGAAATCTCTTCCCTTAATTCTCTACTTCAGGGCCAAGAAAAAGAACGCGAACGTATCGGAAGAGAATTACATGATGGGGTAGGAGCTACCCTATCAACGGTCAAACTATACATCAATGGGATAAATGATCAAATGAATCTGGTAACTCAGGAAAAGAATATGAAAATTAATGCCGCCAATCAACTAATTGATAATGCACTACAAGAGGTAAGGAGTATTTCATATAATTTATCGAAAGGAATGCTAGCCAAACTAGGTCTGAAAGAAGCATTATATAATTTTGGACAGATTATCCAGAGTGTAGAACAGGCTGATATAAAAATTACAGCTCGAAATATAAGTAGAATTGAAAATGGAGAGGTAGAACTCATGATCTATCGAAATATCCAAGAGCTTGTTGGAAATGCAATAAAGCATGGAAAAGCTAATAAAATTCAAATAGCTGTTACTCAATTTGACGACATTATTAACATCATTGTAGAAGATAATGGAAACGGGTTTGACTATACGGGAATAAAAAAAGAGAAAAAGGGTGGTATTGGACTATTTAATATGGAACATACTATAAAGGCAATGGGAGGATCTTTCGAAGTTAATTCTTCACCTGGAATGTGGACAACTGTCAGCATAGACGTTCCAATCAAAGATTAATATCTTTTAAAAGACATTTATCTTAATCTTTATTAATC
>JBCBFT010000181.1:0-7730 GCA_038527485.1 Bacteroidota bacterium
AGATGCCTGGATATGTAGGGTCTATTATTTAATACCTTGAGTAAAGGATTTGGACTTTATGGATATATTTTTGTAATCCAGCTTACATGTACTTAAGTGTACACGCAATCCGACTTTTATATCTCTACCGATGCAGTCCATTCCCAAGATCAATTTCCTCACAAAATCCAGCCAACCCGTAGCAGGCTTTGAGTGGGTAGACTTTGGAGACCTATTCTCGCATACATCTTCTCACCTGGATCATTCTCCCTTTACATTTCACCGTCCACAATTCAACATCATCCTTCTCTTACAGGAAGGAGAGGTGTATCACAAAGTAGATCTCGAAACCCACCACCTCCAAGCAGGTGACTGCCTCCTCATTTTTAGCAATCAGATCCATGCTTTTGATCCTGAGCGATCCTATCAAGGCGGCCTCGTCCTGACGACAGATGCCTTCATACAGCAGCATCTTAGTCCCGCTTTGGTGCGCTACCTCCAACACCATCACCGATTTTCTCCTGATCAATCCCCTATCCATGCCCCACATCTTGGACAAGCCTTGTTAGACAAGTTGAGAAATGACCATTGGCGAGCCCCCTTTCTACGTAAAGAATATATCGGTGCTGCATTGACCCTTTTTTATACACAACTACTCGAATTGAAATCACAAGATAGTTTGATATCTGAAAGTGCCCCTGAATACGCCCTTTTCAACCAATATGACCAGTTGGTACGTAAACATTTCTCTATATCTAGAGACGCCAAATGGTATGCATCTCAGCTCGGCATTACCTACAAACACCTCAATGTCATCTGTAAAAAGATGACACGGCTGACAGCTAAGGGATTCATCGATCGATTCATCATACTAGAAGCCAAAAGAAACCTACTCTCGACCGCTGCCTCAATCAAGGAAATCAGCTATCATCTGGGATTTGATGAGCCGACTAATTTTCAAAAGTACTTCAAACGGCAAGTCGCATGCTCCCCCAAGGCATTTCGCAGTCAGTATCAATAGGTTCGACTTTTACCTTTTTTGATCACATATACACCTTTCGGTTCTAGGAGGGCTTACTGACCTTTGTATCTCATCACCTTAACCCATTTTCATTATGGAACCGAAACTCCAACATGCCATCAATCTTTACATGGAAGGAATCCGCGATGGCCACTACGAAGAAGCAGTCAACAAATATACAGGTGCCCGCTACACCCAACACAGCACAGGTGTCAAAGACGGGAAAGAAGGATTCATCGAGTTTTTCTCAGATTTTGTCAAGCGCAATCCCAAGCGAGACATTCGGATCGTCCGAAGTATGGTAGACGGGCAATATGTCTTCCTCCAAGCCTATCAAAGCCTCAATGATGGGGAATACCAGTATGTGACGACCGACTTCTTTGATACAGATGAAGATGACAAAATCATCGAACACTGGGATGTCATTGCTGAATATGCAGATACAACGCCTTCCGGCCACACCAGTATAGACGGACCCACCGAAATCACCGATCTCGACAAGACAGAGGAAAATAAAGCTTTGGTGCGTAGCCTTATAGAAGACGCGCTCATGCCTGGAGGAAATCCCGCCAATCTGCCTCAATACATCTCGGCAGAAACCTACATCCAACACAATAAAGACGTACCTGATGGACTGGAAAACTTTCAGAAACTCGCCATGATGCCCAATCGTCCCTTGAACTATGAAGAAATTGTCTTACTCGTCGGTCAGGGAAACTTCGTGGCTACACTATGCAAAGCCAACTGGAACGATGGCCAGCTCAATCAAGATTATGCACAAGTGGACATCTTTCGCGTGGAAAATGGCAAAATCGTCGAGCACTGGGACAATGTAGAGCCTGTGCCCGAAGTACATGTCAATGGAGGGAAGTTTTAGGTGAGTTGATAAAATGCTGGAGTAACCTATAAATAGCTAGATAAATACCTAACCGTTCTCAGGATATTTCTAGCTCGCGCTTGATCCTAAAAAATCTGTAAAATCCTGTATTGGAAGTACGCAATACACCCATCCAAAGATAATAGGAGAGACGATCAGGTCTTTCCTTTTTCGTTGTATATACACTAGGATTCATCTTCCCTTATCATTTTCACACATCTTTTTTACCGCTTTTCGTATAGTCATACTACGACGGAAGATCTGTCCCTTATGTCTGCATCATTTCTCTCCATTGCCCATGACTCCCAACCAAAAAATCCAGCTCGCCCTGGACTACATTGAAGCCTACAACCACATGAATGTGGCAGGTATGATGGCTCCTTTATCTGAAGATATTACCTTTCTCAACATCTCAGATGGCCAAGTAAGTATGGAAATACAAGGGAAGGAAGCCTTGCAAAAGCAAGCGAAGGATACCTTGGCATTGTTTACAGAGCGTCAGCAGAGTATACGAGTCATTCAATTTGAAGAGACTGATCTTCTCGTCGTCCAGATCGACTATGAGGCAACCGTCGCGCAAGATCTCCCTAACGGATTAAAAGTAGGTGACAAACTCAAGCTGGAAGGCCTCTCTCGATTCAGCTTCCAAGAAGGGAAAATCTCTAAGATCGAGGATGTTAGCTAAGCATTGATCCTCTCCCTCCTTCAAGTTTCCTATATTTTGCCATATGATTTACACACATGAAACGGCGGTTGACTTTCTCGCAGATTGTCACGCCTTTTTAGCATTGCATGAAGCAGAGAATAACCTGATTCTCGGTCTAGCGGGTACGCTCAGTCGAGATCCCCATTATTACGGACCTCAAGATCCGCTGTTTCTTACGGTTCATCACCCCTCAGGCTGTGTCGCTGCGATTCTCCAGACACCGCCCCGCAACCTGATTCTATACGTAGATTCTGCCCACATCTCCTACGCCATTCCCCTTCTCATTCAACATCTATGGACGAATCAGATTCCTGTTCCTGGCGTGCATGGACCCAAGGCAGCCATCGAGTTATTTGTCGAGGAATGGACCCAGCTTACGTCCCAGACGGCGAAGATCCAGTTTCATGAGATGGTCTACAAGCTAGAAAATGTGCAAGCTGTGCCGACAGTTCCTGGGAAGATGCGGCAGGCCGAATCACGCGACCTTGATTTTTTGACTGACTGGATAGGTGCATTTGCTGCGCAAGCATTGGACGAGATGTCGGAAGAGGAAGCACGTAAAAATGCGGAAAGAAAAATCCGAGAAGGCGTACTTTATCTTTGGGAGGATGAGGTTCCCGTGACGATGGCAGGCTGGACCCGACCTACTCAACACGGGGTGACCATCGCTTATGTCTACACACCCACTGAATTTCGACGCAGAGGATATGCGACGGCTTGTGTCGCAGCACTCAGTCAGAAGTTATTGGCAGATTACGACTTTTGTGCCTTGTTCACCGACCTAAACAATCCTACCTCTAATAGCATTTATCAAAAGATAGGTTATAAACCCTTGGAGTACTTTCTTCAGTATGGGTTTGCGTAGTATCTGGGACAATTTCAAGATCCAAGGATAATCTCAGCTTTCAAGCCCTGCCCAGGCGACGAGTGATACTCCCAGTGAGAATCGATCATCTTGAGTCGGCTTTCGATATTGTTCATGCCCAAGCCTTTGCTTGCCTTACTTTTATCGAATCCCTTTCCATTGTCCATGTACCGTAGCGTGCTTCCTTCCGACGCTTCCTTCCACTGGATGTGGATCTTTTGGGCCTGTCCGTGGAGAATAGAGTTTTTGATGAGCTCTTGGAGAATTCGAAATAGGTTCAGGGCATGATCTTTATCCTCAACCGTTTGTGAAAGTCCCGTTACGTCCACATCAAATTCCACTACTTGCGCCTTTTCGTACCCTTCCATGAGCTCGTCTAGCGCGACTTCTACACCGAAGTGTTCCAAAGTCGGAGGTAGCAATTCGTGCGAGATCCTGCGTGTCGTATGAATACTGGTATCAATGATCTCGTTGATGGTCTCGATAGAGGCAGAAGGCGTATCTTTTTTCAACCGTTGGATATGGAGAGAAACGACATTGAGCTTGGAGCCTATGTCGTCATGCAGTTCCTTGGCAATACGATTTCGCTCCTCCTCATGTGCCATGATGGTCTCTTGTAAGATGAGATCTTGGGCTTCTAGCTTCTGCGCCAATAGCTTTCGTTGGGAGCGACCATAAAAAGCAATGAGTGCAAGGGCCATGCTCACCATCAAGAGAGAACCTGCTCCAATCAAAAAGAGAATTTCCGAACCTTGGACGCCTTCCATATACTAACAAAAATAAGAATCTGAGAATGGATGTTGAGAATGAGATAGATCTCCCATGGGAGGTCGCCTAGCTGGGCTTTCCATCCCACCTGCTATTGATCGAGTCAAATATAATCAGCCTTTTAGATGAAACTCATCTATATTCACTACATGTCAATTTAGTCCTTTGCTAGCTCCTGTCTTTCCCTCTTGACATGGAGTGAAATAAGTATCACCATTAGAAAATTATGAAATTTAGAAATAAACTTCAATAGGCATTTTACCTACTTTCCCAACACCTTCGCTCAGGCTGCCACTTCTGATGTTTATTTTCCTAAATTTTATCGCTTCTCTTTTATAATCAGGGAAAGTACGCTAAGACATCTCCTCAATTTATGATATTATACACAAGTCTAATCAGAAATTTACAATCGTTTAGCTTTGATTTTCAATTCATTAACTAACTATATATTCATTTTAGCATCTCATATTCCAGCGATATATAATCACCTCAACCTATCCCAAACTTATGAAATCCACATCTCTTGCGTATGCGCTTACGCTACTTGGATTACTGCTCACATGCTTTCCTCCAATCGCATCTGCGCAGTCTGACTCTTCCGAAACTTCGGACTGCCTTATCGACAGTCAATCATATACCCCTACGTTTAAACGAGAAGTTGTTCTCCGTGGACATACCTATGAATTCACGCTATGGGAGCTCAAGAAAAAGTCGAATCCATCAGACGCAGAGAATACCATAAGCGCTCGATCGACAGCCTCAAATTCCTCAGGCATCATAAATGCAGACGCGCCTTCCATTTTTCAAATCAAAAGAAACAAATCTTATCGAGCGGGAACTCCTGAAAAAACTACCTGTTTCAATCTGATATCGATATTGCGCAGTCAGGGATTTGACCATATGGTATTCCAATCCAAGCTAGAAGATGCTTTTTTCTATGACTTATATCCCCTAGCAGAAAGGAAAGAAGCTTACCTAAAAGGAGTAGGTGAAATCCCTACTATTGAGAAAGAATATGGCACATTGAAAAGGCAGCAGGTACGAAAGGTATTTCAAAGCCTGGAAACAGATTGGCTTTATGATCCCAATATCCTCAAACGAAAAATAGATACGATCGCAAGAGGACTGGATTCGGATATCGAAAGTGCGTATCTAAGAGCTGACCTTGCCAATCACTTTGAGACAAATAAAAAAAGGCAGGATAGCCTGAGAAATATACTCATGATATTTGGGAAAGAGTTTTTGGATCAAGCACGGTCCAAAAGACAGATCAAAGGAGGGAAATCACTCAACGATCTTCGCTTTGAATCCCTTTATCCTGTATGTGACAATCCCATCGGAACAGAATTGATCACCGCATTCAAAAAAGAAAATCGATACTTATATAGACAGTCAATCAAGATTGGGGTACAGATTTATAGCCTTGCTGTCAAAGAAGTCGTTCACCAAGAAAATTCGTACAATGTCTTTTTATTTCAGTTTAAGAATGACAGTGCGTTTTTCGAAATGGAAACAGTGGAAGCCAATGCCATTTCCATAGAAGTCTTGTCACAACATCTTCGAGAAGGGCTGGATTGCTTCCTGAGTCAGCGGGTACAAAAATCCCAAAACGAGGGAACCGAGCAGAAAATCACTCTCCCTTACCGTACGCATCAATTGACGCTTTCTCAGACTCAGCGTATCGCTTTGCTCGCCGATAAGCTCGTCAAGAATCCTTCCTCACTGACAGGCATGGACCGCAATTTTCTCTACCAATCCATAAGAGGAGCGGCAAATATGTATGGTTTTGATGCTCAAGAGCTTCGAACAGCCTTGCAAGAGACGGGGATCATAGATGCTTTTGGCAACAGTAGTTACAACCTTTCCCAAAATACATCAGTAGGATATCAGAATCTCATAGATCAGTGGCTGTATGAAGCCTCCGTAACTTATACCAATTACTTTGAATCTCTTGAAGATGAACTTCGAAATATTGCTTCTACTTTCCTTTTCAACGCTTATAAAAATACGATCAAAGTCACAGAAGATAGTTTGGAAATTGGATACTTAATCGCCAAGGACGTAGTCAACATCTATCATAAAAATGCGACCTATCGCAGTCAAAAGAAAACGCCTCCCAAAGGCCAAAATCCAGACAGTTACATTCCGATTGAGCAGTTTGAAGTCAAAAAAATCAAGGTTGAATTTGAGGATGAGATGATCAATAACATCCAAGTCCTAGGACAGCGGAAGTCATTTGAAAATCTATCTACTTCAACCAAAAAGATGCCTCCTAATATTTACCTCAAGATTCTTGATCAATGGGTTACAATTCCTACAGACTCATCTAAAATGTTAGAGAAAAAAGGAGAGATCAAACAGGAGATCTTTTGGAGAGATGAAAATCAGAATGTGCAAGGAACCATCGAAATCGAAATCCTAAATATGAGGAGTAATTTTGGTGGTGATCCGAAAAGAGGGAATGGGGATGACAACAAGAAAAAGCAAAAAAGAGAGGCAAGGCTTTCAGAAATTGAACGTGAACTCCAAAACTTAGACAATAATCCTAGCCTAAGTACTTCCCCTTCAACCCCTATACCAAACGACTCTATCGCAGCTCTCAAGGAAAAGAGATTAAAGCGTAAAAAGCTACTCGATGAACAGCAGAAGCTAAAAGATCAACTGGGCCAGTTTGATGGAGCACAAGCAAATATTGTCTCCTTTGATATCCGTTTGATTCTGAAAATTCCACTCCCTGGCAAGTATGAATATGATTTTGATAACAATCAATTTATTGATGGGTACCGTGGTACGCGTGGCAATAAGATAGATCCTTACTTACTTGATGCCGAGATCTATTTAGATCCCAAAGGAGATCAGATATTTCGGACATTTAAGATTAAGCCTTTCTTGATGTTGACACTTAGTGGGGACCTTCAAGAGGAATCGGATCAATCTATTTTACAAACTCTGACAAGACAAGAAGCCAAAAAGCTGGATGATTATGTATATGTCTTTAACTACGCCATATTCAATGCGTTAGACTTTTACCATGGAGGTGGCAATGTTGAGATTGACCGTGACAAAGACGATAATATTACTTCTATCACCTATCCTTCTCCCGAGGGATATGTAGCTTCATTTCGACTCGTTACTGAAAAAACAAGCAGGGAGGATTTCATCCCTGGCAAGGGGACGCTCATTTTTCAGAATCAGCACCCTATTTCCTACTCTACCCGTCGAGATGTCACTGCCTCAAGCTCTAAAAAGACGCCTAAGACACGGGCACTGTACGAATTGGACAATGAGCACTTTATCGATCTAGATGAGTTACTGACCAATGATGCGGTCTTCTACAACAAAACGGAGAATTACAGCCCGCGTAATTCCGTGAAGGTAATTGAACTTCCCCCCATTCATCGGACCACTGAAGGTGGATTTATAATTGATTCAAAAGAACAAATTTCTCAGCTGTGGAACAGTTAGTTTTTGCTGAGGTAGTCCATAGTATGTTTCTTTCGGAGTGGCGTAGTTT
>JBCBFT010000182.1:0-7466 GCA_038527485.1 Bacteroidota bacterium
GACCAAGGGCTGGATCATGGGTGTTCCCCTCTGGATGTGTCGCCAGAAGGTCGTATACACATAAGGTAAAAACTGATATCGGAGCTCTATGGCTTTTCGAATAGCGGAAGTGTAGGGTTCACCAAATGACCAAGGCTCTTGATCTCCATGATCTCCAGAAGAATGGTTGCGAAAGAAGGGATGAAATACCCCCATTTGCATCCAGCGCGTCAATAATTCGCCATTTCCTCTACCAAAAAAGCCCCCAATATCGGACCCACTAAAAGATACACCCGAAACACTCAAACGCTGGCATTGGATGTTAGCAATCCAGAGATGCTCCCAGGTCGATTGGTTGTCTCCTGTCCATGTCCCTGCATAGCGCTGAAAACCTGCATACCCAGAGCGGGTAATCAGGAAAGGACGGTAGGGATAAATGGCATTTTTGACTCCGTGATAAGAGGCGCGCGCCATCTGCATACCGTATACATTGTGGGCTTTTTTGTGGCTACATGGATTGCCATCAAAATTGTGGCGCGTATCCAGCGGAAAGGTCCCCACTTCCAATACAGCAGGTTCGTTCATGTCATTCCAAATCCCTCTCGTCCCACACTGCATGAACTTTTCAAACAGACTCCCCCACCACTCACGTACTTTGGGATTGGTAAAGTCAGGGAAGAAGCACTGTCCCGGCCAGAGTTTTCCCCTCATGATCGGTCCATCTTCTCGCCTGCAAAAAACATCTTTCTTCAGCCCCTCTTTATACACTTCATAATCTGGATCGATTTTGATGCCTGGGTCCAATATCACCATCGTCTTAAATCCGACGGCTTCTAGCTCTGCATGTAGCCCCTTTGGATCAGGAAATTTCTTCTCGTCCCAAGTAAAGCATCGAAATTCATCCATGTAGTCAATGTCAATATGGATGACGTCACAGGGAATCTGTTCTTCTCGCAGGCGATCGGCTACTTCCCGCACTTCTTCGATATTTGAGTAGCTCCACCGCGATTGATGATACCCCAAGGCCCACAAAGGGGGGAGCTCTGGCACCCCTGTCAGGTAAGCGTATCCCTCCGTGACTTGGTTGAGAGAGGGTCCATAGATAAAGTAATAGTTCATCTCGCCCCCTGGCGACCAAAAGCTGCAAATATCACTCCGCTCATAGCCAAAATCTAGGCGGGTACGAAAAGTATTGTCAAAAAAGATTCCGTATCCCTTGTTGTGGTGCAGCCCCATGAAAAAGGGGATATTTTTGTACAAAGGATCAGAAGTCTTCTCATATCCGTAGGCATCTGTCGCCCAAGTCTCAAACCGACTTCCTCTTAAGTTAAATTGTCCTGGCTTGTCTCCCAGGCCATAAAAATTTTCCTTTTCCTGAATCTTTTTCGTGCAGTACACCCTGTCCCCCCCATGCTGATCGGCTGGCTGCCAGTGAAACCCTCGTTCGTCCTCGGAGATGAGCGTACCTTCCTTGTCGTAAATTTTCACATGCAAAGATCGACTCACCGTGACAAAGAGGACATCTGTATGGATTTCAAATACATCTCCCTGATCTTTGATCTCAAAGAAGCAGTCGGGAGCTGAAGGTATGCCATCAAAAGCTAAAGCATAGGAAAAGTCTTCCTCGAATCTTCCCTCAGGGGAATATCTAAATCGGAGTATATGACTATCAAAAATGGAAACTTCTAGAATTGTCTCTGGGCAATAAAATCGAAATTGGTGTCCCTTCGCTTCCCATTTTTCCACCAACTGCGGCGACCACTTGCCTTCTCGTATGCCGTATCTGCTTACTTCCATAGGTATTTCTTCATACAAGAGAATCTAGGAACGCTCTCTCCAACAGCAAGCTATATATTCGCCCACTTAAGGTTTCGCATTCCCTTTCCCCACAAAATCTATAAGGATGAGGTTGGAAAAATGATTTTTTTACCCTCCCCTTCGTAGCAATTAATCAAAACCTAGGGGAAATTATTGATAATACGGTGAAAGAAAAAATACTCGTTCTCAAGAACTATTTGTATAGAGCCTCTACAGAAATAGGGCGTTAAGGCTAAAAGCGCAGGAGGATATGGAAGTATTTAGGAAAGCTTAAGATGGATTTAGGTAAAATAAAAGTCTCCCCGAAAGATATTGGCATTTCTCTATATCTACTCTATCTTAGCGTCCAAACAAAACACAATATGTTATTGGAAGAGGATGCTGCCAAGCAGCTATTCGAGCAGGCGATCCCTGTGCATCGTATGCTCAATGTGAAGGTTCTGGAGATCAGAGATGGGTACTGTAAGATGTTATTTCCCTACAAGACGGATGTGTTGGGAGATTTTCGGTTCAAGCGATGGCATGGAGGGATCATCGCTACGGCCATGGACTCTGTAGGGGGCGCTGCAGCTATGACCACCCTCACCTCACCAGAGGACAAACTAGCGACCATTGACATCCGCGTAGATTATCTAAGAGGAACGGTCCCTTCGGACCTGATCGCGATTGGCCATCTGGTGAGATCGGGCAACAGAATCATCTCCTGCCGAATGGAAGCATGGCAAGAAGATGAGCAAATGCTGGTAGCTGAAGCGAGGGCCATGTTTTCGGTGTACCGCCAGCAAGAAACATGGAGCGCCAAGCAAGACGAAAAATCATCAAAGTCTTGAATCCAGACAATTGATGACAATTTCGTCTCCCAAACAAGGGGTAGCTAGCTCCCAAGATAAACCGACTACTGTACCTGAGTCCAATGCCAGCACCTCCTGATAGAGAGAGTCTGTTTCCCCCTGAGTGATTCTGAAGGTATCATTGTCAATCTCGACAAATATACCGCCACAGCACCCACAAAGTGTCAAATCCTGTCCTATGATGGCAGCTGTGGTTTCGCACGAATTGAGCGACTCGGTCTTGCAAGACACCAGACAGGCAGCGATGAAAAAGGAAAGGCAAAAAATGGATTGTCGCATATTTTTTAATGAAGACGAAAATCCGCCTGAAAGTGCTACCTAAAATGTTTCGGGTTTTGAGAACCGCCAAAAATAAATCAGTCTGCCCTTGTTTCAAGACAGACTGATTATTTCTTTCTTAGATCTTTTCTCTTAGTTGAAGATCGCGGGATACTGATGGGGATCTACTTCGTTCATTAACTCATATACTGTGTGAAACACCGTTTCTACCTGAGGCTTAGACCAGTAATCTCCATCATCTCCAAAGGCAGGTCTATGTGCTTGTGAAGTAATCGTTTTGGGCTGAGAGTCAAGCAAATAATACCCTTCCTGCTTCTCGAGCACCTCCTGCATCATGTAGGAAGTCGCACCTCCAGGCACATCCTCATCCAAGAATACGATGCGGTTGGTCTTTTCCAATGACTGTCGAATCTTTCCATTCACATCAAAGGGAAGTAACGTCTGTACATCGATCAGTTCGACTGAAATGCCTACCTCTGCCAACTGTGCGATGGCTTCTTCGGCGATGCGCACACAAGCACCATAAGTGACAAGGGTGACATCTGTCCCTTCTATCATGACATCAGGTACTCCCAGTGGCAGTTGGATGTCATGTAGATTATCCGGCATATCTTCTTTGAGACGATAACCATTCAATACCTCGACGATCACACCTGGATCATCGCCAGCGAGGAGTGTATGATAAAATCCAACAGCACGTGTCATATCTCTCGGGACAGCAATATGGATTCCGCGCAGCGCATGGATCATCATCCCCAAAGGAGAGCCTGCATGCCAGATACCTTCGAGTCGGTGACCTCTGGTACGGATGATGGCTGGCGCTTTTTGTCCACCTCTGGTTCTATATTGAAGTGTTGCGAGATCGTCTGACATCGTCTGCAAGCCATAGATAAAGTAATCCAAATACTGAATTTCCGCAATCGGACGGAACCCACGCGAAGCAAGCCCGATGGCTTGACCGATGATCGTCGCCTCACGAATCCCCGTATCTGTCACGCGGCTCACGCCATATTTGGCCTGCATACCCGCAAATCCCTGATTCACGTCTCCCAACTGTCCAACGTCCTCTCCAAAAGCCACCACCTCAGGATGACGCTCCAAGATTCGGTCAAAGGCTGTATTGAGGATTTCAAATCCACTCTTCTGCTCGGGATTCGAGCTGTAGATAGGAGCCACTCCTTGTACGCTTAGTGGAGATTCGTCTGATTGAGAGGTAATATGGGAACTATAGATTTGACGTCCCGTCTCGATTTGGTTTTGGTACCATCGCTTCAACTCCTCAAGGGCTGGATGCTGCTGTCCCTGCATAGCGAGGATGATCTGGTGCGCAGCTACAACTGCTGTTCGGCGCTTAGGTGCCTGATCCTTCTGGAGATGCTGGAGGATTTCTCCCACTTTGGAGTTTACCTCAGCCAGTGGCTGCACAATGGAAGCCAGTTCATCTCTGATGACCAAAATCGGTGCCTGGAAGTTCTTCCAAGTCGTATTCTTGATCCCACGGACTTCCTTGCGGGCAGCTTTTTCTTGCTCCGCTAGTTTTTCTTCTTCTATGTATCCTTTCTCTAGGATGTAGGCACGCATCTTCTGCACACAGTCATGTGCCCGCTCCCAGTCGAGACGCTCCTTGGATTTGTATCGTTCGTGACTCCCAGAGGTAGAGTGGCCCTGAGGCTGTGTCACCTCTACTACATGGATGATACAAGGTACATGTTCAGTCCTTGCGATGGCTGCTGCTTGTAGGTACACATCTATCAGTCCCTCGTAATCCCATGCTTTTACTTGGAATATTTCGTAGCCACGATCCTCCTCTGTACGTTGGAAGCCCGAGAGCATTTCGGAGAGGCTACGCTTGGTGATTTGATATTCGTTGGGTACAGAAATCCCATACTCGTCGTCCCATATCGACATGACCACAGGAACTTGTAGCACGCCCATCGCATTGATGGCTTCCCAAAAATGTCCCTCTGCCGTTGAGGCATTGCCGATCGTACCGAAGGCGACTTCATTGCCTCCACGGGAAAATCTCTCTGCTCCTGGCCAAGGATCAAGCTGACGATATAGCTTGGAAGCTTGAGCCAGCCCTACCAACCGAGGCATCTGGGAGGCAGTAGGCGAGCCATCAGCTGAGGTATTGTATAAGTCTACCGCAGAAACCCACTTCCCTTGCGCGTCGAGGTTGCGAGAAGCAAAGTGGGCATTCATTTGCCTCCCCCCTGAGTTAGGTTCCTCCTCTAGATTGGGATTGGCATAGAGTTGGGCGAAAAACTGATCCATGGTCTGGATACCTGTGGCGAGCGCAAATGTCTGGTCTCTGTAATATCCCGAACGGTAATCTCCCTTTTGAAAGGCTTTGGCCATTGCAATCTGAGGAAGCTCTTTTCCATCTCCAAAAATCCCAAACTTTGCCTTCCCTGAGAGAACCTCCCTTCTACCGATTAAGCTCGCTTCCCGACTTTTGTAAGCCAAAAAGTAGTCCGCTAGTGCTTCTTCTTTACTTATAATAGTAGTTGTCCCTTCAATGGACTGTTTTGTATCTAGTTCCATATAGCAAATTTACCCCGAAAATTACTGAATATCTGAAGGTTCATCAAGGACCTTGGCCCTGTCATGATAGATATTTTGAAATTAATTCATAGAACAAAAGTCACACCCAAGCATAACAGCCTGTGCTACAAAATGTTATACATTAATAAAATGGAAATAATAGATTAGGTGGGGGTATAAAAAAACTAGGGGATTCGATCCCAATGGGAGAATCAACCCTAGCCCTTGCTCTTGTAATTCCAGGATTACCGTCCTACTGTTTCAAAGATAAGATCAAGCCCTACGAACGCAAGCCCAAAAATCCTCATTTCTTTACACTGAATCATTTGACCTAAACCACCCTCAGAGGTCCTACAGGAGCTTTGAACTTTTTTTTCTGACCAGCTATTCATGAAATCTTACCTTGTTAGCCTTCAAAAAAGCCAGATATTGAAATTATTCGGATTCATAATCTATCCGTTCTACCCTTACATTTAGAAATATTCCTCTCCCTTCCTTCTCCAACATCCCCATGGCATAAATAAAATTAGATGGTTAAATTTTTAAGTACGAAAATTAAACTATCCCATTAAATATTATGCCGCTTATTTGTTTTATTCTACTGATCCTTTTAGGCCCTAGTGTTGTAGCTCAAGATCATTATTCCTCCTCCATACCCGATATACACGAATTCGTTTATGTGGACTTCCAGCCTACCCCTACCAACCTGCAAGACGTCATGAAAAGTATTGGATACCCTGCCAAGGCTTATAAGGAAGGAATAGAAGGATATGTACACTGTCGGATTTTGGTAGACCTTCAGGGACGCTATATGGCACATAAAATCACCAAAGCTACGCATCCGCTCTTATCCGATGCGGTAGAGTCGAATCTAGACAAGCTCAGGTTTCTCCCTGCCATGCGTGATAACCTCCCTATTTGCTATTGGGTAAATATTCCTATCAACTTTCATAAAAAAGATTATCCTCCCTATGAGTTCAAACGGCCACCAAAATCTATCAAGAAGAATCAGCCTTTATTTCCCCGCCATAAAAAGGTTCAGGGATTTCTGGAGGAAGGAAGAAGATACTTTGCGGAGAAGCAATATTTGAAGGCTAGACGTGCCATCCGAAGTGCTATTTTCTTAAGTCCTAAAGGAAAAAATATCACAGCAGAAGAAAAACTATTCCTTTCAAATGCCTGGGCCTTCTTAGGCATGATTGAGCTACAAAATGCAGTTTGGAGTTTCGCTACAGATGCTTACTCAGAAGCCATCGCCATTAGAAGAGAGGTTCACCTAAAAAATGACACCACACTTACCTACCTATATCTCAAGAGAGCACAAGCTTTGCTTCAATCCCAACAACTCCTCCGTGCCATAGATGATGTCAATTGGATATTCCACACACACACAGACCCCCACCTCTCCATCCAGGCCTTTCGGACGCGGGCTCATATATTTTATGCAATGAAGGATTATGAAGCGGCTTTATCAGATATAGAGATGGCACGACAGGCCTCCCCTTCCCTAGAGCACTATTACTGTAAAGCAAGGATTTTTTACGAGATGAAGGCGTATGCTTCTGCTGAAGAGACCTTAAAAGAGGGAGAAGCATTGGGTATTCTTCCTAGTCAGGATTGGAAAGCATTGAAAGATCTCATCCAAAAACCAGTGGCATCACATTAGGCATGAGAAACTAAAAGAAGTAGTCTGTAAAGAGGAAATGGGAGGGTTTATTTCCCTTATAAGCCCTCCCATTTGCTGCATCTTCCCTGATCCTTCATATCGCGTTTATTCGCATATGCGGCTTATTACTTACGAGCTACCATTCTTTCCAGAATAATAACCATTTGTGCGTTTTTCATCCGAAAAGCCCTGTTTCCCCCTTATTATTGTATTGTAGCGAGTTGGAAATGCTGCTACAAAAGACATACGGCCGAAAATCTTAACCCAATGGGTAAGGTTTCGAGTTTTAGAGCAAGGGCCGGGGTCGATTCATCCAGAATCTGGATTTG
>JBCBFT010000183.1:0-7080 GCA_038527485.1 Bacteroidota bacterium
ATTGATTCATGTCGGTTTCAATCCTACCTATAATGGATTCACACTACAATAAGCAGTACTACGAAGATCTAAGGAGAGAGAGTTTCAATCCTACCTATAATGGATTCACACCCCGAAAATATCATGCATTTCCACGCGGGAAATGCACTTTTTCCTGGCATTTTCTCTGTGTTTTGTCGTCGACCGTCAGTAAGGTAAAAACCCCTAGGGATCGACGACATTATAATGGTTTAATAATGAGTTATTTATGAAAAAAGAGGCTTATGATGCCGAAAAATAAGCAACTAGAGCAAGGAAGCGACGACAGTTTCGCGCTTTAGAGCCTATCAGAGCAGTTTTTACGTCAAGGTACGGAAGTGCGGATGATGACTTCTTCTTTGTCTCTTCTCGCACGCGAAGTGTGGCTCAGCGGCTCAGTGGAGGAACTCCCCTGAAGTAGGGAAAATACTGCTTATGACTTCGCTAGCTTATACGCATCCCACTCAGCCGACCCTGTGTATGCGCCCAAAGCCCTCACTGATGGCCTTGCCTAAAGCTAAATGCCGCGGGATGTCCGCATTGGCATGAAAGACGAGGTCGAAGCCCAAACGCTTGGCCCCCCGATAGGTCAAGGTACGCATCCGCTCAATGTCGACGATGCCCATCTGCAAGTCCCAATGGATGTCCCAATCCAATCCCTTGGCCATCATGAGGAAGTGGGCCGTAAGGATCTCCTCTAGCCTAGTTACCCGCTGAAGCAAACTGGGCGTTTCCTGCCACCACTCGTAGTTGTCACGATTGAGGGCCAACCAATCCTTGAGCCTGTAGGTGCGCATGCCCTCGCGAGATCCTCCCTGCAAGAGTTCGCGTCGACCGACAGCCAACGGAGGTCGGATGATCTCTCTCTCCCAATTCAAAGTCCCGTCCCAAGACCGCATGAACTGACTCAAGGCATCGGCCCCCGCATTGAAGCCGATGAGTGTGGCACACCGCCGGTCCAGCCTGTACTGGATCTGCGGAAACCGGTAGAGATGCTTGCCCGTCTCAGGATCATGGTTGTGAAAGAGATCGGCTTCTCTACCCGCAGCCTCGCAGATGGCACCACGAAAGCGGGGCAGTTCTTTAGCGTTTAGCTCCCAATCAAAGACGATGCGCATCATGTCGATGTAAGTGGAGGTTTGGGGAGCAAGTGGTATGTTTTGGATCTGGGGATCGCTGAGGAGATGGGATAGCATAAGATGATGTGTTTATTTTTTGTGATGGCTTTTCGCCTGATTTTTTTCAAGTTTTCTCAGCTTGGAAAACCGAGCTACCTAGACGCTTAGCTCTACCCAGCCCATGGGCTGGTGGCCAATGCTGGTGATAGATCTAGTGATAGGGAAGAGATCGGATCTTAGGCTGACGTCCAGGGCCATTTTTCGAAATTTCCTGAATTGTTCAGGGATCAATTGATCTTCCCCCTCTTCCTGTTGTAGCTTGTCGGCATAGTTGAGCAAAGCCACTCCCAATGAATTTTCATAGTAGGTCTTGCCTTGTCCTAGCCTTAAGAAGACTTTCCCTTTTTCTGCCTGATCATACATTTTTCCATAAAACTCAGTCAAGGCAGCCTTGGCAGGTTTACTGGGCATATCATAAGCCTCCTCTAAATGGTCCAGCTCCAATCCAATGCAGGCCTTGGACCAAGTGCGAATAATCTCCAACAACTGACGAGGATGATCCTTACCTAAGTTCTGAATGCCAAATTTTTCAATTCCAGGTCTCAATGTGACAGAAAAATTGGATTGTGAGCCGCTCTGAATGGCCTCTCGTGGTTGAGGAATATCTCCCCCTCTACTTCTTTGATTCCCTCTTCGTCCCAAAGGGGCCAATCGCACTCTCTGGGCCTGATATATTGCCATATCCGAAGCAGCAAAGGATTGACTGTCACTTACCTGGATCAGCTGACCAAAGGGAGCGACCTCTTTACTTCGGAGATCTCCGAATAGCTGACTTTCGTCCAACAAAGATTTGACCAAACGCTCAAGCTCTCTGTCTAGGTCTTTCATCCTCTTAAACTCATAGTCATTTAGCCTAGATGACTTTTTCCTAAATCGTAATTCTCCCAACTGCTTGACCTTGGCTTGGTTGCTGGGGAGTAAAATGATCCTGTAAGCTTGGTCAAGCAGATGTTGACCTGCTGGCGCTTTCTCCAACCAATGATGCAACAAGGCGGTCCGAATGGCTCCTTTCAGCGTACTCCCAGAAATATAGGGTTTGCCTCCTGACTTGAGGGTTGCCTTAACCTGATGTCGCTCTCCATGCTTGATCCCGAAGTTGGGAAGGCGTTTACGAGATACTTCATCCAAGTCTGCTTCCAGTGTATCTGTGATGTATTCCCGCAAGCGAAAGCGAGAACGATTGTTGTCGATGTTCTCTACGATTTGATGAGAGAAATCCTCGACTTTTCCTCGTTCGTTTAGGAGAAAAGCAAATTCAGCGTGATCAATATATATGACTTCATCCCCATCTTCACTGATCACGAAATCTGCATATGGAGAAAGCGTCTCTGTCTGATCATTCCCAATACAGACAGGGGAGAGGACTTTGAGGTTGATGTTTTGCTTTTGATTAGCCATTTGTCTGCTGCTTAAAGGGTAATAAGAAGCTGAGTCCATTTCGGTAAATGGGATGGGGAAAAAGAGCTGGATCTACTTTTTCAGGTTGGAGTTCTACTAATTTGCCTCTCACCTTTTCACTGATAATGGCACCCTCCTGTACCATTCTCACTTGACGTCTGTGTTGCTCTACATCGCCATACCTCCCGAGACTTCCACCCCCACGGACAACCAAATTGTATTGTGCTATTTTTTCTCGTTCTTCCTGGCTGGCTGGAATAAATAAGGATAAAAGACAGAGAGAACTATCAACAGAGGCTGATGGGAACAGAGATGCTACCCCTTTGATGCGTTCGATCTCCTCGATTTGCCCTTTTCCTGAGGAGCGTTCTCCCCCTATCCCCTCATCTGCCAAGAGCATCAAAGTAGCCGTTAATCGCTCCTTCAAGGGAGATGCTAGCGATTCGTCTAGCAGAAAGAAAAACTGGGTTTTGATGGGCTGCTTGTCTTCATCCTCAAGTTCATTGAGTTGGACGACCGCTTGATGATAAAAGACATCTGTCTGATCTATGGCATGCACGCGCACCTTGGGATGCAGGTCCTCACTCATAGGACGGATTGCTTTGAGAGTATCCTTATTGGAAGAAAGGTTGAGTTGCTGTCGCTCTTCTTCTGTCATCGCAAATCTTCCCCCTATCAATGGATAGTTAATCAGATCCTCGACTGCTGGGGCCTCCCGCCAAACGCCCAATGAGATGTATTGGATACGCTTGAGTTTTTTGATTTGGCCACCTGTCACCCGATGGTAAGGCATAGGTTTGGGCAGAAAAAAAACCTTATACCCACCCGCAGCTTCCAAACAGGGAAAGGCAGAGGACAGCTGGATTTTTCCCGATTCGAATGCCTCGATGAATAATGGGACCTCATCTGGGTAAAATAGCGCGTAGCAATTGACCAAGGCTGAGAATAGGGTATCTGATTGTATATGAAAAAAGGTATCGTCTAGGTCTTGTCGTCCCAGATGAAATTGATGGTTTCCTTTTCCTTTGAGTATGATGATGTCCATGTCCGAATTCGAGTGAGTCTCTACCGTTTGATTCTTTTATTCTAGAGATTTGGTTTGCTTCGTGTGCCTTTTGGCACGAGGCTAACTTGTAAAAAGAAATAAGTATCCTTGAAGCTTTTAAGACCAAAAGGGCGTAGCCATTTCCTTGGCGGGACTGCCACTCTCGTAGTCTGCTTTCATGCGCTCCTTGGCTACGACGTTGGTGAATCTAACCTGACCGTAGCCTCGAGTCCCATGGCCTCCCAAGTAGTCATCTTCGAGAAGCTGCATGGCACGCTTGATCGCATTGAGGTGAAGGTCCTTTTTGCCATCATCAAATACGTTGTACACCATGGAAAAGGGAAAACGTGCCCCTGAGGGTACGCGCTCAATCTGGCGGGGATGCTGTGCAGTACCTGTCTTACGGTTGATGGTATTCTCCCATTTGACCATGGTGAATCGTGTATCTAGATCATCGCGATCAAACTGTGAGTCGAAATTGGCGATGTCCAGCCTTGCATCTCGCACGATCAGACGAGTAGGTAGCCGATCCTTATCTCCTGTATCTCCCTCTTTCTTCTTTTTGCCCTCTGCTCCATGGCCAAAAATATCCTTGATAGTATCAGAGTCTCTACGAACTTCTAGACTACCTTCTTCTCTGGCCAACATGGTCCTGAGCTTTCCCTTAAGTGAAGAGCCTGGAATCATGGGGACTCTTCGCTTATCTGCTGTTTTGATAACTGCGAGGTCCACGCCTCCAATGTCGAGATCCGACTTTGAGCCTCCGATGTGAAGGCCGGTGACTACTTCTATTTCCCCCTGAATAAAGACCTTTCCCAGGAGTTTGATTTTTTGAACTGGCGTATCCATGCTTATTTATTTTTACCCGTGTAATGTCTTTTATGATAGGCGACCACAGCTTCCATGATCATTTTAAAATTGCTGAACTGAGATTGATCATGAACCTGCTGGATGAGTTTGTCGAAGAACTCAATCAGTATTCTGCCCTTTTGCTTGTCTTTATAATCTCGTAGAAGATTGTCCTGACGAGCCAAGATGTAGGCGAGTTTGGGGCGCAGCATCACGAGTCTTCCGAGCTCACTTTCAGACATCTCCTTGATGTTATTGAAGATATTGCGGAGCTGGGAGGGGGTAATCCCGTTGGCATTGCTTTCGACAAAGCGTTCCAGTTTATTGATTGAATCGTTCAGTTCCTTCACCTTAGTGGTATCAGATCCATCTATCTCCTTGAGTTTCAGATTGACCAATTGCTTCAATTCATCCTTACTGAAATGATTGCTTTTTACTGCTTTTTGAGGTTTATCTGCCATGTGAAGATTAATTTCTGTCTTTTTCTCTGGTTATAAATTCAGCCCACCTCGCTGCGACGGCCATAAGTGCTGCATTGGCGGGAATCTCTTGTTGACTTCCATTTTGAGCGGTCCCTTTGATCATTTTATCGAGAAGGGTAGAAAATCGATCCAGGATTTCTGTTTTGATAAGTGTTTCATTTTGTGGTTTGACGTCTCGAAAATAATAGGGAAGTCTCCACGTGCGCTGGAAGTCAAATGTTTGTTCCGTGAGGATTTTTCGTTGCTGGGATTCGAAGCCCTGCATGAACCGGCGAAGCTTCTGGATAATGGCCTTGGATTCTGCATGGTCTTCTTTGGTGATCAAATGATGGAGGACAGCCCGTAGATGCATGGCTTGTGCGTAGTCATCCCATGAAAGCACTTGGCCGAAAACTGATATCCGATCCTTTCGTGGATATTGACGAGGAGTATCTTCGTCTCCTGCTATATCAGGTCCTAGTTCCGCAAAAATCTTGTCAAAAGTCTCTGTATAGTTTTTGGCTGAGGACTCAGCCTCATTGACCAAATCGGCAAAACGACTGACAGGGAACTTGCTATCTACCATGATCATCCCTGCTGAAAGGGTAGCAGCTCCGCCCGTAAAGTTTTTGAACTCCTGCCGTACAATCCAAGCAAACTCCATGACGATGTCCCAAGCACCCACAAGGAAGAAATCGTCTCCACCTGAGAAGATGACATAAAGGTTGTCAAGAAAGGTCTCCTCCGGATGCTGAGCCAACCTGTCCTCATAGACTTTGAGAAAATGGCCCTCTCTTTTACTTAGCTCTTTGTAAATTTTTCTACCTAAAAGATCATTCATGTATCCCTCAAAAAACCATTTGAGGGCACGTGAAATGGAGGCTACGTGTGAGATGGTACGATGATCCTGTTTGAGGCGGTTTTGGAAGAGATCCCCTAGGTAGTCAACGTCGATTTTGAGTATTCCAAGCTTCTCTGTTCCCGTGCGATCCCAAGCCTTTAATCCCAGTGCTTCAAAGCTGATGATAGATCCAGGTTCATATTCCTGATCGTTTTCATCCTCTACGGGCTGATTTCTTTCCTTCTGACGATCTTCTGAGATCTGCTTGATAGAATCCCACGTGTTGAGGCTTTCACGGGTCCAAGTTGGCAGCTTTCTTACCAGTAAGGCAAAGGGAGAAAGGGGCTGCCCACTATTTGCTTTAAACTTTTCGAACACATTTTTCTCATCTCCAAAGAAAATAGGATCGTGTTGTTGGGATAAAGGTGCTTCCTTCAAGACCAGTTTTTTTCCTCCCCAGCTAAAGGGATGCGGAATCGAGGTATACGAAGGGGTATCTGGGCTATTATTTTCTGAATCCACCAGTTTATTTGAATGGACCTTTGCACTGTCTGTCCATAGGTTGTGGTGATTGGATTGGGTCTCCCATCCCACCCATGGTTTTTTATTTTTCGTGCGTGCTTGTCGCTGATCACTCGCTTGTTTTTTTACATAGCGTCGAAAGAAATCTCTTTCTGCGTTTCTGCGGTCGGTCTGATTGATTGCAGGGATGGGATCGAATAGATCGTGATAGGTAGCGGCCTGATAAGGTCGAGTTCTCGCCTCGTTGACCCTTTCGTCTACAGCTACCCACTTGGGACCAAAGTTTTGTAGATCATCTAAAGTGACAGGTTCTGCTCCCAAGAAAAGATGGAGTTTTTCGGGTGCTTGTAGGTCAAAGAAAGTACGATCCATGACATGGTTTTCTATATCAGGGATGACTTTCTCGACGAAGGTGGTATGCTTGGCTGCGGGTATGAGCAGATAAAAATTTCCGCCCCCAATGAAGAGTAAGTTGGCAGGGGTCAATTCTAACTCCTCCAATATATACCGTGCTGCCAGTCTACAGATCAATTGCACTCTGAGGGAGCGCGATTTGAGGGAGCGAGCAGCCCCGTCAGAGACGACGTCAAAGATATAGGTTTGGATGCCTGATAGATCTCCTTTGACAAGGTAGAGATCTTCGGTGGTCTTGGGAGGGTGTGTGTGGTTGTGATAGAGAGAAATGGCTACTGCCGCTGTGAGTCGGGCGCGGTCATAGAGACTAATACCGTCTTGTCCCGAATGAGCTGTTCCTAGATAATAGTGAAA
>JBCBFT010000184.1:0-6977 GCA_038527485.1 Bacteroidota bacterium
CAAGATTCCCAACTATATGGAAATGGATCTTTTTCCTTTGCTCAATAATTTTTAGATTTGAAATAACCTATTCATGACAAGATTTGACCGCAGCGTCATATGGATTTTCTTAAACATCTTGATAAATTCTTCGAAACTCTTGGTCTTTCAAAGGCTAGTTTATTTGTGCGAGGATTAGCTTTGATCGTTTCAGGAAGCTTTGGACTCATAACGATAGTCAAACTATTTGATTTAGAAGCCCACAGTCTTCCTTTGATTGGAGGTGGCTTAGCTGTTATTTTCGTACTTGTTACGATCCTATTGATTCAGGTAGATAGGCAGGAAAAGGCACTAGCAAAACAAGAAAAAGAACTTGCTGAGCAAGAAAGACAAAAGAAATTAGAAGAGAGAAGATTGGCTGAGGCAATTAGACAAAAGCAACTAAGGGATCTTCATCCACACTTTTCAGAAGCTGATGTAGACCATGCTCAGAAATATTATATTGAAACTAGAGGTCAGAATGTCCCCCCATCTAGAGATCAAGAGCCTGGGCTTTCTAGTGCATTTATAGTTGATAAACCATTAATTCCTTTATTCCTCGACAAGAACTTGAAAAATACTGGAGAAGATGACCGTTTTTACCTAGTCTTAGCAGATTCAGGAATGGGGAAAACAACCTTTATGCTCAACCTCTATCTTGAATATGTGAGGAATCGAGCACAGCATGACTATGAGATGAAGCTATTTGCTTTTCGATATCCATCAGCATATGAGGATGTGAAGCAATTGGTGGAAGACAAAAAAGATTTAAACACGATCCTATTACTGGATGCTTTTGATGAAGATGGAGAAGCAAGTAAAAACTATAAAGTAAGGTTGGATCAATGGATGGATCTCGTCAAAAACTTTCGCGAGGTCATTATCACAAGTCGTACACAATTCTTCCCAAATGAAGCTGCAACAAAAGGGCTACTCCAGATTCCTAAGAATAATCTGCTTAGTCCTGGATTTCACCAGTTTAAGGTTATGTACATCTCTCCTTTTAGTGATGAGGATATCATAAAATATGTAGAGATGCGTTTTCCTTCTGGTACACCCAAGGATCAGCAGGATAAAGAACGTGCCATTCAAATTGTAGACAAATCACCAAAGTTAATGGTTCGTCCCATGTTATTGGCCAATATTGACGCTTTCCTCAATGATCCTAAAAAAGTATATAGCACCACCTATGAAATTTATGATGTGCTCATCGAGAAGTGGCTTTGGAGAGAAGCTGGAAGAAGAGGGAAACAGGCACAACAATTTTATGATGAGCTTAAAAGATTTTCAAAACGCCTCGCTATAGAAATCTATAACAAATGGGAAACAGAGGAGAGATTGCATATTACAGAAGAGGAGTTAATTTCATTTGCACAGCTAAATAATTTTGACCCTGACATTCTCAGCAAGTTGGAAATGCGTAGCAAATCACTCTTGAATCGAGACGCTATTGGTAATCTTAAATTCTCTCATAAATCTGTTCTAGAATTTTTTCTTGCAGTTCATGCTGAAAATCATCCGAGTTTTTGGCAAAGATTGAAGCTAAAAGAATTTGATGTAATAGTGACCTTCTTGCAGGAAAGAGGAATCTTACCAGAGATGACAATGGTAGAGGGAGGGACGTTTCAGATGGCAGAAGGTTATTCAGTTACACTCTCGGATTATGAAATCGGCACCTACTCTGTGACGCAAATACTGTGGCAGAATATCATGGGAGATAATCCTTCTCGATTCACAGGAGATCTGATGCGCCCTGTAGAGTGCGTATCATGGGAAGATTGTCAAGAATTCATTCAGAAACTGAATGAAAAAACAGGCTTGAATTTTCGGCTGCCTACCGAGGCCGAGTGGGAGTTTGCTGCTAGAGGGGGAAATCTCTCCAAGGGATTTGAATATGCGGGGAGCAATAATCTGGATGAGGTAGGATGGTATGGCGGTAATTCTGGAAGTAAGACTCATTCTGTAGGTCAAAAAGCACCTAACGAACTGGGTTTATATGACATGTCAGGCAACGTTTGGGAGTGGTGTCAGGACTGGTATGATAAGTACCCAAGTGGAAGACACACGAACCTACAAGGTGCTGAGTCAGGCGTCTACCGAGTCTTACGGGGGGGCAGTTGGCACAGCCTCCCGCGTCACTGTCGGGTAGCCGATCGCGACTACGGCACGCCCCTTTACCGTAGCCGCCGCAACGGTTTCCGTCTCTCCCGGCATATTGAGCAATCGCCATGAACCATTAACAGCGAAATCCCGCATACACGGGATGACCTTTTAGCTTTTTATGCTTTTATCCTTTTAGTGCCCGCCTGCCCCGCTGAACGGGGAAGTATGTTTTTATGTACGCACGTGATTTTGCATAGAAGTGCGTTTCCCATGCGTGCTATGCGTTTTTTGTGTGTGGGGTCTATGCATAGCATGTGCACAGGCTATGCACGTGATCCTGCATAGACGTGCATTTCCTGTGTGTGCTATGCGTTTTTTGTGTGTGTGGGCTATGCATAGCATGTACACAGTCTATGCACGTGATCCTGTATAGACGTGCATTTCCTATGTGTGCTATGCGATTTTTGTGTGTAGAGTCTATACATAGTATGTGCACACATGGCTACTGATGTCCTACCACTTCTTCGTCTTCAGCTCCACGGGTATCCTCAGCCCCAGTGTAGACAAATAAATCTCTGTCTGCCTCAGGCTGCTATGTCGATTCTGAATCTTGAGTGAGTAGATGTCCACCCCTGCCAGGTACGCATTGCAATTTCCTGTATGCTTCCAGGAGTACATGTCTAGCCCTTCGTCCTGGATCTCACAGGCATCGAGGATGCGACGATGGTCTTCGGAGTAGCGGTTGCGATGACGAAAAGTAGGGGAGGGCATGCGGTCCTTGCCGAAGATATAATAGTGTTCAGGATATTGGTCCAAGTCCATCTTCTGTATGATCTCCATGAGCTGGGGATTGATCACACAGGGCTTTTGCTTCTTATTCTTGCTCTGGTTGTTGCGCACGAGGATGATGCCCTTGTCCAGGTCGATGTTGCGGACTCGCATACGGCAGATCTCGATGGGACGCATGAAGGCGTAGTAGATGAAGCGTGTATATAAGTAGAGCCTGTAATTATGCTTCTTCATATATGCTTCAAGCTGGACTTTCTGTGAAGCCGTGAAGATGATATATCGTCCACTACGTGTAGCAAGATCCTTGATCTTACTGGCGGGATTGTCCTGGACGACTCCTCTATCCATCAAGGTATTGAAAAGGGTACGCACGTAGTCTTTGTAGTTGTTGCGCGTGCGTGGACCTACATTCCGTTCCTCATTCAGCCAGTCCAGGAAAAGAAACATCTCCTCTCGGTCAAACTGAGTAATGGGTAATACATCTTTCTTCTTTTCCTTGAGGTAGAGGGTGAGAATGTTGAGGTAGGATCGGTAGTTGGCGTTGGCGCGTTCTCCGTTTTCCCCGTCCTTGATTTTATTGGCTTTCTGGAAGGCCTCCAGTGTTTTGAGGATCTTGTCTTGCTCCTGCTTGAGCCCCATTGTGAAGCCCTGGTGAAGCAGGCCATTGATCTCGCGGCTCATCTCTCGCACCTGCTGTTCGCGATCGCGTTTGGAGAGCTTCTTAGATATATAGCGTCGCTGCCGTTCGAGCTTGCCGCTGTCATAGTTATACACCCAGTATTCGAGGTAGTCACGGACCCCTTCGACAAACTTTACTGGCACATACGGGATGCCATCTACATTATACTGGAGATTCTTTTTTCGCATATTTCATGGTTGTTTTTGGCGCAGCCTTTGACGCATATACGAAAAAACCCTCCATACGGTTCGTATGAAGGGATAGGTACCCAGGGTGGGACTCGAACCCACACGGGTTTCCCCATTGGTGTTTGAGACCAACGCGTCTACCAATTCCGCCACCTGGGCATGTACTTCTTCTTAGAAGAACGCTCCCGTCAATTGCTTGACTGAAGGGATGGCAAAAGTAAGGGGTGGACCCTTTTTTCACAAGAAAAAAATGAAATTTTTCAAATATATTTTCTCCCCGATCTCCTAGGGTAGGGGAGTAGTATGATTTTCTTCCTTTTTCGGCAACTGACCACAGGTGTTCTCGTATGCACAAATCTAAGCCTACAGGAGTGCCTGTATATCAGGCGAAGGCAACCTGTCATACCATGTATTCTCACACGCCATATGCGCCACTTCGCTGTCTCGGATATCCACGGCTGTAGCCAAACCCTCCAATATCTCGTTGAACAAAGACTCTTCCTCCAGCCTCAGGACCACCTATTCCTTCTCGGAGATTATATCAACCGAGGCCCAGACTCCGAAGGTGTGTTGGACTATATCATCCAATTGCAAGAAGCAGGCTATAACCTGACCGTCCTCAGAGGCAATCACGATGACCGTATGGCCACAGCCGTGATGGAAAGACGGTTTCCCATTACCGAAAAGCAATGGGACCTACTCTCCCAGATGGAATCCTATTCAACTTACAAGGATTGGATCATGGTACATGCAGGACTCAATTTCCATACAGAAGATCCCCTGCAAGATACCTACGCCATGCGCTGGGTGCGCCGTGACTGGGAGCAAGATGTGGATGAGGACTGGCTCAATGGCCGTCGCGTGTTATTTGGACACATTCGCCGTGAACGCGCAGCCATTGAAAAAGCGATTCAAGAACAAGCCGCTGTTGTCTGTATCGACAACGGATGCTATGATCGTGCGACCCCGGGACAGGGGCACCTTTGTGCGTTTAATCTCGACGACGAGTCCCTGATCTTTCAGCCTAATTTGGATATGCCCGTGGCAAAGATTGATGATGAAGCGTACCATTACTTTGTCCCATACTAAACGAGGGATTCTTTTTTCAGTCTTTGATAAAGGAAAGTCTATGCATTTCCATAGGCCCACTGATGACAAGGAAATACATGCCAGGACGTAGTGCCTCAAGGGAAAGTACTTGTTGAGGTCGAAGTACCTGTTGGGTTTGCAGTACCCTTCCTTGGATCTCTATGAGTCTGAGGGTACAAGGAAAAGTGTGTTTGGGGAAGAAAACGCGGAGTTGAGCCTGAGCAGGATTGGGGTAAAGTCGGATCTCTTCAAATGTTGGGAGGGTTTGCGTATTGCCTCCTGTTTTGCCAGCACACTCTACCCCTGCGACTGAGATCGTAGCGAACTCGCTAATGTTACTGCCCTCTATTTTGACGGTCAGCTCTGTTTTTGGGAAGATATTGTCGGAGTCCAGAAGGACCAATTTCTGCTTTCTAAGATCGTCAAAGTAGTACTCCCATCCTACAGGTATCCCACTCCACTTGTAGGTTGCAGTCGGGGGCCCAATGACCTCATAGGTATAGACTTTGGAACTATCAATACAGATCTGATTTTCTCCAATGATGTTAACACAGAATTCGTTGTGAGGTTCTCCAACGCCCACAGCTGCCCAGGCATTGCGTACTTCTGCCAAGCCGCGACTGCACGGACCATAGAGATCTGCTGTCGCTTGTAAAGTCGCAGCTCTCATGGCTTCAAAATCCATTTCTTCCTGTACATATGCAGCCACTGTATGAAAGATGATTTCTCCTGCTGTTTCGATTCCAATCGGACTGACGGGCACGTCCAATCCCTGGCCACCCTCAGCCAAGAGATAGAACCAATGACTCATGACAGTACTATTTTGATGAATGCCACAGCGATCATTGCCTGTTGGGAAAGGAAGATTATTGGGTTCTGGACAAGCAGCAATCGAATTGTCATACCAGTAAGGGTCAGAAGGGCCAGCTACTTTGGGCATTTGAAGCGAATGAGGATCTGCTAAATCTCTGAAAGTGTAGACACGATCCCCCATTTTCCAGTCCCAAGTCCCTTCATCCCTGAGTACATAATATTCAACCAGTGTGCCAAATATATCTGCTAATCCCTCATGAATGGCGCCAGAAGTTCGACTGTACGCCAGACCTGACGCATGAGAAATGAATCCGTGGGCGTATTCATGTCCTATAAGGTCCAATGTGACCAGCGGATTTTCTGCTAAGCCCCCTACATAAATATAACTCTGGCCTTGATGATTCAGATAGCGGGCGTTAGGTACATATTTTCCTTGAGGATCTCGCCAGTCAGCAAGTACGCGGAGTGAACCTTGTTGATTATCTGGCCCGAGCCATCCAAATTGCACAGCAAATGTTTGCCATGCTTCCAAGGCAGCCCAATGCGCACTAGCACCTACCTGCTCCTCTGATCCCCAATCACTTTGTCGTAAACTAATATCAGAAATAGAGGACCATGTACGAACCTCCCCAAATGAATTGAGTTCGTGATACTTTGTCTGAATGTATTGGGGCTCACAAGTAGATAAGAGATGTTTTTTCTGAATGAATCCCTTTTTCTGAGTAGCTATTTCCCTTTGACCATAATAATTTGTCTCAGCCGTAATTTTGGAAGGCTGGCAATTATACGTCAGAGGAAGTTGACGCGCCAGCTCTAGAGACTTTCCATCTAAAATGACTTGATAGAAGTTATCGGGTTTCAGCGCACGCATTTCTAGCTTGTATCCCGTCAAATATTTTTTTTCTTCTGCATCCCAATACCAAATCTTCTTAGGAGTGGGTTCCTGAAAATCGGGAGGTAAAGGTGCGCTTTCTGGTAAATCAAGTGTGGTAAGTTCAGCAGATTCCCAAGCAAATGTATGCTGAGGGAGGGTAGCCTCTGCTTTGGCAAGTAGCTCTTCTGATGTTTTGAATACGGGAGGGGCGAAAGGTAGAGGCCCCATACTTTGAAACTGAATGAAATATACCTGCTGATCCTGATGATGAATCGTCAGCGTACTATTTTCTACTGGCAAGCCTCCATTAAAAAAACGATAGCGGTCGTGGTTTTTTCCGTCCATATCTACGAAAGAAGACTGTAGCATCCACTGCTGTTGGGTCTGAAGACGGAGAAGTACATCTTGATTTGCCTTAAAGTCC
>JBCBFT010000185.1:0-6871 GCA_038527485.1 Bacteroidota bacterium
TTTTAGATATAGGTTAAGTCTAATTTATAAATGATATTTATTTCAGAATGAAGAACATTTCTGACAGAAGTTCTTATAAGATTTGGATAACCTTAGATAAAAAGGTCCAAAAAGAGTTTATCCATTCATGGAAGGGAAGTCCAAGTATCAAGAAAATTATAGCCTGCTGGGACCAGTTTGATCAACCTCAGACATTATGGACGCAATGTTTTCCTAATACTCCCTTTAACAACTCTACGCTTACGACTTGGTTATCTAGTCTAAAAAAAGCGCTCGAACGATACCTTACTCATCAGTATCTAGATGAGCACTCCCTTTATTCTCAGTTATTTTTCATTCGAAAACTCAAGGAGGTAGGGGGACCTGAGCTTCTCCGTCCTGCTCTTGAAAGAATGGAACAAAACTTACGAGAGACAGAACAAAGGGATACCCAGTTTTACAGAATCTGCTATCTTTTCTGTATCGAAAAGCAGGAAATTTTGCTAAGGCACTTTGGCAAAAAGGTCTCTCTTTCTGCAGATATCCTCCAGTACAAAACATACATGGATCATCTAGAATATATGGAATGGGCTATCCAAGTACTAAATGATACCAAACTATCAAAAGTAAATGAAGAGAAGGAAAAGAATCTAAAAGTGAATCACAAGAAGGTAAACGAGATCCGCAGACAGAATCAAGATTTACAAAACCCTTTACTGGAAGTATTTTTACACTTTTATGATTTACTTCAATCTCCTGATTATGATACTGAAAAGCTGGAACAGATCCTTCTTGCTAAGCTTAATCTTACCAATAAGACTAGATATGCCAACTTTCATCTGCTGATTTTGAATCACTCTATTCAAAAAGCCATAACGGATCCAAGCATCAAAACCTTACAATCTATCTGCAATTTTACACCGAATGGTATAGAAAAGGGGTTCTTTACCAATAATCAACCGCTTGATACCACTATATATCTGACTTTGATACGTGCAGGTATGTTTGCTGCCCAAAATGAACAAATGGAAACATGGGCTAATAGATACTTACCCCTAATTCCTGAAAGGGATCAAAAAGCAGCTATACTATTTACCAACCTTTGTAGGGCCTACAAGGAAAAAGACTATGCCTCCGTCATTGCACTCGAGCATCATCCCGACATGAAAAATGTCTCAGCAAATTTCTTTGCTAATGTGAAGTTCATTTTACTGGAAAGCTACCTGTTTTTAGAAAATCTAGATAAAGGAGATAAATTGATCCGCAATATCCGCCTTTGGATAAATAGAAATAAACTCCTCAAAGAAAATCAAAAAAATAAGCTAAGAGAAAGGTTGTCTTTGATCCAATCATTCATTCAATGCTGGAATACCCCACGTGAGAAGGAGTTTTGGGAAAAACTTTCTGCTTCTAAACTCTCCTATCAACATCGCTATTTTTTCCTTGAGTATCAGCAGAAGAGATAGTTAATTTTCACATTACAATGTCCGAGTTACTACCACTCATACATACTACAATGAGCCAGAGTAGGTATTACTCTGACTCATAGGAATTATGTAGCACGAAGTTTCGATTCCCGTTCAGGGATCATTTCAAAGCGTTTTATTCCAATACTTCCCTACTATCTCGGGTTGGGAAGGTATATCCAGATAATAATAACCTGGAGAAAGGGTAGGTGTAGGAATCGAATTGAAGCCTTCACTTACAGGATATATCGTCACCTGACCTGTTCCAGTATGTATAATTCTTAAGGTAGCCATGGGATCTGAAATACCTTCAAGGAAAAGATTCAGACTAGAAGAAAGATTATGTACTACGCTCATATGGCCCGTTGGTCTTCCAATCCCATCATCAACGATGATAATGATACCGCTAATCAAGCCAAATCCCTGAATAGAATCCTTCAGGCGAACTAAATGTACATTGAGTAAACCGATGGCAGAATCAACCTCAATCTCTACATCCCAATCAATGCCTCTCTCTCCTTCACAAAACCAACAAGGACCTTCTAACCAATCACTGACTTCGATGATTTGCTCCCCTTCAGAAATCTGATAACTTAACATCAATTCGTTAATAAGAGATGATTCGATCATTTGGTCCTGAAACAACCAACCAATACATCTTTCTGAGCTCTCTCCACAGTTAGAAGTAAAGATTATTTGCGCCTTAAGTCCTAGACATAGCATCCCTAGGACAAGCGATAAAACTGCTTGCTTCATTTTTAATGTTTTAAGAGTGAATAATATCAATGGAAAAATGAACTGAAATATTTGGCCAAAAATTTCATTTCAATTATTCTTACTCTCTCAAAACTATTTCGTTCCCCCTTATACAGAGATAATCGTATTTAATACAAATATCTGCTATTCAAATTATTATTATAAACTATTATCCATCTATACATATAAGTATTTACTTTTATCATGGATTTTAATTGCAATAAAACTGAAATAATGTTTATTTCAATATAAAATAACTACTAAAGGACTAATTCTATGAACATGATTGACCTTAAATTAGCTGTAGCGAAAGAACTCATTTTGACACACTTTGAAAGATGGAGAGTAGCTATGAAACTAAATGTTTCATCCCGAACGATGGCAGGTACTTATGAGTTACTTGTAGCCAACTATGAGTTAAATAATATTTCTCGCCCAGCATTTTATGCTCTATTTAATCCTGAGAATGCGAATAGGATGATTCCTAAGAAAGTCGTGTTATTACAAAAGCTCGAAGCGATGTTTCGAGATTTTGGTTACTTTTTTGATTTAGTGAGTAAGTCTTATTTGGAAAGAGATACACTCGAAGCAGAAATCCCATTCAGCGGAGTAAAAAATAGAATAGATTTTCTTTCGAATCCCAAAGATTCGATTGTCATCGTACAAACGTTCCTCGTTTCCTGCCCCCCTTATTTGCAGTTACTTCAACAATCATACAATAGCGGAAAGAAGATAGAAATCTTCTTTCCTTCGCCAGACGCAGATTTTCCAAAATTTAGGAATCAGCCTCCTCATCCACATCATGGGATTATGATACCTAACAGAATTCGTGAAAATACTTCCATGATTATAGACCATTGGAAGAGTCATGGAAGTCCAGATAATTTAAAGTTATACCACTATCCGAGTATGATGCCTTTCTGCATCTATGGGAAGGATCAAGTCCAAATGATCGCACATTTTTATCCTCATAAGTTTGCAGTTCACGGAAAATTCATAAAAGTTGACAGTCATAATGCTTTAGCAGAAGAAATCATCGAAATACTTGACTTTCTTAGAAAGGAAAGTGATAGATTAATCTAATTTTTTGTAAGAGGATGTTACTGACTGTTTATATCAGATAACATCCTCTTATATAAAATCAGTGCTTTCATTAAAGTTGATATTAAAGATCAGACATGCCAAATATTAACGAAGAACAAAAGGAAAACCTAGCTCAGAAATTTTCGGAGTTGCTTACCCAAGTAAAGGACCAGGCTTGGCCAGAGAATGAAAAATTCTCTTCACAGGCACTTGTCACAAAGCTAAATGAGTTAGGCTTTCAAATCTCAAGCCCTTCTTTTAGTCGTATTTCTAAAAAGGACGAAAGAGCAAGTGTAAGGATGTACAGCAAAGTCAACAAAGCACTTGAGGCTTTCCTTGAAATGAATCTAAAAACAGATTTATCTCAAGATCTGGCATTGGCTAAGATACCCCCAATGCTCCAAATGGAAGCAGTGGAAAGTCAGTCAAAAATCTACCCCACTTTCCCCCTAGAATTGGTAAAAAATGCAATCGATACAGCTTCATATGAAATCCTATTTCTGCAAAGTTTCTTCTCTTTTCTTGATGAAATCAAAGAGAACATCAAAACCGCGCTTTGGAATGGTGTGAGAGTAAAAATCTTGATGGCTAGGCCTGATAGTCATTTGGTAGCTAAAAGAATGCAAGAGCTTGGCCTTGAACAAGGGAGGCAACTCAAAGCCAAAGGTGATCAAAATGTAGATATTCTAGCGGAACTTCAACGATTCAACGAAAATGGGAATTTAGAGATACAATTTCTCCATAATATTGGCGGTTCCCTTAATATGATCAGGGTGGACAGAGTCATATTTCAGGGGTTTTACTGGAAAGAAAAAGGAATTACAGAAGGCCCTTTTGAACTCAGACCTGTCAATAGTCTCATGGGGAAAGCCATGATCAAACACTTCAATGATCTGTGGAAAGATGATGAAACAGAATCAGCTGGTGATGATATTAGAGACGCATTTCCAACTGTAGAGAAAAGGAGTCTCGAACATAAGGTTCAACAAGAATCTGTAACATTCCGCAGTTACTACTATCACAGACTTCGAACTAGGCAGTTTATCATTCAATTAGATCCCATAGAATCAGATTCTGTTCCCAAGCCCTACCAAGCTAAAATTCTTGTTTCGGAAAGTGGTTCCCAATATGAAGGAGAACTCAAATTTCATGAGATGGATAATAGCATGGTTATGGCAGGAATGCTTCATGAAACAGGTGCTGGAGGACAATGCAACTTTGCCTTTCTATCTCTTTTGCTAGCTAAGGATAACATAGACCTAGCTTCTCGGAGATTTATCTTTGGCACCATAAATACACAGCATAATCAGAAGGACATGATCCTGAACAGCAAAATGGTGATGATTCGTCTTGATAAACGATATAACCGTGGCGAAGATACAAAGCTGATCACACTAGATGATTTAGAGCGAGAAGTTGGAATGTCAAAGTCTTTCATGAAGATGTACATTCAGCAAGATTATCAAGAGGTAAAGCATAACTCCACCTCTATACATGATTTAATTAGCGAATACAACGACAACAGCCTGGACCAAAGATCCATTCTTAAGGATTTGGCAGGAGCATACGAGTTCTTCTCTATCAACAAAGATGAGTATACCATCCGTAAAGGGTATCTACAGATCGAAGAGAATAGTGTATTATGGGTTCCAGGAAGAGATACCCCTCTCAATCGTAAAAGCTCAGTAGAACGTATCTATCAATGTAATGTAGAGGTCATTGATAATGATCATATTTTCATTAGAACCGATCGCGTGATAAGTGGGATGAGCTTTTACGCCATTCTCAAACACTCATCAATCCATCCCAACGAAAATATTCTTAAAGGTACCTACACGGGCATCAAGCGCAGGAGTCCATTGGGCGCATCAACAGAACCACGTGCAGGAAGAGTACTTGCCATACGTATGGAGACGAAACTAGATAAATCATTAATCGACCAACATCAGTCTACTTTTGGGCATGTAGAGACTTATGATTGGTTCAATCCAAAACATAGGGAGGAGTTAACGAGGAAATGGGAGCAATTCGAAGATTTCTTTTCAGGCATCAACAATAATTTCATAGAAAATGCTAAATCCTTGATAAGTGGACAAAATTATATTCATTATCACCCTGGAAATCTTATTGGAGATCTTGCGGGAAAATATTACTGCTACTATAAAAGTTCTGCCGAAAACGAGAGAGGAGGAATTCGCAAATTGATGATGGAAATTAGGGAAGATGGCTCAGCTCTCATACTAGAAAAATTGGGGGCTTTCACTAATGGTCGTGTCCTGCGATACAACAATCATATTCTAATCCATCTTCTACAAGATGAAGGAGATTGGCATATTCCACGCACTCATGAACAAGTTCCTAATAGGGCCAGTCATTTCAAGGGAATCATAAGTTTATATATCTCTCCTAAAGAAGAGCCCGAAGGCCCTACAGTTCTAACTGGAGTTATCTTGGAATATTCTAGGACCAAAGAACCTTTAGCTCGAAAAGTATATCTATTAGAAAACCTAGATGCTAATCTAAAGATTACTGATGCAAAACCTATGATTATTCCACTTGGAAGAAAGCTAGAAGATTTCCCAGAGAAGGAGAAAACGATATTGATCCATTTGAAAAATGATCCTTTCTATTATGTCAAAACAAGGAAAGAATTTGATCCCAGCCATTTCCAACAACAATTAAAATCAAAATTTCTTAAACAAGCTTGTTTCTGGGCTGCCGTATGTCAAGCTAGGGAGGAAAACATCAACTTGTCATTAAAATTCCTTGAAATGGCTATTGGATTTGGACTTACCAGAAATGATAGAAATCTTATAAATCAATTGATAAAGAAAAATAATCAGGAAGGTCCGTTAGCTCCTTACGAGCAAATGATCGATTCCCTCTTTTCATGGATTAGTCCAGAAGAAGGAGATAAAAATTAGGCAAGATGGTTCTTGGGACTCAAACGATACCCGATCATGAATGACTTAAGGGATATCATACATTTTATGATCACTCCTCCACATGTCGCAGATGTCAATCATCAATGGGGACATAAACTCAGTAAGAACATGTAGAGATAACTTGTTGGAGATAATGGACATATACCCAAACAACTCTACGTACAGCTCAAATAAAGAAGCATTTAACTGATCACCAAACAAAGAAGAAATATGAAAAAGTAGACCTTCCCGAAGACGAATGAAATCAATTATACATCAATGTTCTGGAAACCATCGCCACTTTTCATTTTCAGATAGGGCTATTCGCGAAATAGGCCCCCCCCTCAAATTTGGATGAAAATTTGAGGGGATTTCGTTTGATACCTATCTTTATATGGCTGGTTTTTTCTCTGAATTTCGTTTTTTGATCTTACCTTTTTTATATTTTCTTTTCCATAGCTATCCCTGCTCTCCTTTAGGGAGGGTTTCTATCAGTAAAAATTACGATGATTTGATTGGCTTAGGTTGAGGTACTTTAAGCTGCCTCTTTCTGAAGATTCTTCTGCCGATCTCTAGTGCGTTAGCAGTATGGATACCAAAGAAGATCCAAAGGATTTCGGTTTTCTTGGTTCTGGCTTTGATCTTTGATAGCATGTACCGCTG
>JBCBFT010000186.1:0-6853 GCA_038527485.1 Bacteroidota bacterium
CTTCTTTTCACTCACCCTCCCTCTTTTGTCATACTTGTATTGAAAGGCGAAGTTATCCAAAGTTGACTGGACGAAATGGTTATTGGACTGGTCAATGAGCTTCCAACCCTCAGGCTGGATGACATATTGGACCCTGCCGAGGATGTCATAGGCATAAGCTGTCGTAGCATACTCGCTTCCTCCCTTAGTGACCTGCATCTGGCTAAGTAGGGTACGTCCCAACTTGTCGGTGTAGGTACGAGAGAGCAGGCCATTTTCGTCGGTGGTCACATCGATACTAAGACTTCCTGCAGGATAGTCGCTCGGCGTAATAATCCCACTTGGCAAACGCTTCATCGCCTTGACAGGGTGGGTATTGACCTCATAAGACTGGACAATAGTATGTTCAAGGGGAGACTGCGTCCCGATGGTATTGGCCTGCGGCTGCCAATCTACACCAGAAGCCCCTTGCTCCAGTACGCGGTTGAGGGGAGAGGCCTCAAACTGGGTGACCGCCTTGGGAAAGGGACTGCTGGGCAGATTAGATCCTGTTTGCCCATAAAAGACCGCTTGTTCTACCTCTGCTGTAGCGATATCGGTGAAGCCTCCATTCTTGCTTCCTACATAAGGCAGGAAGGCTTCGGGTTCACGTCCCAAGGCATCGTACTTCTGGAAAGCCACCATGTCCTGCCCAGAAGGAGAATCCTTCCATCCCAAGGTCTGAATAGGTCTTCCCAAACCGTCGAAGTATTGGATAGCCTCTACTTTTTCATGGAGAGAGCCATTGGATTTAAGGGTATTAAATGTACTCTTTTGTTCAATGGGAATGCGTGTAGTGGTGCTACGCACATAGTTTTGGGTTCCATCGAGGGTTTGGGCCATTGTACTCCCTCCTATTCCGAGGAAGAGGAGGATAATATGAATGTATTTTCTCATCGTTTGTGTCTTGTTAGGTTGTGTGATTAGTTTTTGTAGTTGTACTCGTAGCCCTGAACATAATGGCCCTCTTGATCCTGCACATATTGCAGTTGCCCTAACTCATCATAATGGTAATAAGTCGAACGGTTGTTTGCATCGGTTTTTGTATGCAGTCTAAGTGCTTCGTCATAGCAATAAGTCGTCATCTGGGCATCCACAGGATACAGGCGTAATTCGTCGATATAAGAAATTCCTGTAGTCGATATTTCTATAACTCCTCCTGAACTTACTTGTACTTCCAGCTCTACATATGTAGGGAGAGAGGAGGTATTGATTGGCGTAACCTGAGTAGCTTCCCCTGTGGACTTGATATCTATAGGATCACCGTGATACCAAAAGGATATAGTATATGTTCCAGGTGGCGTATTGACTTTCTGAATGAAGCGTTCATTCCCTGTATTACGTTCTCTCATCTGAAAACTATACTGCCCCGTTTGGTTGTACTGGCCTTGCTGAGAGTATCCATTCTTGTAATCTGATCCCATCAAATCCCAGTTTCCTTGCCAATTGTAGAAATAAGGGATGTCGTACTCGTACGATTTTTCAAAACTTGTGAAAGCATATGCCCCTGAATCTGCATTCAGGATTTGTGCTGTAACCAATCTGTTAGGACCTGTATTTAGATAGCTAATTTGTTGTCCAGAAATAAAAGATTCTGACATCAGATTTCCCCAAGAAGTCCACTCGTATACCACACGTTTTGTATAGGAATCACTTGGAATCAGCTCTGTGAATAAACCTGTTGTACTATCCACATCTTCGAATCCTGGGGAAAGTCCCGTTTCTGTTTCCAGTAGATATGACGCACTTGGTTTGATATCTTTCCAGTCCCAGAATGACTGAGAGAAGGTATGGGTCAATTCTTGGAGTGTCTGAATTTTTCCTTTGTATAGCTTAAGATCATTAAGTGAGGAACCAATCCATAACTGCTGCTCGATAACAGAAGCCACCATGTTCTTTTCAGTCAGCTCTTCTACAGTGGCTATTTCTATGACCCCTGGATCATCATTCAAATTGAGGGAAGGAATGTAGTCTAAGGGATATTTAGCCTTCGTGACGTACACCTCTCCATCACTATTTGATGTGACCGTCCGAGTCAATTGAGCATGGGAGGGATTGTCGTAGAGGAAGTCAACGGTCGAGGTGAGTGTCTGCCCCCCCTCAAATGTAGTACTCACCGTTTGTTTGGGATAGACCCACTCTGAAATCAAGTCGTACTGGTGATAATAATATTTCGTTCGCGGTTCAGGAACGATGACATGGCCTGTAGGGCGGTTATTACATAGATCAACCTCGATGTAAGGTCTTAATTTAAACGATAGATCTATGGATCTTTTATAAAATTCATAATTTGACATATGAGCAGGTTTCTGAGGTCGTGTGTAATTAGTGATACCCATATCAGTTATGATCTTTTCTATCGAATCAATAATCTGCTGATTGGGAAAGGAACCTGGGATATAGGGAGTACCTCCGCCCAGATCCATGATCTTTTGATTCTCAAATATTCCCGATCCTACCTGCCTTACGACAAGCCCTGCAAAGTTGGAGTAGTCTAATACATCCTCTGCTTCACAGGTATAGGGCTGATAGGTGCAACCAGAATCAAACTTTAACTTGGCCACAATCCCACGACTTGCATGTACATTGGGTAAGCCCATCCCAAAAGCATATCCATTGGTGGAGTCTGCGCTAAACAAATGCGTGGTGTTCGATTCGCGCAATAAGACCCCATGTTGGTCATAGACTTTTTGGGTGATGGGTAAGCCCCTTCGCCAGTCATAGGAGGTAAAATTGGTAGGAAACATATAGTAGTATCCCCGATTGGGCTGGTCGATGAACGAAGTAAATTGAGAAACGGTTTTTCCATTAGGCTGGTCCTGGGCATCTAGCTGCTCCTCAGTTACAGTATGGTATTGTACCCCTCCTTGAAGATTTAAGGGACTGGAATTGGTCACGAAGTAGTAGCAAGGATTGAAAAATTCACCCGCATAGTTGCAGCTATTGATTGTCGCAGGAGTTCCTCCTACGCCTGAGCCTGAAGTATTGCCGCCCCCAATGGTAGGATCTACAGCCGATTCTTGAAACGTGTGGTGGTATCTAGGCTCTGCTCCAAGTGTCCCACTGGAGTAGGAGATCCCATCTACGGTATGTGTATAGCTAAACCGCTTCTTTAGCGCACTGACATTTTGATCGCTGAATGTATGTATTTCTTTGATACGCAATCCTCCCGCCTTTTCTCCGAATACTGCTACGCCTTGGACTGTATCGACCACGATTTCTTGTACTTTTAACCTGCCCGACATCGCCTCTCCATTCATATAGGCTGTAGCTTTTAAGAAATAATCACCAGGAGGGAGATACAGATGAAAATCAGGGTTGACAGAGCTGCCTCCTTCTATGCGAAAGACCTCTCTCCTTCCAGCATTTTCAATGGCTAGATATCCCCCCGCCCAGTCTCCCGCAATTTGGGTGTTCCAAAATGTGACATCTTCAAATTCTAGGAAAAGCTCTGCCTGCGGATTTTTAGGATTGGGATTGATGGTGAAGGGAACTTCATGGCTACATCCTGATGTACCAAAAGTCGTGCAGGTCGAATTGTATCCACCTTGAGCGTAGACGAGGTTTCCATTACCGTCTACATAATCATCATGAAAGGCAATGTAGTATTGTTGTTGGACGATGTCGTCTCTCTCATCATTTTTGAAGTGTGCATGCCCATAGTCATTGGACTCATAGATGAATGCTGTATAGCCACCTGTAGGATAGGTAATCTTATTTAAGATCCCTGTTTGTACAAAGGCAGGTTCTACGCTTCTATTGGCCCCATCTCCTACTGCGGGATACTTTTGGCTGCCTTGCCAAACTGTCGGGATGAGGGTTTGATTGCTAGTCGCTCCGTTGAAATATCCCCAATGGTCGATTGCTTTGGTGTCTTTGGGAGGGAGCACATCGTCCTTATAGTCAAAGGTAAATGGAGGCTTGGCATGCAGGTCATCCACGCCAAACTCTTGAATGGCCCGTAACCTCAGGCGCTTTTCATTGAAGGAAGGACTGTTGGCATTATAATAATCATAAGTAAACGCATACTTGTGCAGACGTTCTTGGGTCTGAATATTTCTGACGACAATCGTACTGAGCTTGGAGCCAGGCGTTGCATAGGTTTGAGAGGCATAGGCATCTGCTACATCTTCGCGCCCATTGGTATAACTCAAGATTACCTCAAAGTGTCGAGACTTGATCTTCGTCAGTGTACGGCCTTCATGAAAGGTCTTATTGACACAATAAGAAGGGTTCTTAATGCCGCATAGAGAGGAAGGATTTAAACTATAATACTGCGTTTCGGAGTGCTGGACTTCTACAGGATGTACATACGTGGCTTCGTATTCAAAGTGTAAGGTATCCAAACCATCAGGAGAGATCATAGATTGTAGAAACCATGAGGACTTATATTTGTCAAGATTGATGTTCATGGAGCCTGCACATTCTGATTCGACAATGGTTTCTTCTGACTCGGGACCTAGTATGTAGCGTGTGCCATCTACGTTGGTGATTTCCCATTGATTGATGGTTCCCCCTCCAATAGTGAATCCAAGCGGCGTGATTCTTACCTTACTGTAGGGCACTGTATAGGCATTCCCATCATGACCAAAGAAGAATTTCCCGCTGAGGCCAGGAAGGCTAAACTGAAACATATCAGGTGAACCGTCCCAGTTTCCATCCACTATATTTTTGACAGTGGTATTGTCGTCTGGGTGATCATTGGGGTAGATGAAATCTGTAGGCAATAATCCATAGTGATTCAGCGCAAGGAATCCATTGCCAAAGTCATCGGGTTTCCCCATCATCGTACGGCTGACCACTCCCCCTGCGTTCAATGCCCAGGCGAGACCCACAAGCGAAGCTTCTTCATTGGCTCTGATCCCCCCAGCATGATAGGAGAGACTGATGGGCGCACTTAGGCTTCCTTGAGTGATCGACCATATGGGAATGGATATATTAGGAATCCCTGTAGACTTACTTACAGGTATATCCTGAAACTTGAATAGGGCTGCTTGATTAGGAGAAGGAGGAACGACGGCTGTGCTATTGAGAATAAAATCTTCTCCTTGTGTAGGATCTTGTCCATAGATGGAGAAATGGGAGAAGAGGAGCATAAACAAACTCAAACATAAGATGTGGTTTTTCATGGTGATTCTCATATTAGGCTGTGAGGGTTTCAATGGTTGAAGATCAGGTGTTAAAAAGTATGTAGCGATGGCATGTGTGTACAAGGCTAGTCTTGCATTCACATATGAAGGTTGCTTGAATAAGCGCACATGCGCTATTCAACATGAAAATGTATGATGGAGATCATTTCTAATGGAAAGGCAATCTCTCAGACACTAAGCTGCCTCCCACAGACGGCTTAATCTGCGGTATACATCTTGTAGAGGCTAGTGAACAATAAAGAAATGATAGATTGGGTTTACACCTCGAGAATCCTTATGAGGTAGTGTAAATCCCTTAGGTGTTTTGCTAGAAGTACTTTCATATGGAAATATTTAATTATTTTCATCAATGTATGACATAAAGCGAATAAATCCAAAACCAAAATGAATGCCCATTTCATCAAATGGTCCATTATTGTTCAAGATTTTGGTTATCAAAGCGTTGTGAAGAATAGGTTAAATGAATACCTCATACTTTTTAGCCGCTTTTTCCATGAACAAAAAAGAGGTGCTTACGACTGGCATGACAATCATCATGCGATCACTTGATGGAGTCATAGAGGAAACAAGTAGTGGTGTTGAATGAGAGGAAAGATATAGCCCACACAACTGGTGCTAACGAAAGTAAGTCAAGAGCATAGGAATAAGACTACCTCCAATAATTTGGCATTCTCCTAGAATGGGCAATTGCCATTACTACCATCTCTTCTTTTTCCATAAGGTAGATAAGGCTGTGAGGAGAATCTTTGAATCTGGCTTTTCTCTCGTTTCTTTTCGTGAAAAATGACAAAGCTCAATATAGAAGGGGCTGAATCTGACTTGTCCTTCATGAAAATGTAAGAAATGATTTGAGACTAAAAAAGTGCCCAAACAACTAGAAGTTTCCAATGCCGATGCGCGTCTTAGTAAAAACTACAGGGAATCATTTGCCGAAATCTATCTAAATCGCACATCATGTAGAGGATATGTAATGTGGACTTTTGCGATTTTTTTCCAGAGATATGTGGTGCTAGATGCTTAAATAGGGTCATTGACCATCAATAGAACCATCATACAACTATGTTAGTCAAAACCTATGGAAGCGCAGTAGAGGGCATTCATGCGACCATCATCACTGTCGAGGTAAATGTGGCTTCTGGCGGGCAGCCAGGCTTCTTCCTAGTGGGACTCCCAGACAATGCCGTGCGTGAAGGCCGCGAGCGCATTCGGACGTCCTTCGTCCACAATGGCTTCTATCTGCCTCGTAGAGCCATCACTGTCAATATGGCGCCTGCCGACATCATCAAAGTAGGTTCCGCCTATGATTTGACAGTGGCGGTAGGTGTGCTGGCGGCAGATGGAACGATTTCTCCCAAGTTGTTGGAATCCTATCTGATCATGGGAGAGCTTTCGTTGGACGGGACTTTGCGTCCGATCAAAGGCGCCTTACCCATAGCGATCGAGGCGCGCAAGCGTGGCTTTCAAGGGATGATTGTTCCTGCCCCAAATGCAGCAGAGGCAGCGATCGTCAGCGAACTAGATGTGATTCCAGTTGAGAATCTGCTAGAAGCAGTAGAGTTTCTGGATGAGCGGAAAACCATTGAGCCACTTAAGAGAGATACGCGCGAAATTTTCTTCGCGGCTCAAGAGCGGTTTGCCTTTGTGGGTGTGGGGGTGCGTGGCCGGGAACATGTCGGGCGGGCTTG
>JBCBFT010000187.1:0-6846 GCA_038527485.1 Bacteroidota bacterium
ACCACTCCCAAATCCTGCAAATCCCCTCATCCTGTTCCACAAACCTAAAGAGACATCTGAGCACCAACGAAACATTAGCGCTGTGAAAAAAGAGTAGGGGAGACAGGAGGTTTTTAGGAATAGTCCCTTTTGCCAGCGTTAATGTTTCGTTGGTGCTCAGATGTCTCTTTAGGGTTGTGGAACAGGATGAGGGGATTTGCAGGATTTGGGAGTGGTGTTACAAATAAGCTGGAGTGAATAGGGAGTATTGATTATGAGCTTTTCGCATGTTGTGTGGGAAAGTTTTTGAATGAATGTTTGGATTTGTACTAATTTTTCTACTATCATTGGACAAATAATTGGAAATACAGTTTTCCAATAGTTTTACTCAGCACATAGTTTGGTCGACAAAAATAGGTCACTGCACATGAAAACAAAGACGTATTGGTTCTGCATTTTGCTATGGATAGGCACACTGTCTATCTGCCCTGCCCAAGAAGATCTGGGACTCCCCGATATCACGCCACCCTCTCCTACAGCTGCCGCACTGGGTAAGTACGGAGAAATACCCGTCAGCCATTTTACCGGAATACCCAATGTATCTATCCCGCTGGGAGGACTGGCAGAAAGAGGGATCGAAATCCCCATATCTCTGAGCTATCATGCAGGTGGGTACCGAGTGGAAGAGAAAGCCTCCTGGGTAGGATTGGGTTGGTCTCTCAACGCAGGAGGTGTGATCACCCGCACAAAGATGGGTAAGGCAGACGATGTGCCTCCGCTGGGTTACTGGTATCAAGACGCAGTAGTGCCCGATCCTGATAACCCACAAGATGTTTGGGACATCAACCTCCAAAGAAAACACCTCATCGCACAAGGGGACCTGGATATCCAGCCCGATGTCTATTCCTACAACTTTCTGGGATATACAGGGAAGTTTGTCATTCCCCCTGGAGAAACTTTGGCTGTTACCATTCCCTATAGCGATGTAAAAATCGAGATGATTCCTGGATACCAAGGGACCTTGGGCAAGGACTTCAAAATTACGACTCCTGAGGGGATTGTCTGCGTTTTTGCTTCCCGTGAAACCACACGGACTGCGGCAGAGTCAGGAACTAGTGGGAATGTAAACCTAGATGCCTACACCAGTAGTTGGTATCTGACAGAAATCCAGCATTTGAATGCAGGACAAACCATACAGTTTGAATACGATACTTATAATATCGAATACGATGAAGGATTCTCTGAATCTGAGGGTCATTTTGGGGACTACAATCCAGGTGCTTGTCCAGGTGGAACAGCGTCCTGCCAGGCTCCTGATTTAACTTATTCTTTTCGTTATTCTAGTGTAACTGCTTTACATCTCAAGCGGATCATCGGGACACAAGAGCAAATAGACTTTACCTCTGTGGTAGGACAGCGAAGCGACATTCCAGGTATGCCCCAACTTACCGATGTCTCTTTCCAGCGAAATGGACAGGTATACAATCGGTTTCGCTTTGTTTATGGCACATTTGGAGTCAATAATAATCAGTATTTCTCTCCTGCACTGCCACTGGCTACTGTACCTGGGGGAAGACTTAAGCTACTGGAAGTACGAGAATTGGGAGAGATCGGCAATACAGAACCGTATAAATCCCATACTTTCTCTTACGAAGGGACTCCGCTTCCTCAACCCTATTCCTATTCTGTCGATCACTGGGGATTTTACAATGGCAAAGCCAACACGAGCTATTTGCCTGCGTTGACCATACCTGTGAATGATATTCCTCCTGTAGCACAAAGCTATCTTCCTCCTGATAATTGTGATGAACTTAGTATTGTAGGTGCCAATCGTGAACCAGACTTTGCTTACACCAAAGCAGGGATTTTGGAGCAAATCACCTATCCCACTCAAGGGAAGGTCCAACTGGCCTATGAACTTAACGATCGTGCTCCGACTGCCAATGACCCTACCCATGAAGAATTAAATCAGCGTCAGTCAGTCGACTTTATCAAGTTAAGCAGTGGCTCGACTGTAGAATTCGGGTATAGTGATTCCTTCGATATTCCTTATGAGCAGGAAGTGACGATCCGATACACCATAAAAAATGACCTGCTCAATCTTGGCGAGACAGGGGGAGGGACATTTTTCCTACAACAACTGATTCCATTCAAAGGAACTACTCAAAAGGTAATTCTACAGACATGGACAGACCCTAGCGATCAATTTTGCTGGAATCTGGCGCCTGGAACCTATCAATTAGGAGCATCTGGCGTTATAAGAGGAGATGATGTAGAAGGCCATATTGATTATCACATACAGGGAAATGCTATTACCTATCATCCTGTAGGTGGGCTCAGAATCAAGGAGGTGACGGTCCAGCCCTTGACAGGACCTAGCATGAAAAAGGCTTACACCTATACAAGCTCAAACTTTACCGACGTCTCGTCTGGAATTGTCAATTTCAAGCCCTCCTATTACTATTCAGCTTTTAACGTCAAGTCCTTCCAGCCTAATCCAGGTTCATCCAATGGCATGTCATGTGTGTCATTGTGTGGCTTTATCAGTAGGACCTCCTCTTCCAATGTGAGCCTGAACTTTTCTAATGGATCTCATATCTGTTATCCTGTGGTGATAGAAAAAAATACAGGAGGGAGCCAAAATGGTGAGATTGAATATCACTACAGCTTCACTCCCGATGATTTATCTCCTGTTTTTCCTTTTCCTCCTCCGACGAGCCACGCCTTTGAGAGAGGTTTGTTAGAGAAGAAACTTATCAGAGATGCAGCAGGAAACCTCGTGAGGGAAGAGATCATGGAATACGACATTACTTCTGCTGTCCAATCTGTTGCAGGAGGGACCATTGCCTTTGTCATGGATTTTTCCAAGCTCCCTAATGTATGGTATGATTCTACAACAAGTGAGTTTACGAATCTCTACGAGTACAACCACCTGTCAGCTAAGGTTCTCCCAACCAAAAAGACCATCAAAGACTACAGCATGGGATCAGGACAAGCGATTGTCACAGAAGAGGAAACGTTTTACGATAACCCCGCCCACACCTATCCTACGCGGGTAGAGATTACAGATAGTGAGGGAGGAAAGCAAAAGCGTGTGATGCGTTATCCTCTAGATTATGCCTCCAATGTGACCTTCCCCGATGGAAATGGGCTGATTATCCAAGATTTGATCGATCGTCATATGATCGGTATTCCCCTCGAAACGCAGAGCTGGAAGGTGAATGCAGGAGGACAAGAAGAGCTGCTGTCTGTGCAAGTGACACGCATGAAGGATTATGCCAATGCCTCAGTTGTATCAGACCAAGTCATCCAACCCCATGCGTACTTGCTCATGGAAACCGTGGATCCTCTCACCACAGCGACCTTCTCTGAGCCTACCGATGGCCATGGGCGCTACACCCAGTTGGGAGGAATTGGCGCAAACCTTGTCCGCAGGTTATCCTACGACTTTACACCTTCTGGAACCATGAAAGCCAAAATCCCAGAGAATGGAACAAGGATAAGCTATCTGTGGGACGAAGGGGAAAATCAGCTTCTGGGGCAAGTCCTCCATGCCTCTGAGAATCAAGTGGCTTACTCAAGTTTTGAATCTCCCCAAAATGGCAGTGTGACAGGTACAGACATTACCCTAGATGGCGGATGGGAGATCGTACGGACGGTAGCTGCAGGATGGGTAGGAGCTGATCCTACGCAGATCCAAACGGGACGCTACGGATTCCACTTGGCCAATCGTGGGACAGGGAGTAATGAGCGATATATACGAAAAACAGGCATTCCTGCGGGGGAGTACATCGTTTCCTTCTGGCATAAGGGAGACCCTGTAAGCATCGTAGGAAGTAACAGTCAAGCGACGCCTTCTCATCCTGGCAGTGAAATGCAATATGTAGAACTCCAAGTGAATATAGGCTCAGGAGGCGCACTCGAGGTCTCTTCATCTTTGAATGCCTATATCGATGAGCTTCGGCTCTACCCCGTAGGTGCGCAGATGACGACTTATTGCTATGACGACAAGCTCCGTCTGCATACCCAGACAGATGTCAACAATCGCTCGACCTACTATCACTACGACGCATATGGCCGCCTCCAATATGTGCAGGATCAAGAGGGCCATTATGTCCAGGGCTACGAGTACAACTACAAAAACTAATCACACAACCTAACAAGACACAAACGATGAAAAAATATATCCCGATTGTACTCCTCTTCCTTGTGATGGGAGGAAGTGTGATCGCCCAAAATCCTGATGGAACCCAAAATTATGTGCGTAGTACGACCGCACGCATTCCCATTGAACAAAAGAGTACATTTAATACCCTCAAAAGCAATGGCTCTCTCCATGAAAAAGTAGAAGCCATCCAATACTTCGACGGTCTGGGAAGACCTATTCAGACCTTGGGATGGAAGGATTCTCCTTCTGGTCAGGACATGGTAGCTTTCCAGAAGTATGATGCCTTAGGACGTGAACCCGAAGCCTTCCTGCCCTATGTAGGAAGCAAGAATGGAGGCTTCACCGATATCGCTACAGCAGAGGTAGAGCAAGCGGTCTTTTATGGGCAGACAGGGTCCAATCTGCCTAGCAGTCCCTTTCCCAAGGCAGTCAAACAGTTTGAGGCCTCTCCCCTCAACCGCGTGCTGGAACAGGGAGCGCCTGGTGTAGATTGGCAGCCGCAGGTCAATACCATCGGGACGCAGTCTCCCCTTGAACATACTATTGTTCAGTCTTATGAGGTCAATACTCACCCTGTCAAGGCGATGAAGCGTTTGCCAAGTGGGATTATTACCCCGAGCGACTATCCTGTGGGTAGTCTGAGTATCAGTGTCACCACTGATGAAAATGGCCTGGTCTCTCGTACCTACACCGACAAGTTGGGACGTACCCTGCTCAGCCAGATGCAGGTCACTAAGGGAGGAAGCGAATATGCTACAACAGCTTATGCCTATGATGCTTTCGGTAGGGTCCAATATGTCATCCAACCTGAGGGTTGGAAGCTCATCGAGCAGTCCAATCATTTTACCCAAGCAGTCCAGGACTTCGCCTTTCAATACAAGTATGACAAAAGAGGGAGAGTAATCGAAAAGAAAGTTCCAGGAGCAGATTGGATACATATGGTCTATGACCTTCGCGATCGGGTCGTTCTAGTTCAGGATGGTGCCCAGCATAGCCGCAATGAATGGTCCTTCACGATCTATGATGCCTTGGATAGACCCATCATGACAGGGATCTACCAGAGTAGTAGCACACGAACTGCTCTACAGAATGTATATGATGTGCCCACTGTGGCCCTCTATGAAGTCAGGCAGAACACTCCTTGGTTGGATGGCAGTGGGGAGAGCATCGTGGGGTATTCTAACCAAAGCTATGTACTGAATACAAACACCGCGACCGTCCACTCTGTGACGTACTATGACGACTACAACTTCAACAGCGATCCAGCCAAAGTAGCAGATGTTGCCCCCATAGCTGAAGCAAGTCTTCCCAACCTTGTCAATGAGGTCGATTATCGCACCCGAGGCATGGTCACAGGGGTAAAAATCAAGGTTTTGAATCCCGATCCTGATATGCCTACATGGCTTACGACTGTCACTTTTTATGATACCTATGGAAGGGAACTACAAACCCAGTCTGACAACCACCTCCAATACAATGGAAACTATGGATGGGATCGAATGAGCTACTCCTACAACTTCGTGGGGGAGAGGCTCCAATCGGTTCATACCCACTCCGATGGAGATGCGACCACTCAGATCATCGAGCGGATGGAATATGACCATAGGGGAAGACTCCTCAAGCAGTATCATCAGGTAGACAATCAGCCTGAGATCTTGATGGTGGAAAATGGCTACAATGAGTTGGGAGAACTGGTCGCAGAGAAGCTCCACTCTCAAAATGGAGGGGCCAACTTCCTCCAAACCGTAGACCGCAGGTACAACATACGCGGATGGTTGACAGACATCAATACCGTCGATCCGACTTGTTCGGGAGATGTAAGCACAGAAACCGTCGTCAATGTCACCGTCCAATCCCTGAGCTTACAAATCCAGCTTCCCGATCCTAAGGGAGGGTTCAAAGGGATAGAAGGAGGGGTAGAAGGAGCAGATATGGTGGTCAGCTTGGTAGACAATAAGACAGTCACCTACTTCAATGCCAGTACAGGACAGTCAAGCCAGCAGTCCCCTGTGTTTGAAACAGCCATTCCCATCACATTTGAAGGAGAGGTAACACCTAGTGAGTGGAGTCTTCCACCTGTGATACAGGTGAGTTTCACGCCTGCTCAGGTAGTCGGAACCAATGGATGGGCCGCACTTCAGCAGGTGATTGAAAATCAGATTCGAGCAGAGATTTCCAATAGTGGAATGGGGCCTGTTGAGGAGCTCTTATTTGTCGAATCCATCTACAATGCCTACGCAGCTGAGATCACTCCTTTACTCTCCCACTATGTCCCCTTCGATCTCTTCCGTCTCAAGCTTCGATACAATGAAGGACTTACCAGCCTCAGCAGTGACGCCGTCCCCCAGTACAATGGCAACATCTCAGGCATGGAGTGGCAAATCCCCAACTCTTGCGAAGTCATGGGCTATGGCTTCGCCTATGATGGGCTCAATCGCTTGAAGGATGCCCAGTATGGCAGCATGGTCAGTACCACATGGTCCCCCAATGCCGACTACTCCTACGACCTCAATGGCAACATCCTTAGTCTCAATCGTAAAGGGCTTACTGCCACAAATGCGTACGGGGACATCGACATGCTGAGCTACAGTTATCAAGGCAACCAATTGATATCTGTATCTGATGCCATCCCCACCAACTTCGGTAGCACCGAGCACTTTCAAGATGGCTTCACAGGTACCGACTACAGCTACGACGCC
>JBCBFT010000188.1:0-6800 GCA_038527485.1 Bacteroidota bacterium
CTACTAAGCGAACAATCTGATCGGTTTTGATTATAGAATCAAACCGCTGCATGAGCTCAATCCGTTCATCCTGTGAGGAATTACCCCGTTTGTCCTTCAGCACTTTCCACATCAAAGGAACGGCAAAACCGTCGCAGCAAATACTCAGCATCAGGATGTTAACATTGACTTTACCAAACTTCCAATTGGTCCGATCAAGGGCAATTATGGTTGAATGATCGGATTGAAATTTATCCCAAATAAAAACGCTCAACTGATCAAAAGGGAACTGAACCTTTGCCAAAAAACGCTGAATCCGACGATAAACAGAAAGTGATTTAGCCTCAATATCAAAGCAAAGACTTAAACGAGAGAGGTTTACAGTGCGAACCTCCAGCAAAGCAAGGACCAAATGTGAGAGACACTGTAAACGACTTTTGTGTAAATCAAAAAAAGAAAATTGATCTTCAAACAAGCTATGGGTATATTTCATCTGTGGGTTGACTAGGTGAAAAATTGGTTATTGGTAAATTCAATTTAACACCATTTGGGAAACCCACTATTTTTTTTGTCATGTACTCAGTGGCTAGATATAAAATCTCTCCTGTAAACTGGTTTTATCTCCCAAAAACCAGATTTACCACATGCTTTATCGTCAGACACTTGAAGTTGCTTCGTGTAAAATTCGTGATAAAAATAAAATCGAATAATCATTGATCAACTAGCATGATCGTTGATCAATCAGAATTTTTTTAGAGCCCTAACTTGCTTCAGTAAATAAAAAGTGAATGCAAGGGATAAAAACATTACCTGTGAATAATCAACTTCAGAAGCAGTTTGTACAGAAATAATAGCAGGCGTATTTCAGGCTGGAAGCCTGTTAAAGAAGCACTAAACAATATTATACACATATAAAACATTATTTATGATGAATAAATTAATTCTATCGACATTTTTGATATGCCAAGTAGCTTGGCTTACAGGTCAAAACAGCCTTACTCCAGATTATACCTTTGGTGATTCTGGAAAGGTTCAACTCCCAACAAGGATCCATCATCTTTTAGAGCACCCAAATGGGCTGATTATTGTTCTTGGGAGCAGTGATATACTTGCTCTCTTACCCAATGGTTCTCTTGCTCCCAATTTTGGTAGTGGAGGGATAGCATCACTATATGGAACAATTAATGCGTATCAGGGGATATGTCTTCAGTCTGATGGAAAGATCTTAGTAGTAGGAAATAGGTCAGGAGATATAATAGTGGAACGATTTGCACCTGACGGTGGTAGAGATCTCCTATTTGGACAAAATGGAAAAGTAACGATCGATAATCAGTCGCAATCTGATCAAGGATGCGGAATCACTGTGGATGAGAAAGGCAGGATACTAGTTTGTGGCTATACAACTCAGTTAGGAGGGAAAAGTAATATGGTAGTCGCGAGGTTGTTAACCGATGGAACTCTCGATCCTACTTTCAGTAGTAATGGCGTTTTGACGATAGATTTTGGCGGGGTAGGTACGTGTTGGGCATATGACATCGTAAGCACCATCAGAGAGAAAATCTTGATTGCTGGAGGTGTTTCTATGCCAAGTTCTAGTAAGCATACTAGTGACTTTGCAGTGGTACGCATAAATAATAACGGGACTCTAGACACATCTTTTGATTTCGATGGAAGGAAAGCGATTGATTTTGGATTACGCGACGATTTCGCTCGAAAGATCAATATAAAAAATGACGGAAAAATATTGCTTACAGGGAGAAGTTATATTGATAACATAGACTTTGGACTCGCTCAATTGAATCCTGATGGCAGCCTTGATCATACTTTTTCTTTTGATGGACGAGCCAATATTGGGATATCAACAGGAGATGAGGAAGGATACACAACATCCTTGCAACCTGACGGAAAATTAATCATCGCAGGGTATGAAACGACTACGGTAAATAAGTTTGCCCTAGTTCGTCTTTTACCAGATGGACAAGTCGATCTATCTTTCGAGAACTTTGGTTCTTTTGTCGATGATATTGGCAACCAAAAAGCATACAGTATGTTGCTCCAACAGATAGCAATTAATGATTATAGAATCATCATGGGGGGGACGCAAGGTACAGTAACTGCCTACAGAATCTCTAATATTGGAACGAGTACTAGTCTTGATGATATGAATGCCTCGCTTAATAGTTATGTAAAGCTCTTTCCTAATCCTGTAGAAACGAACACCTTCACACTAGAAGTATCAGAACTTGGTTCGGGAAAAATATTGTTAATTGATCTTCAAGGAAAAGTTCTGTTAGCAAAAGAATTTCAACCGATTACAAAAGAAGGGCAGGAGCTTATATTTTCTCTTCCCTCTTGGTTGATGAATGGAATGTATCAACTAGTGTTAGAGACGGATCAGGTACAAGGAACTATTCCCTTTCATGTACTACGTTAGTATCTATTCATAATTCACCTACTGTTTGACTACATTATCCGATGAGCAGTAAGGGCATGATTGAAGTCGCATTTGATCAAAAAATGCCTTTACTGCTCTATTTTTCAAAATCCATCCTTACTTTTAGAACACTACCAAATTTTGTAGGATGGACGAAAAAATTAATAGAAGAATGGGGTATTGAAGCTATTTTTCAGATTTTTCTTGATTAGAGACAAAGTTTTTTTCGAGGAAAATCATTTATCAAATAAAGCCAAAATGGTAGATATAAACCCATAGGTTGGATATCGGGATCGGGAGAGACAAACATATTCCCTAAATGTGCGAAGACTCATGCGGCAGGGATTCTTAAAAATCAATCTGGGTGCTAATCTTCCCCAAATTTACTTCCGCGTGCAAATTGCGTGCAAATAAAAAAAGCAGCTACTAGGAACTACCTGTAACTGCCTGATTTTCAATGTCGGGATACCGCGATTCGAACGCGGGACCTCACGCCCCCCAGACGTGCACTCTAACCGGACTGAGCTATATCCCGAAACCTATCTGTCACCCGAACTAAATCGGGGATGCAAATATCTATAATGATTCCTTTAATTCCAATAAAAAGGTGCGCAATTTTATGAGCGTCTCCCGCATTTTTACCTCATGCTGAATGTCCTCCGTGCTGGTCTTCAAACGCTCCTTCGCTCCTTTGATGGTGTATTTCTTGACCTTCAACAGGTAATGTATCCGCCGCAAAGTCTCAATGTCTTTCCGCGTATATACACGGTTTCCCTTCCGATTTTTCTTGGGATTGATCTCCCGAAACTCCGTCTCCCAAAATCGAATCAAAGACGTCGTCAATCCCAATTCCTTGGCCACCTCACCAATCGTAAAATACTGGCGCTGGATTTCCTCCGTTTCACGTATCTCCTCCATCTGCTTGGCTTTTTCTAGTCTCTGTGGGATGATGAAAAACAAGCCCCGTATCACAGGATATGCCCCCGTTTTGACCCTTGTCCATTCATCCCTTATTTATCTCAATCTAAGGTACTGATTTTTACGCTTACCCTCCAAAAAGGACCGTTAACCCCCTTTTTCCGTCACAAACCTGTCTGATCATATGTCTATATGAAAAAACCTGCAACCAAAAGGCCGCAGGTTCTATATTTTTCTTCTTGTTGTCTAGTCTTGTGTACTAGTCCATAGACATATTGTCTACGTTGGCTTCTTCGCGGAGCTTCACATACTGCTCAGGCGTCAAGTCTCCATAGAAGTAATCAATTGGATCAATCTTACGACTGTCGCGGATGATCTCATAGTGAAGGTGTGGACCTTTGGAGAGTCCTGTATTTCCAGAGTAAGCGATGATGTCGCCGCGCTTCACTTTCTGACCACGCTTCACCATGATCTTTGAGAGGTGAGCGTACTTGGTGACATACCCATATCCACCATGATCAATCTCTACTTGCTTACCATATCCACCGCGACTCACACTTGCCAGACGCACAGTTCCGTCACCTGCTGCATAAATGGGCGTACCACTCGATGCTTGCATGTCCAGACCCCAGTGCATACGACGGATCTTGTGAATAGGGTGCATACGCATACCAAATCCTGAAATGATCTGCCCCGGTACAGGCTTGATCGCTGGGATGTGGCGAAGTTCTTCAGCTTTGGACTGAAGCTCCTGATATAGCGTAGCGTAAGACTTATTTTGGATAGAAATCTTATTTGTCAAGCGATCTAGACGCTCTTCAGCTTCTTTCAGAACAGGTGACTTATTAGGATCTTCGATATTCGCTCCTCCTCTACCTCCATTCCAAAAACCTTCTCCTATCTCTTTGGTTCCCAAAAGGCTACGATAAAAGCTGTTGTCTTGTACATGTAGTTGGTCAACGTCTTTCTCGATTTTGGCGAGTTCGACATTTTGCTCATTGACTTTGGCTTCCAACTGCGCAATCTCTGACTTCAAGTGAGCCTCTTTGGGATTGTCGTAGAAGAAAAACAAGGAAGCGATCATCAATAGAGCCAGAACAAGCGCACCTCCTACATATTTAGCTACATCAATAAAGACCTTTTGAGGAGTAACTTGCTCGGGTTTAAACGTGCAACTTATCTCATCATAATAATAGCGTATCCTCTTTGCCATAGGAACAGGGGTTATTAATACGTACCTTTAAGAACAACAAGAACAGGGAAAAAAGTATACCGAAGATCGCGCTTGTAAGGTTTTTTACTAATTTGTGCGCGTCGATTCACGTCGATCAAAATTAATAAAATTTTTATCAAACAAAAGGCCGCACTACGCGATTATTCGGCGATTGTTACAAACTTTTGAAAAAAAATGAAAACAGGTACGGAAATCCGGGATTTGTTCCTTGACTTCTTTTCGCAAAAACTGCACCAGATTGTGAAATCTGCGCCAATAGTCGTGAAAAACGATCCTACCCTGATGTTTACCAACGCAGGGATGAACCAGTTTAAAGATATTTTCCTTGGCTTAAAAAATCCCGAAAGTGGAAGAGTCGCCGATACTCAAAAGTGCCTCCGTGTTTCAGGAAAGCACAATGACCTGGATGAAGTAGGGCACGACACCTATCATCACACGATGTTTGAGATGTTAGGAAACTGGTCTTTTGGTGACTATTACAAGAAGGAAGCAATCGAATGGGCTTGGGAACTCCTCACGGAGGTGTACCAACTAGACAAAGATCGCCTGTATGTAACGGTCTTCGAAGGTGCCGAATCCGACAACTTGCCCATAGACCAGGAGGCGAAAGATGAATGGAAAAAATGGATACCAGAAGACCGAATTCTCCTCGGAGACAAAAAAGATAACTTCTGGGAGATGGGGAAAACAGGTCCGTGTGGTCCTTCATCCGAAATACATATCGACCTTAGGAGCGAGGAAGAACGCGCCGAAGTAGACGGGAAAAGCCTCGTCAATCAAGATCATCCTGAGGTAGTAGAGATTTGGAATCTCGTATTCATCCAGTACAATCGCAAGGAAGATCGTAGTCTGGAAAGCCTGCCGCAGACCCACGTGGATACAGGTATGGGCTTTGAGCGCCTCGCCATGGCCCTGCAAGACAAGAAGTCTACCTACGATACAGATATATTTGATCTTACACGTGAGTTCCTGGAGACGCGCACAGGGCTGGTGTATGCCGAGGCCGAGGAGCCCCAGCGTATCGCCATGCGTGTAGTCGTGGATCATATCCGCGCGATTACCTTTACAATTGCCGATGGACAACTCCCCTCCAATACAGGAGCAGGCTATGTCATCCGTCGTATCCTTCGCCGTGCTTCACGCTACGCTTTTGCCTACTTGGACATCAAGGAACCCTTCTTGAATCTTATGGTGCCCCTACTTGCGGCTCAATACAAAGGCGTTTTTGAAGAGGTCTACCTGCAAATGGATTATATCCGTAAGATTATCTTCCAAGAGGAGCAGAGCTTCCTACGTACATTGGCCGCAGGGACGCAACTTTTCGAGCAATACCTCAAAGAGAATCCCAAATCCGAAATGGTCGATGGTGCTTTTGCCTTCAAACTCTACGATACCTATGGCTTCCCCTTGGATCTGACGATGCTCATGGCGCGGGAGCAAGGGAAGTCTGTCGATACGCCGAGCTTTGACGTCCTCCTCAAGGAGCAGAAAGATCGCTCGCGCAAGGCAACGGCCCTAGATGCAGGAGACTGGGTGACGGTCAATCCCTCAGAGGACTTGCCTGTATTTGTGGGCTATGATGTGCTACATTCAGAGACGTTGATTCTCTCTCATCGTACAGTAAGCACGAAAAAGAAGAAACTGTTTCAGGTAGTCATAGCTGAAACCCCCTTCTACGCTGAATCTGGTGGACAGGTAGGAGATAAGGGAACCCTATCCAATGGAAAGGAAACCCTCAAGGTCATTGATACACAAAAGGAAAACGAACTTATCGTCCACTTGGTAGATAAGCTGCCCGAAGATCCCTCTGGCGAATGGAAAGCCGTGGTGAACCCTGTATTTCGTGATAAGGTCAAGTCCAACCATACCGCAACTCACCTCTTGCATGCCGCCCTGCGCAATCATCTGGGAGCACACGTCGAGCAGCGAGGTTCCCTGGTGAATGACAAGTTGCTGCGTTTTGACTTCTCTCACTTTCAGAAGGTGACGGATGAAGAGATGGCGCGCATCGAAAAAGAAGTCAATCAAAAGATTGCAGCAGGGATCGAACTGGTTGAGTATAGAGAGATGCCCATCGACGACGCCAAAGGGATGGGAGCTATGGCCCTCTTTGGGGAGAAGTATGGAGATAAAGTCCGTGTCATCGTATTTGATCCCACTTACAGTGTGGAGCTTTGTGGAGGGATACATGTAGACAATACAAGAGAGATCCGTTTGTTTAAACTCGTCTCCGAA
>JBCBFT010000189.1:0-6799 GCA_038527485.1 Bacteroidota bacterium
CTCTCAAAGATACTTATATGAGAATGCTTGGCGGTCGGCTAATTAAGCGATTGAAGATGGAAGAGAATTTATTCGTCCAAGCCTGGAAAAGTTAGATAAGATTGCTCAATTTCTGGGGTATAGAGGTTTTTTAGACTTTCGGAAGTATCACACATCCTCTTTATCACCCCCATTAGAAGGCTGTATTGGAGTATGGGATAGTTTTGTAAGGCATAATTCTGGAAAGCCTCAAATCTTGAGATCTCCTGTTTCAATTGATCTTTACAGTGGAAGTTTGCGTGTACGTCTCAAAGGTCCACATAGGATTTTAGAAGGGGAAGGAAAGCTGAAGAATGGATGTCTGTATACCACACTCAATGCCTCTGATAAAGTAATCCATATGGTATTCAAACTGGGAAAAGCTCGAAATCCCAATGTCCTTCAAGGTGTTTTTTCTGGTATATCCACTAGTGGTGATCCTATTGCAGGTAGAGAGGTATGGGTAAAGGCTGCCCAAGAGAATGAGAATAGAATCTTTAATCTTGAAAATAAAGGAGATAAGGCTGCGTTGCCACAAGAGGTCTACAGGTATTTCAACGACTTTGGTCAAAACTATATTCACATCAAAAGGCCCTCTAGTTTTGAGTTGGATGACCTTATCTAGTACTGGATCGGCGACTCATGGTTTTGTCTATGGAATCAGCTACAACTTCTATCCCTTTGGCTGAAGAGATAGCAAATTTATCAGCAATCAATGGTATTTTGGATAAGACATTTTCGTATGACAGATTGTGCCAGATAGGTAGTAGTAAGTTGTGTTCCCCACTTGTATACTTTGCAAATAAGGCATTGAGCTCGTTGATTGGCCACTTCTTGAAATAATTGGGACTTAAGATCAGGATTCCAAACTTTGATAGACTAATAGCTCGATTGATCTCTTCACTGATACTGTCTCCGATATGCAGTTCTATCGCAGAGCACCATATCGACTTCCCTCTAAGTTTTAAAGCCTCTATTAAAGGAAGTACGAAGGAATCTTTGTCTTGCTCAGCAAATGAAATGAATGCATCATAGTAAAGAGGAGGAGTATGACTGATTTGTGAGTCTTCCTCGATAGATAAGATTTCAAGCCCGCCCAGTTCCTGCTCATACTTTGCTAGATGATTCTCTAGTTTTGTAATCTCGTGTTCGCATCGAAGAATTTCATTAGGATTTTCAGCCATATCTCGTTTTATTTCCCATTCCTGAAGTAATGTTGAGATGCTAGTTATTCGTTTTTTCAGATGTTGTTTTCGCAAATTGGTATAATGCATAGGGTTTTGAATTTTGGTATGAGGGGGAATACTTGTTGAATGAGACGAAATCAAATCTAATAGATGAGATCTAATGAGGTTCAATTCTTGAGCAGGTGGTTCAAACCCTCTATAAAACTTTTCTTGCCATGCCTGGTATCTGGCAGATAATAATACTAAGTGATGAAAAAGGTGTGTCTGACCATCTTGCCAGATACCGTTGAGATACACGAAGACCTCATCCAATCGATCTTCAGCGACTAGATTTTGTGCAAACAACATTTCAGAGTTCATAATAGGAACCGCTTTCGATAATGTGGGAAGGAAAGGCCAAGGACTGAGCCTAAGCTCTCGCCCTTGGTGCATCTGTAAAGAACATTAAAAGCTTTTGCAAGCGCTGAGAGGATAAAGTCCTATTTTGACTCTATGTCGAGAAACGTATGTTAAGGAGTGAGTAATTGGTCTTTTCGGCTGATTACGAGTGTCTTGAGTTCTTCTAAGGATTCACGCTCTTGAAGTATCGGAGTTAATTGAGCTGCAAAGCGCACATTAAGCAGGTTGATTCTCCCCTGAATAGATGGAATTGGGGTACCATATTTTTGATTGATATCCCGCTCAATTCTATAGTATGCTTCTTGGGCAGCATTGGCATATTTTCTATTAGCATATCTCCTAGGTTTGTACTGTGTGACGCGGTGGTCAAATACGATACGGACCGTTCGATCTTCTACATTTGTGGTTTTATCTGTTCCTCTTAGATCTACCACCTGAAAGGACGCTTTCATATTAGTTTTAGCTACTCGCTGTGTGAGTAGATAGCTGAAATTTACCTTCCGATCCTTTGTAATGTACTCATAGATAACTCTTCCCTTTTCTGTAACTTTTTTTTCCCTTCCTATGGTATCTTTGACAAAGACGAAAGTCTCGACTACATTTTGTGATTGCTTTACCTTACCCGCGTCTAGGGCAAGGACTTCTCCCCACCATATCTCGTGAAGCTCAAACTCTTGGGCCAGGGGCTTGAGAGGTTCGGGGTCTTGAAATGCCCAGGGCCCTAGTTGTTGTTCGTAGATGAAATCTCTCATTACATCAGGATAGACTAATTCAATAAACAATGTCCCCTCATTCATGAAGGCATCAAAAATTCTTTCGGCTATAGGTTCTGCGGGAGCCCCTATATGTTCTGGAGAGTAGAAAGGAAGAATGCCAATTCGCTTGGTCCCAGCTTCTGTAGCAAGGCCATACTTAGACCTAGAATCTTCGTAAAAAGGCCTAAAAGACATCCCCCTTTCAAGCTCGAATGTCGCCAGTCTGTTTGAGTCGAGGTGAGGGAAAGTCATGAGCTGTTGCGCTTTTGTATAATGAAGCCAAGCAGCACTATCCGTCATAGGCTCTGTTCTTTTTACGACTTCCTCTCTGATCTTCATATAATCTGGAAGTCCCATACCCTCAAGATCTTGGATAATCTGAGCTCGTAGATCCGAAGGTAGGTTTTGAAGAATCGAGCCTGTAATTCCTGTATCTCGTTCACAAATATATTTTGCCTTTCTCAAATCTTGGACAGTGTAATCTCCACGAAAGACCTTTGTATCAGATGTGATAGAGTCAAGTTCTAATGTACTTTGACTCGTCAATTTAGAGAACGATTTCTGTAGATTCGGTCTTGATTTTTTGCCTTTTGGCCACAGTTCTAGTGAGATAACAGATGCCCATATGACAGAGTCATACTTCTCTGTAGCCATATATTTCCTTGCAAGTTGGTCATAATAGAAGGGTGGCTGAGCCCAGATTTGTCCCACAAATGAATATAGTATACAGAGTAGGCTCACGGAGAGTTTTAGTTTCCATTTCATGTCTTATATATTAAAATGATGTACAGGTAGGTGATTTAGATGATGCTTACAATCACTTCTGATGACTATATTAATTTTACTTCAATGAATAGTGGGAATGTACAATGTTGTAGTTAATGCCGATCCCCCAGATGATACCAGTTCCTTGATAATCTAAGAATCGTTGGTCACCCCCTTGAATGGTAATATTATTCTGACTTGTATTTTGTCGTTCCACTAGATTTACCTCATCCTCTGTGCCTCGGAAATGGATAAATCCGCGTTTGTAAGCGAGAGGGAGATTGTATCCTATATGCGCTTTAACCTGTAGGCCTTCAATTACCCTGACCAAGAACTCGAATCTTGGGCGAAATTCGATCGCACGTCTTCTGATATTTACTTCAACATCGTTAAAGAAATCTGTGTTATTGATACGGATATTGGTCTGGTTAACTCCTGCTAATTCCATGTCTCCTGCTCCATATCCAATGACTAAATAATGTAAACCCATAATACCCCTTGCTACATAGCGACCACCTGCCAAGGATCTATTATAGCCTACTCCCACACCCAAGCTTTTGGTAGAGATATCTCCAAAAGACCATGAGGCTGATACTTCTGTGTGAATATTGGTAAAATCTCCATAAGCAAAACCTAATTCTAGAGAGGCATTTCGTCTATTAGCTGAGATGCTGTCACTCAGTGTATAGGTCGCTGGGCGTCCTGACTCATCTAGAATACTTACAGTCGCTTCGTAAGCGGTAGTTTTGGACTTTCGAGAACCTATATTGAAGTAGATATTTTGGTATGCATCGGGATACTCCATATGCTCGCCAGCAAAGGGCGAAATGTGATGGTCTGGAACTACAATTTCAAATTGCTTTACCTCTTCTGGTCCTTCAAGATCAATCACAGGAATAAAGGCTTTAGATGTCTCCTCTTCTTCTCCTGTGACCATCTCAGGATCATCTATGGCCTCACGGCTTCTATACGTAACCTTGCGATAGATCCCGCCTTGTGCTGAATACCCAAGTGTAAGTTGATGTGATTGAATAGATTCGATAAATTTTCGGGTTCTGCGCCCACCTTGATATCTATCCTCTAGAATTCTTCCTTCTATGATTTTCCATTCACCATAGCCCGCGACCTCATTTTCTAGCCCTTCACATTTTGTGTTTCCTTGGAACCGATTGTATGTACCATTATTACTATACTCAATGAAATCATCCTTGTCACATTCCTTTAAGTAGGTGTCAGTCACATCTGTAGAGTCTCTTTGAGATTGTATTTCAATAACTCTGAATACAATCCACTCTTTCTGTTGTAATAATTCTGCAACAGGATTCTCTTTATAAGTGGATGAGTCAATAGATGCTGGTGTGTCTTGAGCAACCAAATGGATGTCATGTACCAACATAAGCATGAGCAAAGCAGGCAGTCCTATTATCCAACGGGACTTACTTTCTAGAAAAAAAAGTTGGCTAAACATAAGAATATAGGTGTAAAGCTAAGTGAGAATTTAGATTGATGCATACAATGTTTGAAATGTTAGAACCCTTCCAGCGTACAAGCGAAGGCTTCCACTTGGGGCTATATCACTACGCGAAATCCAATGTAATCTCTTCTTGAACCTGGGAGGGTAGAGTTTCTGTAAGTTACGCGCAATTGGTCGTCGCTTGTACTTGAGATACTCTTGAATGAGCCTCCACGAATGACTCGTTCTGAACCAGAAGTAGGGCCTGTTGGATTAGAACTAGCTTCAGTACTTTGATAGTAGTCTTCTCCATAACGGTCCAGGCACCACTCTGCTACATTACCTGTCATATCAAAAAGTCCATAAGCGTTAGGAGATTTTTGACTGACTATATGACTTGTATTGGTAGCATTGCCTATATAGTAAGCAACATTTCCGAGGGAATTGCTGCCACTGTATCGGGTTTGCTGCCCTCCTTTAGCTGCGTATTCCCACTCTGCTTCAGTTGGAAGTCTTCCTCCTATCCATCGGCAAAATGCTTGTGCATCACTCCAACTAATATTAGCTACAGGGTGGTCATCAGTACTCCATGCAGGCTGAGGAGGCAAGTCTCGTCCCGTGAATTGACAGAAATCTTTGAATTCTGCTACTGTAACTTCGGTACGACCAATCCTAAAGCTTCTAAGATTTACTTGATGGGGGCTCTCATTATCAAATCCTTGTGGGTCACCCATCATAAAAGTCCCACCTTGGATACGGACCATTTTTGCTCTGATTCTAGCCTTTGCTTGTTTTTCTGGTAGTTCCTCTTGACACTTGATGCAAGCAGCTATTTGATCTTTACAATAAGATTGTTCTTCAGTATTTGAAGTATACGTCAATGCCAACTCATATTTTTCTTTGGCAGCTGTACACTGATCGGATTTAAGCAAGTCATCAGCTTCCTCAATAGTTGTTTGATAAAGAATTCCTTTATCTGTTTGGGAAGTATCTGTGGATGCAAGTGAGTCTGAGCTATTACTAAAAGAAATGGGTTCTGAGTTGGCTTCCAATCCCATGCTATCCACAATCGTAATGACTAGTTTTACTTTGGTTTGCGGATTTTTAATCGCTGCGATATATGTATCTTCCTCTCTGCTCCAACTCAAACAACTGTCACAGTAACTGATACCTTGGAGGTCGTAGGGTGACCTTTCATCAAAGTCGAAGGGGGTACCTCCTCTTATTCTAATCGTTAGTATTTTATTCTCCTCATCCCATCCTACCTCTATCTTAATTTGCTGGCCAGTCTCTGCCCAAAACTTGGCCTCAGAGGAAGCAGGAATTTGAAGAATGAGTTCAAATTTCTCAAAAGCTCCAGCAAAATTAGCTTGTGCGATGAGTTTATCTGCTTGCGTAATCAAGTCTAATTTTGCCAATGCTGCCGAGTCTCCTGGAAAGTAATCCAAAGCATTCTGGTAGTTCTCCCTGGCATCTCCATAATTCATCGCATTGACAGCGGAGTCACCAAGTGCCATAAAACGAAGATAGGCGGAATAGTTAGGTTCAACCGAGTCCGAAAGTCGAATCCATAAAAAAGTGGAACTTATTAAGAGCGTAACCAAGATTCCTACTACCCATTGTAGATTGATCTTACCGACATCGGGTGCTTTGATAGGGTTCTGAAAGTCTTCTTCTACATAGTTCCCCCCATCAAGTTCTTCTTCATAAGCTTGGATGAGATGCCGAATCCGGTCAATTTCCTTCGATGCTCTTACTCGAAATGTTGCATCGTTGGATAGGTCACGTTGTTCTTCCCATTCAGCCTGAATGTCGAGTAATTCGCCTATCCGTTTGTAGATATGCTTCTCACGTTTAGTGTTCATTTACAGATGCATTAAAGTGACATATCAGTCCAGCATACTTCTTTCCATCATATGCGTCGAACAGTGGAATAGGGAAAGATGTATGGCTGATATTTATTGATAATTTCTGCAGCACCTCTGAGTAGCACAAATACTTTTTCGTAAGTTTGTTCTGGTCGATTTTAGTGAAAAATGAACTCTGAACTTTATTCAGCAATTTAAAAATGGACTAAAGTACCATTATTTTGTTCACTTGGAGATAGATGGATTTGTATATACACATAAATTTAAATACCCAAGTATTTTTTTGATTTGAGGTAATATGCTGTATCCAGTCCTAGAAAGAGTTTGATCATCTAAGTTTTAAGTTTTCGAAGT
>JBCBFT010000190.1:0-6742 GCA_038527485.1 Bacteroidota bacterium
CTAAGATCAGAGACAACCACAAATCATATCCACCTTAAACTCACCCAAAAAGTGGACGAAGGATGGGGGTAACCTTACCGGATATCTTTTTAAAAAGATTTAAGACGGTTATATTCATTCACGGCTGTCTGTGGCATGGACATGGCTGTAATCAAGGAAGAATACCTAAATCAAATGAAGATTTTTGGAAGGAAAAGATTATTAGAAATGTCAATAGAGATGAAGAAGTATATAAAAAGCTCCTTAAAATGAAGCTAAACTGTATAGTTGTTTGGACCTGTTGGCTTAGAAGTATGAAAAGATCCTCACTGATATTACCTCAAATTAAGGCAACTTTACTAAAAAATCTGCAATTAGGTGAAGTAACTTTTGTATCATTGCCAAAAGTATAAATAGTTGAAAGCAATTGAATTCTATTCGGGTGTTGGTGGATTCAGCCTAGGAGCTAAACGGGCAGGCTTTGATGTAACTGCGGCATTTGAATTGGATTGGCGTCATGTAGAGACATATAATAAAAATTTTGCCTCCGCCTCCGCAGTCGTTCAAGATGTATCTAAAATTGATTTCGAGAAGCATGATTTTGGAATAAATCTAGATGATATCGATCTGGTTCTAGGTGGCCCTCCCTGCCAAGGGTTTTCAAACGGAGGAAAGCAAATTGTGAATGATGAAAGAAATAATCAAATTATCAAATTTGCAGAGTTGATTGTCCAAATTCAACCCTCCGCATTTGTCATGGAAAATGTAAGAGGTATCCTTAATAAAAAATTCAGATCAGTTGTAAATGAATTTTTTAGAATTTTGAGCAAGGAGAACTATACTCTATATGACCCGCTTTTATTAAATGCCAAGGATTTTAGCGTTCCTCAGGATAGAAAAAGAGTTTTTTTTATTGGGATTAAGAAAAAAGCTCCTAAGAGTATTACGGTAAGAAATATAAACGATACAAAAGGTTTAAAAGTAAATGTCGGATGTGCACTGAATGATATTCTCAATGTAAATCATGAGCCAAATACTTCCGATATTCATGAAGTGAATAGTTCGTCGGGTTCGTCAGAATATTTATTAAGACTAACCAGGGATGACGATGACCTGATAACACATCAAAAATTAAGACCTAACTACTTAACAGGTTTCACAACAACACTTCATTCATCTACAGTAATTGAGAGATTCGGAAATACTAAACCTGGTACAGCTGAACCGATAAGTAGATATAAAAGGTTGGCTCTTGATGGATTGTCTCCAACCCTTCGAGCAGGGACGAAAAGGGGGAAGGGGCAATTTATGGCACCGAGACCCATACATCCAATCCATAATAGATGTATTACAACTAGAGAAGCAGCTAGGCTACATTCATTCCCTGATTGGTTTCAATTTTATCCTACAAAATGGTACGGAATGATGCAGATCGGTAACTCAGTGCCTCCTAATTTAGCGGAGTCAGTATCTTCGGAGATTTACAAAATAATAAGTTAACATGCGTACTATTGTTTATGCTAACCCAACCAAGAGGTTCTTTGTAAAAAGTCTCACTCGTGACATAGAACTTAAAGACGCTATATTAGACCTTCTAGATAATTGTATAGACGGAATAGTAAGAACTAATAATCTTAAGACATTGGATGGAAATAATATTTACGAAGGATTTCAAGCAGAGATTAAGCTAACTCCTGAGGGGTTTGAAATTCACGATAACTGCGGAGGTATACCGAAGGACGTAGCGATTCATGAGGCCTTTCGTTTCGGTCGTAGCAATCATGAGAGGGATTCAGATTTAGAGACAGTGGGAGTATATGGTATTGGCATGAAACGTGCTGTATTCAAACTTGGTCAACACATTTGGGTCGAGAGCCAGCATCAGGATGAAAGATATGAAGTCGAGATAACTCCTGATTGGTTGGATGAAGAAGATGAAGATTGGAGATTGACACTTGTTAATCAAGAAAGTCTAGGTCCTGATAAAAACGGTACATCAATAATAGTACATGATCTACACGAGGACATAAAAGAAAGATTTGAACCAAAAAGAGAATTCGATAATGAATTACGCAAGGAAATAGGACAGATATTTGCATTAATTATTAGAAAGGGATTTAACGTTTATGTCAACGATGTAGAGGTTAAAGCTGAAACTTTCGATCTTATTGATACGAATGATCTAGAAAATGAACAAGACGGTATAGAAACCTACAAATTTAAATCAAGCTACAATGATGTTGAAATTGATATTAGAATAGGATTTTATCGCCCTCTTGCGTCAGTAGATGAAGTGGAGGAAGAAAATAGACTGAGTAGATCAGCATACAACGCTGGGATAACGGTCATTTGTAATGACCGTGTTGTTTTATTCAGAGATAAATCTAGAATAACGGGTTGGGGCATGAAACCAGTTCCTTCCTTTCATAATCAATTTCTACCGATCGCAGGAATAGTAATGTTTAATAGTAAAAATAGCGAAAATCTACCTTTAACTACTACAAAAAGAGGTTTAGACTTATCTGCTAAAATATACTGGTATACTTTAGATTATATCAAAGATGGACTAAAGAGATTTACTGATTTCACAAATCAATGGAAAGGTAAAGAAGATGAAGTGGCGCAATTCTTTAAAGGTGCAACTTATAAAGATCCAATAAAAATGATTGAGAACGAGAGTACAGAGAAGTGGAGAGCTGTACCTAAAGGAAAACATAACGAAAAGAGAGTTAATCCTAGTTTGCCAAAACCTGCGAGAAGAAATACAAAGGTAAGAATAACTTATTATCGCGAAAAAGACGAAGTTAAGCTATTAGGTGATTACTTATTTGGAGATCCTAATGTCAATCCTTCAGAAATTGGAACAGCTACTTTTGAAAAAGCCCTTGGAAAAATAGAAGAAATTTAATTATGGCTGGTCATAACGTTTCATATAATCTAAGGCCAAATAAGTTTGTAGAGAGAAAACTATTTGTCGATCTGATTGGTCAAATATGTACCAAGCCTAAAAGTAGCTATGTATATATTTCGATGGGTGGGCCACAGTTGGAAGACCATAAGTTATTTCATTATCAGCTGGGATTAGAGAAGTTAATATCCATAGAGTCTGAGCCTTTAGTATATGATAGACAAAGATTTAATGCGCGACCTGGTTGTATAGATATTAGATTACAATCGGTTTCTGAACTAATAGCGGATTTCGCTGCAATTGATGAAGATTATCCAAATGAGGATTATATAATATGGTTAGATTACGCTGCTGCAAACAAAAGATATGAGCAATTATCTGAGTTTCAAAGCTTAATTTCAACACTGAACAATAATGATTTTATTAAGATCACTGTAAATGCTAATGTCACCTCGTTAGGAGAAAGATTACCAAATGAAAGTATTGATCAGCTTAAAGAACGCAGACTTCAAGCAGTAAAGCAACAGCTAGGAGAATATTTTGATGATGAATTATTCTCTATAGAGGATATAACCAAAAATGGATTTGTCAAAATTATTCATAGAGCGATTGAGATAGCTGCAAAAAAAGGCCTTTCGGATGATTTAAATTATTTAGAGCTTTTGTCATTTGTCTATCAAGATGGTCCACATAGGATGATTAATGTCGGATATAAATTGTCAGAAAAAGAAAGCGAACTACAGGAACTGCATGAATCACTTAAAGAGGATTGGATATACTTGCCAAATAGCTCTACAAAAATTTATAGCATAAGCATTCCTAATCTTTCTGTCAAGGAAAGGCTATACATAGATGCCAAAATTATTAAAGAAGATGCAATTAATATCCATAAATCTCTTCCGTTTAAGTTTGATAAAGATGAGAGGAGGTCGCTTGAAACTTTGAAGCAATATTTAAGTCACTATCGGAGATATCCAAATTTCATTGATGTGATAATATAATTCGCGGAACACTGCGCCACAGTTATGTATGATGAAATAACCCAAAACACCGAAAATATGACTAATGAAAAGCTTTCCATTCTATGGATAACTACACTTGATGGAATGTCGGGTATAAAAAACTAATTAATGAAACACTCATATCTGAGCACATGACAAAAAATTAGTGGGTTAGTTCCAAGTTGTTAAAAAACCGTTTCAAAAAGTGTGTCAGTTATACGAGTAAGCAAAAACGTTGAACTTGATATACGAAATGGAAAAGTTTGATTTTGAAAGCTTCAAGAGCGAAGCACTATCAACGGTTTTTATGGAGCGAAATTTGTACGTAGCTGAATTTGCTGCAGCAAATTAATACAAACTCTATATACTCATTATCCTATATTTACCCGCCTACATATGCCTGCCATTCCAAAAGAAAATACTAACTTCGCTGCCATGAATTCTGTCTTATTGAAAAATGATCTGATCTTGCGTGTAGCCAAAGGAGAAGCTGTCGAAAGACCGCCTGTATGGCTGATGCGTCAGGCAGGGAGATTCCTCACGGAGTATAGAGCGGTTCGCGAAAAGGCAGGAAGCTTCCGCACGATGATTGCAGAGCCCGATTATGCCATTGAAGTGACGCTCCAACCTGTGGATTTGGTAGGCGTAGATGCAGCGATCATTTTTTCAGATATTCTGGTGATTCCCGAAGCGATGGGACTTACCTACGACATGATTCCAGGAAAGGGGCCCTTCTTCCCCGAAACCATCCAATCGGCTACCGATGTAGCCAAGCTCCGTCCCATCGACGGTCCGACCAATCTAGATGACACCTATGAAGCCATCCGAGGGGTGATCCGCGAACTCGATGGCCGTGTGCCGCTGATTGGATTTGCAGGTGCGCCCTGGACGATCTTCTGCTACATGATCGAAGGTCAAGGCTCCAAGACTTTCTCCAAAGCCAAGAAGTTCCTCTACACAGAACCTGCCCTTTCTCACCAACTTCTGGAAAAGATCACAGAAGCCACCATCATATACCTCAAGCAGCAGATTGCCGCAGGCGTGCATATCGTACAACTATTTGACTCATGGGCGGGCGTACTGGACGAGCATATGTATCGTACCTTTGCCATTCCTTATCTCAAAGCCATTGGCGAGGCCATTCAAGAAGTTCCGAAGACCGTCTTCGCCAAAGATGCTTTCTTTGCCCTCGCAGATCTCAACACCCTTGACTACAACGTTATCGGACTCGACTGGCACATGCCTGTAGACATGGCCAAAGGCATCATCACCGAAAAAGCCCTTCAAGGCAACATGGACCCCTGCCAGCTCTACGCTGATCCTGAGCAGGTCCGTACTGCCGCCCGCAAGATGCTCCAGCAATTCCCACAAGGACGCCATATCGCCAACCTAGGCCACGGCATCTATCCCGACCTTCCAAGAGAAAGCGTGATTGCGTTTATTGAGACGGTGAAGGAATTCCAGTATTGAGAAGCGAGAGCCGAGAGGCAAGACATGAGATTTCAGACTTTGTCGCTATATTCGTCTGATCTCTGAAAGTCCTGATAAGGACGATCTGTATTCTAAGCGTCTGTTTTATGCTTCTTCCCCTTCTCAAACGAATCATTCAAGGCATCCTCGTACTATGGGGAATTGTCTCGATTCTGTTTTTGATTTTCTATACCTTTGGAGATCCTGTAGATTATCTGGTAGAAGACAATGTAGACGCTGATACCAAGGCCGCCATTCGAGCAAAGTATGGATTAGATCAATCCATCTGGGTACAATATGGCACGTACATTCACCAGTTGCTTCCCATCGGAGGTGTGCCGATGGCTGATCAAAAAGAAGTCCCACACTTAGGCATTTTTTCTTCCGACAACTACATCTACGGGCTCAAAGCGCCCAACTTGGGTCGCTCTTATCAGAGCAACACGCCCGTAGCCAAACTCATTGGCCAACGCATCGAAGGTACGCTCATTCTGGCAGGGACAGCGATTACTTTTGCGGCGCTCTTGGGAATCTTCCTCGGTGTCATTGCCGCGATCGATCAAGACAGTTGGCGTGGCCAGACGATTCTTTCGCTTTCTGTGCTGGGGATTTCGGCTCCTTCTTTCTTTGTAGGAGTCTTGGTTGCGTGGATTTTTGCGGTGAAAGGACAAAGCTGGACGGGCTTATCTGTGACAGGCTTCATCTTCGAACCCGAAATCTTTGGAGAGGGAAGACGTATCGTTTGGGGCAACCTCATGCTACCCGCACTGGCCCTCGGCATCCGACCACTGGCGGTCATCATCCAGCTTACGCGCAGCGCCATGCTAGAATCCCTTAGCTCTGGCTACGTCCAAACCGCCAAAGCCAAGGGACTCTCACGCTTCAAGGTGGTCACCCAACACGCCCTGCGCAATGCACTCAATCCCGTGATTACCTCATTGACCTCCTGGCTCGCCTCCCTGCTGGCAGGTGCCTTCTTCATTGAGTATATCTTCAACTGGCAGGGCATCGGTAAGCTCACCATAGACGCCCTCAATCAAAATGATTTTCCCATCATCATCGGATGTGCCCTTTTCATTGGGCTGGTTTTTGTTGTGGTGAACATCGTGACGGATTTTCTTTATGCGTTGCTAGATCCTAGGGTGAAAGTGTCGTGATACGATAGGTTCATTTGAGTATTGATCATCCTTGCCAAGGCAAGGGAGGAGAGGCACTTGCTGCGGCAAGTGGCTACGGTATTTTACGGATTCACTTGAATCATTCTCCTGTATACTCCCCGCTGTTCCCTTACCTCCAACAGGTACATTCGTAAGCGTCCAGCGGTTCCATCTGTTATATTGGTTGGGATTTTGTGATCTTGTGGGAAAAAGTGCTATGTCTACCT
>JBCBFT010000191.1:0-6715 GCA_038527485.1 Bacteroidota bacterium
CTAATGGAGACGATGAAAATGACTTTTTGCAAGTAAAAGGTATCTCTCCACTAGATTATAGGTTTTTGATTTTTGATCGCTTTGGCGGAGTCGCCTTTGAGAGCATGTCGATCGGTGAAGCTTGGGACGGGGTATTACCTGGCGGACGGGCTGCACCTATGGGCGTCTACGTGTATGTCCTGACTTATGAGGCAGAAGGTGGGCAACAGGTCACAGAGAAGGGGACGATTACATTGGTGAGATAAGCTAAGATCAAAAGCGTTTTGTATCCATATAACAAGAAACAGCAGGTATGTTTGATACTTGCTGTTTCTTATTTTTGATCTGTTACAAACTGAAGGGAGGACAATCTGGCCTCTGTCCTGTTATTATCCCTCCTCTCATTTAGAAGTGCACATTCCACCTATCGATATAGTCTAGTATATCTTCTTTGCCTTTCTTTTTGGTAGAGGTCGTATAAAACATTGGAGGGAGCTCTTCCCACGTTTCATACAGTTTTTCCTTGTAAAGTGCCTGATTCTTCTCAAAAACGGCGGGCTTAGGTTTATCTGTCTTAGTGAAGACAATAGAAAAGGGCAGGCTGTGGACTCCTAAAAATTCCATGAACTGTAAGTCGATCTCTTGAGGGGGAATCCTGCTGTCTACCAAGACAAAGGTATTCATCAAGTTGGGGCGATTGAGGAGATAATCCCCCATCATTTCTTGAAATTGACTCCGCTGGGTTTTGGATACTTTGGCGTAACCGTATCCTGGAAGATCCACTAGATACCAATCTTTATTTATGAGAAAGTGGTTGATCAACTGGGTCTTACCTGGGGTTCCACTGGTCAGCGCGAGATTGCGTCGATTACATAGGTAGTTGATCAAGGAGGACTTCCCTACATTGGATCTCCCTGTAAAAGCATACTCTGGTCGATCTGGACCAGGCACCTGTGTGACGTTCTGACTACTTTTGATAAATTCTGCCTGTGTAATTTCCATACGAATCTCGAATTTGAACGAGGGCTAAGAACCTTTTTATGCGTAACTTTGTTGTGAACTGCAAACATCACACTTTTTTTTCGATCCTAAAAACATAGCATATTGGCTGAGCAGGTAAGACCATACGACGATCAAGATGCCTCCAAGAAGGCGCAGGTAACGGAAATGTTTGACAACATCGCTCCGAAGTATGATCTTTTGAATCGCGCGCTGTCTCTAGGGATAGACCAATCTTGGCGAAAGTACGCCATCAAACGGCTGGGAGCGTACAATCCCAAAGTGATTCTAGATTTAGCGACAGGGACAGGCGACTTTGCTGTAGCCGCTACGGCCCTTCATCCTGATCAAGTAATTGGAGTGGATATTTCTCCTGGTATGCTAGATCTGGGAAAGGAGAAAATGAAGAAAAGAGGGCTTTCTCATATCGTCGACATGCGGATCGGTGATTCCGAAGGGCTGGATTTGGAGACCAACTCGATCGATGGCATCACCGTAGGCTTTGGTGTGCGTAACTTCGAGAACCTACGCAAAGGCCTAGGTGAAATGCTCCGTGTACTCAAGCCAGGAAAAGCTGCCATCGTTCTGGAGCCTTCTTTCCCCACGGCCTTTCCGCTTAAGCAGCTATTCCAATTTCATTTCTCTGTTTTGACGCCCCTCATCGGGAAAATGATCTCAGGTGATCAAGCGGCTTATGACTACCTTCCCCAATCTGTCCGAGCCTTTCCCAATGGAGATGAATTTGTGCAAATCTGCCAGGAGGTGGGCTACTCCAAAGCGATCTATAAACCGCTCACCTTTGGTATTTGCTCCATGTATATTATGGAGAAATAAGATTGGGTCTGCTGGTTATAAACCTGATTTTCAGAAAGATAAGGCAGTAGAAGGTACGATCAGAATGGGTTTATACCCATCAGGTCCTAACAGGATACATACTTTTTTCTAAAGTGATGAGTATCCGTAGTCATCTTCTCAAACGCTGATGAAATAGTTATTTTACCACCTATTCATATAGCTTAAAGAGACTTCTTATAGGAGTATTCTTGATTATCTTTATGAGGAAGTAGGGAAAAATGAAAGTTTATGGTTTTATAGGAGGTCCTAGACCATTTATTTTCGTTATGTAGAAAGACGCTTGGCTATTTACGATCAAAAAGGAAAAAAATCGGGCTATTCGTTAAGTTAAGTCCAAAATACATTCCGTATTTTCAGTTTAATATGCTTCCTTCGTGATCTTATTAGCGTACTGTTTCATTTTCACCATCAACAGAAAACTACTATAGAGCAGCTTTACATTACGCAACTGTAATAGTTAAAGAACGATATTCGGATGAAAAAAGCGTTTTTCTTCGCACTATTGAGCATTATTTGCTGGAACGTTTCCCTAAGCCAAAACTATCTCAACGGTCATCCACATGATCAAAAAGGCTTTTCTTTAGGTTTTTTGATGGGATTGACCTACACAGATTATAACCTTAAACAGCAAATCAATGTGGTAGAACCCCGCAATGGGGATACCCTTAGAAGCATGCAATTGACGCCACGGCCAGGCATCAACTTAGGGATGATCACCAATTTCAATCTGGGCAAGCAACTTGCCTTCCGTATGATTCCTACCATCTCATTAGAGCAGCGTGATTTTAGCCTCTTTGTGAACAATGGAGATGTGAGCTACATTGAGCCGCGTAAGGTAGAAGCGGCTTATGTGGATCTTCCTTTCATGTTTCAGTTCAAGACGGGCTACTACAAGCGGACACGTGTGTATGTGCTGGCGGGTGGTTTTGTCGGTGTTAACTTGATCTCCAATGCCCGTGTAGAAAATGATGAGCGCCTGCTCAAAATCACTACGACCAATACAGGTTTGACCTTCGGTTTTGGTGTCAATCTCTATGGTGATCGGATCAAACTTTCTCCCGAGATCCTCTACAAGCTAGGGCTTCAGAATGTGTATGTACCCCGTAATACGACTTTTGCCGAAGCCATTTCTCGCCTGAGCTCTCAAGTCATCTCCATTAACATCAATTTCGAGTAAAAGAGGAACAGCCAGACTCGCTAGCTACTCCCTAAACTTATAACGTCTGTTATCTATTCCATGCCTAGATAGAAAGGTATCGATGTCCAAGCTCCAATGGGTTCTCCTCCTCTCTCTGCGGGATCAAATCTTAGAGAAAAGATCTGCTCTGTGACTGCTTTTGCCAAGACGGGATGTGCCTCCCTAATGACGCGTGCATTTACAGGGTTTCCGTCTCTATCGACGAGTATGGCAATAATGACTACCCCCTCGATGCGCTTCTTTCGCGCGATGTAGGGATACCTGATAGCCTTTCTGACTTTATTCAAGTTTAGAGGCTCTGGCTTTTCATCATAAAGAGTGTAAGCCTCCATTCTGGGCAGATCAGGCTCTCTGTCCGACAGCTTCCCAAAGTCTTGGCTAAAATAGACTGAGCCATCATAGTTTAGACATTCCCATATACCTACACTATAACCTTTTTCATAATGCCCTTTTTGACTCAAGGATCCGTCTTCACGATAGATTTTTTGGACGCCGTCGTATTTTCCCTTTACGTACTCTGATTCAGCATTTATTATATCATTTTCAATGACAAATGTCCATACACCTTCTGCTCTCCCATCTGCTATTTTACCTGAAAGCACAGGATAATCTTTAAACAGGTAATTGGGATCTGGATATATATGTCCTTTCATGGTGATCTCACCTTCTCCATTTATGATCAGTGGTTGACCTTTTTCATCCCATGCATCGAAAAATTTAAAAGAAGGTTCAAAGGGCAAACCCTCCTCAAAGATTCCCACCAAGGCCAATTTTCCATCAGCATGCCATTGACGTGCCGTATCGATCGGTTCCCCTTTTTCATAGGAAATGATAAAAGCGGTATTTCCGTTTTCATGAAAATACTTCCATTCACCATGTTTGACTTGCACATCTTGGCCTTCAAGACCGATCGACGGTACCGTAATACCTTCACCTGCCAATTGCTTATTGGACTTATAGTACTGCTTGACAGAGGTTCCTTCTCCCTGCGGCTCAGTTAGGCGGTAGTACTTCGCACGCTTCTTTCCAGGATTATAGAAAGGAATAATGGAAAAATCGTCGTGATAGGTTTCCTGGGCGATTAAAGGAAAAAGAAGCATTCCTAGAATCCCACATACTAAAAGTCGTTTCATAGTTAAAAGATTGAATGTTTAGGTTTTGCTGAAAGGAATTATGGATGAACAGTCACTCATTTGCGGATCAATCAAACATTTTGAAACTGAATGGAATATTTACCCAGAACGGTATAGGTTCTCCATTGATGCTGGCGGGGCTAAATCTGAGCGATGGGAGATGTGGGAGTATCTGTGTGATGAGTACAGGATGTACATCCTCTACTACATGGATTCGGCTGGGGCTTCCCTTTTCGTTTACAAGTATCCTTACGATGACCTGACCTTGAATATTTTTATCTCGGGCAAATTCAGGATATCCGATAGTATTTACTACTTCAAGCATATTGAGCGGTGAAGGTTCGACCTCTGTTTCGATGACGAACGAACCATTCTTTGGTTCTTCTACTTCGAATGTATCGACATGGTAAGGTACGCCATCATATCCCAGATACTCCCAATATCCTTCTAGCTGGTCTTCTTTGTACTGACCTTGCGAAAAAAGAGAACCGTCAGGACGATATCCTTTGTAAGGCCCATCTAGTTTCCCCTCCTTATAATTCATTTCTGCTAATATATGAGTCGTTGAACCCATTTTTTTCCATGCGCCTGCATTTTTTCCTTTTGCTATTTTACCCGTCCAAGTAGGCCATGGGTCCAGTAAACTTTCTGGATTGGGATACATGCTGTTGGCCCAGGTGATTTCTCCCATTCCTTCTTGCACAAGGGGATGACCGCTTCTGTCCCAGGCTTGTAAGAGTTGGAAATCGGGTTGGTAGACGAAGGGTTTCATGGGGCCAAAGACGCCTATCCGATCCTTAAGCCCATTAGAATGCCATTGATAGGCTGTATCGATGGGTTCCCCTTCTTGGTAAGTGATTGTAAGGGCTTTTATGCCATTGGGATGGTAGTATGTCCATGTCCCGTGTTTGATTTGATCTCGACGAGGCATAGGGTTTTCCTGATCAGGAGTTTGAGCCATTGTATTTCCTTCCATGGCGAGTTTTCCTGTACTCTTGTAGTACTGCTGGACAAACAGGCCTTCTGCTTGGGGCTGGACTGTTCGGTAGAAACGTGCGTCCTTCTTTTTGATGGGGCGGTATGGGGTGCTGACTGTAAAATCATTGTGATAGGTCTTCTTTTGGGCATAGCTCGTCCCGATCATCATAAAGAGCATACTCCAAACGAATAGTTGTCTCATGGTATAGATATTAGTAGAAGTCTAAGTAGGATGAATAGGGGTAGAATGAAAAATGAAACGTTAGGGGCTAATAATCTACATCAGGTGTACATACCGTTTCACAATCTGTGCAATAGATAGCCTCTTCAGAATCTGGGGTTTGATGATAGATTTTTTCCATCGTTTGGAACTCGTCCAAGGTCTGAGAAACATTGCTGACGACAGGTTGGACGAGGAAAAGCTGAGCAAAAAGTAAGAGAACAGAGGCAACCGGAAATGCCAGACGAGAAGGACGCTGGGGTTGAATGAGTCGATGGATACGAACACTGAGGACGCTTCCCTTTAGATAAGTAGCCAGGGGCGCAAGTAGGCCCTCTTGTACCTTGATAAGCAGTTGGGCGTAGGCCTTAGGAGAAAGCTGCTGCAAGCTTGCTTGATCTGCCATGCATTCGCTCAGCAGGTGTAGCTCCTTTCTAAACAGATAGAACGCAGGATTCAGAATCCATAGGCATTGGATGATGCGGAGGACAAACTTCTCAAAGGTGTTGTATTGACGGAGGTGAGAAAGTTCATGTCGGAAGATTGCTTCCTGTTCCTGCAGTGTCAGTTCGCTGAGTCCCTCTTGCCAAATGATGTATTTGTGGCGAAAGCCAAAGGCGCCTACCGCATGTTCTTTTTGAGGAAAAAGGAGGTAGAATGATTGCCCATCTAGGCTGCGGATTTCTTTAGAAGCGTTTTTGATGAGCTTGCGGAGATACTGTAGCTGTAGACCGAAGTGAATCAAGACACCTCCAATGGCCAACAGCACGGTCCAAAGCAGTATTTCTTTGTAGGTAAATAGAAACTGATAGGCAGCATTGGCGCGATAGTGTATGCGGTGCGTATAATCAGGACTTTCACATTTACAATAACTCTGAAGGGCAATCGGATTGATGGAATTGGCCCAACCCATGGGTTTGACCTCAGGGTGGGGATGAAAGAGTGGTCCTCTCGCCATGACAAGGGGTACTGTCAAGCTCAGAACCAATACGGCATAAATAAACAGTTTTTGTTGATATAAAGTGGCTTTGTTCCGGACAAATGCTATGTAAAGCAGCCATCCGATCCAAGAGAGTAGAGTAGTCGTAATGAGGTAAGTGATCATTTTTCGTCGCTATCCTCTATCAATTTTTTCAAGGCATCTATCTCATCAGAAGAAACTTGCTCCTGGTTGATCAAGGAGGAAACCATTCCTGTAAGTGAGCCTGAGAATACATTGTCTAGTACGTTGCGTACCAATTTTTGTTGATATTTTCCCTTGGTAATTAAGGGATGATAGCGATGGCTACGACCCTGCGCCTCATGCCCTGCGTAGCCTTTCTCTTCCAGAATACGCACAATGGTCGAGACTGT
>JBCBFT010000192.1:0-6369 GCA_038527485.1 Bacteroidota bacterium
CGCTGACGTATCTCTGGACCATCGACGGGCAGGTAAGCAGCAGTGCATGGACCATCAGCAATGTCAATACAGCCCAACCTAGCTTCCAATTCCTCAATCCTGGAAACTACGACGTCTGTGTGACCCTATTCGGAGATTGTGATACCGTCACCCTCTGTGAGATTGTCAATGCAAGCGGCGGCCCTAGCATCAGCTTGCAGCCTACTATCGACACAATCTGTGTCACAGGCTGCGTCGACTATGTCTGGACACTCAACAATACCAATGCAGGGATCAATGTCGCATTCTTCGATGGTGTGCTTTTCACATCCAATCCCAATGACTCAGTCACCGTCTGCTATCCCACACCTGGGACTTATGAGATATTCGTAGCAGATTCGAACGTCTGTGGCGTGGATACAGCTAGAGCCAATATCACTGTCAATGATACCATCACAACCGATATCACACCTGATACCACGGCTGGATGCGTGCCTTTTGCTGTACCCTTCACCAATAATAGCTCGGTCTTGGAGGGTCAGATCGACTCTATTAGGTGGAGCGTCAACGGTGATCCTAATGACTACAGTTTTGTGGGTGGGACTTCAGCAGCTTCATTCTCTCCTGAAATCAGATTTGAAATACCACGTGATTATGAAGTATGCGCCATCCTCTACAATGCATGTGACATTGACACTGTCTGCTTTGATCTCGTAGGGAGGGACGTGCCTACTACTACGCTCAACCCCTTGGATACGACCATTTGTACTGGGGAAGATGTATTGATAGCCTGGAACATTGTATCTACTAATGCGATTGATTCCGTTACTTTCTTCAATGGCTTAGGTGATATCTTAGTGAACCCACTACTCTCAGTCCAACTAGTTACATTTGATACGCTGGGTACTTTCACGCCCATTATTCAAGCAGAAAATGTATGTGGCGCTTCATCTGATACGGCTATTATCAATGTACAGGCACTGCCCGTAGTCGATGCGGGATCTGACATAGAGATCTGTTTAGCAGATGGTTGCGTAAGTCTTGCTGCAGGTACGCCAAGTGGGGGTTTCTGGGGAGGGTTTGGGATCACAGACTCTATCACAGGCATCTTCTGTCCTAATCTAGTAGGTGCAGGGACCTACGAGGTAGTTTATTGTTTCAATGATGGACTTTGTACAGGATGTGATACCTTGGCCATTACGGTTCATCCATCTCCCATAGCGGGTTTCACATTACTGGATGGAGACAGCTTGTGTGGTGCGTCCAACGTACTCAATCTTGAGAACAACTCTACACAACCTGCAAATTACAGCTGGACCATTCTCAACGGAAATCCTGCGACTTCCTCTGCGAATGAACCTTTAATCACATTGGCCAATACAGGTGAGTATCCCATCACGCTCATAGTGACAGATTCTAATGGCTGTACAGCAGCGGCTGCGGATACACTTTATGTCTTACCAGATCCTGTAGCGGCCCTTGAGGTCAGCCCTGCTTCTGGTTGTGCGCCTCTTGAGGTTACCTTCCTGAATACCTCCACCGATGCGACCTCTGCTTTCTTAGATATAGATATTTCTGATAACCAGCCCCCTATATCTATTGGAAGCTCCTTTACACATATCTATCAAACGCCTGATATGTACACAGCACGTCTGATCGTGGGATATGAGAACTTCTGTTTCGATACGACGGAGGTCATGATAGACGCAGCCTCAGGTACAATAGCAGATTTTGAGATGGCTATTTCTGGCGATTCTTGTGGTGGCCCCCTGAACGTCAATTTTGTGAATCAATCGACGGATGCAATTGCCTACGAATGGGACTTTGGCAACGGACAAACGTCTACAGAGACGAATCCAAGAACTACCTATTCGGGGATTGGGCAATATATAATCACACTGGTTACATTCCATCCTTTTGGTTGCACAGATACAATTCGAGATACTGTAGAGGTCTTCCCACAGCCCCAGGCATTGTTTGGAGATGTAGTTGCGGGATGTGAAGATCTGACTGTACGCTTCAGTTCCCTGAACAATGACGATGTAACCTCTTGGTTATGGGAGTTTGGAAATGGAGACACTGCTACTGGACCTAATCCATCGTATACCTACACAGAATCAGGCACTTATGATGTAACACTGACTGTCGGTTATCAAGGTGTATGTTTTGACCAACTAACAGGAGATGGTGCAGTCACTGTCTATCCTACCCCAACCGCAGGGTTCTTGGCTGCCGACACAACGAATATGGGGGTGAATACAGGGGCTGTGATCTTTACGGATCTTTCTATCCCAGACTCAGGCTTGACTTATTCATGGAACTTTGGAGAGCCCTCTTCTCCTGATAACACATCCACACTTCAGAATCCAGTGCATACTTATGATCAGAACGGAGAATATACCGTAACGCTGATCGTCAAAAATGAATTTGAATGTCCAGATACTGCCCGTTCGACCGTGAGTCCCGAAGGATTTGGAGATCTCTTCATTCCCAATGCCTTTATTCCAAGAAGAAACGATCCCTTCCATAATATCTTTATGCCTATAGGTGTAGGGTTAGCTGAATTCGAGATTGAAGTGTACGATCCGCTTGGAGAATTGATTTGGGAATCCTCGGCTCTAGTGGATGGGCGTCCATCTGAGTGGTGGGATGGAACAAAAAATGGAGAATTGATGAATCCTGATGCGTACCTGTGGGTAGTGAAAAAAGCGACCTTCCAAGATGGAAGAGAATGGCAAGGTATGAAGTATGAAGATCGACAAAAACCTTCCCGATATGGGACTGTGACTTTGATTGACTAGCGCTTAGATCGGCTTTCATCATTCAACATAATGCCCACTTAGGCGTGATAGTCTAAGTGGGCATTATGTTTTATTGAGCACTACTTACTACAGCTTCAAAGCCTGTAGACGCTTCTTTAACTTGGGATCGCTTGGGCGTTCTACATTGGCAGAGACGATGTTTCCCTGATCGTCTAGAAGGATGAAATGAGGGATGCCCCTGAGACCATACTGCTTCACAAAGTCGCTTCCCCATCCATTATCAGCGAGAAGTTGCACGCCGCCCATCTGTCTATCTTTGATCATATTTCGCCATGTTTTCTGGGACCAAAGATCATCTAGGCTGATGGAGACAAACTCTATGTTCGCATCCTGAAATTCTTCTTCTATTTTTTCCAAATAGGGAAGTTCTTTGAGGCAAGGATTACACCATGTAGCCCAGACGTCGATGTAGAGATACTTACCTTTGAGATCCGCTAGTGTAGTCTTTCCTCCTGCATAGTTCTCAAAATCGAAGCTCGGCGCAGCATTTCCAGGTTTGAGCTGACTGATTACCTCGTAATGCTCTTGGATCAGGTCCTTGGTTTTGTCGAGCTTAGCCACCGCGAGCAGACGATCGCGTGTCCCTTCCATGTCTTCATCATTGACTGTAAAGTTATACAGGGCCTTTTTTAAACGACCATGTAGCAACGTAGGGCTTTGAATCTCTTTCAATACGTAAAGGTCAGCACCCAAAGGACTTAAGGTTGTGTCTTCTAGTTCTTTAATCCGTTTGTCAAGGATCAGGCCTACCAAGGACCGATAATCTAAGTAGTTTTGGGCATGTACTTCATTGTCCACAGAGACATTCTGATAGAAAGAAGTGATGATCTCTGTTGGCTCATAGTCATTGAAATAATAGCTGTAGTATTTAGGGTATCGGGCCACATCGTACTGATATTCATACTCAATATCCTGCTGGTGAAAGTCCTGGAAAGCTTCTGTCCCCACAGGTAGCTTTGTAAGCTTGCTAAGCTTTTCTGTCCGAATGGAATCCCGATATTGAACGTACGCCACCTCCTTCTTCTTGAAGACCATTTCATGGTTTTTGAACTCAAACTCCCCCCTAGCCTCATCCTCAAGATGCTCTTGGTAGAGAAAATGGTTGATCTCTGCATGGCTTCCTTCAAAGGATATAGCAGAATCAATGTACACACGGACCTCGTCACCAGAAGTGAGATAGATTCTTGTGTCATAGCCGTCGAGCGAGAGGTGGACATACTGCGGGTTGGAGATGTTGAGGGTATCGAGAAAGGTACCGTCTTCTGCGAGCGAAAGGTCTTTCCAACCTTTCCCATCGTGGTATGTGGACTCCTCGATATCTGTAGGAAATTTTCCTTGCAATATGGTGTAGACAGGAGCGGTTGATTGCGTGTAGCCCGTGCTGGACGCCAAAATAGAGAGGCTAAAAACCAACATTAAATTTCTCAAAGGGATCATTTTGTACAAATGGTTTGATGTGAAAAGAGAAAAAATATAGGATGAACGTATATGTTCCCTACAGATTATGAGGCGGTATTTCGAATGATGGGAAGTAAAAACTGTTGGGTAATTTCACGAGCTTGCCGATGCATATAGTTGGTGCCATAGGCGCTAGCCAAAATCACTATCACAGCATCTAGTTCCTTGATGAGGTATATCTTATTGCCGCCATTCCCAGAGCAGTAGGCCATGTGATAGGTAGCATCATCAAAGGGTAAGTCTTTGGTCCACCAGAAATATCCGTAGGATCTAGGGTCATAAGAGGTCTTAATATGAGGCGTCAGACTTTCCTTGATCCATTGTTTAGAGATGATTCTTTGGCCTTTCCAGCTTCCTCTATTTAGGTACATCTGCCCAAAATCAGCAAAGCCTAAAGCTGTCGTTCTGAAGTTGCCTGCAGTGCTGGGAACCCCTTGAGGGGTGAATGACCAAGAATAATTTTGATTGCCTAGCGGATCAAAAAGCTTCTCTTTTGAATATTGCTCCAGTCCATTAGGGACAGCTCTATTGAGAATATCTCCGATAAGAATGGTCCCAGCCGTAAAATATGCCCAGCTTTCTCCTAATTTTCGAGTAGAATCCAAAGGAAGGTTTAAGGCCCATTGGACCCAATTGGGCTTATCATACATATTTTCTTCATTACCTGGACTCGTAGGATCATCGTCATTCCCATCAAAATTGCTGGACATCGTCACAAGATCTCTCAGTGTGATCTGGGCCTTTTGATCCGAATAGTTTTCATAGTCCTCCAGGTTGAAAAAATCTGAGAGCGGTAAATCTAATGATTCGATATGGCCTTCGTCAATGGCGATCCCCAACAAAGCAGAGGTAATGGATTTCCCTACCGAACGTGCGTCGTGAATGCCATCCTTCGTCATTCCATTGTAATACTCTTCCACTAAAACTTTTCCTTCCTGATAGACAACAACCGCTTGGATTTTCTTGTACACATCCTGCTCAATCGAATCTCGTAAAGCTTCTAATATGGGAATGCTTTCTTTCTGTGTAGGGCTTGATGCACAGCTAGACACTGCGACGATCAGCAGGATTCCCCACAAATAATGAATCATCTTCATATAATAGAGTCTAGATAAAATAAAGTGAATAGACATTATTCATTCAAATTTCTCTATATGAAGATGGAGATATTCTAAGTGCTAAAATTGTGTGAGATTAACATCCCATCCTTTTTCTCACATACTTCCTGAAGTATCCTGGGCTGACCTTATAGTAGCTTTTAAATACATGATTGAAATTACTCTGATCTGAGAAGCCTGAATGATAGGCAATTTCTACTAAAGACTTATTGGAGTCTAAAATCAATCTCAACGCCTTATTCAGCTTGATTTTTCGTATATATTCTCCCAAACTGGCAGAAAAATACTTGGGAACGGCTCTGGAAATATGAACAGGATGGACACCTAGTTCTTGTGACAGGTTTTGTAGCGAAATATGCGTGCAATCGTTATGCAGAATCTCTTTCAAATGCGCCACCCATTTAGGTATACCCTTGGAGTCTCTATGCTTATGGATACTCAGTGCATCACATATTTGTACCAATAGTAGGTCCGTAGAAACCTCGCAGTGCGTATCTGAAAGTAAGAACTCGTAGTAGACTTTGGTAATGAGCAAGTGAATGTTCGGATCATCAATTTTTTGACTCCCTTCCAAAATTTGGAGGTCAATCCCATGTCTGTCAAACCAGGACCGTTCAAACTCCAGGTGAAAACCCGCAGCTTCAGCTGAATGCCTGACTCCATAGTGCTGCTCCTGCCAGTTGTTGAACATCAAACTTCCAGCAGGAAGCAAAGATTTTACCTTTTTGTTGTTGTCGATCATGTTGCCATGCAGCACGTACATGAAATATGGATTTTCATGATAATGCCAGGGCGTAGTTTCAATTGAATAATCGTACTGCGAAAGTAGGATCTCGTTGATGGGACGTTCTATGTCTTTTGATCCGTAGTATTTGCCTTTCCTAGATACCTTCACTGAGCTGTCTTAGTTTTCAATGTTCAATAAAACATACAAGGAAGATAAACCAAAGGTTCGAGCCTGAATATGGGTGAGATGGTAGATAGTCTGAATT
>JBCBFT010000193.1:0-6189 GCA_038527485.1 Bacteroidota bacterium
AGCCTAGCGACAGTTGGGATGCCTCATGTATCACCCTATGACTCACCACTGGTATAAAATACACAGCTTTTTACTAGGATAATCTGTGTAAATCGCTAAAATAGATGAGAGATGGCATGATCAACCACAGCATATACAAATTATCTACTGATCTAAAGGTATATACCTTTCCTGGATGACATTGAGATGATGAATCTGATGTGCAGCAATCGTGAGTCCAATGGAGTAAAGGGGCATTTGGTATTCGAAGAATCTACAGTTTATTTCCAGTATTTGCTTATTGAAAGACTCAAACATCATAATGGTTGACTGGCGTACCACGCGAAGCTCGTTTACCAATTGCTCGATCGAAAGCTCGTCTGCATTGGAGTTTTTCCCCATGATTTCTTGATCATGCGCATCGGGGATGGTTCCCTCTCCACGCGCAAAAAGAATGGCTCTGAAACACCAAATTCTTTCCCAGTCAATGAGGTGTTGCAATATCTTATGAAGGGTCCACTTTCCTTCTGCATAAGTCTTCAAACCGATCCTGTTGAACTGGGCGATGTCCATTTCATCGATTTGTTTCAAACTCAGTTCCAGCGCCTCTGTCAAATTCGTCCCCTCCGTCAGCTGATACACATATTCCAAAAAGGCTGGATTCTCTTTCGTTTCTGAATTTCCCATTGTTATTTTTCTTAAGGATAGGTAAACGCTCAAGATCTTTTCACGCACATCATTTCATCTTCTGCTATGGGAATAAACTATTTTTTGGTGGAAAAATCATCTTTCTTTTTGAGTACAAGCCTTGCCCATTTCACCTTCTTTTTCTTCTTCATGAGGCTTGATTGATTATCTGTATTGAAAACAATTTCTAACCCATTTACTTCTGCATTCTTTTTGGTTTTTACAAAATCAATGGGAAAAATATGGGTTCCTGAGCCTGCTGGACCATTTCTCAAGGATAACGCGAATAAGCCACCAAGTTTTAACAGTTGAGAGACCCTTTTCATCGAGAATTCCTGTTCCTTTTCGTTGAGGTGATGCCATACGCCAGAACACAGGACAAAATCCACCTGATTTTCACAGGCAGTCAACTGCATCAATTCAGGCAATGCATCATTCCTCCAAATCAGATTTGCCGACTGATATAGCTCATTTCCTACAGTTCTAAATTCTTCTAGCGGCTCAACAGCCCAGACTGTATGGCCTCTCTGACTTAACTCAAAGGCATCTCTTCCGATTCCAGCTCCAATATCTAGGATTAAGCTCGTGGACGTAGGAATGAATTTCAAGAAATCTTGATGTAATATATCAAATGGAATGGCTTGAGTAGCCTCCACAAACGATGAAATGACCTGAGCGTATCCTACTGTACCTTTCACCTCTTTCATATGTTCGCTTGCTAAGTCTGATGTTGTGAGTATCTGTAGCAAATCTTAGGAAGACCAGCCTGTTTCTTAAAACTGCTGCTCCATCAACCGTTTCAGATTTCGGTCCCAACATATGATTTTCCTTTGGGTATCTGTAGCGATGAGCTTGCTGCCATCTGCCTGCCAATCTAACCCCCACAGCAGATGTTGCGTACTATCTTCGGCAACTAGCTCCCCTTCTGTGTTCCAAAGTCTCATCTTGTCACTCGTCGTTGCCAGTAGTTTCCCATCGGTCGACCACTTGATATTCCTATATTCTGCCTTACTTTCTTCAATTGATCGGGTTCTTTGTCCATCGTACGTCCAGTACTGAAGTAAGGGAGGATAGTGATATTCGAAGTCTCCGTAGTCGCCTGTTACAAAAAAATTTCCGCTAGGATGCCAGTCCACACAGAGCATGAGCACCTCTTCCTCTCTATCCTCTATATGCTTCAGACTATCCGACTCATAATCATACAGGGTGATTTTCTCCCCTACAGCGACGATGAGATTTTCATTGGGATGCCAGTCCAAGTAGATGATGGACTTCTGGCCTGTGCTTGTGCGCCTTAAAAAGTTCCCTGCCTTGTCGTAGATGGTGAACATCCCTTCGTAGTCTCCGACAGCCAGCAACTCTCCCGTATGATTCCATCCCAAGGCTCTTGCCCCTTCTAGACTGACACTATCCAGTCTGATCTGTTGGTCAGTATCGAGATCAAGAATGATAGACTGCGACTTCCCATCTTGGACGGAGATAGCCAATTTATTTTGGGTAGGATGCCATTTCGTTTGGGTGATGGTTCCTTTGTAGGGATAGGTTTTGATTAGCTGAAAATCAGAAGAAGTGAATAGCTTAAAAAAGGTATCATTGGAACCGCCTGCCACAAACTGGTCCTTCTGAGGATGCCAATCTACTGTCCAGAAAAACCATCGTTCATCTGTTTCGGTGCTTTGGCTTTCTTTCTGTTGATTTTGGTTGCATCCTCCGAGGGTGATCCATAAGAGGATAATGAAAATGATTCTCATTATTATTGGATTGTGTGTAGTTCATCAAAGATATTAAGACCATGTTTGGAACAATGAAAATCTAGCTAAAAAGCAGAGATTTTAGGTTCTCACAAAATAGATGAAGTTCAGGTTCTGAAAGCGCAAACTTTTCGCAGATTTGAGGTTTCAAACATGGTCTAAGCTCGGCCGAAACCTATGGAATATAGCGGCAGCCCAGGGCTTACGCCCCAGCTCTTCTTTTGTCTATCAGAAAATCCAAGCTGATTCTGCCACTTCCTGCAAACAAGAATGAGGCGAAAATAAGCAACAAGTAAAACGGCCCCGTCCTGATGTCACCATCCAGCATGGTAAAATTGATCACACACATGGTCAGCATCAATGGGATGGTACTCAACCTAGTCCAAAGCCCTATGGCCAGACAAAATCCACCGATCAGTTCTGCCAACTTTCCTACATAGGCCATCACCTCAGGAAAAGGCATCCCTACATCTGTCAACCATTCTACATAGCCACTGATCTGCTCAGCATCGAAGATCTCTAATCCATAGGAAAAGATAATGCCCCCACTGATCATTCTCACGATGTCTAATCCTACAGGCAATGTGTCGTTTGACTTTAACAATTTTTTCCTCATATTTTTCTGTACCAATTGAGGATGGAATCTATCATATGAAGTCTCACAGCACCTCAATACACATGTAAAATGAATGTAACATGCTTGTAAAAAGTCTATTTACATTTTTCAAAAACCTGAATATCAAATACTTATGCTTTATAGCTGCATCTCTACTTATTGTACTCTCTATTGTGATTGTCCAAGTACCCAATTCAAAACTGCACGAGAAACAAGCACATTTGGCTGTGCGATCTATTGGGGATGAGTTGCTAAAATCCAACAACGACTTCCGCACACCTGTTCCTCCTGTACAGCAAGTAGGTCTAGAGACGTATAATTTAACATTTGATCAACCCATTGAAATCGATCCAGATAAATTGGTGGGGCTTTCTCTGGAGTTTTTGCATGCAGAAATCGCCAGGAAGTCTATCGTGAATGTGTATGAGGGAGATACAGATGAGATGGTCTATGGCTTTGAAATAGATCACTTAGAAAAACAGAACATCCCCTGTCTCGGCAGGGTACTTGCGGCATCCCACTATAGGATCGAATTCAGTTTTTTTGATGATCCAGGAATCCAACTGTTGTATGCCAATATCCCTGCGATCAGTACAGCAAGTGCCTCGCTGTTCTTTGTCTTTCTCGGCTTCCTATTTCGGCAAAAAAAGGAACCTGTGATCCAAAATGAGCAGGTAATCCAATGGAATGGAATCACACTCGACTTAGCGTATAACCAAGTCACCCAAGGTGCTCATGAAATTTCATTGACGGAGAAGGAAACGCAGATTCTGGCCATTCTCTTCAAACATGGAGGCAACTTAGTATCCAGGGAGCATTTTATAGAAGAGGTCTGGATCAAAGAAGGAGTAGTAACCGCAAGAAGCCTAGATATGTATATCTCCCGATTGAGGAAAAAAACAGCACCATTAGCAGATATTCAGATCGTGAATCAACATGGGAAGGGGTATTATTTGAAAGGAAAATGATTCCTAGGCATGCTCGATCACCGACAAGATATCCTTATTTTCCAGAATCTCTTTATCTGCTCCCTGTAAGCCCACTGTAACCATCGCCTCCGCCAATTCGGTAGACTGGATGCTGGCATTTTTCCCCATCAGTTTGATCAGAGGATAAAGCGATCTCGACAAGCTGTAGATGAAGTTGGGCTCTTTTCGAGGCGTGACAGGATATATATAGGCAGGTCTGAAGGTATAAAATTGCAAGCCCAATGCTGAAATCTGGTTTTCTGCCATCCCTTTGTAGCGAGCAAACGCCGTTCTGCTTTTCTCGCTTCGATCTGCGCCTGCTCCGCTCAACATACACAGCGTAGCGTCGGGATTGTGACGCTTCAACTCTTTCGCGAAGGCGACGGCATAGTCTACCGTAATCTTTTTGAATAAGTCATCTGAGACTTGTCCTGTATAGGCTCCAATGCAAAAGAACCCAATGTCCATTGCCTCGAATAGGGTTTCTTGATCCGAATAATCCCCAAAGTCCTTGACCACCACTTCCTTGATCTTATCACCTGGTTGAGAAGGCTTTCGAACCAATGTTGTGACCGTTTCAATCTTTTCGGATGCTACACACGATTCCAGAATCAGCTTTCCAACCATTCCTGTACTCCCTGCAATGATGACATTCATACTTTCTGCTTATAGTCGGTCTCATGTTACTTGGATCTGAGATGCTGATGTATCTAAGTTTTTCTAGCCTTTCAGATATTTTTTACTTGTCAAATGTATATGTATAAAGGGAAAAAGTTCATTTCCCACAATCTTGAAGAGAGCAGGGGCAAAGCCACAACCGCTTTGATTCTCAACTCAATAAATTCTCTTCTTGATTTCTTCTTATCCATGACGTACGTAATTAAGATTTATCTCAATCATGTACAAGATAAGGAAATTAAACAGTCTGTGTCGTAAGCGTATCCTGCTCCCCGCTCTGCGTAGCCATCCAGCTACGCAGCACCCAAATCTATTAGTTTCCAAACTAACAACGCTAAATCGTCGCGAAAGGCGACGGATCGCTGACATCCCTGGATCAACCCCTCCACCTCTACTCCTTCAAATTTTCAAAATCGCTACTCGTCATACTCGGTACAAACTCCACAATTCTGTAATCCGCAAGGTCATGCACCTTAAATGGATCTTCATCGAGAACCTTGAGGAGTACCTCTTTGCTCTCCACTTTACTCAATATCACGCCTCCTGTCCTAGGTACTTTCCTACCTGATGCGATAAACGTGTGGTTGGCATACTGTTTTTTTAAGTACGCAACATGCGCTTCTAGGTGAGCATCTACTTTTTCAAGTTCCACTTTATAGGTGAGTTCAATTATAAACATTGTTTTTAGGGGTTGTCTTTGAGGCACGCCAATCTGTTCAAGCGAACGGAAGGATGGGTAAGTATATGCTATGCATTCACGGGCTGCTGGTTCAATATATCCCGATGAATTTCTCCTGGATAAATGGCAAACACAGGGATTTGAATGTGATATGCTTTACACATACTCCGAATCGATTGTATAATTATCTCTTTTGAGTATCGGCTCGAAAAATGATTCAGAATCAGTTTCCCTACTTCAATCTCGCTGACCATTTGAAAAACTTCATCTATTCGGCTATGCCTATTGCCCTTGGCTTCGATTTCCATATCATCTTCTCCTTTGAGGAAGGTAGACTCATGAATGAGAATCTCTGATTGGTCCCACCTGCTATAATCTTCTACAGGACTATCTCCCGAATAAGAGAGGATATTTGTCCGTACCTCGTGGGTCAAAAAATCTCTGCCTTTTGAAATGGCGATTTGCTTCTTTTCCTCTCCCGTCAACTGCGCAAACGCTGGCTTCACTTTCCGCTTTAACTCAAAGATCTTATAACTCAAACTCTTGGAGACACCCTCATCCGCTTGTATGTGATTGTTTCTGATTGCTTGAACCAACAGCTGCTTCTGAAGCCCTATTTCATCATGATGTTGTATTCCTGTCCAGATGGAACCTTGGACGTGCGGATCAAACTTCCGTTGAAATTCTCTAAACGCAGGAAATGAGCCTGCATCCTTAGGATAATATATTTGGGGAAAACCTTCTCTAGAATTGAGCTGGTTAAATTGCAGCAAGCCTGTCACGTGATCTCGATCAGGATGCGTAATGAATACATATTTGATTTTCCTAGAT
>JBCBFT010000194.1:0-6181 GCA_038527485.1 Bacteroidota bacterium
TTCCAAACAAATCCTGCTTCTTTCAATATGCGCCCAACGGTCCAGACACTAATAGTCTTGTGAAACTTTTTACTGACATAATCCAGTAGATCTGCTCGTTTCCGCACCACCGTCTCAGCAACAGATATCAACTTTTTTTTCTTCTGTGTTTAGTTTAGGCGGACGACCTGGGCGAGGCGCATCCAACAAACCATCGAAACCTTTTGACTCCCAGCGATTAAACCAGCTCGATATCGTATCTCGATCTACATCAAAAATCAAAGCTAACTCTTTGATCTTTTTACCCTGAGAACTCAAGATAAGAGCATGCGCTCGATCTCGGACACGATAACGAGCATCTGTCTTTCGAATCAGATCTAATCTTGATTTATCTTCAGAACTTAAGCGGATTATGCGCATCTTTTTAATGCAAAATAAGCCTTTTAGGAAAATACCTGTTTTATTTTGCTCACTTAATTAATACTACTTTGACACTTTAAAAAAGCCTGATAATCAGAAGGAAATATCATTTTCGACTACATCGAGAATAGACGTACATACCTCTATCCATAATTCATTTTGAACTACAATTGCCTGATAATTAGTTCAGGATATTTAAAAGTAGAAGTAGTTAGAAGTATAGGAAAAAATCAAAATTATTGCTCTATTAATTGATAATCAAGTGCTTAAAAGTGGTAAAGTAGTATTAAGGCTTAAGCTTTAATATATTCCTATCCTCCCGAATACCGAAACAAATCTGTCAACTCCTCCTGAGAAAGCTTACCTATCCATTGCTCGCCTTCTACAACGGTGAGATCCGCGAGTTCGCGCTTTTCCTGGATCATGGCATTGATTTTTTCTTCGAAAGTATTTTGGGTAATGAACCGATTGACCCAGACATTTTTCTTCTGTCCGATACGAAAGGCGCGGTCTGTTGCTTGGGCTTCTACGGCAGGATTCCACCAAAGGTCGTAGTGGACCACATGGTTGGCCGCAGTCAGGTTGAGGCCTGTACCCGCCGCTTTTAATGAAAGAATGAAAGCCCAAGCATAAGGCTGCGTCTGGAATGTATCCACCAGATGATCTCGCTTCTTGCGGCTGAGGCCCCCATGCAAGAAGAGCGGAGGCTCTGGGAAATGGGTAGCCAACAGACGATTCAACAATTCCCCCATCTCTCGATACTGCGTAAAGATCAGCACCTTTTCTCCCTGTGTACGAATCTGTTCCAACAGATTGAGAAGAAGCTGGGCCTTACCCGATAGCGAAGGATCTATTTCCTCTTTTTTGAGATAATGAGAGGGATGGTTGCAGATCTGTTTGAGAGAGGTAATCAGTTTGAATACCATGCCAGCCTTGGTAATCCCGTCATTTTCCTCAATTTGTTTTAGCATCGTATCTACCACCCCTTCATAGAGCGCGGTTTGCTGAGGGGTAAGGGTACAAATCTGGTTTTGGCTGATCTTTTCAGGTAAGTCTGAGATGATACTTTTGTCCGTTTTCAGTCGCCGGAGGATGAAAGGGCCTGTGACTGCTCGGAAGCGTTTCAATTGCTCCTTGTCTCGATCCTTGGTGATGGGCTCTACAAAGGATTTTTGGAACTTCTTGAGACTACCCAAATAACCCTTGTAGACAAAGTCAAAAATGCTCCAGTACTCGGAAAGGCGGTTTTCGACGGGTGTTCCACTCATGGCGATGCGGCTCTGTGCCTTGATTTTCTTCAGAGCTTTGGTCTGAGAAGTGCCTGGATTTTTAATTGCCTGGGCTTCGTCTATGACGAGCAGTCGCCAATGCGGTTTACTCAGCAGCTTCTGGTCGGATCTCGCCACGCCATAGGTCGTCACGATGGCATCATAGGAGGGGATATCTAGCTCGCGATTGGGGCCATGAAAAATGCCCACTTTTAGGTGTGGTGCAAACTTCTCAAATTCTCGTTGCCAATTGCTGACCAGAGGGGTAGGCACCACGATGAGTACCTTTTGAGTATGCAGAGCATCTTCTTCTGCCAGTTTTGTGATAATTCCAATGACTTGTAGCGTTTTACCCAGCCCCATATCGTCTGCGAGGATAGAGCCAAATCCCAACTGATCATTTTTATAGAGCCAGCTATAGCCCCGCAACTGATAGGGACGAAATGTCGCTTTTAATGCCTCAGGAGGCACTGTCTCTTCCTGCCGCATTAGCTCATGGATTTGATTTTTGACTTCCTCACTCAAACTGATTTTGCTCCCCTCGTAGGATTCTGCGATGGCTGCTTGCAGGAGTTCCTCCTCGGTCATCTTGGGAGGATTCATGAGCTTTTTGATCAATGCCTGCATCTCTTTCTCATCGATGAGGACATAGGAATCACGGATTTTGACCAATCCCTTGGCGTTAGCGACTTGTTCCATGAATTCTTTGGGAGAAATCATTTGATCCCCCAACGCGACTTGCCAATCAAAACTCAGCATCTCAAACATGTTGACATGCCCACCAGATTCAGATGCGGGTGCAGAAGAGTCCAGCGAAATCGAAAGCTGGGGCTTCAAGATTTTTTGTAGGGACTTGGGAAGTAGGATACGGATACCGATAAGTTCCAGCACAGGGATAATCTGCGTGAGGACCTGTACAAACTCTTCGGAATCCAATCGCACGGGCTTCTTCCCCTTGTTGGCAATGGCAGCTTCAATATGCGGAATATAAGCATGAAGCAGGGCGAGATCCTGAAGGATCAGAAGTCTTTGCTGAGTGTAGGTGTCGTCTTCGAAGAGATCTGCCAAAGGAATGATCTTTCCCAGGGCTTCATTTTTATCCTCTATGGCAAAATGTAAGTCGAAGGAAGTCTCTTTTTCTTCGATCTGCAGCAGGGGCACATAATCCTTTTCGGTGAGGTAGAAGGGTGAAAGCCACTGCTGGATAAGGTAAATGGTATCAGCCGTTTCGAATAGGCCGTGTTCCTCTCGCCAGTAGTGGTTGCCCATGAATAGGTTGATCGTCGGTTGGAGGTCGTAGTCGTCAGAGTAGGACAGTTTGGGAATCAACCATTTGACCAGCGCATCAAACAGCCAGTTGAACTGTTCTTGAATGGCGAGAAAGTGGGGCTTCTGTTGGGGCGTTTCTAGACAAAGCCAATCGGATGGAAAGGCAGACAAGTATTGTGTGACGATCTCCCGCGTGGGAGTATCAATCATGGCAGGAAGCCAGCGGAGGTACATGTCTCCATCGAGCGTCTGCACGACCTGAGGGACGAAAGTAGACTTTTCTAGTACATGCTGGATGAATTCGAAGATGGATTTCAGCAGGCGTAGTTGTGGGGTCTGGTGTAAGGCATCGGTGAGGTGAGCTTCCTGCAAAAGGACATCCAAGGTGAGCGGATGTGTGCGCGCTGCATCCTCTCGTAGAAATGCCTGAAGCTTTTGAGGATCTTCTCCATCTACAAAAATCTGAAAATCAGAGGTATGCTGAGGCATTTGTTTGTCAAGATCTTCGACAGGATAGCTATATTTTTTCGCAGGCTTACTCAAAGATTTGTAATAATCACCCAGAATCTTCTTGAAGCTTTTTCCAGGGAAGAAGGGCGTTTGGGATGAAAGCAGGCCAAATATGCGTTCTCGACTGGGCTGTATCTAACTGAAGTCTATCTTAGCTTCGACTTCCTCCATCGTAGATGGCTCTTGGGCTTGTGGCTCTGCCAGCATGGAGTGTTCTACCGAAGCAATGAGTGCTTTCTGCGCGCCAGAGGCCGTCAGGCCACGATGCTCCAATTCCTCGATGATGTCCAGCCCTCGGAGGAGAAAGACCCAAAAAGGATTCTTGTCGATCTCCTGTGAGATCAGGTAAATAACGGCTGCCAGATGCTTACAGGGCGTGGCATAGTCGGGGCATGAGCAGGTACCTTTCAGGTCTGACCAGCTTCTAGGAAATATGTGAATATTTGCTGCTTGTAACTGCTCGTCAAGGCTAGGGGGGAGTTCTCTGTTGACGAGTTGTGAAAGCAGGAAGGGATTGTCGAGGATGACTTGTAGGATATCGGCTTTTTGGGAAGGAGTAAAAGGTTTAAACTGGATCACTTGTCGATAGGGACGGGGGCGGGACCCTTGGACCGTAGCTTCAATGCTCTGTGGCGTCACCAGGATCTCCTTTACGGCACCCTTATTAGCGTAGCTTCGCCCACGTGGGAGGCGGTTACTATGATCGATACTTTGGAGGGCTTTGAGAAATTGCTGCCCCCACCATGTATTGCCGTAGGTTCTTCGCATAGAGATAGGATTACAGGTGCATATTAGTGTATTGTGAGGAAGGATGAAAGGAGAATGCTTGGAGCAGGGCGTCTATATGGAAAAACTTTGTTTTGGGTATATGCAGATTCTGATTAGGGATGCTGCGATCGGGTCGTTTATGACGAGCTATTTTCCTTGGCTATTGGATGTCAGGATATCAGAGACATTGGCTGCGTGGTTGGTAGGAGACTGAGAGAGGGAGGTGCTGCGTAGTTTGATGGCTACGCATAGCTCAAGATATGCAATACCTATTGACACATAGTTACCTCTATCACGCAATAAAAAAATGTGTATACGTCAACTTTTGGGGTTTAATAAGGGTATAAAGGGATGTTGCGGCCTATGGTATTTCGCTTTTACTGTAGGGCTATTGACGTATATACGCGATATTTGGAGTGTATACGCCATATGGCGTATGTACAGATACTGTGCACCATCAATAAAAAAATTAAATGCTAAAAAGAATCATATTATTAGCTCTAATTCCCCTATTAAGTCTCAAAACAAATGGGCAAAATCATGATTTAGGATTACCGAAAGAAATAGTAATATCTGATATTTCATTCGGCTCATACGTTGGAAGATTTGAATATAAATATGAAATGGAAAAAGATGGAAACTATTACAAATTGTATAGAACACATCTTTTTGAATCAAATTTTAAAAAAGAGAAGAAGAAGTCTAAAAGAAAGTTATTGAATAATATTCCCAAAGAATTAATTTCAAAACTAATCATTGAATTAAATAACCCAAAGGACAGTTTACAAGTTGAGGATTTAGGATTTAGCCATGAATGGTTTAAGAAGAACAATGAGAAAGTTTTTAACATAGCTAAAAAACTCTGGATGGAAAGATGGCCAAATTCTCCTGATTGGAATAGTTATCAAGTCAAATACATAAAAGAACAACTAAAAAATACAAGTAACATTTCTGAAGGTGTACAAAGAAAATTTTTGAATAAAGGATATATAACTTTACATAGTTCTGGAAGCAGCCAACTTAAAATTGATTTAATATATAAAGAGGGTAAGATTTCCATAGAATCTGGTGGGAACTACTTAGGTCTACCATGGATTGTAGGCGAAAAGGAATACTACAATCAAAATATGTCAGACATCTTTTATCAAGTTATACCAAACAATAGAGGATTCAATAAAAAAAGGTTAAAAAGGAGAGACCAAGAAGTAATACTCGAAGCAATTGTAGACCAAGTCTATAAGGATGATTGTGAAAGAAAAGTCAAATCGCTTGCGTTTCACAATTACGAAAATGAGGTCAACGAATTAAGAAATAAATTCCAATTGTGGGGTTTTAAAGAAGAAAGGTCAGGTACAAATAATTGGGATGGAGATCATCGTTTATTTATGTATGCTAAAGATACTCTTGAGGAAAGGAATATTCGTTTTGGAATTAGTTTGACAATAGAAGGAAACACTCTATTTACAAGAGATTCTATTTTTAAGAAAGCTGATGATTATTATGGTTTAGTGAAGCAAATTCCTTTTCTATTGGATTATTTAGATGAAAATCCTGAAAGAAGTTTAGATATAGCATTCGATAATGGAAATTCTTTGAGTGAAAAGGTTAAGGAATATCAATCGGGGAAAAATTCATGGTATGATGGAATCTGTCTAAATGGGAAAACAGAAGAATACTTGAATAAATGTGTAGCCTTCGTACTAAGAGATGAAGCAGGTAATGGTTCAAATTGGCTGATAACGCCTGAATTAGATGTAATTTTAATATATTATCAGCATCCAAAGGTTTACAAATACTCTGATAAAGAATTAGGGTTACAAGGACCAAGTATCAGATATGCATGTAAACATTTTGAATTGAACGGAGAAATTAAAAAATAAAGACGGTGCACAACATTTAAGCATTAAAGGCTGGGGCCGCAAGGCGTGCCCTGGCCTTTAATGCTTTGTTGGACGCTGCTCTTGGGG
>JBCBFT010000195.1:0-5938 GCA_038527485.1 Bacteroidota bacterium
GCCTATCTCGCAGGGCTTGCTACAGGCTTCTGGCAAAAGGACCAATTGATGACGGAGTGGCAAAGCGACGCTGTATTTACACCTCAGATGCCAGAGGAGAAAAGGGTAAAACTCTACGCAGGTTGGCAAAAAGCCTGTAGCAAGCCCTGCGAGATAGGCAGCCCCTTGGGCAGTTGTTTCTACTACTTTGGGACGCTCGACAGGTGTGTTTAAAATATCTGCTTGAAACTGCATCAGGAGGTTGTTGGCTGAGGCTCCTCCGTCTACTCTCAGTGTGGTGATCGTCTGTCCGCAGTCCTTTTGCATGGCGTCCAAGACATCGCGCGTCTGATAGGCCAAGGATTCCAAAGTCGCACGGATGATATGCGCTTTGCTCGTCCCACGCGTCAGCCCAAACATCGCACCACGTGCATACATATCCCAGTAAGGTGCACCCAATCCTGCAAAAGCTGGGACTACATACACCCCTTCGCTCGTCGAAGCTTTCATAGCGTAATACTCGGAATCGGGTGCCTCATCCAGCATCTTCAACTCATCTCTCAACCATTGAATGGCTGCGCCTGCAATAAAGATACTCCCCTCTAATACATAATTTACTTGTCCGTCGATCCCCCATGCCAGCGTGGTCAAAAGTCCCGATTCAGATTTGACAGGCTGCGTTCCTGTATTCATCAAAAGGAAACAACCTGTACCATAGGTATTTTTGCTCATCCCTGGCTCAAAACATGCCTGACCAAATAGTGCCGCCTGCTGATCTCCTGCTACACCCCGAATCGGAATCTCGACACCATCGAACCATTTGGGATCTGTCGTACCGAAGTCCCCACTGGATGGCCGCACCTCAGGCAGTATATCACGTGGAATGTCCAGGACTTTCAACATTTTCTCATCCCAGTCCAAGTTGTTGATGTTGTAAACCAGTGTTCGCGAAGCATTGGTATAGTCTGTGGCATGGAGTCGGCCTCCTGTAAGGTTCCAAATCAACCATGTATCTACAGTCCCAAAAGCGAGCTTGCTGGGATCTTCTACCTCGACATGATCCAGCAACCACTTGATTTTTGTACCCGAAAAATAGGCATCAATGACTAAGCCTGTATGCTCACGCACATACTCCGTCAGCCCTTCGGTCTTCAAGGCATCACAGATCGCTGAGGTGCGCCTGTCCTGCCACACGATGGCATTGTGGATGGGCTTTCCTGTTTCTTTGTCCCAAATAATGGTCGTCTCTCGCTGGTTGGTGATGCCAATACCCGCAATCTGGTGTGCCTCTACTCCCTTTGTCTTCATGACTTCACGAGCCACTGAAAGTTGGGACTCCCAAATCTCTTGTGGATCATGCTCTACCCATCCAGGCTGAGGAAATATCTGAGTGAACTCTTTTTGGGCTTTTCCGACAATGTGAAACTCGTGGTCAAATAGGATGGCGCGAGAACTAGTAGTTCCTTGATCTAAAGCGAGAATATAACGATTGCTCATGTGCGTAGGAGGTAGTAGATGTGATAAAGAGACGGGTCTTTCAAGAACTAGATCTTTCACCCTGTAATCTCATATGTATGGATGATCAAGTATAAACTTGGGAAGTTTCGCGGATAGATACAAGTGATTAGTTAGACGGAAAGTAGATGAGTTTAATTGCTGATACAAGGTACTTGAAACTGAATAGGCTGGGTCCAGCTTTTGATAGATTGATCATTTTTATTCCCTGGACGAAACTTCATCTGTGCTGTCTGCCTAAGGAAGGTAGCAGAAATAAGGGTATCATCCTCTTTCTCCAAATGATAGCATTGGTAATTGCCTGAGGCATCAACAAAAAATCGGATGAAAGTACTGCCACATACCCCTTTCTCACGCATGGCTTGTCGCAGTTCCTCTAAGTTCTCATCTGTCACTACCTCCCAATAATTCAATAGTATGGCAGGAGTATCCACATCCTGTTTTTCATAAGGACATGGATAAGGGGAAAAGGAAGATTCAAGCGCAGCATTTCGGGCAGAGACGCAGACTCCACACCCTAGTAGCAATAGGCATATCTTCAACATAAAAGAGGCATTCATGGATCGCAATTTACGTATATATACGACCATCTAAAAGGTGGGAAGCTTGTCCTACACCCAGTCTATTTTGAGTTTTGGGAAATTCCTTTTCAATTTCTTTACGATTCTTTCTGATAATAAACCTGTATTCAACCTCAGGTATTTCAGCTCTTTGAACTTGTCAAATCCTGCAAAAGGAGGGATCTGATTGTCTACCAACTCCAAGTGCCAAAGTTGAGAAAGATTGCGAAGGGTATCGATCTTGCTGATCTCTGTGTCGACAAGTGCTAGCTCCCGTAGATCTGTAAAATCTCGTAGCGGATCGATGTGCCGTATAGGGCAAGATGTAATATGCAGTTTCTGCAGTTGAGAGAGATGCTCGATTTCATTGATTTGCTGGATAGGAAGAGACTCCAGTGTCAATGAAATCAGAGACGGGAAAAAAGTCAGGAAGTTGAGCTTGTCGATTGTCCCTCCATGGATCTTTAGGACCTGAAGCTTTTTCAATGGATACAAGATCTGCACATCCTCAAGCGTAGGAAGGTCGAGCAACGTAATATTTTGGATATCCTTAGCGGTCAACTCTGAACGTTTCTTCCCTCTTTTCCCTAAAATCTCAAATTCCAATTTGTTGCGCTCATCTTTGAAGAAAGGAAGCGTTTTCTCGAAGAGAATAAACTCCTGCATGAATACACGCGTCTGGTCCATGCCTTCGAAGCTAAACTTCTGGGCAAAACGTTTATTATCCATCGATTCCAATGCGAGGAAATACTCTAGAATGGACTTATGCGCAAATTTATAATGGCCCACCATGTTGCGGTTGAGTAGGCTCCGGCTCCGCATTTCGATCTCTTCGAGCTTGATATCATGCTGCTGTGCAAGATTAGAGATTTCTTTCTCTCCTATATATAATCCGTTTCGATGCCTTCGATTTTGATAAATATTCAATGCTACTTCCTGCGAGAAACGGTATAATTCCTTGCTGAAATTTGGCCTCCGATCGGCTTCTACTCTATTGGCTTCTCTTTCAATCCACTTTTGAATCAATATCTGATATAGAGTCGTAACCTCTGCATAGTCAGCAGATTCCTCCAACAGGTCATCGATGTAACTCAGTATCATGGGGCGCACCATCAAGCTTGGAGACTGGCTGATGATCTGGAGGGCTTTTTCTTTTTTCTTGGACTCTAATACGCCATATCGCTTGGTGAGGTACTGCTTGATATCTGCCTGATTGAAGGGAGAAAGATAGAGCTTGACAAAGGTGTGAAAACCATGCCGTCCCCCAAACTTTCGTACTTTGGTTTCAAAAGGCTCCTCTTTCTCAGAGGCAAAAAACTGGGTGCGGCAAGTGAATACTACGACCCGAAAGTGCTGGACACGATTGAGCACACGGTCCATCCTCCGCTGAAAGCGCCGCGCCGCCTGTGGATCTTCATCCAGTCCATCAAGCAGCAGAATCGTCTGCTCCTGATTGTCGATCTTATCGATATACTTGAGTACATCTGGATGGCCCAAAGGCAGTAATTTGATCTGGTACTTGGCTTTGCCTAGACGTTTCTGCTTGAGGTAGGCCAAATACAGGTTGATCATAAAGGTCGTCTTCCCCATACCTGAACCCGCCAGGATCATGTAGAACCGAGAAAGATAGGGATCACCCTGATCTGTAGCAGCGTCTGTAGAGAAGGCACTCTGGAGGAAAAAAGGAATCAGTGGCTCGCGTGCTGTGACTTTGTGAGAATGAATCAACTCACTGTACTGCGAAGGAGGACTACTCTGAAAATGTGTCGTCACATAATATTGTGTCGCTTTTCGAATATCTCCACTATTGTAAAAGGGGTGCAGATCTTTCGCTACATTGTGCGCACGCTGCCTCTGCCGAAAGCGCACATACATCCGGCTCAACCAACCCAAGGTGCTCAGGGTCAAGAGAAGAATAACTGATACTTTCTCCCAGTCCTTGATATCTTTGATCCAGTCGGCAACTTCTTGGAATATGCTGAGCAACATGAATGTAGTCGTGAATTTCTCTTGCTTGACTTCTTGAAAACACTAAGCTAGAATAAAGCCAGTAAAAAAACCAATGCTCTTGATAAGGGATACCCACACCATGGCAGTAGAACTCCAACAAGAACCTTTCAAGAAGCTCCTTTGAGCTCATTGGGGAGGGGTCGCTTTATGGATAAAATCACTCGCGCTCATACCTATCAACCCTACTTTACGTTTATCATATAATCACTCACATTATTTCTTCTATCCATGAAACGTCTTGATACAGCTTACTTTTCCTTACTCCTAGGATCGATTGGGATCGTGTGCTTCCTCTGTAGTTGTAGTGCGCGCAAGCCTCCCAAAGATGTTTATGAAGCCTACACGGTTCCACCTCCACCCGATTACAATCTGTCATCATCCTGGGCAGCGCGGCCAGACATGGAAGATGAAGCCGATTTGACGCCTCCTGGCGTTTCGCCAGAGAACCAGCAAGGAGCAAAAGTGGATGTATTCTTCATTCACCCTACTTCTTGGCTCAAGGACGATGGATGGAACGCGACACTCTCCGACACGGCCTTGAACCGGCGTACAGATACTTATGTCATCAAAAATCAAGCGACCATTTTCAATGCAAGTTGTAAAGTATATGCACCTCGATACCGTCAGATGAGTCTGGGGGGATTTTATACAGATGATCTGGCGTCTGAGCAAAAGGCCCTCGATCTTGCCTATGAAGATGTACGAGCCGCTTTTCAGTACTATCTGACGCACTTCAATCAAGGACGTCCGATGATCATCGCTGCCCATAGTCAAGGAACTTATCATGGGATTCGATTAGTCAAAGAATTTTTTGACGGACAGCCTTTACAAGTCAAACTGGTAGCCGCCTATCTGGCCGGATGGCCCTGGCCTGAAAATACCTTGTCTTCCATCCCCATCTGCGAATCGCCCGACCAGACGGGATGTGCCATGGCTTGGGCTACTTATGTCAAGGGTGCATTTCCTAAAAACTACGATACTTTTTACCAGAACTCATTCTCCATCAATCCCATCACATGGACAAGAGATACTATGGAAGTATCGGCCGAGGCTCACCAGGGCTTTCTCATGGGAAATTTTGAAGAAATCCGTAGGAAAAATCTCTCTTCACAAATAGCAGGGCGTATCCTGTGGGTAGACAATCCGTTCAAAGTCAACCCTCGCAGGAACCTTCACATCGGGGATTATAACTTGTTTTGGGTAGATATACGGAAGAATGTCGCTTTGAGAGTGGAGAGCTATCTGGCGGAACAGGAAGGTAGGTGATAATTGGAGACGATCAGATCGTGGCTATATAGGTCGGAGTCTACATGTAGCGAATAGGTACGTATTACCCAAAAAGAATGGGGAAGAAAATGCCCATTTCTCTTCCCCTACATGACTTTAACTACCTCAGTCATGTTAGATTCACCCACTAAAATTCTAATACCTAAAACTTGTTGTTTAGTTCATAGCACAGTGCACAACAGACTCGAAAAGTGCCCAATATCAAATTCTGTTGCTTCTGCTGGTGTAAAAAGAATGCTTTGTTTCAGTTGAAAACTGCTTTCTTATACTTTACATATGCAAAAAAAGGAGTTCCTCGCTTTCAGGAACTCCTTTTTCGATTTTTGACCTTTTCTGTCGATAAAAGGACGGCTTCTTTCGATAAACGTTTATGAGGTCACAGAGGGACCTAAGGAAGCCGCCAATTCTTTTTCCCGTTTCTTATGCACCCGCTTCACGATTCTTACACTCACTTCATAGAGGAGGAAGAGGGGAATGAAAATCAGGACTTGAGACATGATATCGGGTGGTGTAATGACGGCCGCCATGAGCAAAAGAATGACGATGGCATGTCTCCTGTAAGCTTTGAGAATATCAGGGGTGATGAC
>JBCBFT010000196.1:0-5919 GCA_038527485.1 Bacteroidota bacterium
CTTCATTACGAGAAAAAATATACGTCATGAAGCCCACCACCCTTCTATCCCTGATTATTTGCCTGATCCTGGCCGCTTGTGCGCCCGATGAGCGATCAGCAGACGCTAGTACATCTTCAGATCTAGCCTTAGGTCAACTCGGACAAGGCTTCACCCTCAGTCCAGCTGCTCAAGAGAAATTTGACGAAGGTTTACTACTGTTGCATAATTTTGAATATGAGGATGCTCTGACAGCTTTTGAGGAAGCTACAGCGATGGATAGTACGGAAGTATTCACCCACTGGGGAGAAGCGATGTGTCATTATAAAGCGCTATGGAAGCTGCAAAATACAGAGAAGGGAAGGGCGGTTCTCGCTCGATTGGGAGATACTCAGGCAGAACGGCTGGCCTCGATAGATGATCCGTTGAAAAAGGAAATGTGGGAGCTGGTTGAGATCATGTATGGAGAAGGTGAATTTGAGGAGAGAAACAAAAAGATTACCGCACACTTGGCTTCCTTGCATGCAAAATATCCTAGCCATCAGGAGATCGCCGCCTTTTATGCTTTGTCACTCATCTGGGCTACAGAAGAATATGGAAATGGGAGCTATGACCTCCGATTGGCTGCGTCCATTGCGGATAAGATCATCGAAGTCAATCCTTTACATCCAGGTGCTTTGCACTACAAGATCCATGCTTTGGACGGTCCGACTTCTGCCGAGGATGCGCACGCTGCTGCCGATGCCTACGCCAAAGTAGCTCCCGATGCTGCACATGCTTTGCACATGCCTTCGCATATTTATCTTGCCCTCGGCGAGTGGGAGGGCGTGATCAGCTCTAACCAAAGATCCTACGATGCCAGCGTAAAACGAATGATAGAAAAGGAGTTGAAAGATGGAGCCAGAGGCTATCATTCTTTGGCGTGGTGGCATTATGGACTCTTGCAAAGAGGAAAATACGAAAAGGCTGAAGAAATCTTGAACGATATGCTCACATATGTACCCAAAGATCCGACCAAAAGTGCGAGAGGATACTTATTAGGGATGCAAAGTAGACAATGGGTGGAAAGTGGGAAGGTAAAGAACGAAACCCCGCTGGATCTGGATGTCAAAGTCGAAGATCTGAGCATTACAGCCAAAGCCATTCGCAGCTATTTGAGGGCACAGGTCGCTTATCAGGAGGCGGATATAGAAACGATCCAAGAGGAAATCGAATGGCTGGCTAAGAATATTTATAAGGACTCCCTCAATATCAAAGCATCGGGCATCGCGATGTGTGCCGTTGGCAACAGTCGATACGCACCCACAGAAAATAGCATTAGAATAGCGCAAGTCACTCTAACGCAGATGGAGGGAATGGAAGCACGCCTAAAGCAAGATCCGGAGTTGTTTGAAACAAAAATGAAGAAAGCCACAGAGCTGGAGGACCTGACCAATTATCCGACAGGACCTCCCCGAATCACCAAACCTTCTTTTGAGCAATATGGAGAGTGGTTGTTGGCAGAAGGTCGGTATGAAGAGGCAAAAAAACAATTTGATCAAGCATTGCGGCGGATGCCCAAAAGAGCAAAGTCTCTTGAGGGAAAATTTACTGCGCTCAAAGCTCTCAACCAATTGGACGAAGCTCAAAAAGTCCAATCCGAGTTAGAGCATATTTATTCACAGGCCGATGCCAAAGCATAGAAGTTTCTCTGAGCCAACTGGATCGACCACATATGGGGTCATCTTCATATACGAGCTGTAGTCACAATCAGTCCGTCAACTTCCGCATCACCCACTCTAGAGGCCCTGATTTTTTGAATTGTAGCCACACTTGGGCAAAGAGGATGCATAATAAGCTGAAAATCAAAGCATAAATTACAGAGAAGTTGATGGAGTAGTTGCCAAATTGAGAAGGATCTTCATCTGCCATGAGCCCCATTCCGATCACCACATGCGCTACATAGAAGGTCAAAGCCAATTGTCCTGTTCGGTTAAAGGCTTGGATGAGGAAGTTGTCTTCGAACCTATTCGCCAGCAAGATACAAGCGGAGACAATCGTGACCGAAATCGAGATGCCGTTGAGCATGTAGAGGGGTAGGGGAGGCATCGGGTTTGTGCTGAACAAATAGCCCAAAAATTCTGACGTGCTGCTATCTCCCTTAGGAGTGAATGAAGTCAGTACACCCGAAAGTACCTGAACCAAAAGAAACACGCCTAAGCCTATCCCAAGCGATTTTTTCAGAAAGGCTTCATCATACAGATTTTGTTTGCCGAACCATAGCCCAAACAGCATGAAAGCAGCCCAAGGAATCACGGGGTGAAATCCATTGAAGAAGAGATTTCGAAAGAATCCGTTGAGGGTCCAGAAATCGGTATATGTCCAGATCTCAAAAATCCAGCCTTTTTCATAATCAAAAATAGAGGCTAGCAATGGAAATAAAAGAATAAGTCCGACTGCGGCCAAGAGGCTCTGCTGGGGCGCTCTGTTGATAAAAACGAGCGTCAACAGCATATAGACTCCGTAGAAATGCAGGATATCCGCTGGCCAGATCCATGAGTAGGACAAGCCCACCACAAACAGGAAGATGGCGCGTTTCCATATCCTTTTTCGACCGGTTTGGAGCTTCTCCTGATTTTGTGTTCTGACGGCAGTATTCGTCATGAGGGCTAAGCCTACACCTGCCAGAACAACGAACAGAGCAGCGGCTTTTCCAAAGAAGAAATTGGCGAAGGGTTTCAGCCAGCTTTCTCCTTTTTCTCCCAGCACTACCTTAAAATTCACAATGATCATCCCAATCACTGCCAAGGCCCTCGCCACGTCTATCCCTATGATTCGTTTCGTCATGCTTTTTCCTATCAGGTTCCATATGCAATTAGGGAAAAGTATTTGAAACTGCGCGGAATGAAGGGGATTCAAGTACCAGTTGAAAGGATAATTACATTTGATCATCCATCCAATGGGCCTCCTCCAGCTTGTGACTGGAAGAGGCCTAGAGAAATGTCAATAAGTTCATCTGCCCTCTTACTTATGACTACTCCGCAACCGCTACATCCGTTCAAAAATCACATTCTTGATACGGTTATTGGCTACGTTGAGCCCTACTACCTCATCTTTACTGTTTCTGATGGCCCTAATTTCATACGAGCTCAGCATTCTCAAATAATCTGCAATGATCAGCTCAGACTGCCTTTCACGCCCATTCTTGGTGAGCGAATAGGTATTATCCTTGACGTACTTCAAGATGATCTCGGTATCCGTCTCTTCATTATAAAAACGACCATTCAAGTCACCCTTATCAAACCCGCCCATGTCGATATCTGATATCTTGTGGTATGTGCTGGGCTTTTGGGTAGATTTATACAGCGTAAACTGTTGATCGGACTTCCCAATGTTGGTGAAGTTCATTTTCAATCCTTCGATTGTCTCATATTCAAATAATCCTTCTTTCTTTGGTAATAATTTGACAGGGTCTCGCTGGTAAATCTCACGATAAAGTGCGCCATTTTTTTCGACTATCTTGATGACAGTTTCATCATTTCCTTCCCCTTTGTACATCCCTACCACATCCTGGATACGGTCTAACGGTTCCACTTTATCAGGATCGCCTGGATATACGGCACGCTTGTCCTCCCAATCCATGATCTCCAGGGCAATCTGCCAAGCGACATGATTGGCAATCACATTTCGATTATTCCCCATCACAACGATGGATATCTTCTTTTTGGGAAATCTCAAAAAAGTGGCATTATAGGCACTCGTGGCTCCATCATGATACGCATAATCCACTTCACCCCTCGAACCAAACATTAGCCCATAGCCATAGTCCTGAGCAAAAGAGGCTGAGATAGGAGATTGAGTGGTTTGGAGAATCTCCTGAGGAAGGGAGGTCCCGTCATTGGTCTGAATGATCTGCTCCCACTTGAGCTGATCAGATAAGGTAGTGAAGAGGGCGCCGTCACCATGTACAGATGTGATCGTGGGTTCCTGAATCCACCCATCCCAATTGCCATAAGGCCTCGCTCTGTGTGGAATGACCTTCCCGTAGTGTGTGAGAAAGCTTGTCTGAGTCATGCCTAGGTCCGTAAATAGGGCTTGTGCATAGTCACCAAATTTCTGCCCTGTGACCTTTTGGATGATGGCTGCGAGCAAGATGTAATTTGAGTTGCTATACAGGAATTCTGTTCCTGGCTGAAAGTTTAAGTCCCTCTGAGATTCCAGCAATTTGATCACGTCTTCATTATCGATAAACTGCTTCCACCATGACTCTCCTTGCAACGCCAGCAAATCGCAATAGTCTCTGACGCCACTGGTATGGGTGATGAGTTGGGAGATCGTCATCTTCTCTTCTATACCAGGAAAGAGGGCAGGTAAGTATATTCTGATGTCGTCTTCAAGCTTGAGTTTTCCCTCATCTACAAGTTTCAACATACACAGGGCCGTAAACTGCTTGGCATTGGAGGCAATGTTAAATCTGGTCTGAGGTCCCACCTTTGCCTCATGTTCTAGATTTGCATAGCCGAGATACTGTTCGTAGACGATCTGTCCATCTTGGATGATGCCTACCGCCATACCAGGTGTCTCGTCATTCGCATGTTGATACAGAATCTGGTTGATCCGCTCAGGATCTAGTGTCTGCTGAGGTTGGGAAAAAAGCGGGAGTGTAAGCCATAAAAAGATGGCTGGGAGTATACTTTTGATAGTCATAGTTTGATGTTTTGCCCTCTATAAGCCTCTTTTTTCCGTATCAGTCGTGCCAAATGACCATTTGAACCTACATTTTACAGCTCGTGGGTGGTGATGTACTGTTTGGGTGTCAATGCTGTGTACTTTTTAAAGGCGCGATTGAAAGTAGTCTTAGAGTTAAACCCACAATCCATGGCAATACCCAAAAGTGTATTTTTTGTGTGTTCACCTTTTTGCAGCTTTTCAATCACAGCTTCTACTCGCTTAGTATTGACAAAATCATTGAAGTTCATATGGAACTCCTGATTGATCACTTTTGAGACAATGTTTCGATTGGTATTGAGGAGGCGAGAAAGATCCGTAATGGTAAGGCTAGGGTTTTGATAGACAGAAGCAGACTCGAAAATATGGCTGATCTTTTCTTTCCATTCAGGTAGCGCTTCTGCTTCTACCCATGCTTCTTTTGACTCCTGTACCTTGCCTTGCTTGGGCTGCTTCCAATCCTTTAAGATGATCGGAGCAAATTTCAAACTCGTCTTTAAAGTATGAGCGTAGCCCGATATAGAGATATACATCAGCAGAATGGAAAAGCAGAGGTAGTACCAAAATTTTCTCCCAAATTCCCCCCACTCAGGATTCAAAATGAAAAAGAGTATCCGCAATATCAGAATGATACCCAAGGCCAGCGTGAAGTATTGGATCCACTTGAAAGAGATCTCATCCGCATAGCTCACCTCCTCCAAAGATAATTTTCTGTAGCTGAGATAGTGTCGGAGACTCAAGATCAAATAAAAAAGCATAGAGATCAAGCCCGCGACTTGATACCACACATCCAAGTCCTTGTCTTTGTTATCTGCATAGAAGTAAAGCTCATCTAAGATAAGCTTGTCGGTAATGAAGACGATCAGGCTGTAGAGCATATACAAGAGCGCAGGAAAGAAATGAAGCCAATCCCAGCGCACAAACTTGAAATTACGATTGAGGAGCGTAAGGATATAAAAGTAAAAAACAGGACCTATGAGAAAAAGCTGTTGGAAGGGAAAGAAGAACATAAATTCTCTGTAGGGATTGGTGGAATACCAACCCGCATAGCCCAGCATGAAAGGACAGATATAGAGACCCCCTAGAAGAATGAATGCTGCCAACCACATGCTCTCATGTTGATTATCTGCGATTCCCTTTTTTAGGAGGAGAAATGAAAAGACAACGGCATGGACGAAAAAGATCAGCAGCACTGAACTCATGTCGTTGTAGTTGAAGAATAGAATGTCAGCC
>JBCBFT010000197.1:0-5832 GCA_038527485.1 Bacteroidota bacterium
TTAGGCCCTATACATATCAGGACAAAAATCTTATGATTCTTTCCATGGAATACAACCGATTCAGAGGGCCTAAGCATAGAGATAACTTCTTTTAGGTCTCCATCTAGAATTTGATCCTTCCAATTGTGGATGAGTTGAGGCGTTATTGGAGCTAAGGTTTCAGGCTTCAAGTCTTTAATTCCTTCCTCAACTTTCTGCTCTCCAAAAAAAGCTTTATAAGCCTCAGGATTTACACCTTTTCCTGCTTCACACAAAATACTGGAGACGTTTTCTTTATCTTTTCGAGCATCCCCAAGTTTCTTTCGATCTACCCATATATCTCCATCTAGGGAGACAATATTTCGATACTGCATTCCTTTGGGGTGGATATTTCCAAACTCGTTTCTCAGTCGTTCGAGTAACTCATATTCTCTATCTCCTGATACCTGAATCTGAATATATCCCCCTGGCCCTTTCTGATCTTGTACAGCTTCTACAATTACAAAAGTTCCTCCCCAGTAGAACTGTATTCCATTTTGCCAGACGTGATCTACTTGTGCGAGTTTCCCTGCTCTTACAATTAAGCGGTGAATGAAGACTTGGTGTAGGTAGGAATATTCATATCTGAAAAGGAGTCCTACATGCTTGGGAGGATGAATCGATATGGGTTGCTCTAAAGGAAGCAATTGAGGGGCAACGTAAATGGGTTCTTCTTCTCTGTTTGGATTATTTAGCTGATAGCATATCTCTGCACTTAACATAAAAGAAAGGGCTAGTTTACTATCTTCTTCTTCAAATCCTTTTTCTTTTTTCCAGTATCTATGTAGCTTCCGAAAGGTGAACCTTCCATCATCCTTTAAAAACTCCCAGAATAATTCTCTACGATCAAAAAGTGAATATATGGCCTCAATCACCCACTGCTGATCCAAAATGATGCGACCATGAAATTGTTCTTCATTAAAGTAAAGTATCCCTGTATCATGGAGATAGCGAAGCAAGGAGGATCTGGATACTTCTCTTACCTTAGCTTCTGCACAAATGGCTTTAAATTCTTCTTGAGAAATATCTGTATAAGATTGTGTTCTCTCCCTCACCAACTCTCTTGCTTTATGCCATGAAGCAGGCATTTTAAGCTGCCATTCAGGCATCTTCTGAATGACTTTTCCTATTCGTCTTTGAAGGTCAGCGATTCCATCTCCATCTTCTGCGCTTACATGACGAAAATCCTCTACTTTGTAGCGGTTCCTAAACTCTTCCTGATTTTTTAACGCTCTGCTCCCTACATTATCTTGATCGATTTTATTCTGCACCACAATCACAGGACTTTCCTTGCTAAGCGACTTGATGTAGTCTAGCCAGTGAGGAACAATATGATTACGATGTATATATCCGTCGGCTGCGTCCTCTTCAGCTGCTCTTTCTCTATTATTCTCTCCTTCCCAGTCCCAGATAAGCAGGAATATTGCTCGGCTTTGCATGAATATCCGATGTGTCCCATGATAAATATCTTGTCCTCCAAAATCCCAGTAGTTGAGAATAAGATCTTTTGATACTCCTTGATTGTCTTGCAGTTTAGTTTCATGGGTTGCTAATTGAATGGCATGGGTTGAGGATTTACCTTTAGTATAAGGCTTGCCAGTGAGTCTATCCATGATACAACTCTTTCCTACTCGACCATTGCCAATTAAAATGATTTTGATCTCTTCATTAAGGACCCATCCCTGTTTGAGGTCGTTAAACCAATTTTTAAGGTCTTGATAGCAATCATCTTGTTGAATAATCTCATAGGGAAGATGGGGGACTTGACAGCCGTGAAGTTGTAACTCATTCAGTCGAGGCAGTTCAATGAGCCAGTCTGGTATTTCTGTGATTTGAGTCTCACTGAGGTCAAGCCATTGTAAGTTCTCAAGCCTTTGAAGGGGATTCAAATTAACTATATCTGTCACGCTGAGGTCAAGCAATTGAAGGTTTGAAAGCCAATGAAGGGCTCCCAAATCAGCGACATCTGTTCCACCAAGGTCAAGCGTATGTAAATTAATTAGGCCTTGTAGGGGTGTCAAATCAGCGATTTCTGTCCCATGTAGGCCAAGAACATGTAAATTAGTTAGGTCTTGAAGAGGGTCTAAATCAACGATGTCTGTTCCACCGAGACCAAGCTTTTGTAAATTAGTCAAGCCTTGAAGAGGTTTCAAATCAGAAATGTTTGTTCCGCTGAGGTTGAGTGATCGTAAACTAGTTAAGCATTGAATAGGTGTCAAGTCAATGACTTGGGTTCCATAGAGGAGAAGTGTATGTAAATCAGGAAGGTCTTGAATAGGTGTCAAATCAAAGATGTCTGTCCCGCTGAGGTTAAGCCACTGTAAATTATTCAGGTATTGTAGAGGGGTTAAATCAACGACAAGGGTTCTGCCGAGGTCAAGTGTATATAAATTAGTTAATCCTTTAAGTGGCCTCAAATCGGTAATGTTTGTATGCCAGAGATTTAACGACTGTAAACTAGTTAGTCCTTTAAAGGGTATTAAATCAGTAATAGTTGTATACCAGAGAACTAAATGTTGAAGTTTATATAAACTTTGGAGACTTACTGGAATTTTTTTTGGATGATTTTTCTTTCCATAGTTTTGACTCTTTTTTAATTCCCATCTGCCATTTTCTAAATGTGACTCATACCATTCGCTTGCTAGTATAAGTGTCTCTAGATGATCAGCCAGTTGTAGGATCTCCTCAGGAAAGTTATCATCTGTTAATCCACAGTTTCCCAAATCTAGATAGGGATTCTTTGTTCTCAGATTTTCGGCGATGAGTTGGTGTGCGAGTTCGGACATAGGGGTATCTTTTCTTCTCAGCTTGGGGAAGAAAGATACATAAGGAGCAGATTTCTACCTAGTCCTGGATGGGAAATACTCAGATGTGGTGAGGGACGAAAGAAGATATTTAGGTATAAAATCAAGAGTGTAGTTATATATGCAATCCCATATAGATACATCTATTTGATCTACTTTTGAGCCAATTTATTCAAAAAATGAATATTATAGTCTTATAGTTATGTGAATATCTGTTGAGCAAAATGGATGGAAAATACCCCATTATATAAACAAAGAGTATATATTGTTGAATTTTATTTGAGCAAATCAACATATTTGTGTTTCGGTTTAGAGACTATCTCGTGCTCCTTGTAGAAAAACAAGGATATGAAAGCATTATTTTTCAAGCACTTACTGAAGGAGTACATCTCTCAGACTTCCGTTAGTCCTACTCCCAACCCTTGGGGTTTATCCGATATGTTAGAGTTTCTTGTTGAACATAAGCTCATTCCTGAACGCAGCATCCGACACTACACCATTGTGCTTGAGTATAAGGAACTGGAAAAGATCCTTCCCCACATGACCAAAACCAGCCGCATTAAGATGCTGGCTCGACAGATGGGTGTGCATGAGAATACTGTCTGGAATGTCATCAAAGATTATCAGGATCGGTTTATCCCCGAATGCTCGAATCCTTCCTTTACCTCAGATTAATCCCATATGTTATGCAGGGCGACCAACCAACAGAGAAAGATAAGGGTCTCATGCTCCACAAGATACAGGAGTTAAAGGATCACGTGGACTATTTAGAGCAAACCCTTCAAACACATGAAGACAATCTCCAGGAATGGATGACCAGTACAGGTCAATTTGCCGCACATATGCTCTATTATGAGATGGCCATTGAACTGATGATGGGCAAGGAAGTCCTGGCAATTCTCCAAACCCGATCGGAAGGATTCCTTCCCAGGATACTAGATACACAAGTCTGGACGGATGTTGGAATACAGGAACTCCTCCAACGATACCGAATCCACAAAAGCCAAGAGGAATCTTAGTTCTATTTCTCCAACGTTTTCAGGATGTGAGAGACGGAAAGTCCTGTATGAAGTGATACCTCTGCTACCGACAATTCCACGTGTCGGTTTTGGCCTTTTTGGACCAATCTCAAGATTCGATTGTACCTTCTGTAAATGGTTTTCCTTGTGACTTCTGGCATGAGTTTCCAGAATTCATTTCTGCTGACAGGTAGATTTTTCTCTGCTTCTGTTATGCGCTGAGCCATACTCCGTGTGTTTTGACATTTTTTCAATAAATCAAAAACATCCTTATACAGGGAGTAGAGGCAGATTTTGGAGAGGACCAGCTATGCGCTATGCCCGCGCCAAGCCTGCGCTGTGCTACTCTCTATGGTTGTACTGTATACATGTAATAAGTAACATGTAATCATAATCATATACAAGTATTTCTTGCATAGGGTTTCAGCCTACCATTCCTTTGTCTTCAACTCCTTGGAGATTCTCAAACCCAATCCACGCAAATAATTCTCTGTTTCCTGTAGGTTACTGTGCCTGTTTTGGCTCATCAAACTATAGATGTCTACCCCTGCTTCGTATGCTCTAATGTTGCCTGTGTGCTTCCAGCCATAGAGTGTGAGTTCTCCATTGTACAGATTACAGGCCTTGAGCGCCTCTGTATGTCGCTCTGAGAAGCGCGTACGATGTTCTGGGGTAGGGCAGGGGACGAACTTCTTCCCAAAGATATGATAGTTGAGGGGGTAACGTCCCAGGTTCATTGACTCGATGATCTTGTAAAGCTGGGGATTGATGACTACAGGTAATTGACGGCTATTTTTGGCATCTCCTGCACGAACGAGGATGATACGTGATTCTAGGTTGATATGTCCTACTTGCATTCGGCAGATTTCTGCTGGACGAATGAATCCGTAGTAGATGAAGCGGGTGTAAAGGAAAAGTTCGGGTTCGTTGTGCTTGAGATAGGTTTCAAAGAACTTTTGCTGTTCACGAGTGAAGGGAATGTGACGAGATCCTTTGACTCTGAGATTTTTGATTCTGGAGGCTGGATTCTTCTTGATGATCTTACGTCCTTGCAAGGTATTCATCAGTGCATTGATGAGAATCTTGTAGTTATTTCGGGTCTTATGGCTGACCTTCCTTTCCTTGATCAGCCAATCGAGGAAGGCGTAAATGTCAGATCTTGCCACTGTCTTAATCGGGATGTTCTGCAAACCTGCTTGCTTGGCCCACATTTCGAATATACGCTGAAAGCTGCTGTATGCTTGTCGGGACCGCTCTCCCGTTTCTCCTCTTTTAATCTGAACAGCCAGGTCGATGGCCTCTAGGAGTGTCAGGATTTTTTGTTTCTTCTTTTTCTTCTTCTTGGGAAGCTCTTCGATGGTGAAGCCCTCATGCAAATAAGTACTCAACTCCCGAATCAGCTCCTTGGCTTTACGCCTTCGTGCGGCAGGCGTCTCTCCTGGGATCTTATAGTACTTACGTTGGACCAGCTTACCCTTGTTAGGATCTGTCACCCAATAGGTGAGATACCAACCTGTTTTTCCCTCGACCAATCTGGGAGGTACATACTTTTGACCTTGACGATTTACCAGAATTCCTTTTGTCCTCATTTGGGTGATTTTGGAGACTTTTTTGGCGATTCGGGCAAGAAAAAAGCCCCATACGACACCGTATGAGGCTTTGTACCCGAGGCCGGACTCGAACCGGCACGGACATTACTGCCCAAAGGATTTTAAGTCCTTCGTGTCTACCAATTCCACCACTCGGGCAAGTGGTGTATAGATGCGATCATGACCCCATCTATTTTTTAAGGATTACAAATGTAGTGCCTTCATACAGTTCGTGCAAGTTTTTGAGGAGGAAAAAGGAAGAAAGAATCAACTAGCTCAATTGATGAAGGGTTATAACGATGATTACGAATGAGTCGGTGCTGTATTTTTATGTATAGATGTCGATTGATCGCGTTTCTACATAGAAGATCAATCCTATCGGACTTCACGTGCGCTGATAAC
>JBCBFT010000198.1:0-5751 GCA_038527485.1 Bacteroidota bacterium
TTTCTATGCAGAGACGCGATAAATCGACATCTCTACATAGAAAATACCCTCCCCACTCATTCGTGATAATCCTTATTATTTACTTCTTAAAAAGTAAAATCTGCGGAAAGATCCTTCTCCCTCCACAGATTTTGATTCTCTCCGTAGATGGCTCAAGTAAGTGTGTAACCATCTGTGATGTGTGTGTCAATTATCCTATTGAAATTTTTGTCTCAGTAATTCCTGCTGATTGGGACCGTCAATCTTTTCTATGATTCCCTCCCCAAGACTTAGGTAGGTAGCTACCTCTTTTTCGTCTCCCAGTTTCTTGTACGCCTCTCGTGCCAGCTTAAGAATATGGAGATAATGCGTGTTGATCTCATCCACACGCCCCTGAGCAGGACTATAGGTTAAATCAACCTTCAAGTGATCGAGTAACAAACGATCCAAAAGAATTTCCATATTCTCCTTGGTTGGATACTTGAGGTCCTCTCCATACTTCCACGTAAGCCCGCATAAGTTCATATTTTCCTCAAAGCCCTCATAGTACTTCTTACTGACTGTCATGGATAGATGGAGGGGACGATTTCCCTTATAATGTGTGAGGAGGTGCTTGGCAATGTTTTTCCAATTGAACTCGTATTCGTTGACGTCGATATTTTTGAGGGCAAAAGGAGGAATACCCAATTCTTTGAAAATGGGATCACGGTAGGATTCTACCAACAGAAAATCAATGTTGATGATGGTGACATCGGGGCGTATATTTTTAGCATCCTTGAGCATCCATGCAGGATAGGTGTCGTTATCGCCTTGTGTCAATACAATCCCATTGGGTAGGACAGACTGGAGCATGTTGTAGCCATAGGTCATGAATCCAGGAGCCATATTGTTATGCATAAACCACTGCTGGTTAACTTCTCGCCTCAGTTTCATGTCATGGGTACTTTGGGCGAGCGACACCATACTCGCATGAATGCCTCGAAAGTTAGGATTCATTTGGTATGCCTTCTTAAGATATTCTCCAAAGGCTGGATCGGCCCCCCAGTCTGCTCCTTTGACGTAGTATAGCGTGAATGTTTCAGGAATATGTTGCTCCATTAATTGGATGATGTCTTCGCCCAAGCGTAGGCTTGGCGACTCCTCGACGAAGTCCTTGTTCCAGTTGGCGGTGCCATGGGCGTTGCGGCAAGCGCGATAATAGTTGTACCAATTGGTTTCTGAGGATCGATCCTTTTGGGTCTCCTCCCACCAGAGTTCTGCTTGCCTCACATAGTATGAATGAGGCTTTTTTTCATCGACAAAAGTAACTTGAGGTTCTGGCTGCGTCACTTCCTGACCAAAGATGTAAGGGCTACTAATGAGCCAAAATGTCAAACTCACAATCCAAATATGTAGTCTCATAAATTTTAGGTTAGTTTCTGCCATTTGTTACACCCATGAGTTCGGCGCGTTCAATCAAAATAAAAGGATGCCTCCTGATAGAAGCATCCTTTCACAGCTCTTTATATTCATTTCACCGATTTCAGCTACTAACTGTCTCTAGCATATATTTTTCTTGAAGTTGAGCCAGCATTTCTGTTGTCATTTTCTCAAGATCATAGGCCATTTCCCATCCCCAATCCTGTGTTGCTTGGCTATCGTCAATGGAAGAAGGCCAACTATCAGCAATCAATTGGCGGAAATCTGGCTCAAAATCTGCCTGAAACGAAGGTACATGTTGGCAAATCGAGGCGTATACCTCCGCAGGTGTGAAACTCATCCCTGCCAAATTGTAAGAGGAGCGAATCTGGATATTTTCTGCTGGTGCGCACATCAACTCGATCGTGGCGCGTATTGCATCTGGCATGTACATCATCGGGAGAGCAGTCTCCTCACTCAAAAAGCCTGTATATGGCTCTCCTTTGACAGCGTGATGATAAATTTCTACGGCATAGTCTGTCGTTCCTCCTCCAGGCGCTCCTTTATAGCTAATCAGTCCTGGGTAACGAAGACTTCGGACATCTACCCCATATTTTTCGAAGTAATATTCACACCACCGCTCCCCTGCTAGTTTGCTGATGCCATACACGGTCGTAGGATCTGTCACACAGTATTGTGGTGTCTGCTGTTTGGGGCTATTGGGACCAAAAACAGCAATAGAACTAGGCCAGAACACTTTCTGTACGGGGTACTCCTTCGCGATGTCCAAAATATTAAGAAGCCCCTTCATGTTAATTTCCCAAGCAAGCTGTGGATTTCGTTCGCCCTTAGCAGAAAGGATAGCCGCAAGGTGGTAAATCTCTTTGATGGCATACTGCTGCACGACTTCGATAATGGCTTCTTTGTCTGTCACATCAAGCATGACAAAAGGGCCTTCATAGTAGGCAGGTTTTCGAATATCCGCAGCGACAATGTGATTTTTACCAAATCGAGTACGAAGTGCCGCTGTCAAGTCTGATCCGATTTGGCCAAGCGCACCAATAACAAGGATGTTGTGGGGGGTATGCGTTTGATCTTTATTCATATACTGATGTTAAGCAGGAGACAATCCTAATAAAGCCAAGATGAAAAGTGCCACAGAAATAATGGTATATCCTCAAGTATATGCGTTTAGGCTACACACCTCACGATCACACAAACCGTCATCAAAAGTTCCATTCATTCAAACAGATCTGGCAAGCTGAGATTCATCTACCTGACTACTGCTATAGAAAACGTCTAGGAGGTATTTACGTTTGATTTATCCTGTAAATTCTTTACAAAAATCTTACCATAAAATACTAGAGATCAGACATATAATTAGTTATCCAATAGAATGGTAATATCTTTAACAAACTGATAAAAAGAGAATTCGTTTGGTATAAAAATGATATTCAATTAGTTGAAAAACTTTATCCCCTTTGCGTTTACTCATGGATAGATGGTTCATCTCACAAAAAAGCCGTCCTATCAGATCTAGCCAAAGCAAAAGGCATCCACAGTATACACTATGAATGCCTTTTACATTTGGATATTATATAGAGGAGGATCTCCATCCCCTATGTATTTATTCTACTGTCACAGACTTAGCCAAGTTACGAGGCTGGTCTACGTTGCAGCCACGCATCAGCGCCACATGGTAGGAAAGCAACTGCAGCGGGATCACCGTCAGGATCGGAAGCAGTGAAGGATTGGTAGCTGGGATTTCAATGACAAATTCAGACAGATCATTGATCACTGTATCGCCTTCTGTGACTACTGAAATGACCCTTCCTTTACGAGATACGACTTGATCCACATTGCTTACGATCTTTTCATAGGATTCATCTTTGGTTGCGATGAATACCACGGGCATATGCTCATCAATTAAAGCGATCGGTCCATGTTTCATCTCCGCTGCGGGGTACCCTTCGGCATGGATGTAGGAAATCTCCTTGAGTTTCAGTGCCCCTTCCAAGGCTACGGGGAAATTATATCCTCTTCCTAAGTAAAGGAAATTAGAGGCATCTTTGAAGATATCTGAAATCGCGACGATTTTATCGTTTTGATCGAGGATTTTACGGACTTTCTCTGGGATTTGCAGAATATCACGTACGAGTTCTTGCGACTTGCGAGGGGGCACGCCACGAAGTTGCCCCATAAAAGCTGCCATCAAAGACAGTACAGTCACCTGTGAGGTGAAAGCCTTGGTAGATGCTACCCCGATTTCAGGACCACAGTGGATATAAACCCCTGCATGTGTCTCACGGGCGATAGAGGAGCCTACGGCATTGACCACTCCCAGTACGAGGGCGCCTTTTTCTTTGGCAATCTGCACGGCAGCCAAGGTATCTGCTGTCTCTCCGCTCTGACTGATCGCGATGACAACATCATCCTCATCGATGATCGGATTGCGATAGCGGAACTCTGAGGCATACTCGACCTCTACCGGGATACGGCCATACTCCTCAAACAAATACTCTCCTACCAGCCCTGCGTGCCAGCTCGTGCCACAGGCAACCATGATCACGCGCCGCGCCTTTTTCAGCGGCTCATGCACATCGACCAAGCCTCCCAGCCAGACGCTGTTATCCTTTGGATTGATGCGCCCTCTCATAGAGTCCATAATGGATTTGGGCTGCTCGAAGATCTCTTTCATCATGAAATAATCGAAGCCTCCTTTTTCCAACTCCTCTAGCTCCATCTCAATGCGCTGTAAGCTAGGTACCAAAACGGTGTTATTGATATCCTTGATGGTATGACTATCTCTGGTGATGACCGCCATCTCATTGTCGTTGAGATAGATGACATCCTTGGTGTAAGCTACGATGGGTGTAGCATCTGATGCCACGATGTATTCGCCTTCGCCAATCCCAATCACAATCGGGCTACTCTTTCGGGCTACGATCAGCTTTTCGGGCTCTGCCTGGCACATGACGACAATCCCATAAGCCCCTACGACTTCATGCAAGGCTAATCTGACAGCCTCTTCTGCGCTGACACTTTCTTTTTCGTAGATAAACTCTATTAGCTGGACAAGTATCTCTGTATCTGTTCCACTTTTGAAGGTGTATCCTTCATCCAAGAGTCGTTTTCTCAGAGAACTATAATTTTCTATGATGCCATTGTGTACAATCACAAAGTTTCCTGAAGCAGATAAATGTGGGTGTGCATTCGTATCGTTGGGTTCTCCATGTGTGGCCCATCTTGTATGCCCGATTCCTACGGTGCAAGCGATTTCTTGACCATTGATATGCGCTTCGAGATCTGCTACTTTTCCTTGCTTCTTAAATACCTGGAGTTTGCCATTCATTAGAGCGATCCCCGCAGAATCATATCCTCTATACTCCAGTCGTTTGAGCCCGTTAATGATGATGGGGTAAGAATCTCTATACCCGAGATAACCAACAATTCCACACATATGAGAATAATTTGGGTTTATGTTTCAAAAGAATACAGATGAAAGGTAATATTTTAGCCAGACGAAACGCAAGCTTCGTGTAATGGTTACACAGGAAAAGCCCTGAAAGGGTCAAATTTTGCTTCCTAATATTTAACGATACCTTTCATCCAACCTGTAAGAAAGGGAGCCATTTTTTGTCTTTCTGAAGGGCTTTTTTTGATAATAGAGGCTAAAAAAACAGCTTTTTATCATAAAAAAACTGAGACTTCCTTCCTCATATGCTAGACGTGACACAAGGATAGAAAGTCTCAGGGTAAAAATTATTCTCTTTCCTATTACGGGAAGTTGAAATAGAAAATTTCTAGTTCTGGCTTCAGTGTTGGATGGTTCAACCCCCCAAGCACTGCCCGGTTCATACGGTAAGTTTCTGGTCGGGGAAGTATGTAGAATCCCGTGTTAGAAACTTCTCCTGAGACTACCTCTTGTACGTATTTGGAAATGACAATATTGTAGGCTTGCTCGTCAGCATCATAGGAAGGGAAGACACCTCCTTCTAAATCTCTTAGGCCCACCAATGTCCCATCTTCATTTACAATGAGTTCTCCATTCTCATCTGCTAGGGCTAATGACAGCTCCGTGGGGGGGGTATATCTATCCTCACTCCCCAGGAATTGTGGATCTACTTTGAGCTTAAGCACTGCTTTGCTAATTCCGACTTGGCCAAGTTTATTGAGTTGGGGAATCTTGATGTAATTACGAATCAATGCTCCTCCTTCTAGAAACTCGTAGACATCGTCATTGCCACCATTGACCAGTGTTTCCTCCAATACACAAGCGTTTGTAAGTGCCTCGGAAACCTTCGGTGTCACGCTGAGTACGCCTCGCTTCCACACAGTCGAACGCACAGAAGTGGCAGGGAAAATATTGGAGGA
>JBCBFT010000199.1:0-5714 GCA_038527485.1 Bacteroidota bacterium
TTAATCTAGAGCCGTGTCAGAGACATCGCCCCAGTCCCTATCAAATTATAGCCCAAAAATATCTGTCCACCTACTTATATTTGATAATATTATCAAAAGAGTAAAATTTCATCTCCTTACCTTTGACCAGAAATGAATCGAACTGCGCCCACTTGTAGCCCCAATTGAACGGGAAACCTGCGTATGATCTGGCCTTGTACCATTCCTTCCATTCCCCATTTCCTAGAAAATGCATACTGAACCCCTCCGCTGATACCCATATACCATGTGTGGTTATTAAATTCTGTTATTGGTCTGATCCATCTTTCAATACCTCTTTCTCCGACTTCAGGATGATAGGGTCTTTGTACAGATCTCATGATTTGATACCTGCCACCTAAGCTTCCTTCCACGAAGAATCTCATAGGCGTATGTGTATCGCCACTATATGCACGCGTGGAGAGCGCAAAAGAGAGGTAACCTTCTCCAAAGCGATTGATGGAAAAATAATAAGCATCTTCTATATTGGTTTCTAGCGGATTGTCTATGAAATAATTGCTGTAGAAATCGTAAAACTGCGTGGTCTTGACGTAGTATTGTGTCTGAACTTTGAGCCCCCATCGTTCCTGAGTGAATTTTTCTATAGATAATCCCACCGCGTAGCTAGGACCCCATTTCATAGTATTTTCAAAACCATTGGGACCTAGTACATCAGATGCGAGGCGCTCTTCTTCCAGAAATTGAATGGAAGAGAAGAGGGAGAGTGCTCCATTTGCCGTTTGGGTGAAGGTTTGACTAAAGGTAGGAAAAGTGTATACACTAATGATTAAAAGAATGAGTTTGCGTTTCATAGATTATGTATTTGATTAAAGCTAATCTTTTTAAGAAGACTATCAAAAGGATAAATTAGGATAGTTGAGAAAAACTTAATACGAGAATACCTATACTTTGTAGAGATTATGGGGAAGAAACCCTATTATTCCTACTTATATTCCCCATTGAATGGGAAACCAGTATGTGATCCGTTCTAGCACCATTCTTCCACTCCTTATACCCTTGAAGGGAAATCAGATGCGAGGCGCTCTTCTTCCAGAAACTGAATAGAAGAAAAGAGGGAAAGCGCTCCATTTGCCGTTTGGGTAAAAGGCTGACAGAAGGAAGGAATGATGTAGCCTGAAATAAATAGGAGGATAGTTATGCGTTTCATGGTAGGATCGATTTGACTAAATATAGGAGTATTTAGATGCATGATCAAAGGATACATAAGAAAGCAACCGTCTGATGAGGAGAAGTTAGATGGATATCAGAAATAGGGCGATAGAAAATGATCCTTTAGTCTAGGATTGAAACTACTAGCCTACATGATGCCACCCTTTCAGGGTTCAAAGCCTATTCATTATCCTGAAGGGACAATGTTATATAGCATGTGGAGTTTAGTCCCATGCTCAAAGCTGTCCGTCTATTTAGAGATATGGGTATTTAGATGAATAATCAAAAAGACGTACGAGGAAACGACCGTCTGATAATTATACATAGATTTTTTCCTACTCGAATCAAGTGCCTTCTCAATACGTCAGCATCCCCATAAATACAATCGATAACCTCCTTTGGTATTTTTCTACCACCTTAAAGATTTCTTTCAGTGTCACTTGCTCGATTTTGCTCATCTCATCTACGGGTACCAAATTGTCAGGTGCTTGATGGGAAAGGATCTGCTGGGTCTGGTGTGTGAGTCTCAACCGCATCATGAAATAATAAGCCTGATGCAGCTCGCGAAACTCCCCATCTTGCAAGATCTGCGCTTGGCGGAGCAGCCTGAGTCGATCTCCCGTATTAGTGGCATTGATTTTCTCTTGTAAGGCATAGATACGGGCAAAGTCGGTGATCGTCTGCATCGCACGCTTGATCTGAATGCCTTTTTTATCCTCCTTTTTGGTTTCCTGTAGCCACCCAAACCAGCCGAGGGGAGGTCGATTGGCTAGACTCTCATGCGTCAGCAAGGTGAGGAATCCTTTAGCTCCTTTGCCTAGTTGCTCAAAGATGTGGCCGCGCAATTCTTCCAAAATATGAGATTCCCCATAAATCGCGCGACAGTCAAAGAAAGCACTGGCGATCATCGCTTCCTTAGCAGCGGGTTTGTGAATCCAGTCCTTATAATAGGTCTTCCAAGTCGCTAATGGCTGGTTCCACTGGGGATTGCTCGCCATGAGCTTCCCTTTACAGAAGTCGAATCCAATCTCGTTGAGGTCTCTAGAGACCATCCGCCCGAGTTCCAAAAAGTAATTTTTTACATCCAAAGGCTTCTCAGGCGTAAGGTCCTGATAGATGAGGGCATTGTCTTGATCTGTCCGGAGGGTTTGTTCTTTTCGTCCCTCGCTCCCCAGCGCAATGAAGACAAAGGGGACAGGTGCAGGCCCCAGTGTTTTGAGTGCACGTGAGACGATATTGCTGGAGATGGCATCCGAGATGGCTGTCACAATCTGATTGACGATCTCAGGGCGCATGCCGCGTTCGATGAGATTGTCGACCATCAGCGGCACTTGCTGCCATTTGCGCTTGAGGCTGGCGAGATCCTCATCAAACCAGAGGCTACGAACAAAAATAAAGGGAGATTTTCCTTGTGCGTTGAGAAGCTTACCTAGACTAACCATTCCCTTAAGCTCACCTTTCTCTTTGACTAAGAGATAGTTGGTTTGGCAGCGAAACATCTTCAGGATGGCTTCATAGCTATAGGCCTCTATGTCGATCTCTTGAAGTGGTCCCACCATGATATCCGTCACAGGGTCTTTAACCGATTTATTTTCTGCTACCACACAGGTTCGGATCTGCTGATCGGTGATGATACCTGAGGGTCCTTTCCCATTTTCTACCAGGATATAGCTGCGCCTATTTTGCACCATTTGCTGAGCGGCGGCTTGTATAGAGGTGGTAGGGGAACATGCATTGTAACGGGAGGTGTAGAGGCTCCGAATTTTTTGGCTGAAGGTGATGTCGGCTGACTGGAAAGTCTCTTCTGGTTCGTTTCGTTTGAGGAGATAGTCAGCATAGCCTGAGTGGAGCATGCGTCGCCCAAAGTGCTGTGTAAAGAAGTCGTAAAAGGTAGGATAGCGATCGCAGAGATCTAGAAAGAGTTTTTTGCTGAGGGTGAGCGTTTCGGTTTTGCTTGCTGTACGCACGCTGCGGATCGCACGCTCATTGTTGAGTAGAATCGAAACAGCTCCAAAGGTATCTCCTGGCTTGAAAGCTTCGACAAAGGAACGGCTGCCGTCAGCGCGTTCAAAATACTTCTCGACGCGCCCTTTCAAAATAATAGAAAGACCTTGAATCGGAGATTGCTCCTGAATGTAGATGACTTCTCGTGTAGGGTAGCTCCTGTAGGCGCCTTCTTCCATCATGCGATCAAAAGCAGCCTGATCCAGCTTATCAAAAGGCGGGATCGTAGGGATAAATGTGGGAATAGAGACCTTGGACATATGATGTGATATGAGTCAAGGCGGGTAGTCGGTAGTCCAAGTTGAGTGATATGCCACTTTGAGCATATATCCAAATATACATGACAGAAAGGAGTTTTTTGCGAAGAATGAAAAAAATATTCTCATATCCTATGGTATATACTTCATGATCAGATGGTTATTTATTTTGGATAATGGACAAAATTGGTTCGATTTAATCCTTTTATAGGTAGGAACGATGAAAAGTAGATTAATTTCAGTTTATTTGTGTCATAATCAACCGAAAACACATGCGCCTTTTGATCTTCTTCTGCGTCTTTTGTTTATCTTTCTCTGTGACAAAAGCCCAATCCCTTACCCACGAACAATACAAGGAAGACTTCGAACAATTTTGGAAGGAGGTCAATGATCATTTTGCTTATTTCCACATCCAGCAGACCCGCTGGGACCAAGTCAAAGAAGGGCATCAACAACAGCTAGACACCGTCCAAACTCGAAAGCAGTTTGTGACGCTGCTAGAGTCCATGATCCACGAGTTATACAATGGCCATGTCAGTCTGAATACAAATACTCCTGCTTCTCCTCGTTTGATTCCTTCAGGCGCGGATGTTTGGGTAGAAAAGGAAGGAAATGATTTCATCATTGAAGGTGTCTACGAAGGAGGAAAGGCGGAAAAGGCTGGTTTGAGGGTCGGAATGCAGGTGATTGCCTTCAATGATGTACCCGTGAAGGAAGCGGCCCAAGTGTTTTTGCCACGCTCTGTAGAGAGGCCCGACACAGAAGTCTGGCGATATGCCGCAAATGTCCTCTTGGCAGGGAAACGCAATGAGACGAGGAAAATCACCATCCAAACCTCTGATGGACAGCAAGATTTCTTCCCAGATGCATACACCGCAGACGCTAAAGATGGGAAGCTGTCCTCACGAATAGTGGAGCCGTCGCTAGGGGTGATTCGATTACACAATTCCTTGGGAGACAAGGAAACGATCGCCGCATTTGATCAGGTACTAGATGACCTGATGGCCCAAGGGGTAGACAAACTCATACTAGACCTGCGTGATGTGCCCAGTGGAGGCACAAATACCGTCGCCAAAGGGATCATGGGTCGATTTATCTCCGATGAGCTACCTTATCAACGATACCGATTTACGGATGATGAACGGGATACCGATGTACCTGCTTTGTGGATGGAGTATGTGATGCCTAGGGGAAACACCTTTACAGGCAAGGTTGCCCTGCTATGCAATCAGTGGACAGGGAGTATAGGCGAAGCCATGGTGATTGGATTCGATGGGATGGCGCGTGCGACGATATTTGGTACACGGATGGCAGGACTTTTGGGGGCCATAGACGACTACAAGCTCAAGCATTCGAAGATTGGCTTCCAAATTCCCATTACCCGTCTCTACCACATAGATGGAACAGCCCGAGAGGATTTTCGTCCTGCTTATATTCTGAAAGATAATGAAGCTTGTTTTGAGGCAGCCAAGACGTGGCTCCTGCAACAAAAATAAGGGAAAAGAACCCGAAGATCCTTTCCCCTTTTCCCAGTGAAATATATGTTGAGAGAGGAGCGCAACGTGATACAAAAAATCTATTTGTGTAAGCCTAGACTGATCTGGACTACGTTATTTTCGTCCTCTTTACTCTTTATCCATTTTACTCTACATGCACTTCTTGCTCAGGTGAGCGTGCTTCCTGTGTCTTTCCTACAACCACGGTCAGTACGCCATTGTCATACTTCGCTTGAATCGCCTCCTTGTCCACACGGTGGCTCAACTCGAATGAGCGCTCAAATGACTTGATGGGATACTCCTGAAGGAGGAAGTTGGGATGCAGATCCTCAGGATTGCGTGTCCCTGTGATGTAGAGCATGTCGTCGGTGACGGTTACTTTGATGTCTTCCTTGGGGAAGGTAACGGCATGTACGTGTACGATGTACTCATGCTCATTTTCGATGATGTTGACAGGAATATTGTACTTGGGTCGGCGCCAGCCCCAGTTGCGTGATGCTCTGCGTCCACGATCTTCCCAATCTTGCCAATTTCCCATATTTTTCCATTTACCAAACATATGATACTGTATTTTTTTAGTGTTGAGATTTCAAAAAGTAGAAGTCGAACCTTGCAAGTGTTATGTGCTTCTTTGTTGCTTTCAAAGTAGAAGACGGGAGGGGAGAATCTTTACTTTAAAATATTTTGATTTTTTTTCATCAATGATCATCAAGAATGAGTGGGTAGGGTAATTTCTATGTAGAGACGCGATAAATCGACATCTCTACAT
>JBCBFT010000200.1:0-5665 GCA_038527485.1 Bacteroidota bacterium
CGTGCGTGGACCTCGTGGGAATCGAACCCACCACAGATTGCTTGCAAAACAATCTCGCCAAAGCCTTGGAACATGGAAGCCCATTTTTTTGAGACGATAATACATGCCTTTGCCATAGCCGAAGCATTTGCTGCGGCAAATGGCTACAGTGGACCCAGTAGGGCTCGAACCTACGACTCTCTGCTTAAAAGGCAGATACTCTGACCAACTGAGTTATGGGTCCATTTTGAGAGGTGATGGGATCCGTCAGTTTTGCCTCTCATTGTCTCAAAAAAGTAGGGATGGTAGGACTCGAACCTACAACCAACTGATTCTAAGTCAGCCGCCTCTGCCAATTGGGCTACATCCCCATCGAGGAGACGATGAATTATAGTTACTTGCTACAGCAAGTAGCTACATCCCCATCATCTCAAAAAGGTAGGAATGGTAGGATTCGAACCTACTCAGTAACAAAACACCTGATTTACAGTCAGGCCCGGCTCTCCCACTCCGGCGCATTCCCATTGGATGAGACAATCCGTAGGCACATGTTGCAGCAAGCGCCAAGTCTACGTGGCAGGATTCGAACCTACACCCTCTGGTGTCCAATACCAGCACGCTGCCAGTTGCGCTACACGTAGATACATCAGGGTAATAACTGAAAAGTCAGCGGGCGCTTGCCCATTCGATTTCAAGACGAAGTAAGACTTTCCGACGACACCTGATAAGGTAAAAGTGGAACCAGGTGGAATCGAACCACCCTCTCTTGGGCTTCAACCAAGCGCTCTAACCGTCTAAGCTATAGCTCCAGCAGACTACGCGGCGGGAATCGAACCCACAACCCCTAGTCACCCAGACTAGTGCGCCGCCATTGCGCCTCGCGTAGCTTTGCCTCACTTGCTGCAGCAAGTGACTACGATTGCAGCAAGTGACTACGATTGCAGCAAGTCCTACATCTCATGATCATAAAAAGAGCCTCTGAGAGGAATCGAACCTCTATCCTCTGGTTACAAAGCAGATGTTCTGACCATTGAACTACAAAGGCGGTTTGGTGGCGATAGGCGCATAGCGCGTGAAAAGTCGATGGGAATCGAACCCATTACCCTCTGAGGTAAACCAGATGCTCTACCGAATGAGCTACGAAGTAACGCTACACTAACGGCACACCAATTTTTTGAGATGCCCTGGCAGGAATCGAACCTGCGTCCCCACAGCCAAAATGTGGTGCCTTAGCCGCTAGGCCACAGGGCAAAGAATGACGGTAACGATCGAGAAGCGACATGGCGGGATTTGAACCCGCATCTTTGATTCTCCAAATCAATGCTTAACCGTTAAGCTACGAAGTAACGCTTCTCTAACGACACGTCATGTTTTGAGACTTTGAGACCAGTCTTAAGGGCTTTCCAAATATGAAACCACTTTGCTATGAGAGAAATCGTAGCCATTTGCCTTAGCAAATGCTCGCACCTCAGATGGCCTCTCTTTGAAAGATCCCACAGGACCGATCTCAACGTCTTCTTGAGTATCCATACGTCAAATATCGTGAGCTGACGCGTTGTCAGCTGTACTGCACGCCGCAGTACTTTCGGGCGGCCGAGACGGGAATCGAACCCGCTGCGACTTGATAGACAATCAAGCGTCCTGCCATAGGACCTCTCGGCCGGGTGGTGGGGACCATAGCCCCCACTGCTTACACCCCTCATATATGTTTGAAAAGAACGATTGACTTTTTGTGCTTTTAGGTTGTGCTGTTTGAGTTGTGCGTTTGTCTTTTGCTGTTTGGGTTGTGCGTTTGCCCTAGCAAACGCCTACGTATATTTTGCAGACATAAGACCGCTTGTACCTCGCTGCGAGCCATAGTGGCCATGGTTTCATGACCGGTTATGTTCTCAGACTCACAATTCTACTAAGGACTTCCACGCTCAAGGAGCGAGACGGTCTTATGTCTGGTTTTTTCTGTTATTTACACTTGCTGCGGTTGTAGTCACTTGCTGCGGCAAGTGATAACCCACCCTTGCTGCGGCAAGTGATAACCCACCCTTGCTGCGGCAAGTGATAACCCGCCCTTGCTGAAGCAAGTGGATACGGTTTGCCCTTGCCCTAGCAAGGGCCTACAGGAGAATATTCTCGATCTCACGGATGGCGCTGCTTCCCTCTTCGATGGCAGTAAGCACATCGAAGATTTTGTCTGACCATCCTGCAATCAGGTATACATCATCGCGCAGCACATTCAGTGGTGTCTGTCCGTAGCCTGCTAAGTCAAACAAATAAAGCTTCGCATCAGGTGCCATTTTCTTGTATTTCCTCCACCAATGCTCGATGGTTTCTCGAGACCAAGCAGTAGAGTTATATAATTGGCAGTCTGTGAAAATCAGCACCTTGTCTACGATGGTCTTTGTTTTGACCAAGTCCTTAATCGCCAGATATCCATTGGTAGAATATCCCACACTCTGTGACTTGAGCATCTGGACATTGGCGACTACGCCTCGTGTCGAGAGCTGTACACGCTTGTACGTCTCACCAAAGACACCTGTGATGGCAGACAAGCAGCTACGCTTCATCAAGGCAGACAAGACCAGTCCCACATCTACCAACTCCATCTTGGACTTGGGAGAAAGACGCTGATACATTGAGCCTGACACATCGGACGCAATCAATACACGTGTCTGATAGTCAAATCCGCAAATGTTGCGAGCGGAAGCTTCCAGCGCACTCTCTAGCGCATCCAAAATGTAGGGAACACGAATCCCTTTCTCCTTTTCTAGCTCGCGATAAGCAGCCAGGAATCGGAATGGAAACTGCTTAGATTTATGGACCTTTGCAGGGTCCGCCAGCTTTTGCATCGCCATTTGAAATGCCTTCGCCTCAATGTTTGCATTCAGGATATTTCGTAGGTTACGGAGCAAAGCCATGTAACCTATTTTTCCTGAAGTGATCATGGTCTCCCACTTCTCACGAAATGCAGCTTCCTTCTCTGCTGGGTCCTTGTACTGCTTCTGCCCTGCTGCCGAAAGCTGTGTCTCCCATGTTTGAGGGATTGCCAGCGTTTCATGCACGATTTTATCAAAGATCTTTTGCTGTGCCTCATTTTTCGCTTTGGGATGCACCAAGAAAAGGGCATCTCGTAACGTGATGGCTGCTTCACGGTTGTACTTGGCGAATTGATATTCATCGAATTCGTTGAAAGCATCCGCCAATCCTTTTTGGACCTGCTTCGAAAGCTTATCCAGTTTTTTCTCTCCTGTACGCTTATTGGCTAATTGGTAGTAAGCCAGGATCTCAGTGATTTCGTCTGCACGCTGTACGACGCGTCGTGTAGCACGCCTTAGCAGATTATCGCCATTGTGCACTTTGGCTAGCTCCACAGTCAATACCAGTGGAATCGAACGTAAGTACATCTTTTCTCGTGCATACACTGCCAGTTTCGCGATAAACAGCGGATCTTTTTCAGCAATCTGTCGAATCAATCCCTGAATTCGTGCTAGGCGTGTATCTGCTTTTTCATAGAAATTCCCTCCTAGCGTTGTACTGACAACAGCTGTATAGAGTTCTTGCTTGGCTACCAGTGCATAAGCATTCGCTCCTTCATGGTTTTTTGCGCGTTTGGTGCGTGTAGTGTGTCGGTTGAATTTCACGATTGTCTTTGTTGTGCAGGTTGATGGAAAATGACCTCTTTAGAGTACTTTTTCTCTCACCTACTTCGTCAAATAAAAGTCAATGCATAATTGTCCCAGGTGAAATTTCGTTGAAATTCACAGATATCAGTTGCCATATTTCATTCAGGACACAGGAATCCTGTTATCAAAGTAGCCAAAGGCTCACAATGATTTTTCCTATGCTTGTCCTGAAAGTTTGGGTAATGAGACACCAAACTTATATCAAGCGAATGGTTTGTTTTGGATTATATAAGAATCAGAAAATGAGATCCCTTATGTATATAGCTCAAAATGAACTACTTAAAAGTGATATTTCTTAATTCTAAAGAGATTGAGGTACAAAAAAACCCGGTTCTCTTCGGACCGGGCACGTGCTTGTAAGATCGAAGATTATTGTTTTCTTCGCACGCACCCAAAGTCCTGATCCAAACTGCCCACAAAAATCGGCTTCATCCATTCGGTCGAGGCTAAATTCTGGAGTCGATATGTATGCTGTAGATTGAGCATTATTTCGGACTTTAATGGGTTAAACTTAAGTGGAATTGTCGCTTTGTAAGATAGCAGACATTCGAGTATTCGGTATCGAAGGCAAAAGGTTGCAGATGTGGGACGATTTTTTTGAAAAAATTTAAAGAAATTGACTACATATATATATAAGTGCATGATATTCAAATATTTAAAAGACAATCAAATTTCTATAAAATGATCCTTTTAAGTAGGTGGATAGAAAAAGGAAGGTTAGGTATCACGCAACCCGAGCATGGGACTAAACTCCGCATGCTATATCATACTGTCCCTTCAGGACATTGAATTAGTACCGAGTCCTGAAAGGGTAGCATCAAGTAGGCTCGTATTTTCAACTCTGGACGACAGGATCATTCTCCGCTACTCTGTTTCCTCTGACCATTTGTTTCAAAGTTTATGGAAAAAAAGAGGGAGCCGCTTCAAACGACTCCCTTGGACGACTACTACTTAAATATTTCCAGTAGGTTTATCTTTACAGCTTGTGACAGACTATGTGCATTCGCCCCTCATGCTGGCTGTGTATCTTTTTCGAATGTTTGTCTTTCTTTCATCATCTATAGACGCTTCAAACACGTACAAAGTATTTATTCAGCTGTTTCATGATGAGAAGAACTGAGATAAATATACAGAAACAAGGCTGAAGAAGGGCTACATCTTTACTACATCATGTATACATCAGGTGATGAAATATTGGGGATTGGAGCTTCTGAGAGGGAAAGTCATAGCCCATGACTTCGCAAGAGTTGGGGATCTGCTATTGGGAGTATTTTCATGGAAGAGAATCTCCACACTAGCTCATCCTAGCGTGGAGCAGCCTTCCATTTATTGCATGGATCTAGATACAGTTTGGAAATCCATGCTAGAGCGAGGTGCCCTAAAGTGAGCACCAACGAGACGTTGGCGCTGGCTGGGGAGAAATCCTACTCAAATGTGATTTTACAATTAGGTAAAAGCTCTTCTAACAATTTCTGTTCTTCTTTCGTAAAGTTTGGACTTAGCTCTCCGTTTTTTCCATGAAGCCCTAATCTTTCTAGCTCTCTTAAGTTTGAAATACTTTCAGGGATATCCTCGATTGGATTTAATGAAAGGTTGAGAAACGTTAATCTTGTAAGTCTCCCAATGGTTTCAGGAACAGTCTTCAATTCATTATCCATCAAGTTTAAGTACTTAAGATTGTTTAAATCTCCAATTTCAGGAGGTAATGATCTTAGTGGACTGTAGGCGATCGTTAGAGATTCTAATTTTTTTAGCATATTGATCTCAACTGGTAAGGATTCTATCAGATTCATACTGATATCAAGCTCTTTTAGATTTTCACAAAGCAAAACTTCTTCTGGAAATTTTGAAAAACCTTGCTCTCTAAGGATTAGATATTCAACATCCAAAGGACTCTTCTGCACTTCTTCTATACTTTCTATCCAGTTTTTATCAACTTCAGGTTCATCGATAATTTTTTGGGAAAAAGTATCCTCTGAACTCCATTCCGATGCGTTATCATCGGTCAG
>JBCBFT010000201.1:0-5577 GCA_038527485.1 Bacteroidota bacterium
TGCTACTTTCCCTTATCGTCATTTCGTGTGGGAATGAAGAAGGAAAGGTCACGAACGCCTCCGAAACAGCGAAACAAGAGATTGCCAAGATCGAAGAAGAAAATTATGATCTGCGGAACGACTCTGTGATTTTTAATTCTGCTACGATCGAAAACTTCGACGTGAACGGAAACTCGATTGACGTGTACTGGATCGGGGAAACGAGAGATACCGTTTTAAGATTCTATCGTGCGTATGACGAAGACAAGAAACTGATAGGAGCGGAATACTACGAAGAAGGCGATACTGAGCCGAGCAGAGATACGGTGTATACCAACGCAGATGGCCAAAAGGTCGAAGCTTCTCTCAATGCTCAGAATCAAATCTCTTGGAAGTCCACCATTACGACAGATGATAGAGGGAATCCCGTACTCAAGACTTATGAGAATGGAAAAGGCGAATATCGAGGCTTGGATAGTCTATATTTTGATGAGGAAAATCGTGAGGTGAAAGGGTTTTATAAAAATTCCAAAGGAAAGCGATATGGTGTGAGAACCTATGCGTACGTGAAATCAGATGAAAATGGGAATTGGACTGAGCGACAGATGTTTGTAGATGATAGCCTACGTCAAAAGCAAGTCAGGATACTCACCTATCATGAGTAGCTACTCGCTTCTATACAGTAAATGAATGAGAAGAATATCCGCCATTTTTTGGATCATACTTGTAGGCTGTATTTCCTGTGAGCAGCAACCACAAACAAAAGGGACTGATGCCACAGGAGAGACAAGATATACAGTCACTGTAGAGGAGGAGTATGAGCTATACAAGCCCCAAGAAGAAACAAAGGCGGTGTTGATCCTATTTGGAGGGTATCCAGAAGTAGCCGCAGATATCAAGCGAGAATTTGACATTCTGGATATCGCAGAGGAGAATCATATAGCTGTCTTACTGTCGAATTTCAATCGGAAGCTGTGGCTAGAAGCAGGTGAGAAAGATGCTTTAGCCATGCATGTACAAAGTATTATCAAGGAGCATCAGTTGCCAACGGATCGTATATTCATAGGAGGTTTTTCGAGTGGAGGCGTTGTCAGTTTGTTGCTCAGCAATTTCGTCGTCGGCTCAGAGCTATTCTCTATAGATCCTAAAGGCGTATTCATCGTCGATTCTCCAATTGATCTGGCTGCTTTGTATGCGTCTTCCGAGAAGAATGTCGAGCGAAAGTTTTCAGCAACAGCCATTCAGGAGAGTACTTTTCTGCTCAAAATGCTAGGAGACGCCCTCGGAAATCCAGAAAAAGACATTCAAAACTACGAAGCTCACGCAGTTTTTACCTTTCGTACAGGTCATACGTCTAATTTACAACATCTGAAAAATACCTCGCTCAGATTGTATACAGAACCCGATACCCTTTGGTGGAGGGAGAATCGCCGAGCCGACCATCAGCAAATGAATGCCTTTTACATCGAAAAATTGGCTGAGCGGCTACAAGAGCAGGGATTCCATCGGGTGGAATACATTCCCACAAAGAATAAAGGTTATAGAGCAAATGGCGACCGACACCCACACAGCTGGTCGATTGTCGATAAAAAAGATTTGATCCGTTGGATATTGAGAGAATGAGGCATAGTTCCATAGACGCTAGCTCTAGCAACTAGCTGTATGCAGAAGTGATGAGGTACTACTTAGTATGATTCGCCTATTCACTAAAAATCATAACGAAATGGGAATCAATTCACAAAAAACCATAATGAAAAGTGAATTTTTTCTATTTTTATATGTATGATAAAGAGAACCATAAGTGATAGGATTTATTCTAAAATAGGTAGAGGGAAGGCCATTATGATTATTGGGCCACGGCAAGTTGGAAAAACGACGTTAATCCTAGAATACCTGAAAGACTTAGACTATAAGTTTTTTGATGGAGACGATCCCGTAACAAGGACTCAGTTAGACACACCAAATACAGAGCAGATACGTGTGCTTTTAGGCAATAAAAAGATTGTTTTTATAGATGAAGCACAACGTATCAAGAATATAGGACTAACGATGAAGATCATTGTAGATCAATTTCCTGATGTTCAATTATGGATTAGTGGCTCTTCATCATTCTCACTTTTTAATGAATTGAATGAACCTTTGACAGGTAGAAAGTGGGAATATGAACTGTTTCCTATTAGTTGGGAGGAGTTTGAAGGTTATCAAGGGTACCTCACGGCAGAAAGACAACTTGAAGATCGTTTGCGGTTTGGGATGTATCCAGATGTCATCAATAATCCTAGCGAAGAGATTGAGATTCTTAAGAACTTAGTCAATAGTTATCTTTACAAAGACATCCTTTCTTATTCAGGTATCAAGAAACCCGATGTACTCGATAAGTTGGTTCGTGCGCTTGCTTTACAAGTGGGCAGTGAGGTTAAATATCATGAACTAAGTCAAATAGTGGGTGTAGACAAAAACACCGTCGAAAAATATATATCTGTCCTAGAGAAGGGTTATGTAGTTTTTCGATTGCCGAGTTATAACAGGAATATCAGGAACGAAATCAAAAAGGGACGGAAAATTTATTTTTATGATAATGGGATAAGAAATATAATCATCGGAGCCATGAATGAAGTGAGTCTCAGGACCGATGTTGTAGCTCTTTGGGAAAACTTCTTGATTTCTGAAAGAATCAAGCAGAATAAATACAAATTGACATTGGCTAAATCATTTTTTTGGAGAACAACTCAGCAACAAGAAATCGACTATATAGAAGAAATAGGAACCACTCTAAGTGCATTTGAATTTAAATGGAACCCTACACGAAAGGCGAGAATTTCTAGAACTTTTACAGAGCAATATGATACAGAAGGCGTAGTGATTTCAAGAGATAATTTCAGAGATTTTGTGATGATCTGAGATTTAGAAACGATCCATTTGCTCTAACTACGAGGGTGATGTGTCTTGAAGAAGATTTTCCGATTGTCGAAGCCTCGCAGATATGGGAACTGTTTTACACATCTCACCGACCCAGATAGATATTGAATCAACCACTCCCCCCAACATAAACCTACATGAAAATCATCCTTTCTTGCATACTCCTCCTCTCAGTCTTCACCTGTCGTAGCCAAAGCTCAGACATCCCACAGCTACAGGCGCTCAAAGAAGCCATTGCAGATCGTACCTACCCCAACATTGACGGAGTCATCGTAGAGCATTGCGATGAGCGCATCGTGGAAGAATATTTCAATGGATTCGACAAGGAAACCCGACACGATATGCGGTCGTCCTTCAAGTCTGTTACAAGTCTACTCGCAGGAATCGCCGTAGATAAGGGACTCATGACTATCCATGATCCCCTGAGTCAATATTTTCCAGAATTAGCTGGCTCTGACAAAGGGAAAATCACGATTCAAAATCTGTTGGAGATGCGTTCGGGATTCAATTGCGAGGAGTTTTATGACATAGGACCCTATTGTGAAGGCGCGATGACCAATACGGATGATTGGGTGGCCTACTGCCTCAATGTCAAGACCAAACACCAAGCAGGATTGAATTGGTCTTACAACTCCAATGATCCTATGGTCATGGGAGAAGTCATCGCGCGAGCCAGTGACATGAGTGTTATGGACTTTGCTAAGGAAAATCTCTTTGGACCGTTGGGCATTATGGATTACGAATGGACCCTGTCGCCCAAAGGTAGAGGGATGACAGCGGGTTCATTTTATATCAGACCTATGGACATGCTCAAGCTCACGAGGCTGGTATACAACAAGGGGAAGTGGAACGGCCGACAAGTAGTCAGCGAGGAATGGATTGCCCAATCTACGAATTGCGAGATTCCGATAGATTTTTCTTTCACAAGGTACTCTAGGATGCCTAATGCCCAATATCAAAGCGCTATGTATGGCTTTTATTGGTACCGAGAAAGGATCACCTATCAGGAGATAGATACGGAAGTCCTTTTCGCATCAGGAAATGGAGGCAATTACATGATGATACTTCCTGATTATCAGACAAAAGTTGTTTTTACAGGAAGTAATTACGGAAATTGGAGAGGGAAACTCCCGTTTGAGATACTCCTTAAGTACATCATCCCGATGGTGGAGGATAGAGATTGTAAATAGAAGGACTGTCAACAATCATTTCCATAAATAAGATGGCATATAGGTCAATCTTTACAACCTTTAATGAGGGTTTGTTACATAATCATACGAAGAGTAACGGCTAAGCGAGCAGTAATCTGACTTATGCCTCCATTTTCATCCATAGATTACCCATCCCAATGATCACATGATGCAAGCATATTTTTACTGGTTGATACTCGTTCTTTGTTCTCTTACGCTATCAAGCTGTAGTGGGCAAAAAGAAAAAGAATCAAAAATTGACCTGTCACATACGTTATCCCCTCAACAGATCGACGCCTCCAAACTCACGAAAACGCAGCATTCAGCCGAAAGTGACAATGTGAATAGCATCTTAGAGGATAAAGATGGCAACTTCTGGTTGGGTACGACAGGAGAAGGTGTGTACCTGTTTGATGGAAAAGAATTTAGGCAATACACAACGTCAGACGGACTCAAGAGCAACATGACATTCTGTATTTTCGAGAGTAGCGATGGGAAGATTTGGTTGGGGACAGAAGATGGTCTGTATAAATTCGAGGATGACACATTCACGGAAGTTTTGATTGTTCCTCCCGTACATAGCGTCCGCAACACCTTGAGTGTATTCAGCATCATGGAGGATCGCAGTGGGAAGCTTTGGTTTGCAACGGTAGAAGGTGTCTTCGTATATGATGGAAATACTTTCGAACCATTTGTCGTCAGTGAAGAAGGGCCAGGCTACCTGAGTAGCCAACACAATACAGAGTACATACTTGAAGATGTCGATGGTAACATGTGGTTCGGTTCAAGAATGAATGATGGCATATTTCGATATGACGGGAAATCGATGGTCCAGATGAAGCTGGCACCTTTGAATGGACACACCTGGGCCTGGCCCGTGCTACAAGACCGTCAAGGAAATATCTGGTTGAGCAATTGGGGAGGTGCTTATCGCTATGACGGAGAGACTTTTACCCCTTTCACGAAGGAAGAGGGACTGTGCAGCCAAACCGTCATGAGAATCATAGAAGACAAAGCAGGAAACATTTGGTTTGGTGGAGGAGAGGGACTCTGCCGCTATGATGGGGAATCGTTCGAGCATTTCACGATAGCGGATGGACTTCCTCGCGATGGCGTTTGGAGCATTTTGGAGGATCGTGCGCAGCGTCTTTGGATAGGAACGAGAAACACAGGGCTGTGTATGTACGATGGCACACGTATGATCAATCTATCAGAAAGTCAGACTGCCTCTCCTTAATGACTAGATCATAGATTAGTGGGTCTTCTGTTTCGATGTGCGAAACAGATAGGATAGCTTGTGATCCATGATTGGTTTTGGATAAACCGAAAATCGGATCAAATAAAAATCTAATAAAGATCGAAGAAAACGAAGTCTTATCTCACAGAACGTCAGTCAAAAGTATGGAGATTTATCATGGAACATGAGCCTGTTAAGATTGCGGATATCGCGCTTGCCATGCCTGAGGAGAATATTCATAATGTGAGGAAA
>JBCBFT010000202.1:0-5382 GCA_038527485.1 Bacteroidota bacterium
GGCATAATGAATAGTTTTGTTAATGGAAAATAAGATTTATTTCCACCTTAAACTATTCCACTTTTTGGTCCGAAAATCGGGAGTAAGCGCAGAAAAACCTACCCCATCTCCACCACCACATTCCCTCTTTTATGCCCCTTATCCACATAAGCATGTGCCTCTCGCATTTGCCTTAGCCGATACGTCCTGTCTATGACAGCCTGTACCTTGCCCTCAGCCAATAACACACGAATCGCCTCAAAGTCCGCTAATTTCTCCTCAGACTTTCGTAAGCCCGTCGCCATGAAGATGGCTTTCTTTTTACCGAAGAAGGAAGTCCAGAGCATCCGGCCGAGCAGTCCCAAGTCCAGAACGGGTGAGAGAAACAGGCCTTTGGCTTTGAGTGAACCCTTCGCTTTGCGGAAGCTTGACTTGCCGACCGTGTCAAAGATGACGTCGTACTGTATCCCATTTTGGGTGAAGTCTTCCTGAGTATAGTCGATGACGTGGTCCGCTCCCAAACCCTTGACCATGGCGACATTTCTTCCACTGCATACGCCTGTGACTTCAGCTCCTAGATGCTTAGCCAGTTGCACGGCTGCGGTCCCGATTGAGCCAGAAGCACCATTGATGAGGATATGCTGACCAGGACCGAGCTGCGCTGTATGGACGAGGAAAGGATAGCTGGTGGTCAGCCCATCATTGATGGCAGAGGCTTCATTGTGACTGATATTTGTAGGCTTGTGCAGGATGACCTCGTCCTCCGATACGACCACATATTCTGCATAGCAACCCCCACCGACATCTGTCGAGCCAAATACTTCGTCACCTACCTTGAATTTTGTGACGCCCTCGCCTACCTGCACGATCTCTCCTGAATAGTCCGTTCCTGAGATGACCATTTTCGGTTTGGTGAGGCCCATGAATAACCGCCCAAATAGTGGATAACCTGTACGCATCGCCATCTGTGCAGCTGTGACGGAGGTTGCATGGATTTTGATGAGGACCTGATTTTCGGCAGGTTGTGGCTTGGGGACGCGCTGAAGTTGTAGCACATCAGGACCGCCATAGGCGGTAGTGACGATGGCTTCCATCGTGAGAGATTCCATGGAGGATAGCGCTTGAGGAGAAAGTGTAGAAGAAATGCTCGTCGTTTTCATATGATTTTTGTTTTGATGTTTGATGACATGATCAAAACAAGCACATAAGCGTTCGAGAATCGTTCGGGTTTTGAAATCCGAACTTATGGCTTCGACATTTCCTTCTGATAAGCCCTTGGTGTTAGTCCTGTTGCCTTTTTGAAGTAGGTATTAAAGACTGTCTTCGAGTTGAACCCACTTTCATACGCCAAAGCCAGCAAGGTTAAATGTTGATTCTGAGGATTGGCTATTTTTTCTTTGAATATTTCTAGTCTGTAGGCATTCACAAAGTCGGAGAAGTTTTGTTCAAAAGATTCATTGAGCAGCTGGGAGAGTTGGTTGGGGGGAAGCTGTATTTGCTCGGCAAGTGCTTTGAGGGTGAGATGAGGGTCCAAGAAGGGCTGATGGTCCTCCATCCAATAGAGAAGCTTTTTACGAAGATCAGGAATCACATCTTTACTCAGAAGCGATTTTTTGTATTTACGATCTGCTAGATGGAAGGTAGAAGGCGTTCCCAATACTTGATCCATGAGCGGTGCAAAACCGGGATGCTTGTGTAGAGGCTTGAGGAAGGGATCGATCTTGAGATATACCAGTATGGGCAACCTCATCTCAATGGCTCTTGCTATGTAGGTCAGGGCTTGATCGTGACCTCCCCTAAAGCTTTCCACCAAAATCAACATCTGTAAGGCACGCCCTGTCTGATCCGTATCCATGGCAGCCAACACTTTTTTCCGATGGATATTTGCTTGCGCTTCTTGCTTAAGTGCAGTGTATGCCAGAGCCAATCCTCCATCTACCATGATCGGATCGGTTGATGATGTAAGTCCCTGAAAGTGCTGTAAAGCTTCATCAGGACGCTCAAGTAAGATGAGACTCTGCCCCCATTCGATCAAGGACAGCTCAGTATCTGCTTTGAGTGTACGACTCTGCTGAAAATAGACATTGGCCTCTTCATATTGCTCTTGCACATAGTGGACAAAACCCTTGAGATGATGGGTGACTTCCGAAAAAGGATCCATTAGCAAGGCAGTGTCAATGTAATGCATCGCAGCCTTGTACTTCCGCTCTGTAATGATGACAGAGGTCATGGTCTGATAGAAATCTACGATGGGCTGTTTGTGGCGAACTACTTGTAGGTGGCGATAGGTTTCGTCTAAATCCCATCGTTCCAAAAAACTCATCCATGCGAGTTGAAGCTGGCATTCGGGTAGGGATTCGTCCAGGACAATGGCTTGCTCCAGATAGGGCGTTCCCTTCCTAAAAGCTTCTCCAGAGGCCATATATCCTAAGGTTCCTAGCAATGTGTAGCCCATGTGTAAGCCCAGATAGGCATAGGGGTATGTGGGTACTTCCTTCACCAAATCTTCTAGAATGGCTAAACCCTTCCTGATTTCTCCCTCATTCATCTTGAGCATATGATACCGACTCTTGAGATATTTTTTATATGCATCTACAGGAATGGGGACGGTAGTAGACTCAGGAGGAGCAAGATCAAAGTGACCGAGGTGTTCTCGCAGACGCTCGGCGGTTTGCTGTCCGATTTCTTCTTGCACGGCAAAGAGGTCATCCATCGACCGCTGGTAGGTCTCCGACCAAAAGGTATAATCTTCTGTGATGTCGATCAGCCGGAGTGTGATGCGAAGCTGGGAAGCACGAATCTGTATATTTCCTTCCAATATGGTCGAGACGCCGAGCTGCTGACCGATCTCTACCAAAGGCACTTGCTTCCCCTTGAAGAAGAAAGAAGAAGTTCTCGATGTAACCCGCAGACCTTCCACCCTTGTCAAGGCATGTAGCAACGACTCTGTCATCCCATCGCATAGATATTCATGCTCCTCTTGCCCCGATGAATTGGCAAGTGGGAGAACGGCGATGGATTTATGGGTCGAATGAGGAGACATAGGATGCATGAAGTCTTATATCGATAGGGAACATATCCTGTATATAAGTCTACCATTTTTTCATTTAACATAAAATCGTAATTTCCATAGCAAGAGAAAAAAATCAGTCAAGCGAACGATATCCCTCCGCCTATGCGTCAGTCAAATCTTGAAGAATACATTCGAAGTCTTATTGCTGAAAATGAGATTGAGGAAGCCATCGAGCAGATGGCCAAGAAGGGATATGAGGTGACTTTACTAAGGCAGCGCTGGACGAGTCTAACAAACCAGATGATATTCAAGACAAAGTCGGAGGAGTCCTTGGACCGAAAGGAGGCTCAAATTATCGTAGATATCTTAAGCATCCTTGATGGAAGAGACTTGGATGATCCAAGAGAAGTGGAGTCAGAACCAGATAATTTGGGCCAAGAACAATTTCTCGAGTCACCAGAAGCAAAAGATGAGCCCCCTTTATATGAAAAATGGCTCAAACAGCTAAAAAATAATCCAGTCATTGCTGTCTTATTGATCCTATTTCTTGTAGTCGCAGGAGCAGGACAGATCGCCAAAAGTTTTGGATTGAATCTATTTGGTCCCACTACGCATACGATTTTGATAGAAGGAGCTGTGACTGATTCCTTATCCCAACCCATAGCCCAAGTCCGTGTAAAAATCATACGAGGGGAAAAAGTCCTGGGCAGTCCGATTACCAATCCTGATGGGAGCTTTCGGTACAGCATCGAGCTAGAGAAGGCGAGCAGGCTCAACCTGGAATTTTCTAAAGGAGATCAGACCTTTATGAATCGTACGGTAGCAGTGGATGTCCAGTGGGATACTTTTGTCTTGCCTAAGCCTTTTATCGTGGTCATTCCTGAGCAAGAGCGGCAAGAGTCACAAGCACAAGTGAATCCTCCGAGCGCCCAGCCTCCTGCTGTCCCTACTACAAATAAGACATTTGCCGTTTATTTTGATGGGGAAATATGGGCCGATAGTGAGTTTGGGAAAAAACTCAGTCAGGAAGGGGGCTTCCAGCAAGTGAATGAGGAAAATGCAGCTTATAGGATTGAGGTAGTATTTCCGCGCGGGGCGATTTTTGAGGTGGTGAATGGTTTCAAATACGATGATCGTTTTCAGCCGAGTATAAGATTAGACGGAAGCCCTATTCTGGGAAGTGACTATTTTGTTCTGAAGCGGAAGTATATACAACCTAAGTCAAGGTTACTTGTAATAGGTGATCTAAAAACTCAAGTTAACCGCCAGGTTGAGACTAAAGTGATCTTGGAAAAATTAAAGTCTAAAATACAATGAAAAGATGCTGGATTACATGGGGACTTTTATTGAATATATGGACTGGAGGATTATTGATAGGGCAGACTTGGGATATTTGGGAGAGTGAGGGAGATATTTCAAGGACTGCAAATAATTTATTGTATGCCATTAATGTAAATGCAGATCCTGATCAACCTCAATATTTCCTTCCGACCATTGAAAATATTCTCAAAAACCTTCGATTTGCAGATAGAAAACGAACTATAAGGTTCAAGGAGATTGAGAATGCCAACCGTCTCAAGGAAGACGCGAATATCAGTAATTACATTAGTACGGTATTTGAAGATTATATTCTCAAGCAAGTAGATAGACGACCCTCTGAATCTCGAACCTCAGTAGCAGAGGAAATTAGCGACTACATCAAATCTTACGACGAGTTTCTTTATATAAAAATCAATGCAGGACAGTTAGGCTTTATTGAATTCCAGTTTTATAGATATGAAATTCTAAAGGATACTACTTTTTCTTATCAGATAGACTCTACCACGAAAAGAGAATGGTCAATTATAGATTTACCAGTCCACAAGTATGCTAAGCGGAGTTCTAGCGTATTTATCAATTTACAAGATGAATCCAATAACCAGATTATTGCACTTAGGAATGCTATAAGTCAGGTCTTTGATGAGACGAATCAACCACCTGAGGCACTGATTGTTGGAAATGGAAGAATGTACAACGATACAATGTTTTTTGCGTTGGGTGATACAATAAAACTAAAAGCAGAGATTTTTGATCCAGATTCAAGAAAGGAACTTTTCTCTTATGAGTGGCGGCAGATGGCCCCTGAGGAAAGGGTACCTGGATTTACTTTAACGAATAATCTGTCGGAAGAACAATTGATTATTCCTTTTGAAGGCTGTTATAAAGTAGGAGTGAAGGTTAATGATGGCATTCAAGACTCTGAAGAGGAGGAAATGGTATTCTGTATTGCTAGAAAGCCTACTTTAATTCTTAGTTCTGTTGCAAAGGAAGAGCCTGCCATTATTGGTACCCTTGCAACATAAATCTTTTCCTTCTTGGAACAAGATATGACTGATAAGCAATAATGGCAG
>JBCBFT010000203.1:0-5233 GCA_038527485.1 Bacteroidota bacterium
GCACAGGTAGCTCCCTTTGGAAGTATTTTTGGAAACGCTACGTGGGCCTCTATCGGTCGTTCTCCATTTGCCCCTCCAGGAACAAGTGCATCAGGTGTCCCTTATGGTATCCGCATTCAGAAAGAAGGTAGTTTTGCCCTGTTCAATCTTTTGGAGGGGAATAGCTTCTTCGGTAATGAAGATCTAGTCATAGGTTTTGGAGAAAGTACGAGAAATACACTGCGTATTCGTTTCATCAGTGACCAGTTTACCAATACGTTCAGAGACCTGATGACATTTTCAGATGAAAGTATCAGCATCAGCACAGAAGAGTTTGTGGGTGTCAATGCGATCAACAGAGCGACCTCTACTCTTGCAGGAACTTCTTTACGCGGATTAACATTTGTGGATGTTCCTACTACTTTCGGTTTCAATACAGGTGTGGCAGGATCTGTATCAAATCGTACAGGTGGTGGAGTAGATTATGCAGGACGCTTCAGTGTGTCTGGATCAAATGCCCCTACACGTGCTGCAGGTTTCTTCACGGGAGACATCGTATACAGTGGTTCTCTACAGGGTCCTTCTGATCGTAAGCTCAAGCGCAACATCAAAGAAGAGACAGGACATCTAGACAGACTCATGCAGTTGAATACTTACACATACAACTTCAAGACAGACGAGTACGATTACATGGCGCTACCTTCTGAATTGCAGCACGGCTTGATCGCGCAAGAACTAGAGAAGGTATATCCTGAACTCGTGAAGGAATATGCATCGCCTATTACTAAACTTAACAAAGAAGGTACAGACATTATACAAGATGGCATGATGTACTACAAATCTGTCAATTATACCAATCTTGTACCTGTGTTGATCGGTGCCATCAAGGAGATGCAAACGCAGACTACAGAGGAGCTAGCGGATAAGGACGCACAGCTTGCTGAAAGAGATGCGCAGATCGCATCTAACGAGGCACGTATCGCAAACCTAGAGGCAGCACTTGCCGAACTCAAAGGTACGGCTTCTGATGCTCCCGTGAACACCAACTGGTCTAACTTTGGAGAGGCTGAGCTAATGCAGAATACGCCCAATCCGTTCACAGAGCAGACAACTATCCGTTACAACTTGCCTGAGAACTTCGAAAGCGCGGTTCTTTTTGTCTATGACATGAACGGTCGCCAAGTCAACAGCTTCAACAACCTTTCTCGTAAGGGAAGCTTAACCATCGAAGGTAGCACGCTAGATGCAGGAATGTACATCTACAGCTTGATCATCGACGGACAAGAGATTGCGACTAAGCGTATGATCTTGACTAAGTAGGACCAGAAGCATAGAACATATAATATACCATATTGATCTTATTTGACTAAAAACGAAGCCCTACTGATTCAGTGGGGCTTTTTTATGATCTCTTCTATTTTTCTTGCCCGAAATATTCATCCTCCTGTGGGAAATATTGGGTAATTCTGAGAACACTTAAAATAGCTCTATTTATATAAACCCCTGATTATCAAAATGAGGTGAAAACATGTTCATATGTACGCTTATAAGTATTTAAAATTACTCAAAAAAAATAGTACTACATTGATATTGTTCAATTAGCCTACGAACATTCTAACCATTCAACATTCTAACATCATTCATCTATGAAATTTTCATTTCTACTGATGGTAGGAGCATTATGTACGCTCCTTACACTACCCGCATGGGGCCAGACAGGAGTGGGTACTCCTAGTTCATCTATTCAGTTTAACACGAACTCAGCTACTTCAGGAGGCGTGGCTCCGCTTGCCCATGCGCAAGTAGCTCCATTTGGAAGCATTTTTGGAAACGCTACATGGACATCCATTGGTCGTTCTCCATTTGCCCCTCCAGGCGTAAGTGGATCTGGTGTACCTTATGGTATTCGTATCCAAAAGGAAGGAAACTTCGCCTTATTCAACCTCTTGGAGAGATCCAGTTTCTTTGGAACTTCAGAGGACCTGATCCTTGGCTTTGGGTCAAGCACTAGAAATACACTGAAAGTCAGATTTATCAGCGATCAGTTCAACAATACTTTTAGAGATCTCATGACCTTCAACAGTAGTAGTATTAGTGCGAGTACGAACGCTCTTACAGGCTTATCTGTACGTAATGAGAGTACCTCTATCCTTGGTGGAACTGCTATCAGTGGACGTACTACAATTGAAGCAGATAGAAATATTGGTGCGGCTGCAGGTGTCTCTGGTAGAGTATTCAATAAAACAGGTATAGGAACTGACTATGCAGGTAGATTCGACATCTCTAACTCAAATGCAAGTACACGTGCCGCGGGCTTCTTCCAAGGAGATCTTGTCTATACAGGTGCGCTTCAGGGACCGTCTGATCGTAAGCTTAAGCGCAACATCAAGGAGGAATCTGGACATCTAGCCAAGCTTATGCAGCTAAATACCTACACGTACAACTTCAAGACAGATGAGTACGACTTCATGGCCCTTCCTACTGAAATACAGCACGGCCTGATCGCCCAAGAGTTAGAGAAGGTATACCCTGAACTTGTAAAGGAATATGCAGCGCCTATTGCTAAACCAACTGAAGATGGCAAAGATATAGTAGAAGACGGTCTCATGTACTATAAGTCAGTCAACTACACCAACTTAGTTCCTGTACTCATCGGTGCAGTGAAGGAGTTGGGAGAAAAGACAAATACAATCGATGAACTAAAAGCAGAAGTAGCTGCACTGAAGGCGGAAATGGCTGCTATCAGAGGAACAGAAACACCTAGCGAAGAACCCGCGAACAGTACTTGGTCTTCTTTTGGTGAAGCTGAACTGATGCAGAACACGCCCAATCCTTTCACAGAGCAGACAACGATTCGCTACAACCTGCCTCAAAACTTCGAAAGCGCGACACTTTTCGTTTATGACATGAATGGTCGCCAAGTCAACAGCTTCAACAACCTTTCTCGTAAGGGAAGCTTGACCATCGAAGGTAGCACACTAGATGCAGGTATGTATATCTACAGCCTCATCGTAGATGGACAAGAAGTCGCTACTAAGCGCATGATCTTGACCAAATAGAATTTAGTTAAGAATTTCAGGTAGTCAGTCCCTATGTAGTTGCAAGCTGCATGGGGATTTTTTTATGCTGCTTCCGTACTAAGCCGTGTGCTTCTCTGAATCAGCATGTATTTCCTTCGAAGCGTCTTTCCACATTCCCCTCAGCCACTTTTGGGCAGGTAGCTCTACGTAGCGATAACTGATATGTCCAAAGGCAAGGATAACCACTAGCAGTGCACCAATCCACATCAATTTTTCTCCCAAAGAAGCATCTACGTCTGGATTTTGAGGTCGATAAACATGTATAATATAAATCCACCAAACCTGCAAAAATGACATATGAATCAAATAGACGGAGAAGGAAATATCTCCTAGCCAAGTCAACCCTTTTTGATTTAAAATCTTGGCAGCTTTTCCTTCATTAAGTGCCGCACTCAGGATCAAAGCAGCAAAGAGCGGAATCAATACAATATCAAAGACCGCAAAATGGAGACAAAGGATGATACTTAGCGCTAGGAAGAAAAAAGTCCCATCCCAGGCCCAGATTCCTTTTTGATCCCTAAAGATTTCGTAAACTTGATAAACGCCTATACCGATCAAGAAACTGCATAGACAACGAACGGTTGCCAACTCAAAGATCTCGTCTAGTTTCCCATCAGGATGATTCAACACCATCAAGGTGAGTCCCGCCAAAGCCAAAGCCCAGGATACAATCGTACGCCAGTTGAAACCACGATTGAGCAAAGGAAAGAATCCAACGGCCAGAATATACACCCACCATTCAGCCGCAATGGACCAAGAAGGTACATTCCATGCATACGAATGGGTGATTCCTGTGACTTGCAAAAAGAAAAGTTGAATAAAAAACTCCGAAGGCTGGTAGAAATTCACTAGCGCTTGCATGGACATTTCCTCGTTGAGCAGAAATTGAAATCCAATCAATGGAATACATAGCAGCAGGGCGAACACATGCAGCGGATACAGACGGCTAAACCTCGCCCAGAGATATTTCCTGACGATGGGACCTGTAGGCTTCAGCAGGCGTTCCCCATACACATGGCAGATGATGAATCCACTCAGCACAAAAAAGAAATCTACCCATAGGTAACCCTTTGCCAAGATCATGGAAATAGAATTCAAATTGCTGAGGTCCTGAAATACCAAGAAATCATTGTAATGAAATAACACAACCATCAACGCGGCGATGCCACGTAGAGGAGTGAGAGACGGAATGTATCGGGCGGGCTTATTCATGACAAATGAAAGTTATCCAATATATATCAAATATCTCCTGCCTTTTTTGCTTAATTCAAGCCGCTCTACCACTCCCCGCTCTACGTAGCCATCAAGCTACGTAGCACACAAATCTATTAGACTCCCGTCTAACAAAGCCGAAAAAGCAACGCCACAACCCTACTCTACCTAGCCATCAATACATCCAAATATCCACATCAATAGGCCCTTTCCGCCCAGCATAATCTTGCGCAGAAGACCACACATAATCCTCTGCCTGATAGACCAACTGCGCCTTGACAGGATTCTGATGAATATATTCAATCTTTTGTTGAGCAAAGGCATGCGTAGAAATATACTTGGGACAATTATCTTGCACCCAAAACTGGAAATCATCATTCCTTGAATTCCTGTCCCCCCTCCACCTAAACAAATTATACATCCATACTTTTCTACTTTCCACGTCTTCTTGAATCAGGAGGCGCATCTTACGGCTCACCCATCGCTTATAATCCCTGATCCAATCGCTGAGGGACTTACGAGGCGAGGTCACAATGAGATGCATATGATTACTCATAATCACATATGCGTGCACTTGCAAACCGATTTTCTTTTGGTAGAAGGTCAAACTATCTGTGAGTAACTGCTTATAATGAGGTCTTGTAAATGCGTCAATCCAATATACGACCGTAAAGGTCAGGAAATGAGGCGCATGTTGGTCAACTATTTGACAACCTGGTGTTTTCATGGATTGAGATATTTGCAGAATACAGAAAATCAGGCCATGGGGAGCAAGTAAATCGTCGTATATGCGTGATCACGACAGGCTTCCACTATTTTTAGAAAAAGAGTACTAAGCAGGCTTTATAATTTCTATCCTCATTTCATCCATTTTCCTGTAGAATAGAAAAGGACCATAAATACGGTGGGCAATCTCATATTTGATTTCTAACGCACTTAAATTTGGTCCAACCACCAACTCC
>JBCBFT010000204.1:0-5120 GCA_038527485.1 Bacteroidota bacterium
CTCTCCTCAAATTTGCAGCCAAATTTGAGGAGAGTCCCTATTTAGCGAATAGCCCTACTTAAATATGACCATAATTGATTTTGTCCCTCCCAATGAAAGCCCGATTATTGTATGTTGCAACATCTAACCCTTCCTTCTATGAGTCAGGACCCATCCTCTAATCCCTTACTTTGCGATCCCGAAACAGGCGTCTGTGAAGTACCTAGAACGGAAGAAGCACAGATACAAACCGAAGCTTCTTACAAACCTCTACAAGTCACCTATTTCACTGACCCTATTTGTTCATCTTGTTGGGGAATTGAACCACAACTTCGTAGGATGAAACTGGAGTATGGTGCCTACCTAGATATCTCGTATCATATGGGAGGACTTCTGCCTGATTGGAGCTATAACAGCGGAGGAATCAGTAAACCGAGTGATGTGGCGCATCACTGGGATGAGGTAAGTGTGAAATACAATATGCCCATCGATGGAGACGTATGGCTAGAAGACCCACTCGATTCCTCTTATCCGCCCTCGATCGCATTCAAGGCTGCCCAGATGCAAGATGAGAAGAAAGCGATCCATTTCCTGCGCTATCTGCGAGAGCTTCTCTTTCTTCAGAAGAAAAATGTGACACGTTGGACATTTGTCGAGCAAGCTGCACAGGTGAGTGGACTCGATGCTCAGCAACTCAAGGTAGATTATGAAGGAATCGCCAAGCAGCATTTTGAGACAGATCTTGCACTGGCCAAAAGCCTCGGCGTTCGCGGATTCCCGACCTTGTTTTTTGTGAATCAAGAAGGGCAGCAGGAAAAAGTCTATGGTACCAAGCCTTATCAGGTCTTTCAGGCCGTCATCCAAAAACTACATCCCAAGGCACAACCCAAGAGGTACGATACATCCTTAGCGGGACTCCTTCAAGTATATCCTAGTCTGACGATTAGAGAACTGGCGGAGTTAGCAGAAATAACATGGGAGGAAGCTGCGGCAACATTGAATGGGAAGCTTGGAGAAATGAGACTAGAAAAAATCGAGACAAAGAACGGAGATCTGTATCGAAAAGGGGAAGCTGTCCATCATGCATCTTAAATACCTACACAAATAAAAAAGTGGAACACGCCCCCTCCAGATTGTATCTGGAGCATATACTTAGCTTCAGTTATAAACTGAAGGGGGGTGCCTACACTACGCAATCCGTCAACTCCAGCGGCAATTTTCATTTTTTCTGTAACTAATTGACAGGAATGTTATCAAAGTGAGTGAATACACATGGATGTCATATACTCACGCGCCGCTCATGTTTCAAAAATTCTGGAAAATTTGCCTGATTAGTCTCTTTACGCTCACTGCATGGATTGCCTGGGATATTCTGATCCCTCGCCCCTACGATATACGAGAGTTTGAACCTGTACAGATGGGAAAGCTAGAGGCTGCCATGTGGAAATCTTACTATGAGCAGAAACCTTTACAGCTTTTTGGGCAACTGACGCAGACAATGCGCACCCAATTCAAAGCGCCCTTTTGGAAGAGTGTACAGTTGGGATACTTTGCGACAAAGGCTGCCCTCACTTTCCAGGAAGGAAAAGAGAGAAAGGAGTATCTACAAGCGCTCCCTTATCTAGAATGCTACTATCAAGGTATACAAAATCTGTCCTTTCAATCCATCAATATCGAAAAAGCAGCCCGCCACGAACTTGAATGGTGGATCATTCGTCGAGAGCCTCATATTCATTCTCCCAACGAGTGGAAAACATGGATCGCTGAGATCGCAGAAACCCTCTACCAAAAAGATGATCGCATCTTTCAACTCTATGCACACCTTAGAGTAGAGGCAATGCTCAAAAGAGATGCACTGGGTACACAAATCACAGATGAAGATTGGAGAGAAATTGAGGAGAAATTACAGGAGAGCTGGATGGCGCTGTATACAGCTGTACATAAACCCAGCGTTCGCACATATATAAACTATAACTTGTAACTAGGCATTACCAAAGTCCCTGCGTAGTCACTTTCTTCCGCTTGTCCCACAGTGTCACTAACAGACAAACAGATTGCAGCATGATGCCAGCCGTCCCCCCAGATACCTGCCACGCGCCGAAATAATAATAACCTGTATAAATCACGCCTATAAGCATCAGGATCATGAGTACAGATCCGCTTACAGGAGGGTATTCACTTTTGGATGTTCGTCTTAATATGAGTAAGTGAGTCGTCCCCATGATTATAAGTAGATACCCCATCATCAGACTCATGCCTTGCCACAAATCCCAAATATGGGCTTCTGTTCCTGAAACCACAATTTCGTGATTGAGGAGCCTCCGTATCTGTTCTGTTTTTAGCTCTCTAAAGTGTGTGATCGTGTGTAGAATACCTATAAATACACAGGTAATACTATTGATCCCGTAGGAAATCTTTGCAAGCTGTTTCATATCCTCATGCTTTCTTGCAAAGGTGATCATTTCCCCCTCTCCATGCATTGACGTTGGTTAAGATTTGTGCCTCCGCCGAATTCGGCTCAAGCTTTCAGGCCGAATCCCTAGGTACTGTGCAATGAGATATTGAGGGACGCGCTGAAAGATCATGGGTTGAAGCTCCATCAGCCTGTAGTATCTTTCCTCGGGTGAATCCATCAGCAAAGAAGAACTCCGTTTATGCATGCGGAGCAGCTTTCTTTTTCCGATGATTTCTGCTACCTCTTGGGTGGCTGGAATCGACTCATATAGTTTCTCAAATTGTGCAAACGGAATGACGATCAATTCTGAGGGTTCCAATGCTTCGGTAGCGGATGGAGAAGGCGACTGAGTTTGGTAGCTGATATAATTTCCTACAAACTCATTTTCAAAGAAAAAATCAGTCGTAAATTCTACGCCCTCTTTATGCTCATATTGACGCAGCAAGCCTTGGCTGACAAACCCCATATGTTGGCTTATCTCCCCTTCTTTTTCCCACCTCTCTTTTTTTGCCAGTGTGATGACACGCGTACTTCTAGTAAATGCTTCAAACGCTTGAGGATCGATTTCCACAAGTTTGTTCAGTTCTGCTAATAAGGATTTTATGCTCACAGATTACTCAGACTTTTTTTAGGTAAAATTTTCGATATCCTATGTAAAATGACTGTTAGCGCGCGCTAAGTGTACCCTCTATTGGGAATCCATATATGGAAATATCTGGCTGTTAATTTCCTGGATATAAGAAATAGAGAATGATCCTGTAGTCTAGGGTTGAAACCACTTGCCTAGATTATGCCACCCGTTCAGGGTTCAAAGATGGTTCATTATCCTGAAGGGACAGTGTCATATAGCATGTGGAGTTTAGTCCCATGCTCAAAGCGTATGTTACATAACCCTACCATGAACTTCAATTCCAGTCTGTATAGTATATATAAGGTATTTGCTCCATCAAATCATCGAGATAATCGCTTACCCATTCCTGAATCACATATGAGAACGTGATCCAGCCTCTAATCTTTGATACATGTGGAACAGCCCCTTTCCTATTTGTTCGTTCATCACGAAATAATTTTCCACTAAACTTTCCATTGACTACCAAAAATAGATCCTTTTCATCTGTAATGGGAATACATCCATTGAAGTGGTGATCTGAATACAGATAATCATCGTACAGCCATTTTTTAAAGGCTTCTCCTTCATAAATCTCATCCATTCCAAAGAGGGACAGCTGCTTTTCAAGGGTATTTGCGTAGTGGACTTTATAGGATGCTCGAGCCTTTTCTATATCGACAAATTCTCTCAGGCTCTCATATGAATTTTCTATAGACTCTGAGAACGTCTGAAAATCCGACATAAACACATGGGACTCATAAGGAAAACGCATCTTGGCATTCTGATAATAGTTGACTCGTTTGAGGTCTTCCTCCTCGATCGTCAAAGGGCTAATACCCCCAAATCCCCCGTTTCCCACATTCATGAGGAATTCCTTATATATGATGGGGAGCGCTACTTCATATTTCGTTTCGAATGCGGATACTGCTTCTGGACTGAGTTCGGGATTTCGCTCGACCACTGGTGCAGAATCGCACACACTGATAGCATATTGCATCTCTATATTTTCAAATAAGGTAACCTGCTCTCCTATACGGTCTATGGATTTATGAGTGGACATGAGTAGATTTGATTCTTTATACTTGCTTTTCCAGATTGTGTCTCGCGTGTGTGTCTAGCTTTAGTTACAAACTGAAGGGGGCACAGTTCTGTGCAGGGGTTGCGAACTAAACCATCAATTTTTCTAGAAGTTCTTTTTTCTTATTTTCCTCTAGCGTAGTACAATATCCTACATACTCTGCAAGCAAGGATCTATCTTTGAGGACCAACCTTATGAATCTACCACTAGGTAACGAGGTAATACCCTCATTTTCGATATTAGAGATTGTATTTTTACTGAAGCCCAAAATTAAGCTCAGAACAGAAGCTGCTATGTTATACTTTTTCCTAAAGTTTATGATTTCAGCAGGCGAAGCTGCTCCCTTTTCAACGAGATAAGCACTTTTCATGGCTTTCAAATTACGCGCCGTTTGCTCTTTTGTGTAGTGTTCAACAAGTACTTGCCTATTGATCATACCCGTTTCTTCATCTACCTCATAATCTAAGTAGTAGACTTCATCGTATTTAATATGTACCCCTTTGAACTCCTTTTCTACAGACCGTTGTAGTTCATCCGTAAATGTATTCTCCCTTGTTAAAACTTGTCTTCCTGCCATAATACTAAGCTTTAAATGGTTGATCCATTGGATATTTAGGAGGATGATTTGAAAAAATTAAGATTTGTAATCCTTTTACTTCAAGCCCATATTTTAGATAAATGCCTACACGTTCTAAGCCTATTTCTGTATAAAAAGCACAGACATTAAAATCGGCACTTTTGGAAGGATCAATCCCCCTGTAATAATTAGAGGGAGTCAAATGAAATATATCAGCTTCAATATCTTCTATCGTGATATCATGATCTATATTTAATAACGTTAACTCATCCTGTGACTTCTTTGTAAATGTAATCGTGGCACCATTAGAAATTCTTTCTTTTGTTTCGTCAAGAAATTCTTGGACTAGGTTAAACGCATCAAACTAATAAATCATAAAAGTAACTAATTTCGGTGATGGAACTTACCGAAATTTTTGAAG
>JBCBFT010000205.1:0-5112 GCA_038527485.1 Bacteroidota bacterium
GTTTCAAGCATAGCCCCCCTACAGATCTCACAAGTTTTCATGCCGCCTTTCAGTGTCCCGTCCTATTCAATCAACCCCAATACTCCATCAGCTATCGAACAGGGGATCTGAACATCCGAACGGCCAAAGCAGATGCTAGCATCAACAGTTACCTGCTCCAGCAAGTGGATGAAAAAACCAAAGGAATCAAGATTCCAGGGAGTAAGTTTGTCCGCGACGTGGAAAGTCTGATCAAAGACGCCCTTCCTACAGGAATTCCGAGTATCCATTACATCAGCGACCTCACGGCCATGAGTAATAGGACCCTCACGCGTAGACTATCAGAGGCAGGTGTGACCTATCGTGACTTGGTGAAAAAGACGCAAGAATCTATTGCTAAAGACCTGCTACGTCAGGATGCCCAAAGCATAGGAGAGATCGCCTTTTTGACGGGCTTTTCTGAGCAAAGTGCCTTCAATCGCGCATTTAAAAAGTGGACAGATCAAACCCCCTCCCAATTCCGAAAAAGTATTTAGACCCTGTTTGGAACAATGAAGATCTAGCTAAAAGGCAGAGATTTTAGGTTCTGAAAGCACAAACTTTTCGCAGATATGAAGTTTAACACATGGTCTTAGCCATATCCCTTGGCTCAAAATGTTAAAAGGTTGTCCCTAGGGGTTAAAAATCTCTTTTGGCTCCTGCCCACCTTTGTATCATCGGCAATCAAACATATCACGATGATGACATTGGTAAAACTCTTGACCCTCTTTTCTCTCTCAGCAGCACTGGCTTTTCCTGTGGCATACAGATCTATCCAGAAGGATACGCTGATTTTACCCGCCACCGAGTCTGTCTCAAAGGTGACAGAGGACCCGAAAGGTAGAGCCTTCTATATCCTAGAGAATAAGTGCAACGTCTGCCACCGCAAAAGAAATAAGCGGCGTGTATTCACCCCAGAGAAAATGGATGGCTGGGCAAACGATGTCTATGAACAAGTTTTCTTGAGAAAACGCATGCCACAGGGGAGGAAAATCAAACTCACCCCCCAAGAATCTAAAGACTTATTAACCTGGATCTCATCCACTAAAGCTAAAAAATGATGGAAACGAAAATCAAACTCGCAGTCTTACTGCTCGGCATTATCTTCACAGGACTCACCGCAGGCTTATGTTTCACGTGGTCCAACGCAGTAACGACAGGAATCGGCCTCTTAGACGATCTCCCATTCTTGAGGTCCTTCCAGGCTATGAATCGCGCCATCGTCAATGGCAAGTTTTTGATTGTATTCTTTAGCCCCGCTTTGTTGCTATTTATCAATACCTACCTTTTCAAGAATAGTGGGGTCAGTTTTTGGCTCTTTCTCGCAGCTGCTGTCCTCTTCTTTGTAGGGATAGGCTTGGTGACCATTTTGGGCAACGTCCCCTTGAATGAGATTTTGGATAAGTCCAATCTATCTACGCTGACAGAAACAGAGTTGGGAGCGCTTCGCAAGAAATTCGAACAGCCTTGGAATCGATGGCATACTGTCCGAACAGTCACCTCCTTCCTTGCTTTTGTCCTCTTGCTATTAGGTTTTATCTACACCAAATAAAGAGTAGCAGCATCTTCTCAGAATGGCTCCTGAACTCATTCATCAAACACAGTAAGCAAGTTATTACAACAATATATTCACGGAAACACATCCTTATGTTCATACGTGTGAGAATGGTGATCCATTCCAGGACGCGAAGGTCTCCACATGCATTCATCAATTATCAATCTTTAAATAATGAAGAAAATGAAAGCGGAAAACATTGTAGTCATCGGTGGAAATGGAAAAACAGGACGTCGCGTAGCTAAGAACTTGACAGACCTAGGTCACAATGTGCGCGTAGTAGGGAGAAAAACAAGTCCAGCCTTTGATTGGGAAAATCCTCAAACCTATGAGGCAGCATTGAAGGATATGGACAGAGCCTACGTCGTGTATTATCCAGACTTGGCAGTACCAGGGTCCAAAGATGCGATCACCACCCTCACGGAGAAAGCCATGAAAGAGGGACTAGACAAAATGGTATTGCTCTCTGGAAAGGGAGAAACAGAGGCCGAAGCCTGCGAAGAGATTGTTGCGAACTCAGGATTGAACTATACCCTTGTGAGAGCGTCATGGTTCAATCAGAATTTCAGCGAAGGGGCTTTCTTGGAGTTTATCCTGAACGGTGTGGTAGCGCTGCCTGTACCCGATGCAGAGATTCCATTTACCGATGCCAATGACATCGCCGATGTAGCGACCAAAGTCCTGATGGATGATAGCTACAATGGCCAAACCATTACCGTCACAGGACCTAAGAAACATACCTTTAGAGAGGTCGTAGGAATGATGGCAGACGAGATCGGCCAACCTATACAGTACGTTCTGATTTCTATTGAAGAGTTCAAAGAAGGGATGCGCCAATCGGGACTACCCGAATCCTATGTCTGGCTATTTGGCTATCTCTTCCAAGAGGTGCTGGGCAATCCTGACAACCAAAACATCTCCCATGATGTCGAAAAGGTGCTGGGAAGACCTGCGATTGATTTTGAAACCTATGCTCGAACAACCGCTCACTCTGGCGTGTGGAATCAAAGAGCAATAGAGGCCTTCTAGGTAGAATAATGAAAGTAAACGTATCGGTGGGATTGGTTTTACCTCAATGACGATTCCCTAAAGAATCTTTCTGTATTCGAGATATGGGACCTCATGTGTGGCTGTTGCGGTGGCACGTGTAGGTCCCTATTCCTGTAGATACGCCATTTATGGCGTATCCCAAAGCATTTATGGCTTATTCGTGGGAGCGTCAAAATAAGCACGAAAAACCAATACATAGTATTATGATGTATTGTATAAATATGTATATTGGTTCTATGTATTCAAAAGAATTACTCAAAGGAACGCTGTCAGCCATCATTCTGAATCTATTGGCAGAAAATGAAAAGATGTATGGCTACGAGATTTTTCAGCGTGTAAAAGAGCAGTCAGATGGGAAAATCCTGATCAAGGATGGCTCCTTATATCCTGCCTTGCAGAAAATGACCAAGGATGGCCTGCTTTCCTATAAGGAAGAGTACATAGGCAAGAGAGTGAGAAAATATTATTTCTTGACGACCAAAGGTGAATCAGAAAAAGTGCGACGCTTGGCAGAGCTAAAGGATTTTGTAGCTACCCTGAATAAACTGGTTTTTCCCGAACTGAAGATTGTATGAGACTGACCCCTGATCAAGAGCAAATCATCGAGAACCTTGTGGATGCTCAAGGACTAAAAATCCGTACCCTTCGGGACGATCTGATAGACCATTTATGTTGTGTGGTAGAGAGCGAACTGAGCGAAGGGCAGTCATTTGAGCAAGTGCTAGAAAAAGCCGTGGCAGACCTAGCCCCCGATGGATTGATGGCCATCCAGCACCAAACCATTTTTTTACTCAACGCCAAAAGAATCAAATTGATGAAACAAATCATGTATACAACTGGATTTATCGGAGCTGTGACCCTGACTGCAGGTGTCACATTGAAACTACTCCACATGCCCTTTGCCTCAGAGTTATTCATTGTGGGCTTTTTGACCCTTTTCTTAATTTTCATTCCCCTCATCGCTTTTGACAGGTACAAAGTCGCGCTGTCTCAAACCCTTTCTGCGAGATTGAAAATCATCTCGGGAGCAGTAGCCTCAGGTATCGTCGGGCTTTCAGGTTTATTTAAGTTGATGCATTTACAAGGCGCGGATGTGTTGCTGATGCTAGGGGTAGTTGTATTCGTATTGGGATTTCTGCCTTTCTACTTTTTTACCATGTACAGACAATCGATTTCTTAAGAGGAAAAAATAACTGGAAAAGGACACACCAGGATGAAATCAAAACTGACCATTGGAATCATAGCCATAACCATATTGCTAGTGGTGGGCTATTTTGTGATTGATAATCTCTTATTTGACGGGATAAAACCCAGATCCATCAATGAACAGGGGTTGATTGCCAACTTCTTTGCCAATGGGGATGTAGAAAATCGACCAGCCATTGTGGTGATTGGTGGAGGCGTAGGGGGAGATTACTGGGGACAGGAGTTTGCGAAACGGAGCTATGTCGGACTCTCCCTGCCTTACCACCGCCGAGAGGGACTTCCTGATCTGCTGGAAGAAATTCCTCTAGAGTACTTCGAGAAAGCCATCCACTGGCTAGGTGCACAATCCCAGGTAGATCCGGAGAAGATCATTTTGATGGGGGCATCGAGAAATGCAGAATTGGCATTGGTGATTGCCAGTAGGTTCCCCGAACTGGTGAGTGGCGTCATCGCATGTGCGCCCAGCTCCATCTCCTGGCCCAATGCTGTCTTACCATTTAACTCAGACTCGTTAAAACCGAGTTGGACCTATCAAGGTCAAGCCATCCCCTATCTTCCCATGCGCAAGATTCAAGGAACGGAGGCTTCCAACATAGAGACATTGCCCTACTGGATGGCAGGTCTGGCGCGCGTCGATGAATATCCTGAAGCGATCATTCCTGTCGAGAAGATAGGAGGTCCCATTTTACTGCTCTCAGGGAAGGACGATAAGATCTGGCCCTCTGCCTTGATGAGTGACATGATCGCCGATCGCTTGGCTGCAAATGATTTTCCCCATGATTTTGAGAATGCCCAGTTTGGGGAAGCGGGTCATTTGATTTCCCGAAGTGTAGAGACGGTGGGCAATGGCCGCGTAGGCCAGATGAATATTGGCGGGAAATCATATGAATTTGAATATGGGGGAACCATCCAGGGAGACAGATCGGCCATCATGCAATCCTGGAATAAGGTTTTTACATTTATTCAGAAGGTTGAAGGGGAGTAGTCAGTTTAAAATGAGTAACAAAGGTTGAAAGTAGTAGCCATTTAAAATAGACCTGATGAAAGATTCATCCTAATAGTGGGCTACCAAATATTGGTACATGTGATGATACATATCTTATTAAAGGTTCCCAATGAATGGGAATTTTTAATATTTATATCTTATTTTGTAACTGAAATCAGCAGCACAATCATTCACTATGAAAATCCTACCCTACACGGAGGCCAACGTTAAAATAGTCCAAGAATAGGTTAAACGCATCAAAACCATCTTGCAGATGGGAAAACTCTTTTGATGCGTT
>JBCBFT010000206.1:0-5110 GCA_038527485.1 Bacteroidota bacterium
CAGAGAGAATCAACAAACATAGGACATTCATCACACGTAAACTCAACGGAGACTCTATGGAGACTCGGCTGCTCGAACAGATCATGGAGGCTACAGAACTTACCTATCAAGATCTAGTTTGTACGCCCCAGGCCGATGCCTCTGTCAGAGCCGAACTTGATGATCTACGTCGTGAAATCATGTTAATCAAAGAAGCGCTACCCAAGTATCAAACTCGTCAAGATTCATGAGCGAACCCAAAGCCAACAGTCGCAAAAACAGTACATTTATCATTCTAGGAGTAGGCTTGGCTTTTATGGCCGTCATTGTTTTTCAGCAAATGACCACCTTTCCTACTGCATTTGAGGAAAAGGCCAAAAAAAGTCGGGAGGCGAAAGATCTACAATTTAGAAACGATCCCGATAGCCCCATTCCCCAAGAAGCAAGAGATATCTTTGCAGGTTTGCGTTATTTCGCCCCTGACGAAGATCTTCGAATTGAAGCAAATCTCGTAACTGACGAAAATCAGGATACCCTCAAACTTTTGACTACCACAGGAGCCTACCGTCAAGTATTAAATTACGGCAAGTTCTATTTCCGTCTGGATGATCAAGACTACAGCCTTCAAGCCTTTAAGTATACAGAGCCTGGCGTCACCACACTCTTTGTGCCTTTTACAGATGAGACGACAGGCAAGATCACGTATGGAGGAGGAAGATACTTGGATGTTCCGATCGCGGATGAGTGGTTCCTAGATTTTAATGAGGCTTACAACCCTTACTGCGTATACAATGATTCCTACTCATGCCCCATCCCCACGAGAGAAAATCACATCCCTCGAGAGATCCGTGCAGGAGAGCTTGACTATAAACCCAAAAAGTAAAAGCGAATTTTCGCTAGTGTCATATTTATTACAATTGGCGAAAATTTAATTTACTTTTTTACATTTGACACACTGTCTGTAATTTTAGAACAAATCTTTTACTGGAACTCATACATTTAACCTTTTACACATATGGCTGACGTAACCGAATTAAAGGAAACGGTTGAAATAAAAATCGGAGACCAGAGTTTTCAGCTCCCGGTCATCACAGGAACCTATAATGAAAAGGCCATCGATATCCGCAAATTGCGTGGCCAAACAAAATATGTGACGCTGGACCCTGGATATAAGAACACAGGTGCCACCCAAAGTAGTATTACTTATATCGATGGAGAAAATGGCGTTCTCCTCCACCGAGGATATCCCATCGAGCAGTTGGCTGAAAAAGCAGAGTTTCTCGAAATCTGCTATCTCCTCTTCCATGAGGAACTCCCTTCGCAAGCACAGCTTGATGAGTTTAAAGCCAACATCAAAGCACATACTGGCTTACCTCAGGCGGTACAGACCATCCTCGACGCACTGCCCGACGATACCCATCCTATGGGCATGCTCTCTACCGTACTGAGTAGTCTTTCTGGATTCTTCCCAGGCTCACTGGATAGCTGGTCTAGCGAAGAAATCAAGTGGAAATCCATTTATCGTCTGCTGGGCAATATGCCTGTACTCGCTGCCTATATCTACCGCCGCCAGAAGAAACTGCCTTACATCGAGCCCGATCTCGATAAGAGCTATGTTGCCAACTTCCTTTACATGACCTTTGGGGAGGCAGATGAAGAAGTCGCAGAGGCACTAGATACCTTGCTGATTCTGCACGCAGACCACGAACAAAACTGCTCTGCTTCAACCTCACGTTTTGTCGGATCTTCCCACGTGAATCTCTTTGCCGCTATCGCCGCTGCCAATAGCGCGCTCTGGGGACCCTTGCATGGAGGGGCCAACCAAAAGGTGCTTGAGATGCTCGAAGCCATTCAAGAAGATGGAGGAGGCGCAGACAAATATATCGGTAAAGCCAAGGACAAAGCAGATCCCTTCCGCCTGATGGGATTTGGCCACCGCGTCTACAAAAACTACGACCCACGTGCCAAGGTGATCAAGAAGTATGTAGAAGTTGTGCTAACGAAGCTCAATATTCAAGATCCATTGGTAGACATCGCCACTAATCTGGAGCAAGCTGCCCTGAAGGACGACTACTTCGCGAGCCGTAAGCTGTTTCCCAATGTGGACTTCTACTCAGGCATCATCTACCGTGCCCTCGGCATTCCTGTGAATATGTTTACTGTGATGTTTGCCTTGGGACGCCTACCAGGATGGATGGCCCAGTGGATGGAGATGCGTAGCCATAAGGAGCCGATTGGACGCCCGCGTCAGATCTATACAGGTCCTACACAGAGGGACTATGTAGAGATCAATAATCGATAAAACAGGATTTTTCTGTATAAAAATGGAGACCGATGGTGGATGCTGTCGGTCTTTTTTGATGGGAATCTATAAACCAGTGCCAACGTCTTGTTGGGGCTTTGAGCATGGGACTAAACTCCTCATGCTATACCACACTGTCCCTTCAGGACAATGAACAAGCTTTGAACCCTGAAAGGGTGGCATCATGTAGGCTAGTGGTTTCAACCCTAGGCTAAAGGATCATTTTCTATCACCCTATTTCTGATGTCCAGGAACTTAGTTGAGAAACTAATAGATTGAGGAGCTGCGTAGTTGGAGGACTACGCAGCGCGAGGAGATAGATGATATATTTTGCCAGAAAAAGGACAACAAATTATTTTGAAAACCGAATAATTAGTATCCCATCTATAAACCTTAAGCTACTCTGTTATGTCGTCTATTACTGACTTCTTAAGCTTGGAAATCACTATCCAAATAGGATTTATATTCCTTATAGCGCTCTTGCCGACTTTTATTCTTCTTCTACAAAATAACCGTAGAGCCATGAAGAGAGGAATAAGGACAGGCCAGAAAATGGAAAATAAAAAATGGACTGATCTTACAGTGTATGAATATGTGTTGGAGAAAAAAGCCCTTGTAACAGAGGGAAAATTAAAGACTACAATGAAATAAGCAACATTGTATCGGTTTTAGAGCAATTGGAAGCAAGAAAGCAACATAAAAATGACTCAGGAGAATAATCCTCTTCTATATTTCATTTATTTCTGAAAGTTTTGAAATTATTTTTATCTTGTGATCCAATGTCTCTACAGCACCACAAATGTCATCAAAAATCATCTTACCAGGAGGATCTGGTTTTCTAGGTCAAGCCTTGAGGAAACACTTCGAAGCCCAAGGAAAAGAAGTATTTATCCTCACCCGAAATCCTCGCCATCCATGGGACCATCACTGGGATGGGAAAAGCATGGGGGAATGGACCTCCCTCCTAGAAGGAGCTGCACTCGTCATCAATCTGACAGGCAAATCCGTCAACTGTAGGTATACAGAGGCCAATAAAAAGGAGATTGTCCGCTCTCGTGTAGATTCCACACAGATCTTGGGCGAAGCCATCCAAGCATGTGAAACTCCGCCTCTTTACTGGATGAATGCCTCCTCAGCTACCATTTATACCGATCGTAAAGGAGATTTTCCTCCGCATACAGAATCTCAAGGCATGATCGGAGAGGACTTTTCGATGAATGTCGCCAAGAGTTGGGAGAAGGCTTTCTTCGAAGCTGAGACCCCGCAAACAAAAAAGGGAGCCTTACGGATTTCATTTGTATTGGGGCATGGAGGAGGCGCACTGCCTGTGATGCACAAACTGGCCCTTCGCGGATTGAATACGACCCAAGGTCCAGGCAATCAAATGGTCTCATGGCTCCATGTTCAGGACTTTTTGGAGATCATAGATCATATATACACACATCAGATGGAGGGCGCAATCAATGTAACAAGTCCTTACCCCATCACAAACCGTGTATTTTACCAATCACTACGGTCACATATCCGCCCTTTCATTCGCATACCCCAACCTGTATGGATGCTGAAATTGGGCGCGATACTCATTGGGACAGAAACTGAACTCATCCTCAAAAGCCGAAACGTTTATCCTGAAAGATTGATCGAATCAGGCTACTCCTTCCATTTTCCTAAAATTGAACAAGCCTTTGCAGACCTGCTCTCAACATAAGGCACGCCATGTTACATTTCTAATAGCTTAAGGGACCAAGAAGCACATTAACCCCTTAAGCTAGTGCTACATGAAATACCTATCCTTTTTTATTATCCTTTTTCTCTCTCTTACCTCCCACGCTCAGTTTACCAGCATTATCGCTTCATTTGGTTCAGGTTCTACTACACCTTCCACTAATAGTATCAAGGTCATCAATGGCAAAATCTACTTTGGAGGCGCGACCTCTTCAGGTACAGAGCCATGGGTCTCAGATGGAACCTTTGCAGGAACCTACCAACTTCAAGACCTCAACTCTAGTGCCTTTGGTATTGGGAGCTCCTTCCCGAGATCTTTCATGGAATTTGATGGAGAGGTCATCTTCCGTGCAGATGATGGATTCACCTATGGCGGGGAAATCTATCAGACGGATGGGACAGTCGCAGGAACAGGCATCTACCTCGACTTCAGACCAGGAGGTTCAGACGGCATCCCTGCCTATACAGAGGCACCTTATATCCAGTTGGGCAATAATCTGATCATCGGTGGAGACGATGGGTCAGGAATAGACGAGGCCCTTCATGCATACAATCCCATCACAGGATCTGCTTCTCTCATTGCGAATATCAACCCTACAGGAAGCTGTGAATGCCAAAAGTTCGAAAAGATCAATAACACTGTGTTTTTTGTGGCTACTAATGGCACCTCTGGAAAAGAATTATTTGTCTACGATGGGGTTACGACACCCTCACTTGTTCTAGACATCCAGCCAGGATTAGGTTCGAGTGATCCCGACTACTTTGCAGAGGCTACCTCCAATAGCCTCATTTTCACGGCAGACGACGGAGTCAATGGACGCGAACCCTGGAGCACGGACGGGACACCAGGAGGAACTTTTCTTCTAACAGACATCAATCCCTCAGGAAGTTCACACGCCAATAAATTCACGCGTATAGGCAGTAACATCTACTTCTTTGCAGACGATGGCACACACGGATTTGAACTATGGGTGAGCGATGGGACACCAGGTGGTACCCAGATGGTCAGAGACATCTATCCAGGATCTGACAATAGTCCAGGGTTCTTCAATGGCTTCTCTCTTATATCCACCAACCTCGTCGAGCTGAACGGAAGCATTTATT
>JBCBFT010000207.1:0-4705 GCA_038527485.1 Bacteroidota bacterium
GCTGGCAAAAGAGACTATTCCTAAAAACCTCTCTCCTGCCGCTCACAAATCCTGCAAATCCCCTCATCCTGCTCCACAACCTAAAGATACATCTAAGCACCAACGAGACATTGACGCTGGAAGAAAAGACTATTCCTAAAAACCTCTCTCACACCACTCCCAAATCCTGCAAATCCCCTCATCCTGCTCCACAACCCTAAAGATACATCTAAGCACCAACGAAACATTAACGCTGGCAAAAGGAACTATTCCACAAAACCTCTCTCCCGCCACTCCCAAATCCTGTAAATCCCCTCATCCTGCTCCACAACTCTAGAGATACATCTGAGCACCAACGAGACATTGACGCTGGCAAAAGAGACTATTCCTAAAAACCTCTCTCCCGCCACTCCCAAATCCTACAAATCCCCTCATCCTGCTATACAACTCTAGAGATACATCTGTGCACCAACGAGACATTGACGCTGGCTGGGGAAATCGGGGATTTTCTGCTATTGGGAGTATTTATCTCCACGTTGGGACAAGCTAACGTGGAGAGGTTTTGTACTTATTGCATGAATCTATTGATGAATCCGTGCTAGAAAAGATGTCCACCTATCACCAATCAGCCTTTAAACAGACACACTTTTTGAAATGGTCTCGTCTCATAGCTTTTTATTTCTTAATATTGTACCATCATTCGTAATAATAGAATTTCTCTTAATGATCCATTCTTCATTCATATAAAATTGCTCGGGTTGAGCTTCAGGGAGTCCTACTTGAAACTTATTAGAGTTCGGCATTCTTTTCTTGAATTGATACTCCTCATCGAAATATTTCATAGTTATTAAACTGTCACATTCCTTCTCAAATATAACAGTACCTTGCCCATCGGTAGTTTGTGTTAGTGTTCTATCTAAGTCAATCTGAACAATAACAGCAGGAAGCATCAACATCTCCGTTTCTTGAAGATATATATCTACTTTGGTGCCCTGTAGATTCTCAACATAGGATTCTTTGACCTTAATTTTAGATGGTGTATACTCGGTATAGCTATGTAGTGTTATCGTTTTTTGTTTTAAGGCCCAGTTACCTTTAGTGTATACATAATAAAGGTGTGCTTTCTTTTCTAAGAAAAAAGTTCCATCATTCTTTAAATACAATGAATAATAAAATTCATTTGAAGATCCCATAAACAAGTTACTCGATATATTTTCACGAACAAGGATTCTTGATACTTTACAAGAGGAAAGATTAAACACAATGAGTAAATACAACAAAGAAAAAAGAATATTTTTTGAATCAAACTTCATAGTTTTTAAGGTTTTTGGTCTGGCTCATCATTCGACATGGGTAAGTTAGTGTAGTAGGCTTTTCTCCAACCTATATAATATTCAATAGGGCCATTATTTCCTAAAGCCCTTATTTTTATTGTTCTATCAATAACACTTTTATAATTTTCAGATCCATCATATGTACTGTTTAATGAAGTTTATTGCTTCTTCTTGGATATAGGTTTATAGTTTCTACAGCTGCAATTTCATCCATGCTTTCTAATTGTTCTGAATATCCAAAGAAATTACTTCGACTACATGCTTCAAATTCATCTTGTAGAAGCGTATAGGAATAAGGAGTATGTCTCCTATACTTCTCCGCCAACGCATCCCCCCCATTCCATCTCCCGATGCTTGTATCATACATCCTTAGATTCAGAGATAGGGCCCCCTTCTCCATCTCTGAAGTGAGTCATACCATCCTAGATTCAGCTCGTCCTGCTTTTCTGTACGAAGTCCCGAAATCGGGATTGTAAAGGTACTGATTTTCGGGAGAAGTCGTGGTAGCAAAATTCCCCGAATGACTAGCTCCCAAGAATGGGGGATCTGCTGCTATTGAGGATATTTTTATTAAAGAGAATCTCCACACCAGCTTTTCCTAGCGTGGAGATTGGGTATTTATTGCATGGACCAATTAATGAATATGTATTAGACAAAACGTACATATATTACAGATCAACCTAAGGTGAGTACCAACGGGACGTTGGTGCTGGCTGGGAGGAATCTTCTTTGACGTCATGTTGAGGGAATGAAATGTCTCAATCGAGCTCATCAAGTACACTTTTGCTCTCCTTTGAGTATTTTCCTGGCTGATCGATAGAGATGCGCATAGCGCGGGAAGCCTAGAGCAAAATCGAATCAAGGACAACCATTTCGCCATTTCATCTGTCTATCAGCTCATGCAGAAGGTAAGAAAGGGTTCATTTTTTCTTCTCGGAACAGAATCGATTACTATCTGTTTGAGAGCAATCAATACCATGCACACATACTAACTAAAAATTTAAGAGAAATATTATGGTTCGTTACAAGTTTTCCAGAACGCGAAACAAGGAGTTCGAGACAGTATTAAGAAAAAGAGTGAATGAGTATTTCAAGGACGAAAACATGAGCACAAAAGCTAATCGTCTCATGGTCCTGAAATCCATTTCAGCTTATTTCATTTATCTGGTCCCCTTTACATTGGCATTGACACTAGGGATAGAAAGCTTCCCCATTCTCCTGGCTTTATTCATAATTGCCGGGTTCGGAAAAGGATTTGTGGGTACTTCTGTGATGCATGATTCCCTCCATGGCTCTTATACTTCTAACAAGACACTGGCTAATCTATTGCATGTTTCAGCGATCTCCGTCGGGGTTTATGCCAAGAACTGGAAAATCATGCACAATATGCTTCATCATATGTACACCAATATCCAGCACGTAGATGAAGATATTAGCCCTCCAGGTGTGCTCCGCTTTAGTCCTTTTGAAGATCACAAGTCATTCCACCGCTTTCAGCACATTTACGTGTTGTTTTTCTACGGGATCTCTACGATTTTTTGGGTCATCAGCAAGGACTACATGCGGATCATGAAGTATGTCAAAGACGGACTTGTCAAAAAGGAAGATCTTCCCAAGCACTTCCTTCAAATGACATTGATCAAAGGGGTATACTTCTCTATTTTTCTGGGATTACCCTTGCTGATTCTACCTGTAACTACTGGTGAAGTCATCCTATTATTCGTGACGATGCACGTAGTAGCTGGGATTTTCCTTGGACTGATCTTTGGATTGGCGCATGTTATGCCTACTTCTGATTATGTCGAGCAGGAAGACCTTCACATTGATGAGAACTGGTTTGTTCATCAGTTACAGACAACTACGAATTTTGGGATGAATGACAAAGTCCTTTCATGGATAGCGGGCGGATTAAACTATCAGGTAGAGCATCACTTGTTCCCTCATGTATGCCACATTCACTATCCAGCGATTTCCAAGATTGTCCAGCAAACCACAGAGGAGTATGGGATTCCTTATTTCGCGGAAAAGTCAGTTTGGACGGCAATTGGTTCTCATTTCCGTATGCTGCGCATGTTAGGAAATGATGAGTTCAAATTGGAGCAGAAAACGCCAGAAGTGGAGGCTATTGCTGCCTAAGGATAAAAAATACGTAATGATAGGGGCTAGCCTTTTGGTTAGCCTCATTTTTTTGCCCAATCCTGAGGGATGATAACAGTTCCCCCCAATTTTCAGACCACGGATTAAGGTGATAAATTCACTAAAAATCTAGGAAAAAATGGGAAGAAAACGCCTTAATTTCAGTAAAGAATTCAAGGCAAAAGTAGCGCTAGAAGCCTTACGAGAATGTGAAATACTTCAAGAGCTAGCCAAGAAATATGATCTTCACCTGGTAATGTTGTTTCATCAGTGTTTACTGATTCCTCGTTGTAGTGCGTTCGCTCATTCCTGCAATTAAGCTCCCCTTTATCATTTTCCGTAACAATCGCTGTGTACTCCCAAGTCCTTTTATTATCATGGTTAAACCCACTCTTCCAAATGCGATCAAAATCACTCTTAAATTTAGTTGCAATCCTATTCAGTTTAGTAATGACCTGATTAGGGTCTATAGGAGATCTACCATCAGGATCAATAAAGCGAGTAGGGTTATTTAGAGAGTAGATGTATGGACTTATAGTTAAAAAGCTATCCGCTAGCGCATCCACCCCATTCCATCTTCCGATGGTCACATCGTACATCCTTAGATTCAGAGATAGGGCCCCTTCCCCATCTCTGAAGTGAGTCATACCACCCCAAATTTAGTTCATCTTGCTTTTCTGTACGAAGTCCCGAAATCGGGACTGATTTTCGGGAGAAGTCGTGGTCGCAAAGCTCCCCGAATGACTAGCTCGCAACGTCCAAGTATTCCGTCGGTCGCGGCGGGATAATAGCCCTGTATCACCTGCACTACATCTTGCCCTGCGATGGGATCAGGATTGACTCGTCCGTCTTTGTCTCCGTCTTGGAAGACGACTCTGACAGCTCACCTTTAGGGCCCCTACCCCAAAGCTTCGCGCATGATCTGTGAGGTTGTATCTCCGCTCCATCCCAAGTGGCTCTGCCCTTGGCGTGCTGAAACTGGATGAGTTGCTTGTCTACCTGGGTGGCATTGCCGTCAGCGTCTTCATACTGGTAGGGACCTACATAGTCGGTGATTTTGGTGACGGTGCTGGGGTCTAAAACTTGAGACTGGCTATTGGAGGGTCTTCCCATCGGAGCCGAACTGAAGTCATGGACTTTTTGTCTGAGCTTGGTTCCGTCTGCTGCATAGATGTAGGTGATGCCTGCATTAGCTCCCTTTTCTACAAAGGTGGGTTTGTTGAGGTGGTTGTAACCGACTAAGATGCTGCGGTTGA
>JBCBFT010000208.1:0-4513 GCA_038527485.1 Bacteroidota bacterium
AAGCAGTAAGCCGATAGGATTTACATTCACCCAAGAACGCTCCATAAAAAAGCCCAGTACTTCTCGTAAGTATTGGGCTGATGATTTGATAAAGCAGAAGAGATGTGCTTGTAGGGATTGGGGAATAAATAAAAGCAGTCACCCAAAGGAACTTACTTTGAGGCCATGCTTTCCTACGCGTTTTCGTGGTTATATAATAAGATATTGGGTGAATAGATTTTCCATAAAAATGAGAGAAAAACTTTACAGAACTAATACTACTTTACCACTTTCAACTAACCAGTAAGCCCCGCAATATAATAGCGGGGTCATTCTGACGACTATTCCCGTAGGGAAGGAGGAAGGATCTAAAGCAGTATGGTTTGAGATAAAATCTCACCTCTAGGATCGTGTAGGTAAGGCTCGTTTAGATCTTTCTGCCTACTGCGTAGCGGCATCAAGATGACCTGCTTTCGCTGTTTTTTGTTTGGCCAAGCCTATATTTCCCCAAAATGGATAAATAATATGACTGGCTACTTTCCAATCACTTCGTCCTAGCCTCATCTCCTCAAAAAATATTTTCCTCCTTCCTATTCCATGCTTAGTTTTATTTTATGAAGCGATGGTATCTGGTCTGTGCCCTTTTTTTTCTGCTGTATGTGCTTTTCCCCACCCAAAACTCTACACTAGATGCATGGGCTTATGCAGGCGATGTGCGTCATGGAATCGATCTCTTTCACCCTCACCATCTACTTTTTTCGGCAGCTTCCCGACTGTTTTATCCAGATGATCCCCTTGCTGTCGATGTATTGGCACGTCAAAAAATCATCCAAGCATGTTTGGCAAGTTTTTGCTTGTGGATTTTGGGGCGCATCCTTCAAGGTTTCGAGCAGGACGAAAAACGGATTGCTGCATGGCTTCTCTTGGTAGGAAGCAGCTTTGGGGTGATGCGCTTTGCTACAGAAAATGAAGTCTATCTGTGGCCCATCCTCTGGTCTCTGCTGGGTACTTGGGCATTTATCCACTACGTTCAAACTGATAGGCAAACTTACATTTGGCTCTCGAGTCTGGTGATGGCACTTGCCTGCTTATTTCACCAGATTCACTGCATTTGGTGGTTGGCAATCTTTCTCGCTTTTTTCCTTCATCGTCGACAAGCTTTCTTCCCTTATGTCTTGCCTGCGTTTTTGATTCCCCTTACCTACTTGGCTGTATTGGGCGGGTATCTAGGCCAAGATATTTCATCGGAAACCATCCTCCGCTTCATCCTGAGGGATTTTTATCAAGGTACAGCCGAAGCCTCTCCTGGCCTACAAGCATTTTTACTCACACCTATCAATCTTTTCCGAACGTTCGTTCAAATACATGGGATCGTCTTCAAACTTCTCACAGAACACTGGCTATATGTACTTCCAGCTGTAGGTGCTGCTAGTTTAGGATTGTGGGGACTGCGTCTATTGCCCCAAATTCGTAAGCAGCCTGCTCCTCCACATTTAGCGATTCGGAGGGGACTACTTGGGATCAGTCTTGGACATTTGGCTTTGGCTACTTGGGCCGCAGGAAATGCAGAGTTCATGGTCATGCTCCCTTTTGTATTCGTTCTGTATCTCGCCACAAAATGGATATTTCCCACCTCCATGATTTATCGCTTAGGCTTTTGTCTACTAATCTGGAATTTCACCTTCGGCCTATTCCCCTTGTGGCAATATGACTACTATCACGATGCGGCGATGGTAGATTTTGTCCAGACGCATCCAGACGCGCATTACATTTTGACTGAGCGAAACATCATCAATAACCAACTCTATTATCGAACAGGCAAAGATTGGAATGATCAATTTATTTCTGCTTACAAAGCCCCTCAACCAGTCGTCGATTCTCTTCTTCAGATGGAATGGATTGTCTATTCCAATACACTTGATCAGCCTCAGTTATTTTCCAGGGCTATGCTAGCGGGTGAGATACATACAAAGACTGACAGGTTTGACTGCTTCCAACCTACCTCAGTAGATACCATAAAAGCATTTGTAGGAAAATATCATATTTGGCAGTTGTCTGTGCCTTGTTCATCCTCAAGTCCACCTAAAAAGGAATAAGGATTTTCACCCAATCATATAGGTAATTTTACCTGATTATGTATGCATTTAGATATATAGAATTATATTTTATTGCGAAAAAATGTATTATTCTATAGATTAATTAATGAACATTTTTAATATCCCCAATTAATCGTTTTTATAGTATGAAACGTTCGATATACCCAACCTTATGTGTGAGTATCTTAAGCCTTGTATGTTTATTTTCCTTCAGCAGTTGTAGTCAGCAGAGTGAAGAAAATACGGGTGGTGATTCATCCTCTGCCCAAACCTCCCCATCTGCTACCGATAGTGACATGCCAACAGAGGCCCCCATGATGGATTCAACTGCTGCAGACTCAGCCAATGCCAGCGATGCAGGAGATACAGGGACGACCTCAGATGCAGGTTCTGAAGCCAACATAGACATGGCTGCATGGGCAAGCTTAGAAGGACTTTCTATCAATTGCGGAGGAGGCGAAATGAACCTGGCCGTTCCCGTAAATATGGTAGCTACACGTCTGGAATCCCAAAACCTCGCCTACAACGACAAACCATTTACAGACTGCTCAGGTATCTTCCACCGTGTACTTGATAGCCTGAAGCGCCGATGCCCGACTCACGACTTTCCTGATCCTCAGACTCATAGAGATTCTCGCGCACTGGGTAGATGGTACCATGAAAAAGGCCAACTCGTCCAGATCACAGATCCGCTGAAACAAGACTCCTATCTCAAACCTGGGGCAGTTGTATTCTATGCCAAACCAAGTGTAGATCCTTTGACGGTAGATGCCGAGACCCTATTCAAACAGGGAGGCATCCGCCACGTAGGAGTAGTTACAGAGGTGGAGAAAGATGCTTCAGGAACCATCGTAGGATATACGCTCTTCCACGGCAGGTATTATGGCAAAAGCGCCGCAAAGACAAATTACCACAAAAGAGACACAGGCCGGGCGAATTACCCTCCGTTTGGAAATGGCAAAGATCACATGATCGCTGTTGCGCCTATCGCAAGTGATGCCGTCATGGCCAGCGCTCCCTAAGGACCTCGTACAACATAAGTTGTCAAATCTTATTCGCAGACTTCCGCAGGTCAGATGACTTTGCGGAAGTTTTTTGTGTTGCACTTTTTCGCCAGATCAGATAGCCTCCCGCCAATAAACCCAAAAGGAGGCTAACGATTCCCAGATAGGTGGAGAAATCTACGTTGTATGAACGCATGGAACCGTTCCAGACAAAACCTGCCCAGTAATAAGGATGCACACGGTGCGGAGGGGCTTCTCGCAGATAATCCTGCCTTGCTAGGCCCAAGGCTTCGATATCCGACCCCGTCTCTTGTTGGTAAGCATAAAATGCGGGCCAGAAAGCCTCGCTCGACTTCCCATCGGCTAGCCACAGACTCATGATCACCGATCGGCTCCCTGCCTGTCGGAAGGCACGTGCCAAGCTCAAGACACCTTCTCCCCTTGCAAGCTTCCCATAGCCCGTCTCACAAGCCGAAAGCACAGTCAACCTTGCCTCTACAGGTAATTGGTAAATCTCGAAAGCATAGAGGTGGTCCTTGGCCTTCCCATCATCAGCAAACAATAAGTAGCTCTTACTCGGATCTGTCGTATCAGGATATCCATGCATGGCCAGATGTAGGATGTCGTAGTTCGGCAAGGAGTTTTGGAAGGAATGGATGGTCGCTTGCCTTCCCAACAACGCCTTCCCTACACGCTGGGAGAGTATCGCCTTTACCTCTGGCTGATTGTACACCAACTGCTGCAAGCCCTGATACGTCGGCGCAATCCCCAATAAGACCGAGGCAGTCTTATCTGACATGACTTGCTCCTGAAAATAATCCCTTGCTGAGAATGCATAAGCGATCTTACTCCTCAAAAAGAGATAGGGAAGCACTCGCCAGCGATCGGGAACCTGTACCTCAGGTAAATCTTGGGGAATCGCTACTGGCTCATCCAATAATACTTCAAAGGGAATCTCAACTAGGGGACCATCTAGCAAGAAAATATACGCTGTAGGTGGCGTGGAAGAAAGAGGAGCCAAGAGTCGCTGCTTCCACTTATAACTATCCTCTACAAAACGGCGTAGGCCTGCAGGACTTAGATCAGGTTGTGCAAGTTGATTTCGCAGTGATTGAATGTGCTGCTTATCTGCTTCAGTAATCGCTACCTGTGTCAATTGTACCTGCTGCTGATCGGCAGCGAGGCAATACAGCAAAGAATCTCCCCAGTAATACGTCCGAAGCTCCTGCCCCTTGTGGAGTCGCTTCTGTAGTTGGGATAATGAAAGTTGGGGTTCTTGATCATCAGTCTGATTCTGGGAGAAGAAAGCATTGATAGGGTCGACTAAGCGCGCCTCTTGGAGCTGAAGCTTGTTGAGTAGGCGACGGAGACTGTCTTGCTCCTGCTCCAGCGTAGTGCCAATAGCGAAGTCTACCAAGAATTAAGTCGGCAGAT
>JBCBFT010000209.1:0-4353 GCA_038527485.1 Bacteroidota bacterium
GGATTGGAGGTGAGAAAATTGAACAGCAAAGATCCTCCAAAGATCTGCTAGGTCTTCGTTCAAATGAACTTCAGCTCCTTAGATGCTTTTGCTGAATCCCTCTACAACTTACTAGAAGCCTTTGGCTCGCGGGTCCTGGCACCAGAAGCAGGTCCCAAACAGGATGTAAGCCTCTACAACTGGATGCGTATAAAAGCCGCTAAAGAAATATGTGATAAGCAAAGGTCTATCAGCTCGCAAGATGAGCCCTATCTTCTCCTAAAAGGAGATTTTTCAGGTATCCAGAAGTTTATCTACTCTCGCATCGACATGAGCACAGCGGGAAACCAGGGTGGACTTTCCAAGCGTCTGCGCGGCAGATCCTTTTATGTAGTGCTCCTTACACAGTATGCAGCAAATGAAATCAAAAGACGGCTGGATCTTTCTGTTGCCAATATCTTATACACAGCTGGAGGACACTTTTTGATGACCCTTCCCAATAGAGAAGGTATTCTGGAAGAAATCGCAGATATTGAAAAAGAGCTAAACTTGTATCTCTTTAAGCAATTAGGTGGACGAGTCAGTTTACTTCTCGGACAGGTGACTTGTGGCTCAGATTTATTTGACAATACCAGTACCTATTATCAAAAGTTGGGGGGTGTCATGAGTCAGCTGAAATTCAGGAAATATCAGGGCTACCTACATCAGATTTTCGATCAATCACTGAGCCCAATCCTATCTAGTGCGGAGTTAGATCCTTCCCGAACGGATCAATTCCAGGATGATCATTACCTTGGCTTACGCCTTCCCTACAGCGGGTTATTGCTATGTATCGAAACACAAAATGACAAATTCAGGTCCCCTGAAGCACTTCTCAGAGTGGCTCATCTCGGGTATGGGGAAGGCCCCCATGCGAGACATGTCCACTACTTCATGCCTGGCCTTGACACTCCCAAAGAAGATGAGTCGCCTCTCTATACAATCAATGACCTCGATCTGAAAGCCATCAAGGGAATTGTGATTGAAACGGCACGCCAATTGAAATCAGGGGATATCCAGCGCATTACAATCAGCCAGTTTCGTCCGCTGAAAGGAGATTTTCAGGATGATCAAGACTATGATGGCCTACGTAGCTTAATCGAGGCTGTCGAGTCAGAAATAGGGGTACCTGTAAGTTTCGTCTTTGAGCCTATAGGAACAGATGCGCCATTCAATGAATATAATGTTGTAGCTGATTTTGGTGTCCTGGAGGGAATGAATGCCCGTGAAAGCAATTGGGAAACACCCGAAGGAATTTCCAGTCAACCTAAGGAGAAAGATACCCTGAGCTATCCCCTGATGGCCGTGATGCGCCTAGACATAGATGATTTGGGGGCCTTGTTTGAAAAAGGATTAGGAGAAGACCACAGCTTCCAAAGAGTGGCAACGCTGAGTCGAGAATTATCATTCTTTTTCAGCAGCTACTTCAATGTACTTGCCCGCAAATGGAAAATTTATGTTACCTATTCAGGTGGGGATGATGCCTTTGTCGTGGGTTCATGGTACAACATCCTCCACTTTGCCAAAGAGCTGAGAAAGGAATTTGAGAAGTTTGTTTGTTATCATCCGGGCATCACGTTCAGTGCGGGTATCTTCCTTTGTGATTCCCATTACCCAGTAGCAAAGTTTGCCGAGATGGCTGCTGAAGCAGAGGAAAATGCCAAAAGTTATAAGTCTACACAAACAGACGAGATTACTAAAAATGCCATTCACTTATTTGATCACACCCTAAGTTGGGAACGATTTAACAAGATGATCGCTTTTGGAGATCGACTGCTCTGCATCCTTCCAGAAGCGGAGATCATGCCTCCAGAAGAGAGTCGCTATGGCCTTGCACGTAGTATGGTGCATAAGATTTTGAGGTTGATCAAGGGTAGCTTGGATAGAAGGGGTAATCTCTACACGAACAGTCTATTGAAGAATACAACCCAGTTAAAGTACATGATGGCAAGAAGGGGCTATGGAGCAAAGAAGATGACGATGGATCTCCAAAACCCTGAAGTTCTAGAGGAATTGGGTAATCAAATAGAAGCTTTGACGATAGACATTATTCAGCAATATCTGGCAGGATTTGAGGAAAAAAATACAAAAGAACAGATGATCAAGGATTATCTGATCCCTTCTCAATATGTCATCATGAAAACCAGAAAAATTTAATCTTTTAGAAGACTGTTTGTTATGGACCAGAAATACAAAAGCGACCTTGCTAATATGGCAACAATCGATACAGAGACCATTGTTGAAATAGCCGAAATGCAAGGAAAAGCATTCAAAGAAGCAAAAATTAAGACCAATCAGATTCGGAATTTTTACGCGGAAGTGAATACAATGAAACTCAAATTTCAGGAATTCATGCGAAACAAAAAGAAGGAAAAACTGAATGGCCAGGGGGCTGGAGCTACTTCGAATTTAAAAACCCTCGAAGATCTGAATCGCAAATTGATCTTGCTAAAACCCAAGTTGGCCTATGCTGGCGGGAGGCAAATAGAAGTCAAGCAAGTGTACACCTTCTTTAAGCATGTCATCGATGGTGTAAGTGAAGCTAGTAAGGATAAGGATGAAGATACTTGGATCAAAGCCTTAGAAAACTTTTTTGACCTCACAGAAAGCGTTGTAGCCTATCACAAATATCATGGAGATAAGTAAATCACAAATTATGACACCAGCATTAAAAGCGAATATCATATTTCGCGGAAAAATCGAATGTCTGACAGGTCTTCACATTGGTGGCAGCAAGGACAGACTTGAAATAGGAGGAGTAGATTCTCCTGTACTCCGTGACCCCTTTACTAGACTTCCCTACATTCCAGGAAGTTCTCTCAAAGGACGTACACGTGCTTTATTAGAGTATGCATTAGGAGTCATCAATGACGGCTCTGATCCAAAAGAAGAGGCAGGAAGTGTTTCTACAGCAGAAGAGATCGTTAGCCTTTTTGGTAAAAGCGCAGGTGATGATGACATGAAAAAAGAGGAACTCAAAAAAGTGATGGAAAATCACCCAGGACCCACTCCGCTTATTATCCGAGATGCTTTACCTGATGAGGATACCATCACCATGTGGGAGTCCGTTGAGGGAGAACTTCAATTTACTGAATATAAGCCTGAGAATACGATCAATCGGCTTACATCTGCTGCAAATCCACGTTTTTTGGAGAGAGTAATTGCTGGTAGTAAGTTTAATTTTCAGGCGGTATACAGTGTTTATAGCAGAGGTACATCAGCATTAACGTATGTACAACGAGTCAATCGAGACATCAACAACTTTTTAACAGGGCTTAGACTCATACAGGATCATGCTTTAGGAAAGTCTGGCAGCCGTGGATATGGACGAGTTCTCTTTCATATGGCCCCACCCGTTGTAGTCAAAATCGAAGAGTATAAACGACCTGGGACACAGTTGAAAGCTGCTCGTACAACAGCAGAAGAAAGTCAGCTAAAATCCCTTGAGGATGAGCTATTTATCAACTATCAATACAATGAATAATCATTATGATTAGTCAATCACAACATCAGATAGTTTTTATGCATCCGCAGAGCACGTTTCGGGCTGCCTATCGATCTGACACGCTATGGGGCTTACTTTGCTGGGGAATTCGGATCGTGTATGGGAAGGATCGTCTAGAGGAATATCTCGATAGTTGCCTGCAGAACAAACCGGAATTTATCATTTCTTCAGCATTCCCTTTTGAGCAAAAGAATGGAGAGAAAACCTGCTTCTTTCCCCGACCTGTTCTTCCTCCCTTTCAGCAGGAAAAGACTTCAGGCAACTCGTCTAAGAAAGACGAAGCCTTCAGCATCAAGGATCGGAAAAAATTAAAGAAAGTGAGCCTCTTGCCTCAGGACTTTTTCCTCAGGTTGCTGAGAGGAGAAGTTTCTGGTCAGCAGCTTAGGAATGAGATAATAGGGATAAAGGATCAATATGCTGTTCCTCAGCTGGGCAAGATCCATGTAACACATAATACGATCGATCGGCGATTAGGAGGAACCTTTAAGCCTGAGGGTAAAGCTGGTCTTTTGTTTCATACAGAAGATCGATATGTTCTACCTGATCATGAGTCTGATAATGATGGAAATGATCCCATGGAGGTAAGTGCTGGACTCTTTTTCTTACTAAGTTATGACCAGAAAGCCGAATACAACTTTCTAAATCCTGTTTTTGCCTTGTTTTCAGATATAGGAATGGGAGGAGATAGAAGTATTGGCAAAGGATTTTTTGATTTTGAAAGTCAGGAAGCACTTTGATCCAGGGACTGCGTTTCCTGCTCGTTGGGATGACAAAGTGATAGCAATACGTAGCCGTTAGCATTTGGATGACCTTGGAGATACGTTTCTGGG
>JBCBFT010000210.1:0-4334 GCA_038527485.1 Bacteroidota bacterium
GAAATTCCTAGAGGAATTTCAAGTCAAAAAATACCGAGAGGGAAAGATAGTGTAGAAAAAATGAAGCTGCTTTTTAAAAAGGGATCCAAAATTTACCAAAAAGGGTATACGTACAAGTTTTTGGAAAAACTAGACTTTGCGAAAATATTAGATAAAAGATCAGATATTTTCTGGAGGCTTAGACTTGGATTATATGATCCTGATTTTCCAAAAGAGAATAAATAATTTAATAGACGCTGGGCAAAGTCGTAGCTCGTCTTAGCAAGTTAGGTCTATCAAGTAGTGGGATGGACAGAGTCTGTATCTGTAAGCGGCTCAAGGCTTATTTGATAAGCATTTGTCCCGCCTTTTTGATAAAACCCTATTTTTTCTTTTTCCTTTTCTTGAGCTCTCCCCAGCTATCGAAATAATAAACCCAATCTTTGTCCTCACCTCCTCCTTCATTGTTCGTTGCTTTAAAGGATGGGGCATCTATTTTGGAGCGTATTCTCCCCGTCGTGAAGCTGAAGACATGATGAGCATCTTTTCCCCAAAATGTATTCAGCACTTCAAAGGTGCCTCCATCGATATTTTTGACGATTTCTCCCCTTTGGTACAGATGATTTTTATCTACGGCCCACTCAGCATAATGTGCCTCAAATAAATATTTGAAGCTTGGCGTATCTATTTTTTCTTGTGGAATAAAGCTACAATAGATATGCGTTTTGTCCTTTGCCCATGAATTGATGATTATTTCAAATGAGGAAGGATCAGCCACTTTTTTCATGATCGTTAATGTCTTGTCGTAGCCTGTTCGGATGCCTGTTTTCCCAAATTTCGTCCATTGATCTACATACAGATGGTCCTTGTCTCTCGCGACCAATTCAAAGGAATATTCTCTTTCTTCCTCGAAGAGAATCTCAAAACTTGCTTTATCGCAGGCCACTTTGTAACCATTGAAAAATAGCGCATGATCGTCTTCTGCTAACTTATGGTTTTTGACTTTAAAGGAGGTCGAATCTACATCTTGGACGACACGATGCTGGAAGTAGACGTGGTATTTATCCTTGGCATAATACTTCGAGAGAACCTCAAAGGACGATACATCCGCTTTTCTGATGAGGGTGTAGTCAGGTTTGATATATGCCTCGTCCTCGTCGTCTACGTCGAATATATAATAGATGCCTTGATCAGATAGATGATAGCCTTTGGTCTGTGTCAATGAAACATCTAGCTCGAATGCATAGTCTGGATGCCACCATCCAAGTGTATCGGGATATTTCTCTAGGATATAGTTTTTGTTCTTTTCAAAATTGTTCCTACCTGTAGGTGCTTCAAGCACCATCCCACCAAATAGTGATGCCGTATATTTGGAGTGATTGTTTAACTCTATGGGTGGACCGAAATAATAGAGATTATCTTGATCTGCGATGTAGGAACCTCTTCCTATAGGAACTATGGATTCGTTGTCGGCATCTTTGAATAAGAATAAGCCATTGGAGGCATTCAGTGCGTACAGGTTGTGCTTGTCCTTGGCGAAGTAAGCAGTGTCTTCAAAGACGACAAATGTAGCTGGATCAGAATCAGGAATCGCTACCCCTTTCTTCGCGATGAGGTACACGTTTTTGCTATCCTTTGCGTAATCGTCATTGACGATAGTGAAATTTTCTATGTCGGCGGTTAAAAATTTAAGCGAGGGCTTTGCACGGAATTCATACAACCACCAGATCCCTTTCACATCTCGAAGGATAGATTTACATCCTTCATATCCGCCTGTATACAAAACTTCAAATTGATGGGAAGAAATTCCTTTTAATAGAAATTCTCCTAAAAAAACCTGTTCATTCTGAAAGTTAAATTTTTCTGTGCGCATTATTTTAAGAATAGAAGCTACGTGAGTGAGTCCAACTGCACATGGGAGTGAGTAAATGATGATCCCCACCTGTGCGCAAGTCATATGGCGAAAGAGGAATTTGATAATATTTATGTAGGAATCCCAGTATTTTATCTAAGTACCTACAAAAATGAAGCATGGAACACTGCTTCCATAGATTGGATTTGGAGGATACCTGAAGCTTCAGTTACAAACTGAAGGGGACTAGAGAGGATTACTTAATCTATCCTGTAGATAAAATAAATCAAGGTAGCATGGGGGGGAATGATGCCGATTCTTCGATCTTTATACGCCAACTTGGGCGCGATCTTGATGACGCGAACCTCTCCCGGAGGAATGTTCCACACGCCCAAAGAAAAGCCAGATACAAATCGTCCCAACTTCGCTTGGAGGGGGACGGTGCGAACGAAGGAGTTGTCAAAAGATTGGCCATTTAGCAGATAGCCAGCATAGTGACAACGGACAAGAGCTTTCTTCGGAAACTTCTGGACGAATACTTCATCATCTGCTGCTTCATTAATCCAAAGACCTTTTTTGATCAGTTTCCAATCGATGGAATCAAAGGGCTGTGGGAAGAAAAACTCCCTTTGGGTACTATCCCCACCAATCTCCACGCTTTCGATGATGCCTCTTCCCGAATAATGAACGGTAAGTTCTGCCTGGCCCTCTTCATTGAATTGGACATGGGTTCCATATGGTTTCTTACCTCTAAAATTGCCTTGATAGTTGTCTTGAGCATTGCCTTGATAGGAAGTGATTAGGAAGAGGAGGCATAAAGAAGTGTAGATCCTATTCATATTGATTGGCAGTTAGTTTTTTGTTGGGAGACCTCCCTCATATCCTCTAGGTTCGGAGGAAATGATTGCTTCTATATGTACTTCCCAATCTCATCTTGATAAATGAAGGCATTTTCACTCTGCTCATATCCCCTCATTCTCTCCTCAAAAAGTTGGGCATCATATCCTGTTTGTTGTATGGACGCTTGGTCTGTTGTCACGGGGTTCATACTTTTTGAATAGTGTAAGTTGTCCAAATCATCTCTTTGGCTAAACAATGCAGGAAGGAAATTTTCGAATGTACCCACCTCAATGACATTGTGGGTGATCCATGCCTCCCAAAACTCAGCCGTAAATTGTCCTACGATCTTTTGATTGAGGATGCTAGTGATGAAATTCTGTTTGTCTGTACCTGCAACCACTTCATAATGATAGTGAACGCCGATTATTTTTCCTGCCTCGTATACATCCTTAAAGGAAATCCTCAGGCATAGCATTTTCCCAACTAAGGGTATTTTCTTTCCCATCCCCCATCCATCATGTTCGCAGTAGAAAATACTCAGTTCATTATCCACAGGATATTTGAAACCATATTTCTTGTATTGCATGGTTTCCTTTATTTGAATTTTTGCTCCTGCTATGGGAGTATCTTCTTTTCCTAACTTTCCTATGAGTCGAGCTTCGATGTGATCGGATGGATGCCACAGCCAATACGCGGGAACCTGTTTTTGCTCATATCCCTCAACGTCGGTCAATGTTACCTTCAGTTTTGTGAAATGCTGGAACCACCAAGCGATCATTTCTGAGGTTACTCCTCTCAACAAAGCATGATTTAGCACAACGCATAGCTGTCCTGTCTTATTTTTCAATTGCCCCCATAAAACTGAGGGTTCTGATTTTAGTTTCCAGTCAAACTTTCGCTCTTTCGGCATTTCTAAGTTTCCCATACAGATTCATTTAAGGATTTGTATGTGAAGGTATGTGCTGGGGCCTGCAAAGATATTGATGAGGGTTAAGAACGCGCGCGCTGCTTCAAGAATCTACTCAATGCTTCGGGCGTAATCCCAATGAAGGCCGCAATGTATTTGGAAGGAGTCATCCTGATGATCTCGGGATAGTGCGTTTCCAAGAAAGCATATTGTCCTTCGGTGCTCGTGGAGGTCTTCATGCTAATGAAATGCTTGGCCTCAATGAGATGTTGCAATATTTTCTTTCTAAAAAAGACTCCTATCTTTTCATCGTGCAAATAACTGTCCATGAAATAGTCTAGGGGAATCGTGACGTAGGTCAAGTTTGTGATAGCGATGACGTTATCAGACTGAAGAGTCTTGGTAGACGCACTGACGAGATTCGTGCAGAGGTTGCCAGGCTGAAAAAATCTGGAGATGATGTGCTGTTCGTCTGTATTGTATTCGGATGCGGCGATCCCTTCGAGGATATAGATGACTTGATCACAGATCTCTGTCTGCCTCAGGATGACTTCTCTTTTGGCAGCTTTTTTTACATGCAATCTGGACGAAAATTCATGCCAATCGGCTTCTATGCCTGGGGGGAGAGCTTGCGCTATTTCGTTTTGGAGTATTTGCATTGATTGGTGGGAAGAAGCAGCAGGTTTATTTCTTGCGCACAGTGGAATATTGGTTTCGAATAGTTGTGGGTTGTCAATCTCGATTTACTAGTCGTGA
>JBCBFT010000211.1:0-4331 GCA_038527485.1 Bacteroidota bacterium
ATTTTTTGGTGTGTAGACGCAAGAACAAGCCAAAAAATCTAAGTACAAAGGAACAGGTATCGGTCTGTCGATCTGCAAAAAAATCGTCGAACAACACAAGGGCAAGATTTGGATCGACTCCAAGCTAGGAGATGGGACGACCGTCTACTTTACATTGCCCAAAGATCCCAATTCAATAAGCTCAGAGGAGAAAATCCCTGCGAAGTATCGCAAATGGGAAAAGGTAACACTCAACTAAACCCATTCCAGATACTGCTTCCCCCAATTCCCTTATCTGAATCCGATGGAGCCTACTGATGCGATTTATTCCGAAGTGATATTGGGAGAGATCCATCCAGCTTATACGTTGAAGGATAATTCTACTGATCGTGCGATTCGATCCTGGAAAGAATTGCTCAAGCGTATTCGATTTTGGTTGAGCACCCCTTTACTCTTTCTAGATATTCTGCTGTCAGGTAAAAAACATACTCCAAGAAAAAAGGGCCCCTTTCAAGCTGGGCCTCACACGTATTTTCAGGTATTTTCGAAAACGCCTGAGCACTTAGAGTGGGCCTATGGAGAATCTTTCCAACTCGAGTTCTCGGAAGGTCACGATATCTTATCCCAGAAGACCTATCTCCTACCCTGGGTCCATACTCCTACTTCCACTTTCCTTTTGTCATGGGAAGCGCAAAAAATAATCCTGCTGCATTGGGATACACAGCAGGATCAAGTTTTTCGAGTCGTAGATTTAGCTCCCCTCAATTGGTTTATTCGTCAGGAGGCAAAGCATCTGATTTTGGAAACAGCAGATATTGCAGGAAAGCAAATCCAATTTCAGCTTACGTCTGATAAGACATTGGGTGTATAACACAGATTGGCCAAAGGGAGTGCCAACAAACAGGCGTGCTCTTTTACTTTTCCTTCATGAATAAATGCCACAATTCGAAAAGTAGTATACTTATAGATATGATAAATCTCTTTGTAATTATTGGGATCTATGAGAATATAATCTTTCTTCTCATTGTGGTTCTTCACAAAGGCGACTGCCCTGTCCATATCTACCTTATTACCCACAAGACCCAGAGGATCAAGAGACATGACAATTTTGTAGAAAGGATGTTCGCCTAATCCTGGAATTCCCATTTCAAAGCCATCAATCAACCACCCTACACGGTTCAGGTTGATGTATAAGCTTCGAAAATTATCTGCACGAATGATTCCTCTTTTGACTCTGGACCCTTGTTCCATTGCAGTCAGAGAACTATACAGCATGATATTGAATCCGAGGGCACGACCTTTAAGTTTCTCAGAAACTGCCAATCTGATTGTGTAAGAAGTGGATTCCAATGTATCATATCCAACCTCAAAGACAGTTCCTTGAATATCCCCATTCACATCTTCCAGAATAATGCCATGGCCGTACTCTCGCCAGCGATATAGATCAAAGGCACAGATTTCAATGGCATGCTCGGGTGGATATCTCTCGTTCATGAATTTGATGACGCCCTCTGTATCTTCAGGCTTCATTTTCCTGATTTTGAGCCCGTATGCATGCACATAGTCTTCAATATGCGCACGGAGATCTCGTGAGAACTTCATCTTATTTCTCATCATAGAGGGAAGGGCGTCGCCTATCGGAAGGCACATTTCGTCAGGCTTTTTGAACAAAGATCCTTCGTCTAGATACAGGTCTAAAAGATTGGCTCTGCTTCGTTGGAGAGAAAGTGAATGGCTCTGTAACGAAAGAAAGGGGCGATCTGGTTCTACTTCATTCAAAAAAACGCGACTCATAAAGAATAAGATTTCCGGGGTTACTTCTCAATTATAAATGTATATAAGATAGGAGTGATTATCCGTTCGAAAATTGGAAATTCTTATCTCAACACATTTATGAATATCCATATTCTTGAAGATCGAGTAGAATCATTATTACATAAGCCTCATGCGGCTTTGCCAGATAGAACACCTGTACTAAACTAATGAAAATCAGCTACATACAGAAATACCCAGATCTAACTATTTGAAAATGAGAATAATTACAAAGTACTAATCATCAACACTTTATGAAAAAAATTTGATTCGATAAGTCAAAAGATCATTAATTCAAATTTTCATATCCTTACACGTTTTAAAGGAGAGAAAGGAGTTTTTTTTAGAAAAAATACACCATATTCCTACAAAATCTTAGCTGCGCTTGGAAAATAAGCGATAAAAGCAGGTACCATCATAGGCAATATTTGCAGTAAGGCAGTAACATTTTGTACGGAATTCACTTTAGTAGTGATGTACGAATTCTTCCTTTCGATAATCTTACATTGGAACGAAGTATTTGTGAATGTTTGTGGACTTTGACTATTATTGTAATTCAATTAAAATCTTAAAGATTTATGTCTCAAACCACCGCAAAATATCTACCATATAAGGTAAAAGACATTTCTCTAGCAGCCTGGGGACGGAAGGAAATTCAGCTGGCAGAGGCTGAGATGCCAGGTCTTATGGCATTGAGAGAAGAATACGGAGAGAGCAAGCCGTTATCAGGGTCTAGAATCGCAGGATGTCTACATATGACCATCCAGACTGCTGTGTTGATCGAAACACTGGTTGAACTGGGCGCGGATGTGACGTGGTCTTCTTGCAACATCTTTTCTACGCAAGATCATGCCGCTGCTGCCATTGCAGAAGCAGGTATCCAAGTGTATGCTTGGAAGGGCATGAGCGAAGAAGAGTTCGATTGGGCTATTGAGCAAACACTCTTCTTCGGTGAAGATCGTCAGCCTTTGAATTTGATCTTGGACGACGGAGGGGACCTCACCAATATGGTGCTGGACCGCTATCCTCACCTTGTAGAAGGTATCAACGGGCTTTCAGAAGAAACAACAACAGGTGTACACCGTCTGTATGAGCGCATGAAGAATGGTACTTTGCCACTTCCTGCGATCAATGTCAATGACTCTGTGACCAAGTCAAAGTTTGACAACAAGTATGGATGTAAAGAGTCTTTGGTAGACGCCATCCGCCGTGCAACGGATGTCATGATGGCTGGAAAAGTAGCTGTCGTTGCTGGTTATGGTGACGTAGGAAAAGGATCTGCTGCTTCTCTACGTGGGGCAGGTGCACGCGTACTGGTGACAGAAATCGATCCTATCTGTGCGCTTCAAGCTGCGATGGACGGGTTCGAAGTCGTAAAAATGAAGAAAGCGATTCCACGCGCTGACATCATCGTTACAGCTACAGGCAACAAAGACATCGTGACGGGTGAGCACTTCGAACTCATGAAGGATAAGTCGATCGTCTGTAACATTGGACACTTTGACAACGAGATCGACATTGCATGGCTCAACAACAACCACGGAGATTCCAAGGTGACCGTCAAGCCGCAGGTAGATCTTTATAATGTCAATGGCAACGACATCATCGTACTGGCTGAAGGCCGTCTTGTAAACTTGGGCTGTGCGACTGGACACCCCTCATTTGTGATGTCCAACTCTTTCACCAACCAGACGTTGGCGCAGATTGAGCTTTGGAACAACATCGAGAACTACAAGAACGAAGTGTACACGCTTCCGATGCACCTAGATGAGAAGGTAGCCTTCTTACACCTGAAGAAGATTGGAGCTGAGCTAGATGTACTTTCTGATGATCAAGCCGATTACATCGGTGTGAAGCCAGAAGGACCATTCAAGCCCGAGCATTATCGCTACTAATCCATAGGTTAGATAGAATCATACAGAAAAGCTGCTCTTTTGGGGCAGCTTTTTTCATTGGGAGACCATTTGAATCGCGGGCATCCTCAAAGATGAGGCGATTGTGACAGGACCTCTAGGTCATTTGGGGCCGCCCACAGCAGCATCTGTCAGAGAGTGGTGGACCAAGCAGTATAGGGATAAGTAGAATGACTCAACATTTTTCTTGAAAAAGCGGGCATCTATCCAGCCATCTAGATAAAATTCTCGTACAGAAAGAAAGGCAAAATTTGGCACAAGCGATTTGAGTTGCTACTTTTGCTGTGTACTGCCCGCGTAGCTCAGGGGATTAGAGCATCGGTTTCCGGAGCCGAGGGTCGCAGGTTCGAATCCTGCCGTGGGTACCCAACACTTCGAATATAGAAAAACCCTTTGCACAGCCTGTGTGAAGGGTTTTCGCTTACAAAGCATGTACTCGCCAGCTACAACATCCCGTTAGCACCCTTCACATCTACTCCCAAATACCACTTTCATCTCCCCAACAAAAAATCCTGTAAATCCTAAAATCCTGCTCCATTCATGCACCAATATCCCGTTAGCACCCTTCACATCTACTCCCAAATACCACTTTCATCTCCCCGACAAAAAATCCTGTAAATCCTAAAA
>JBCBFT010000212.1:0-4233 GCA_038527485.1 Bacteroidota bacterium
GTAGGCTTTTGGTTCTTTTTGCCTAAAAAGAACTCCCGCTGAAGGCGATAGTTAAATATTAAAAAACTTACGTTACAGAGTGCTGTAAGAGATGTCTGTACACATAAAAATTAAGACCGCTATATCCAGAGATCACAATCTGTGCATGTAGCGGTCTTTCTTATGTAGGGGTTGAAAAATGAACACTGAAAAATGAAATCTACAAACTGTCATGCTGTAATCGTCGCTGGCGGCTCTGGCAAGCGAATGGGAGCAAAGGTTCCCAAGCAATTTTTGGATTTGGGGGGAATGCCTATTTTGGTGCGTACGGTTAAGCGGTTTCTAGAAGCTTTAGAGGGGGGAATGATTGTCTTGGTATTGCCAGCAGACCAACAGGATGTATGGCATGAATTGTCACAAGGGCATGTAGAGAAAGAAGCCAGAGAAAGAGTCCATCTCTGCACAGGCGGCATCTCTCGTACGGCTTCTGTTTGGGCGGGGATACAGCGAGTCTACGCAAGGGTGGATGAGCCTGCGGAGCACTTAGTGGCCATACATGATGGCGTGCGCCCCTTTGTATCGACAGACGTGATCGAGCATGCTTTCCAGTTGGCGGATCTGCAGGGAGGAGCTGTGACTTGCGTGCCTGTCAAGGCATCGATCCGTAAGCAACGATCAGATGGAACCTCCGAGGCAGTCGACCGATCCGAGTATTGGGAGGTACAAACGCCGCAGACCTTTCAGCTAGATATGATTTATCATGCCTTTCACAAAAGACCCCACGATCAATTTACAGATGACGCCTCACTTTTTCAGGCGATGGGTGGTACAGTAGTGATCAATTCGGGTAGTTACGACAATATTAAGATCACGACACCTGAAGACATGTCGGTAGGGGAGGGGATATTGAAGAGGCAGTGAGGGTATCTTCCCTAAAAGAGCTTGTTCTGTACATAGAAGGAAACAGCGATTGTCTGTTTGATATAATCCTTTGGGTTAAGTGTTTGAATAGATGATAGAGAAATTTTTAATATTTTGTTCTGCTATGAACAAATTGAATTTATATTTTATATAATTTTTGCATATTTAATTATTAGTAATATTTAGTTAACATGAAATATTTGCTTTTCTAATGATATGTGATGGATATTACATATTATAACTGATACAACTAATTTCATTTACCATGAAAACTTCATTTACCGACAGGTCTCTACTATCTATGAGTATGAAGACCTATTTTTTTTTGACATTGATTTTTACTTTTATCGTACAGCACAACCTTACAGCTCAAACACAAGCCAATGAATGGCTCCTGATTCCTGAAGAATTATCTTTTTCAACCTTAGGATACACCTCAATTTCTACGGGGCTCCCTATTCCTCCTTCTTATCAGGGAAGCAATTCTATCTACGATGATAGCGGACAGCTTCTGTTCTATGTGACAGTTGAAGGATCTATTTTTGATGGATCTGGGACAAGTATCGGCTCGATTGGCGCAGGTGGAGAAAACCCTGAGGTCGCCATTTGTCCCGTCCCAGGTGAATGCTCAAAGTATTATGTATTGAGATGGGAACGTCAACCTTTTATCGGAGTAAATCTGATTGGGGCTACAGTAGATGTTGCGACGAGTCCTATCACAGTGACCAACTTCACAAATCCTGTATTTGAAAGTTTGTTGAATGATGCTGTGATAGCGATAGATCAGCCCTATTACAATAACGCTGCGGGGGATCGATGGGCTTATGGATTATCTGATGATGGTTTGAATAGGTTCAATGTATGGGGAACAGGTGTATTCTTTGGCGGGAATATTCTCTCACCCCAAGATTTTCCAAAAGAGTTTACATCAGCCTCTTTTGCCGCACCTGAGGGGGAGCTTAGAGGAAACTGCTTTGCATGGGGTTCTTATTTGGAAAATAAAGCTTGGGTTGTCGTTTATGATTTCAATAGCCTGGATGTAACTCAATTGATTCGATTCGATTTGCCAGAGGGGACGACCGTTTGTGGACTTGAATTTAACGGAGAAGGAACAGAATTATACATTGCAGCCTGTGGAGAAGCGGAGGCAAGAGGAATCTATCGTTTTGATGTCAAGGAGGAGGCAGAAGGAGAAAAGCTAAGAAGTGAAGAAGGGGAGTATTATAATACCCATATCGAGCTGGGGCAGGATAATTTCTTGTACATGGCCAGCGATGTGGGCTTGCTCGGACGCGTGCCATTAGGCGGGAACGTCATCTCTCCTGCCCCTGGAAATATTCAGGTCAATAGCTTTTACGCATTGGGTCCTGGCTTCTATACCCTTCCAGATCAAATAGACGGTGAGAACTACGACAACTTCACAGGAGTGGCACTTTCTACGATCACGGCCATTCAACTCAATCAGCAAGCCCTCTTCCCTACCGTTACCCCTCAAACCCCCGTCCCTGATTTCTTCGATTGTCAACCGATGGAACTGGAACCTATTACCCAAGATGTAAATTCATTTAGTTTAAAAATTGAAAAGTTAGGGATTGGCAGTTCATTTATGATTGAAACAATTTTGATCACTAGTACAACTCCAGTAAATATCGATCTTTTTGATTTAACAACAGCTTTTTCGCTTTCAGGACAAACGACTGGCTTTACTGATCCATTAAGTACGCCGACAGACTTAGCTGTAGAGACGGGAGACTTTCGGATTACGCTTACTACATTTAACGAATGTGTTCAAAAAACGGTAAGAGAAGGATTATTTAGGATCAGTTCAGGACCCGTACCTTCAAGCATCTTATTAGAGCATCAGCCTGCCCTTCCTTTTACAGGAATTCCTGATAACGTGGCGCAGTCAGTAAATTTAGGTACTCCTGCCCCTCAAGGAGCAGCTACTGTGGGCATAGATCTGCAATCCAGTTCTGGTATTATTGAGTATTATCGTATCAACTATATCAGAGAGGTCGATCCCAGTACAGGAAATGTAATTTCAATGATTTATCAAGATCTCGCAAATGTCCAGGTAAATGTACAAAATGACTTAGATATATTTTTCAATCAAGTGACCTTTGACCCTGTGACTATGTCAGGCTATTTTAATGATCCTAACAACGATGTCATGGATAAAGTCTTCCAAGTAGATGTGGCTGTAGGCAATGTATGTGGAGAGACCACAGCCAATAGTTACTTCCAAATTGTCGGAAATTTCAGACCTTCTTCCCAACCCCAGGTTATGGATGCACATAAGGGTTTGACGAATACAGAAGGGAATCAACCATCTGCTCACCCTGTCGAATCACCCCAAAGGAGCAAAGCGAGTTCTCACTTGGAATCTTATGCTAGCGTCAACTCTGCTATCAAAATATTTCCTAATCCTACCCAAGGAAAGCTCAACTTTAGCTGGAATGTGCCGTTGGGGCAAACAGTTACCCTGACCATTTTGGATCTTTCGGGAAAAGTGTTAATGCAAAAGAAATCAGAGAAAATGACAGGTTCAGAGCTCGACATTTCCTTCTTGTCTCAAGGTATATACCTCTACCGAGTGGAGATGCCTGAAGTGGTACATCAAGGAAAAGTGGTAAAATTATAATACTACACCTATTGTATGATATGACGACTTTCAGGCCAGATCTTTCATGATCTGGCCAAACTCTTTCAAGCCATGAAAAAAACGATCTGCCTTATATTGTTGCTATCTGTCGTATGTACTTACGCACAAGATAATTTGGTTCCCAATCCCAGTTTTGAAAAGTTGATACGTTGTCCAGGGAGTATTTCAAATGAACTACTAATTACAGATGTAAGAGATTGGGATTTTTTGAGGAGGGTGGGGATATTTTTTCCATCTATGTTTCATAATTGTTTGGGTGAGATAGGCAAAGCGCGTCAGATTGATGTTTATGGCGTTCAAAATCCCAGGACTGGGGAAGGAATGGGATTGTTGCTGACCCTTTTACCTCAATATGGCTCCTACATCTATACCCAACTGACAGCTCCGCTGGAAAAAGATTCTCTGTATTTGGTTTCTTATTATGTCAATAAAACGGATTCTTTTGACTTTGTGTGTAGCAATTGTGTAGATGCTTACCTTTTTGAGGACGCAAGTATCTTGACAGATACCGTCAACATCGTGGAGTCTCCTGTCCTTGTAGATCCGCAGATCAAAAATCCCAGAGACCGAATCCTTCGAGATACGGTCAACTGGATACAAATATGCGACACGTTTCGTGCAGCAGGGGGAGAGCAGTACATCATGTTTGGCAATTATGCCGATTCTAGCAC
>JBCBFT010000213.1:0-4072 GCA_038527485.1 Bacteroidota bacterium
GTCATGGCGACCCTTTTCAGCAAGACGCCTGTTGACCGTAGGCCGGCGGGTATTTATGAACCCAAGACCGTCGAGGATATCATCCACATCGTCCGATACGCCAAGAAAGTCGGTCGTAGGATCACGATTACTTCGGGGGGGCACAGTTTCAGCGCCAACTTCCTGCGGGATGACTGTATGCTGATTGACATGAAGCACTTCGATCAGTTTAGTGTCAATGTAGAAGAGAAAACGGCTGAAGCGGGTCCAGGGGTAGGGGGGAGTACTCTAATGAAGGCATTGTATAAAAAAGATCTCTTTTTCCCAGCGGGGCATTGCCAGGGTGTGTGTTTGGGAGGCTATCTGTTACAGGGTGGTTACGGTTGGAATGGCCGCAAACTAGGGATTGCCTGTGAAAGTGTGACAGGATTAGACATTATCACGGCTGACGGTGAACTGGTCCATGCGGATCAAGAAACTAACTCGGACCTGTTTTGGGCCGCTCGAGGTGCTGGGGCTGGCTTCTTTGGGATCGTTGTCAAATTCTACCTCAACGTATACGACCTACCCAAATACCGAGCGGTCATTACCCACGATTTCAAGATGAAACACCTAGAGGATGTCTACCGCTGGGCCTATGACGTGGGACCTGGAATTCCCAAGGCGGTAGAGTTTCAAATGGCCATGAACCGAAATATGATGGGGATACTTGGGCCTGGGATCGAAGCCGTGGCTCCCATTTTTGCCGATACCAAAGATGAGTTTGAAGAGGCCCAGCAGTTCATGAAGAACAGTCCCATTGCGAAGAAGGCCATCATCAGAACTCCCGTAATAGACTGGGGGATCGATATGCTCTACAAAACGGTGATGTCTCACTATCCAGAAGATTACTGCTGGGGCGTAGATAACATTTGGACACATGCGCACATAGATGACTTGCTCCCTTATATCCGAGAGATTTCAGAGACCTTGCCTCCAGCGCCCGCTCACTTTTTATGGCTCAATTGGCATCCTGGCGATCTGTCTGAAGACATGGCGTACAGTAAGGAAGACAATGTGTATCTCTCCCTCTATAGCTGTTGGAAGGACGCGGCTGATACGCCTAAATACGGCAACTGGGCAAGTGATATGCTCAAAAAGATGCAACATCTCTCTACGGGAATTCAATTGGCAGATGAGGGCCTACATAAGCGTACGGATTCCTTTATGAAACCCGAAAACTTCAAGAGAGTAGAGGAGATTCGGGCCCAAAGAGACCCAGGAGGCATCTTCCATGAATGGCACAGCAAGCCTGAACTGACATGAGCATCACTTAGACAACGGCGGGGAAGGGAGCCAATACGTCTTTTGTGCAGACGAAAGGTCGACTATGAGGGTACATTCAAGATGTATGGTTATGCTGGGCAAACCTTCCCCCTCTAACCACAGGAAGAGGTTGATAACAACGGGAATCACACTCCCCTAGATATCAAAATATTTTTTGACAGAAAATAGGATTTTAATCAGGTCATAAAGATGAAACGTTATGTGGTCATAGTAGTTCTCGTACTACTATCTTTGAGTGCGTACGCGCAAGAAAAGCGAGACGCCAATATTTACATTGAGTTGAAGCCCTTACAGTTTGTGAGTGGAGGCTACTCAGTTGTTGGGCATTATGCCATAAATTCTCGTTGGCAGGTGGGAACCAATGTTTTTGCTTCTCAACTTTCAGAGGCCTTCAATCAGTTGGGATTCGATTATGATGAGGCGGCCATTGACTTGAGTGCTTCTCAAGATTTTGCCATTAATTTCTCATTTCGGTTTTTCTTGAATAAACAACATCCGCACAAAGGTTGGCAGGTGAGTTTGCCCTTTGGTTATGAGACTTGGACCTTGACAGATCGTAACACAGATGCAGAGGTAACCTATGAATTTTGGAACATTAGTCCTCGGATTGGCTATCTGTGGTATCCATTCAAACAGGAAAGGTTTTACCTCATGTCAGAAGCTGTGTTCGCTATTCCGCTTATTTCAGATGGCGAGGTTCCATTGGGAGATGCCTCTATTCAATCCAATACGATTGTACCGATTCCAAGCATAGGTCTTGGGGTTCGGTTGTAAGGTGGGTGCCTCGTAAGCTAGAATTAGCTTGCGAGGCATTATTTTGAGACTCAAGTTCTATTAATACCGATGCCTGATTAATCTAATCTGTTAGAGTAAGTCTCGTCTATTACAATCTAGGTTATGTCTTACTTTTCAATTCACCCTACTTTCAAAGTCCATCTAGTTGCATCTACCTTTTGTAGAGTTTATTTCATATTTCAACTTGGTCTTGACCTTGAAAGGTACTGAAACTATTCCTTCTGTTGACTCAACTTTTGCTACACCATGCTGCCACACTTCATACCAAGCAATAGTATAAGTAGTACTTGTTCTAGGCTCTGATTTAAATTCTACTGCTATAGTCTCTTCGGAAAACTCCCTCTCAACAAATCCATATTTCATTTGTAACTGAGGAGATAAGTCGATGCCAAGTAGCCAAAGAGCTGGGAATCTCGCTTTAACTCTTGCATTCAGATTGAACGATTTTTCATGCAAAAACGATTCTGTTTTCTCATATCTCTGCTTAGCAATGCTACTTCCTCCGCAATTGTTAATAGGAAACTCAATTTCCTTTATCTTTACTTCTTCAGTCTCTTTCGTGAATACAACATCAGTAACCTTTTGTTTGGGTACTCCTTGATTAGTAACTACTACTACCTCATGGTCCTTTGTTAAGACTGTAGGATTATCTCCGTTTTGGAGATCTAGGGGTAATGATTCAATTTCTCCTGGAAGAACTTTAAGAGAGTAACTCAAATTTCTTCTACTTTTGACATTCAGATTAAACCAATCGCCTTCATTCAACTCTCCAATGTTCATGTATGTACGACTCCATAGCTTTTGTTCCATTAAACTAGAGGTTGATGATTTTGACCCTAATGAAGAGGGACGTACGCCAGCACTGGAATGTAATTCTGTTTCTGTAAGTTCATAGCTATTATCAACCTCAAGTATAAATAGACCGTCGTCTGGATTTTTGTCTATGCCATCATACTTTCCTAATTCTGTCTGAGATCGACCAACTTCCTTCCCATTCAAGTAAGCAATCACCAGCCTATTATTTTTAGGATTTTTGAGAGTATCTGACACTCTTCCCACAAACTCTAGTTTTTCTTTGGGATCATCAGATAGCTGATCTGTACCATATGACCCTATAGCTAAAAGGCCATAAACGATAATTCCTAGAACGGAAAGACAAAGATTAAGTGTAAGACTTTTCATGTGAGGAGATTAAATGGATTATCCGAAAGTGTGTAATAAAAAATGAGCCAGAGGCAATTAGGATCCATAATAAATCTTGAAGACAAAATGTACCTTTTATAACTCCAACTAGTTGAAATATCTCAGTTAGGGAAATTGATATAAATGTTATAAAGAAAATAATAAGATTTGTCATATGATACTTTTTCCATATCAGTAGTAAGAACCCATGCAAAGAAAACGCCCATAACGCATTAGGTAAACTGTAAATAATCCATTTGGGTAGAATCGGCTTGTAAGGCATTGTAAAGGACCTTAAATGATCCAAGTCTGCCATCATCCCAATAGAATCAATCCAGCCAAAAAGAATTATCGACTTTCCTCTAAATAGCATATAAATGAGACTCCCAAGGATAAGGGGGAGAAGTATTACTACAGTTAGGTATTTGAATGTATATGCAGACTTCATAAAGCTAGTTCAAAGAAATAAATACGACCTTAGGTATTCTTTTCCCTTTTGATGTCATTAAATAAAATTAACACACCTTTTTTGAGAGGGTATTAACAATACTTAAGTAAATCATAGTTTGTTTATTTCTTTTAGAGACGAGTCTGACTTAGAATAGTTGTATTAACAAACACTTTTTTGACTTTTTTACAGATAATTGTTTAGATGAGCTATCTGGACTGTCTATTTACATCATATCTAATGAATTCTTTTATGATTAAATAAAGAGATTAAGCCAATAATATTCCATATGAGTAAGTCTTTATGGATGGTTAAGTGTTTGATTATAAATGGTTTGAGGTG
>JBCBFT010000214.1:0-4066 GCA_038527485.1 Bacteroidota bacterium
GACTGTTAACCATTGAGGATAGCGATGGACACGAGAGTTATTTCACTACAACATAAGAGTTAAGGGATTCGGTAGGGGATTTTACCTCAGACTTTCTCTTTGAATTACTCTGTCCCGATTTATTGGCAAATTTGGAAAGTCCATCAGACCAAATGAGTACCCTATCTGTTTATCCCAATCCTGTGGGTGATTACCTATACATCCAAAGCGATAATCTGGCCGCTGTTTCCTCCATCAAGTTGTTGAATTCCCTTGGACAGCACGTAGGCCGATGGACTGTCCGTGAAGCCATTAATCTTACGGAAATGGAAGCAGGAATGTACATATTGGAGATCATATATGCAGATAATACGCAAGCTGAGCGTGTAAAAATCCTCAAGCAATAATCGCAAGATAATCTTTCTACTTTCGTACAAAAGATCGGGTTATGCTTTCTATTCACAAGAGTTTCATGTAATTTTGCGCGAAATTTGGCAAAGGATACATGGGACTCTTGTCTTTTCTGTACAATGTAGGAATCCACTTATATGGGCTGACAATCAGGCTAATAACCCCCTTTTCTCCCAAAGCAAAGAGCTGGATTACTGGCAGAAAAAACTGGAAGTCTGAGATCCAGATGATCAGTCAATGGGAGGAACCTGTGATCTGGTTTCATTGTGCTTCTTTGGGAGAGTTTGAGCAAGGTCGTCCTGTATTAGAGAAAATCAGGCGTACGTATCCCAATTATAAAATTCTCCTGACCTTTTTCTCTCCTTCTGGTTATGAGATACGTAAGGATTATGCACAAGCAGACCATGTAATGTATCTTCCGCTAGATACTCTAGACAATATGAGATATTTGTTGAATCATTTTAAACCTCATCTTGTCGTCATCGTCAAATATGAGTTGTGGCTCAACTGGCTTTCTGAACTTCGATCTAGCGAGATCCCTCATATTCTGATCTCAGCTAGTCTACGTCCCGAGAGTAACTTTCTTCGAGGTCCTTTAGTCTCCCACTATCGCATCGCCTTAGAGGGATTTGCACAGATTTTTACACAAAATCCGATTACAACCGATCTTCTTCAAGAATTTTCGACCCAAATAAAAGTCACTACAAGTGCTGATACACGCTTTGATAGGGTGTCGGATAATGTAACAAATTGGCAGGAGATAGGTAAAATTGCGGAATTTGTAAACGGACGGCCCTGCTGGGTGTGTGGGAGTACGTGGCCAGAAGATGAGAACATCATTTTTGAAACTTTTCAATCCTTATATACTCATAATCAAGACGTTTGCTTGATCATTGCTCCGCATGAGATCCATGAAGAACGAATTGATAAATGGACAGAAACTCTTCGGGAGGTAAGTATAAGATATAGTCAGTGGAATATTGAAGAAAATGAAAAAAGCATTCTTTGGATAGATCATATAGGTTCTTTATCCAAGCTTTACGCTTACGCAGATCTTGCCTACGTGGGAGGAGCTTTTGGAAAAGGCTTACATAATATACTGGAAGCCATAGCGTTTGGCTGTCCTACGGTCTTTGGTCCTACATACGACAAATACCCTGAAGCCGAAATGAGTATTTCGCAGGGAGGAGGTTTTTCAATTCAAAATTCGAATGAATTCTTGCAACTTTGGAATAAAATCCAGTCAGATCCTCAACTCAAATCTGAGATCTCCCGTAAGAACAAGGACTTTGTGCAGTCACAGAAAGGAGCCTCTTTACAAATTTGTCAATGGCTGCAAGAAGTAGGTTTCCTTCAAAGTTGAGTTGAAAGAAGTTCAGTTTTTCCTTATCTTGCGATGTATGAAACAGCTCTGGTGTTCCCTGATTATACTTTTTTTCCTTTCTCTGAGCAGTGCCTACGCTCAGTCGGTGTCTTCTACCTCTTCTACTCCTCGTCTCTTTATCAAAGATATAACTGATAAAGGGAGTCACATAGAAATCATTTATGAAATCAACAAACCTGGTTTTGTTGAGCTTCATCTTTTTAATTCCGACCGAGAAAAGCTTTGGATCAAAGGGAAAGTGACTGACCGTATTGGCCTTGCCAAAATTAGGGTTCCTACCAAACCCCTCGTTTCGGGTCAGCGTTACCCCTTCGTGCTAAAGTATAAAGGGAAGGATTACAACCGAACGATTTTTTACTAAGGAGGACTACTAAACTTAAATATTTAGCTTATGGACATCGTATCACCTAGTATTAAGATACGGCCCGTACCTGTTTCCCGTAGATCGGAGATAGATATGGACCACATACCCTTTGGGAAGGCATTTAGTGACCACATGCTCGTGGCACGCTATGAAAATGGAAAATGGCAGGAACCCGAAATCCTACCCTATGGGCCGATGGAGTTCGCACCTAGTATTTCTGCCCTTAACTATGGACAAGCGGTGTTTGAGGGGATGAAAGCACATAAAGGACCTGATGGCGAAGTATTGTTGTTCCGCCCTGAGGAGAATTTTAAGCGCATGAACTACTCCGCTTACCGCCTCGCCATGCCTGCGATACCCGAAGAAATCTTCTTGGACGGTATCCGCGAACTGGTCAAACTGGACCAAGCATGGGTACCCAATCCTGATCAAGGTGCACTATATCTTCGCCCTCTCTACTTCGCTGTAGACGAATACATCGGCGTGAAAGCCTCTGATAATTATATCTTTACTGTGTTCACCTGTCCTGTCGGTGCCTACTACAAGGAACCTGTCAAGCTACTAGTAACTAAAGACTTTATCCGTGCGGCTACTGGAGGTACAGGTGCTGCCAAAGCCGCAGGAAACTATGCGTCTGCTTTACTACCCGATAAGCTGGCTAAAGATCAAGGCTACCACAACGTACTATGGCTAGATGGGCGCAACCAAGAATTTATCGAAGAGTGCGGTACGATGAATATTTTCTTCGTACTGGATGATAAAGTATTGACGCCTCGTCTCTCAGGTACTATACTACCAGGTATTACGCGCAATAGCGTCATCCGTATACTCGAAGATAAAGGTTATGAGGTAGAGGCACGTCCGATTTCTATCTACGAACTACAGCAAGCCTACAGAGAGAAGCGCCTGAAAGAGGCCTTTGGTACGGGTACAGCTGCGACTATCTCACACATTGACACCATCGGGTTTGCAGGAGAAGATTGGAAGCTGCCACACATCGAAGATCGCACAGTAGGCCCTTGGTTGAGTGAGCAACTCGTGGGTCTCAGAACAGGTATTGTAGACGATCCCTATGGTTGGGTTCAGCCTGTATAAGGCTGTAAACAAAGGAATACATTGACGAGAAAAAATTGAGGCGAATACAACTTTCGCCTCAATTTTTTTTCCATCCGTCATCCTCCTCATGAGGAATCCCCTCTTTTTTCTTGATCACCTTTTCTTTGAAGATAAATTCGACCATCTCTATTCTGATCTGGCTCCCTTTACCTTGTTGAGAGGCAATGGTACAAATAAAATTACGTGTGGCCAGGGGGAAATTGAATTGATTATTGAGACCATACATACGGATTTTTTCATCAAACCCCTCCTCAAATCCTGCTCCAAAAATCTGGTAGTCTGCATTCTCCCAGTAGATTTTAAAAAATAGACTTTTGACCTCCTCTACCCAAGAATTGAGATCATTGGGCATGCTAGAAGGGTCTAGAAAGAGGGTAAAAGTCGTATGGTGGCGCTTGCATCCATCTTGTGCAATCATCAAGATTCTCCCCTCTCCCATGCGTGCCATTTCAATCTGGCCCGAGGCATCCCATGTATGATTGGTAAAGAAAGGATTATAACGCTGAATGATTGGTGCTAGATCTTCTACCTTGAGGCGACAATCTCCTTGAGCCCAAGTAAGACTCGTGCCCATCAGTAGCATAGTACAGCAAAATATATGGACCATGAGAAGTGAGAGGCGAGAGATAAGACTAAAAGTGCTAGTAGCGAGCAAATTCCCACTTGGATCTACTTCGATTTCTTTTGTATGAGTACGTAGAATATCTTTTATGCTCATCCCAAGTTACTTATTGTTGTGAGTAGGTAAGACGATCCTGTGAGGGATTTCGCTTCGTTCAATAAGTTAGGTGTCGAGACGTCATTCTGAAATC
>JBCBFT010000215.1:0-3999 GCA_038527485.1 Bacteroidota bacterium
TGAAACGCCTTTGGGCAACCCTAACGCCAAAGTGGTGATAGAAAAGTCGGATGGCTTACCATCAAATATAAACATAAAAAACGCTGGCAGTATCATGCTACCAGCGTTTTTTGAAGTCGTTGTCTCAAGATTTCAAGCCCACCCTTATGGACTCACCAGATTGATGCTGAGATTGGCATAGAAGGGATTGGTGAGGGAGTTGAGCATGGAGTATTGTTGGCTGCCGAAGAAGCCACGGAAAAACTCACTGCCTCCAGGCAAGTTGTCTGCGTTGTAGCTCCAGTTGATGCGGTATCCTGCCTGTGCTTGCAGCCAGATGAAGCCTGTGATTTGGCGTTGCCACATGAGCCTCCAGCGCATTTCGCCACGGCGGATTTCCAGGCTTTGGTTGTCTAATGTCTCCGAGATATCGTTGATGCGGTAGCTCTGGCCTTCCAACTCGAAGCCTGCAAACAGCATGTTGCGCGCACTGAAGGTGTAACGCACGTGTGCACGAGCGGGCAGCAGCATTTCTACGCCCCAAGGACTATTCTTAGAGGTCCAGTTGAGCAAGAGAATCGGAATGTAGTTCATCTCACCTACTCGATAGGTACGGGACAGACCCACCGCCCATTGGAAGTAGTCGCTTGACCGCCACCCATAAAGCGCCGCCGCAGAGTACCGCAGGAAATTCAAAGATTGAAAATTGGTCAGGGTATAGTCCCCACTCAGGTCGGCACTTCCCTGAAAAAGGAGGAAGCGTTTTTCATCGAAGGGCTTGAAAATGGTCGTATTTACTCCGCTGGTGCGTAGGCCATTTTGACTGATCGAACGGGCCACATCATTGTTGATCTGGTCAGCCGATTCCTCAAATTGGTATCGCATGTTCCATATATTGGCCCCTAGCTGAACGATCAGGCTATTGCGCGAGTAAACGGGAATGTTGGCTACCAAGCGCGCGCCCTGGGTGGAGTTGATTTGATAAGTTTCTTGTGGGACTTCTTGTCCCTCATCATAACTTCCGACGGCAGAAAAACTGGCCTGATAGGGGGCCTGAAAGTCATAGCCTAGGGAAATAAGTTGCTGGGGGCTGATGCCGACAATTTTGGAAGAGGCAAAGGTTTTAACTTCTACTTCTCCAAAGTCAAAATCATCAAATTCGCCAAAATCCAGGTCATCATCCTGCGCAGTAGAGTCTGTCTGGGCGATGAGGAATCCACATGACATCCATGCGAGCAACAACAAGATTCGATAAAACATAGTAGTAGTTCTTTTTTATTGCTTGGGGTATTTCAATCAAGTGCAGGTAAAAAAATTGCAGGAGATGAGATATCTCCTGCATATCGTTTCAGGTTGGAAAGGGTTATTTGATCCGCTTCCACACATCGGTACGGCCCAAGGCCTTCACGCCTATATACCCTCGGATATCTAGGGTACCATCTTTTTTCATTTTGATGGTGCAGCTGTAAAGGCTCCCATTTTGAGGATCGTAAATCGTTCCTTCGGTCCATTCATCGTCGCCCGCATAGGTGAAGTCCTTGAGCATACGGAAGCCCAAAAGTGGGGTACTGCGCAAAGACTCGTCTGGGTTATTTTTATCCAGTTTGGGTTTGCCTGTTTCTGGGTCGATAGGTTCTTTGAGTTTCACGATACGACCGTAGTATTTGCCTGCAATATTTTGAACTTTCACCAACGCACGGCCATTGCTAGGTGCCCATACGCCGATCAGACGATCCGCTTCTTTTTGATCCACTTTTTTGTCCTGTCCAAAAGTCATCCCTACTGTGAAGATGGCGAGACAGAAGCAAAGAAATATCGATTTCATCATTATGTTGTTTGTTACAAGTAGTATTGGATAAGACAATATATTACCATACCAACGGCGTGTCAGCTTATTTGGTATGGGTTACATCAAACGAAAAATTTCCTGAGAAGGTAAGGGTGGTGTCCATCATATCGACGGGCATATTGGCGTCGATGACCCACACACATTCTTCTGAAGAGAGCAATTCGGTCAGGTCTGCTTCCTTGGAGACTTGAAGTGTGAGGCTAGTCTGCCCTTTGGGAACGGGGTTCAATACGCCCACCTGAATCATGTCGCTAGAGCCTGTCACCAGCTGCAAGACGATGTCTGAAAAGGCATCGAAGTTTTGTCCTTCTGGCGCCTCTAATACGGCTGAAGCTAGCGTAGCTTTCGTGAGTTCTCCTTCTGCTGTCATCGCAGGAGCAAAAGATGCTTGTGCGGTATTAGGCCCTTGAAAAAGGGGGCCTTCCATGACAAAAGACTGATTGTTTACGGGATAAGTGGAGGCCGTTTCTTGTCCACAAGAAGCCAGCAGGCCCACGACGCCTAACAAGAGGCTTATTCGGAAGAAGATAGAAAATCTCATATGGGTAGTTCGATTGCAAAGTCAAGTTGGGTAAACTATGGGATATTGCTATCAAAAGTACCACTTTCCCTATTTATTTAATAATCTTTGATTACAAATCCTGGTTTTTCATCAAAACCCATTTGTATCTGGGATTATGGGGCAGGAAGACACTCCCCTCTATTTTACCCACCTGTTGACTTGAGACGTGGGCTTGTGCCTCTAAGTCACAGGTGAGTATAATCTGCAACAAGATCCATATATTCTCTAGTCTTGCAGAGCGTACACTATGAGGAAGTATTGTCGTGTAAACCTTATTCTATGGCGACTTTCTTTCCTATAATCATAGCAGAAACGCCAAAGGGCAGTTTCATTTCCCGCTTTAAGAGAGCGGATTCACTGATAAAAAACTTGTAGAGGAGTTTATTCAAAAATCTGAAGTTAAATTTTTCGAAATCTGAACCTGTACTCCCATCGCTTTTTTTATTCGGCAATAGTTTTGAAAAAGTCCGGAATAGGAAGACAGGGGGAAAAAGGAAAAAATTAAAATAGGAGCAATATTCAATTTCGAAGCCATTTTCTTTCAAAATTCTCTCTAGCTCACTCAGTCTGTATCTTCTAAAATGATGGTTTATATCGTCGTGTCTGCTCCAAAGAATATTAAAAGCAGGGACAGTCAGAAATATATATCCGTCCTTGTTCAGCACTCTATTGGATTCCTTAATGGCCTCTTCATGATTTTCAATATGTTCGATAACATCAAAGGCGCAAACCAAGTCAAAAGATTGTTGATCAAATGGTAAATCGGTTAAGGAGTTATTCAATACATTCTCATCTAGTATTTCCGATAAATACTCTGCACAATCTTTATCATATTCTAAGGATGAGACATTCCCATATTTTTTGAGCATCACCGAGGTCGCCCCTGTCGCTGCTCCTGCATTTAGTACTTTCGGATTATGCTTTAGTTTACGTATCAATTTACGAGTAAACAGTTCAAGGATCTCTAATCGTGCCCTAAACCACCAATGCTCGCGTTCGAGCTTGTAGTACTCTTTATAATATAGTTTGTCCATTCTCTATTTGCCTTTTTATGATAAATAGTGGTCGTTTTTTAACTTGAAAAAATATCCTTAGGATGTATTCGCCGAGAATACCTATGGATAACAATTGGATGCCACCAAAAAGGGTGATCGTGAAAATGATTCCGACAAATCCCTCAGGAACAGTATTGGTTAAGAGCATTTTTATAACTGCATAGAGGAGGTACAATAAGCTCACCGAGACCGTAAGAAAACCCAGTGTTGAGATAAGCTTCACTGGAAATTCGCTGAAATTGAATATGCCATTAAAAGCGAGCTTTAAAAGCTTATGAAATGGATACTTGCTATCTCCTGCATGTCGTTCTTGTCGTTCATATGGCACACCTATTTGATTGTATCCAACCCAGGTTCTCATGCCTCTAATAAACCTGCTTTCTTCTTCCATCTCTCTAATATTGTCAATGACTCTTCGACTGATGAGAGAGAAATCTCCTGAGTCTAGGGGAATATCTATGTAAGAAATCTTTTTTAAGATCCTGTAGAAGTAGCTGTATATGCCGTGAGACAAAAGAGGAAAGAATCATATTTTAAACGGCTGGCATACAGCT
>JBCBFT010000216.1:0-3996 GCA_038527485.1 Bacteroidota bacterium
GGAAGCAGCATCCCACATTTTATTCATACAGATCCTTATCTCTGACAAAGGAACGCCCTGATTCATTCCATTTCTGATCTTTTCTACCAAAAAAAGTCTGCTCCCTATCAAGGAAGCAGACTTACCGATAAACAATATATTTGTTGCACGCGCGGTGTCGTACGTGGATTTAGACGTGCTATGCAGGCACAGCCACCATCTCTAGTGTCTGGATGATACGTGCCGCTACACGATAGGGATCTGCATTAGAAGCAGGGCGACGATCCTCCAAGTATCCTTTCCATCCTCCGTTGTAGACAGAGATCGGTACACGGATAGAGGCGCCACGGTCAGAGTTTCCGTAAGAGAATACGTCGATGTGCTGTGTCTCGTGAAGACCTGTCAGACGTTCGTGGTTTTCAGAACCATAAACGGCAATGTGCTCCTGGTGTGTAGCCGCAAAAGCTTCACAGATCTGTTTGAAATATACTTCTCCACCTGTATCGCGCATCGCAGCAGAAGAGAAGTTGGTATGCATACCTGATCCATTCCAGTCTCCCTTCATAGGCTTAGGTCTGAACTCGATCTTTACACCGTATTCTTCTGCCGTACGGAAAAGGAGATAACGAGACATGTGCAAATCGTCAGCAGCTTTCTTAGCTCCTTTGCCGAAGCACTGATATTCCCACTGCCCCAGCATCACCTCAGCATTGATACCTGTGATGCTAATATCTGCAGCCAAGCAGAGATCAAGATGTTCTTCTACGATGTCACGACCCGCGATATTGCCTGTACCTACTGAGCAGTAGTACATACCTTGGGGCGCAGGATAACCATCTTTGGGGAATCCCATGGGACGACCATCATCCATGAAAGTATATTCTTGTTCGTAGCCAAACCAGTACTGGTCTTCTTCGGGTAGCAAGTGACGCGCATTAGAGACGTGAGGCGTTCCATCAGGATTCATAACCTCACACATCACCAACCAGCCGTTGATTCTTCCTGCATCAGGATAGGTACGGACGGGCTTCAAAATACAGTCAGAAGCGTGACCTTCTGCTTGCATAGTAGAGCTTCCATCAAATGACCATTCGGGGACTAAGGAAACGTCACCATCATAGTCTTCAGGAAGGTTTACAATTTTGGTTTTTGAGCGAAGATTGGACTCTGGCTTATATCCATCTAGCCAGATGTACTCGAATTTTGTTGCAGCCATAAAATGAGAAAATGAATAAATGTGTGGTTAAAACGGATATTCGACTAAATATAGAGAAAAATGTAACCGAATGAACCTTAATACTTTCTCTCCTAAAAAAGGAGCATTATTTAATCATCGAGACAAATCAAATCCTTTTATCTAAAACATACAAGAAAAATAGAATCAAAAATGTCAAACAGGATGAATATTCATCCAAATAGCCTGAACTTAATCCGAAAAAGCAGATATTCCATATTATCTATTCATATAGATCTACATTTATCTCTCCACAATCTTATATAAATCTGATTTTTCCTCCTTTTATTGCATCTATTCCCCGTAAAAACCCTCACTTACGATCAAAAATCCCCAATTTACATCTCCCATTTTTAACAATAATCAAATTTATATAGGTTTTTTAAATCATTTTTCACTTAATTCGAATCGTATTTAGTGAATATTTAATTTTTTCTCTGCCTTATCACAGGTCTCTTTCTTCTTTCTCTACGAATTCTTAAGAATCAGACAGAATTCTCAATTTTTGAACAAATGGAAACGGAAATGCTCGTAGACTCGGTTAATTTCCTTGCAGACAATATACAAGATGTTGCAGTAGACTCGGCGACCCAACCTGCGCAAGCTGACGCGGTGGCCGAGGTTCTTTTTACAACACATAATTTATGGATCATGGTCTGTACAGCCTTGGTATTCCTCATGCACTTGGGGTTTGCAGGCGTAGAGGCTGGCTTTACGCAGGCAAAAAATACAGTCAACATCCTATTTAAGAATACACTGACGCCTGCGATGGGGCTCGTAAGCTATGCTTTGATTGGCTTCTCCCTCATGTATCCTGGAACGTTCAATGTCATAGAAGGTGTATTGGGATGGGCAGGACCTTTGCAAACCGATGCTAAGGGACTGACCGTAGAATACAACGGCGCCATGACCTACTGGACAGATTTCTTGTTCCAGGCCATGTTTGCTGCCACGGCTGCCACTATCGTCTCAGGTGCTGTAGCCGAAAGAATCAAGATGAGCTCTTATCTCTTCTTCTCGATGTTATTTGTAGGACTAGTCTATCCGATCATTGGTTCATGGAAGTGGGGCTTGGGCTTCCTCGACGAAGCGGGGTTCATTGATTTTGCAGGTTCGACCCTTGTCCACAGTGTGGGTGGATGGGGTGCACTCGCAGGTATCATGCTGCTCGGTCCTAGAATTGGTAAATATGCTGAAGGAAAAGTAAACGATTTCCCTGGATCGAGTGTGCCGCTGGCTACTCTGGGGGTATTCCTTCTGTGGTTTGGGTGGTTTGGGTTCAATGGAGGCTCTGTCCTTTCGGCCGATCCAGCCGCGACTTCCCTCGTCCTCGTCAATACCTGCCTAGCAGGAGCGACAGGTGCCTTCGGCGGTATGGTCATGGCCAACATCCTCTTCAAAAGACTCGACTTAGGCATGGTCCTCAACGGGATTTTGGCAGGGCTCGTAGGCATCACCGCAGGGGCAGATCTCATGACACCCTACGAATCGATGATCATCGGCCTGATTGCAGGAGGGCTTGTCGTGCTATCAGCCGTCGGACTAGACAAACTCAAACTAGATGACTGCGTGGGCGCTGTCTCTGTACACCTTACCTGCGGAATCTTTGGAACGCTGGCTGTAGGAATATTTGGCGCAGAAGCAGGTTGGGGACAATTACTGACACAATTAAAAGGTGTCGCTTACTGTGGAGCTGCTGCATTTGGTGCGGCCTACACCATATTCTTCTTACTCAAGCGACTGACAGGAATCCGCGTGTCGCCTGAGCACGAAGCCTCTGGGCTAGATAGCCACGAGCATGGTATCCGCGGATATACGATTGTTTTTGATGAATGATGTTGTATAAAAGGATCGGGGAATGATGTTGACCGATCCGCCATTTTGGGGTTCTCTCCTCATAGAGGATAATTAAGTGTGTAACCTTCTCACGTTGTGGGAAGGTTTCCTGTTTTTGGTACATTTGCATACCTAAGTAAACCGCATATGTCTAGGTTCGTCCTCTTCTGTCTCTCTTTATGTTTCGCTTGTAATGCCTCTATGAACGAACCCCATTCTACCTTTGATTCCCCTACCTTTTCCCCCAATAGCCCTGAGATCCAGTATATCGGCCGTACGATTGCAGAAAGACGTGGGGTGCGCTTTGCCTGGACAGGGTCGGAGGTTCGTATCCGATTTGAAGGGCCTAAGTTTCAGATAGCCCTACAATCTCTGCCAGGATCACAAGAAGCTGTTGCAAATGGGTACCATGATCACTACGATGTATGGATTGATGATACGATTCGCAGCCAGCTCATCACCGATTACGATCGTTTGAACTATACCCTCGCCACGAACTTACCTGATACCAGTCATACGATTCGGATTTTTAAGCGTACAGAAGCAATGGTGGGCATCGGTATTCTGCAATCTGTAACTTTGGCAGAAGGAAATAAATTACTCCCACCTCCTCCCCTACCTCAAACGCAAATCGAGTTTATCGGAAATTCGATCACAGCGGGATTTGGCAATCTGGGAGATTCGGACTCATGCGACTATTCACCTGATACACAAGATGGAGGACAGACATTTGCAAGCTTGACAGCGAAGGCTATAGGAGCAGATTTTCACGCAATCTGCTATTCTGGTAGGGGGATTTGGAGAAATTATAGCGGCCAGACAGAAGGAAACCTGCTGCAACTTTATCCTAGAGTCAACCCACAAAATAAGGACAAATGGTCGGTCAAAAATTGGAACCCTAGATTTGTCGTCATCAATTTAGGGACCAATGACTTTGCCAAACCTGA
>JBCBFT010000217.1:0-3917 GCA_038527485.1 Bacteroidota bacterium
ATCTTCCTCTAGCTTTCCACCAGGTAGGTCGACAGAGGAAGATATTGAAAATAAAGTAGATGACAGTAAAACATACGATCTGTTACCAAAAGATTTGAATCCTGCGATGATTGATGATCCAAATGGAATGAGGGAACGGTTGGGCAATAACGGAGTAGATGACATCACGATAAGTGCCATCTTGAAGGCAGTAGTGACCTACCAGTTTATGAAAAGAAAGACCATCAAACAGATAAGACAATTGAAAGAGGAAATTGGAAAGAATGGAGATGGAGTAGGGATACAGGAAAATGTTCAAGAATACTTTGATAAGGGTATAATAAAGATGCAAGGCAATGTTTCTTTTATCGAGCAGTGGGAAAATTTTCCTGAATACAGGTCCATGTTAGAGTCTACGGGAAGAAGAGATATCCTTAATAAACTAAGAGAAATAGATCATGAATTCAATCAGGACCTAGATTAATCCCCAAATACCTCGCTCAAATCCAGCTTTAAGCCGGGCAATAAAGCCGTCTCCAAGACATCCTCATGTGTCAGGGGCTGTTGACCTACAAACTGTCCTTGATCATTCAATATAAAAGTAGCAATGGACTGTGTGTCAGGATAGACGATCCAGTATTCTTTGACGCATGCTTCTTCATAGAGGGCGTATTTGTCACGCATCTCACGCGTGCTATTACCAGGAGAGAGAATCTCAATCACAAGGTCAGGGGCGCCTAGGCAGCCTTTAGTATCAAGCTGAGAGGGATTGCATACGACACAAAGATCAGGTTGTACTACAGTGTATGTCGTGGCATCTGTACCTTCGGAAGAGGAGGGAAAACGCACGTCAAATGGCGCAGAGAAAATTTGGCAGTGATGAGGTTTGAGAAACGACCAGATGGCACCATGCAGATTGCTAGAGATTCGCTGATGATCTGTATTTGGCGCTGGAGACATCAAAGCAATTTTCCCTCTCCATAACTCTAAGCGTTCCTTTACTTGCCATGTGAGATAATCTGCGTAAGAATATTTCCCTTCTAAATCTAATTGATTGATATGCGTAATGGCCATTTGACGATCCTTTCTTTCAATATAATCAAGGATGTGTGAAGATAAAATATATGTACGCACCATCAATTCCTTCACAGATTTTCAATCCATGGTCATGCATTTTATACGCCCTGGTCGTTATCTTATATAGTAAATCAAACGTGTCCCACTCACCTTTCGACTTTCTATCTATGCCTTCAATGACCTTCGAACAAGCCCTGGAAGCCTGCCTGGAATCTCTCGGTGAGATCCTCCGCGCCCGCCTTCGCCAACTCAAAGGAGAACAGTTTGAATCCAACCTGGAAATCTCCATGGAAGCCTTGGGTATGGTCTTTTTGCCTTATATGAAGCGCAAGGAGTTTCACGTATACGAAGGATTGGTGATGATGCTGGCCTTATTTCCTCACATTCGCCCCCAGCTTTTTGATCGAATTCTACAGGATGTCTTCCCCAATGGCGGCGACTTCCCCGAACTCGGAGGAGTAAGAGGGAAGCACCATCGAGGCTTTCTCCCTACAGGAACGACCGCGCTATATTTATTTGGTGGAGATGAACTGAGCCAGCGCTTTCACTTCCAGAAAATGCTCTCAGGTGACCACTGGCTGCATCAAGAACAAATCTTGAAAGTGGCTACGCCTGCGCCTTCTGAACCCTCCTTGAGCGGTCAACTCGTCTTAGATCCCGAACTCATCGAGAAGATCACGACAGGAACTGTCTCTAAGCCTAGATTCAGTGCTCAATTTCCCGCTGCTTATGTACAAACGGGAATGGAGTGGGAAGATCTGGTCCTGCCTGATAGTACCAAGGGGCAAATAGCTGATATCCTCATTTGGCTCAAGCACCATCAAACCCTGCAAAATGACTGGCAGATGGGGCATAAATTCAAGCCTGGATACCGTGCCCTCTTTCATGGACCTCCCGGGACAGGGAAGACGTTGACAGCTACCCTGTTGGGGAAACAAACAGGAAGAGATGTCTTTAAGGTGGATCTATCGACGGTAGTATCTAAATATATCGGAGAGACCGAAAAAAATCTCTCTAATCTCTTCGATCGAGCAGAGAATAAAAACTGGATTCTGTTTTTTGATGAAGCGGATGCCCTTTTTGGGAAGCGGACGCAAGTACAAAATGCCCATGACCGCTACGCAAACCAGGAAGTCTCTTATCTCTTACAGCGGATCGAAAACTTCAATGGATTGGTCATTTTGGCTTCAAACCTCAAGAGCAATATCGACGATGCGTTCTTACGCCGCTTCCAATCCATGATCCACTTTCCGATGCCCAAGTCTGCCGAGCGACTCAAGCTATGGGAAAACACCATTCCCAAACAAGTGCAACTAGAAGATGCGGTAGATCTCCACAACATCTCTCACAAGTACGAGCTGACAGGAGCTGACATCCTCAATGTGGTCCAAGATCTTTGCCTACAAGGATTGCATGAGAATCAGTTGGTCTTTTCCCAAGACTTCATCTTGAAGGGCATCAAGAAGGAGCTGGTCAAGGCAAACAAGATATTTTAAGAGATAAGAGACACCCTGCTATACGTTGACCCCAATCTACGTATACCCCACCTGTCGTCTCCAACGACCTCATCCACTCATAGTTTATCTATTATCGCCTTTTTTCCTGATCAAAGGTTGAGTAGCTTTCCTGCCAATCATCCTGATACTATGATTTGGAAAAAAATTGCCCTCCTCGCTGTCCTATGCATTTCCTGTACACTGGGCTTTTCACAAGAAACAGATAGCCTCAGTTGGTTGAGTCGTACCGCTCGATTTTTGTTGCAGGAGGATGCACCTGTCGAGCAGGGACGTTTCCTTGCTTACCCTACGATCGCTTTTGCGCCAGAGACTTCTTGGGAGATTGGCTTGAGTTCCATCTACTTTTACCATGCCAAGCGGGATACAACTAATCGTCTAAGTGAAGCCACAGCCTTTACCTTTATCACTACCCGTGGGCAGTATGGATTCTGGCTAGATCATGCTTTGTATACCGACCGCAATGACTGGTTTTTCTTTGGTCGTGGGCGATATCAGAATTTTCCCTTGCTCTACTTTGGGATTGGAGAAAATACACCTGCTGAAGAGATCGCACTAGTAAATGCAACCTACACCTTATTTCGTGAACGTGCCTTACGCAAAGTCAAGGAGTCCTTTTATACAGGACTAGAAATTGATTATCAGAGATTGACCAATGTCGGCTTTGAGTGGACAGATGAATCTCAACCCAATATTCTTCCGCTAGGAGCTGAAGGGACATCTAATCTAGGCCTAGGCTGGGGATTGGTATATGACAACAGGCACAATGTCCTCAACGTCCGAAAGGGCTTCTTTGCTGAGCTGAGCTACATCAACTATAATTTCCTCAACGCCAATCGCAACAATTTCTACTCATTTGCCATAGACAGTCGGATCTATCGCCCTGTGAGAAAAAACCAAGTATTTGCGGCACAGGTGGTAGGGCAGTTTATGGGGGGAGAAATTCCCTTTAACCAACTGGCGCTGATGGGAGGGGAGAGTATGATGCGCGGGTATTATTTAGGACGATATCGAGATAGAAATTTAACTGCGGGGCAAGTGGAGTACCGATGGCTACCCTTTTCTTTTAGCAAACGAATTGGAGCGGCTGTTTTTGGAGGAATGGGGAGTGTTTTTTCCAATTTTCAGGAAACTCCTCGCTTTGTATGGGCAGGTGGAGCAGGTGTAAGAATATTGATATTCAAGAAGAAAGATATTTTTACACGATTTGATGTGGCATTTACAGAGGAGGGGAGAGGCTTTTATCTCTTTTTAGGGGAAGCCTTCTAGTTGCTGTGTCCATTTGGCTTTTGCCTAAAGGAGGATATATAGTTATGGATTTGTTTTATTCATTTTTTATATTTTTCA
>JBCBFT010000218.1:0-3793 GCA_038527485.1 Bacteroidota bacterium
AGAGAGGAGACTTACACCTAGAGAGATGTTAAGGCTACAGGGATTTCCTGATGAGTTCCAGATAGTAGTAAGTGATAGTCAGCTTAGAAAACAAGCAGGCAACGCCGTTCCAGTTAATGTTATAGAAGCTGTTTTACTTAAATTATTGCCCTTTGTATCAAAAAGTCTAGATGAAGCAGTTTACTTAAGAGAACCCGCAGAAAATTATTCAGTCATAAATGGATGAAAAACGTAAAAGACCGAAACTGCGAACTGTAGATAAGAGTTCTCCACCTTATCCTCTGAATAAGTTTGGAAAGAAATTCCCTTATCTACTTGGAAAAGAAATAGTTTATCTTCTGGCAACAAAAGGTAAACCTTCATTAGAGGGTGAAGAATGGGAGGAAATATTTGCAAAATGTATTGGTGCAGAATGGAAACCCTCAAACGTTGGTCTAGATGATGTTGTATTAGGAAATACTGCATGGGGCGCAAAAACAGTTAAAGCAACTAAGCCATTCAGTCAAAAGAAAGTAAGATTAATTTCTGGACGTAACTCGATCGTATACTCCTTTGGGGAAATTCTAGATACTAATGTTGACCCAGCTATTCCTGGTGAGCAAGTCTTAGATATTTGGAACGAGCGTGTTTCTGCAGTAAGAGAGAAATTTAAAAATTTAAGGACAATCGTACTTGTTAAGTCTAACGATTTATTAAATCTTGTTGTATTTGAATTTGATACAATTAGATATGATCCAGAGCTTTTCTACTGGGAATGGAATAAAAGATCAAACCTCGAGGGATTTAGTTTAAAAACTAAAGAAAAGGTTTTTACTTGGCAGCCCCATGGTTCTCAATTTACAATTCATGAAAAAATCCCTGAGAGTAAACTACAAATCGAAATAAAAAAAACTGGGTCCGTTGATAAAGATAAGATTCTGAAAGCTCTAGGCTATTCCGACCAATGGATTAAAGTTATCTAGTTTTATACTATGTAAAATAAAGCGACGAGGAGACATTGGCTCTAACTAAGAGCTAACAGCCTTTATCTTACTCCGCACGAATCGGTACCCGCGTCGAATGCATCATTTTCAATTTCCAACCTTCTGGGGTCTTAACTGCTAGGGCACTCTCTAGCCATTGCCGCTTGGCTACCAGCGTATCTGCTCGCACAAATTCTGCGAAATTATGGTAGGCGAGCTGTATGGATGATCCATATTTCTCAATAGAAATATATTCCATCCTGTTTTTTCTCAGCGGCCTGTTTTCTCTTTGGAGTTGCCCCCTGATATACACTCTGATTCTGTCATTGTCCCATACTTCGCCATTTTCCAATATGATGAAATCCTCTGTATGATAGTTCGCGATGGCTGCAGAGTCGACACCACCCCAGATCTTATCAAATGAACCCTGAATCAATTCTTTGGCGATGGCTTCTTCTTCCACTGTCAATGGCTGTTCGTCTTGTCCATTGGGTGTTTGACACGCGATGAGGAACGAAAGTAGAAGAAGAGGAATAGCAAGTCTCATTTCGTGATATTTGAGGGTTTGGTTCTGGATAATGAAGCGATCACCAAAAACAAAAAAAGCCTTCAAAAAATGAAGACTTTTTTAAACGTTTAGGTAAATCGCATCCGTAGAGCGACGCTATGACTAAGAGGATTACTCCCCGAATTTCTCTTTCCATTCTTTGACAATGGCGGGCAATTCCTCTCCCTCTGCTACAAATATTAGAGACGCAGAGTTCATGCAATATCGCTGGCCTGTCGGTGCTGGACCATCACTGAATACGTGACCTAGGTGTGAACCACTTCCACTGTCTACGACTTCTCTACGGACCATACCATGACTTCTGTCTACAATCTCTTTGACGGCTCCCTCCTCGATGGGTTGGTAAAAACTGGGCCATCCTGTGCCTGACTTATACTTGTGCTCAGAGCTAAACAAAGGCTGACCTGTAGCTGCTGAGTAGTAGGTTCCTTTTTTCTTATTGTCCCAGTACTCACCTGTGAAAGCACGCTCAGTCCCCTGCTGACGCAGTATATAAAATTGCTCCTTCGAGAGTGTCTCTTTCCACTCCGCTTCTGTCTTTTGAACGGGATATGTGTAAGTTTCTTCTTTTGCCATAGGTTTTGTTTGACAAGCCCCTGAAATGTATGCAAGGCTAAGGATTAAAATAAGCGGTAACCTCATAATCTTATCGTTTGTCTTCGATTAACGGAAAGCGATAAGATTTGTTAGGCAAAATCGTGGACCCACGATGGATTCTAGGTTTGGATCTGCCAAAATGTCGGGTTCGGGACAAGAAATATAGCCTCCTATGGGGCATTCATCTTATCTTGGGAAAGATAGATTAGGAGGTTGCGACGCGCGTATCCAATTCCCCATCTCACTCTTCTACAGCCTTCAATTCAGAGAACAAATCATCTATCAATAGAGAGAGTTTCCCTTGTGTCGTGGGTCCACTTTGATTGGTCACGACCGATATGCCTAGATTATACTTCGGAGCAATCAGGAGCATGTTTTGTGTACCAAATGCCCCACCATGGATTTGATAATAGGTCCCATCTTCCTCATTTGTAAAGATTGGCCACAAATATCCTATTTGAAGTTCACCATTCGTATACAGCAGTTTCCTGGATTCTATGGCTGCACGATGAATTGAATCCAAATGGAAGGCAACGTATTTCATCAAATCTGGAATAGTAGACTTGATTCCACTCCCCGCTCCCCATAAGGGATTGGAAAAATGAGGCACTAGCATATTCGACTCACCATAACCATTGGCCAGTTTTGTTTCTTCTTCTTCACTCAACCTAATTTTCGTCTGACGCATCCCTGCAGCTTTACAAATCACTTTTTGCAACAAATCTTCATACGTCGTGTCGTACACACGTTCGAGTATCAGCGCGATCAACTCCACATCTGCATTTGAATAGCGATAGACCGTCCCTGGAACCTCCTGTAGAATAATGGACTTCAAATCCTCCAAAAATAATTCTTTGCTGTAAGCTTCTTCGATTTTGTTGATTCGAAAGGGTAACGTCTCATCTATCGTCTCAAAGCAGTCATTAATACTCAAAGGCAAAAATCGGGGCAAACCCGCAGTATGCGTCAACAAATGTTTGACCTTGATGGCATGGCCCTGAAACTCCAAATTAGGATAGTCTCCATCGAGATAGTCCCGTATATCTGCGTTCAAATCTATTTTTCCGTCCAAAACAGATTGCACTACTAACGTTCCCGCGAATGATTTACTCACCGAAGCAATCTCGAAGAGGGTGTGATCTGAAGGTTTATTTTCCTTTGCAGGATCTAGTTCGCCGTAGTATTGGATATAGGATTCTCCTGCTATGAACACTCCTATGGATAAGGAATGGATTTGCGGGTCGTCTAGAAATGAAGTGGCATTTCTATCTAGGATGGATGGGATCTGCTGGTCGAGCGTCCCCTTTGCGTTTGATTGGGCAAGGACCTTGCAGCTCAACAAACAGGTCCATGCGAATACGAACAAGATAGGATACTTCATGGTATGGAGAGGATTTCCTAATGGATTTTGACAACTTGGTACTCAAGTAATTTTATAAAATAACCTAGTTATATAGATCCCAATCCGTAGAACCATTCTCTTTTTATGTTTATCTCATCCTGCGTTTCCGATGGCGTCATGGCGGGGTGATCTCACTGTATATAAAATGCAGCGGGTGATGGGTCACAGCCTCACTTTTTTGGTCTATTTGAACTTCCCCCCATTCATCGGACCACTGAAGGTGGATTTATAATTGATTCAAAAGAACAAATTTCTCAGCTGTGG
>JBCBFT010000219.1:0-3717 GCA_038527485.1 Bacteroidota bacterium
ACCTATAATTTTGAGACCCTTTGGAGTACGTTCAATGATCAATATGCTTTCTTCGAGCAGCGTAATATCGACTGGGAAGCGATCAAGCGAAAGTATAAATCCCAATTTACAGAAAGCACCCCTCCTTTTGAGTTCTACTCGCTATTGAGAAATATGGTGCAAGAACTAAAGGATGATCATTCGGATTTTGAAGTCCCAGATAAATTTGAGGAACAATGGGATCAATTAAATCCAGAACAGGATACAATGGATTATAAAAATCTAGCTAAGGATAAAATCCTGCAAAATTTTGTTACGAACGTCAAAAAGTATAATAGCGGGCAAATCGCTTGGGGAGAGATAGGAGATAATATTGCTTACGTACAACTCAACGGCATGGATGGACTTGCCAATTACCAGGCGGCTAATGGAAGCGAATATTGGGGAAAAGCAGACGAAAGTGACGACTATGAGCAGGATCTACTGGAGGGTGTGCACAGTATAGCCAGTAAAATTATCAATGAAATGAAAGATAAAGATGCTTGTATCATTGATTTACGGTTCAATTCAGGAGGCTTTGATTGGGTAGGACTTGCCTTTATGAGCCATTTTATAGACAAAAAATACGATGTTTTCAAAAAGAAAAGAAGGTTCCAAGATGCCTATTCAGCTTATCAAGTCATAGACATCGAGCCTTCAAAGCCTGCTTACCTAAAAAATGTATATCTACTCACCAGTCCCTACACAGTGAGTGCTGCGGAAACGACCACCATGGCAACATTAGAGTTTCCCAATTTCTCAATAGTTGGAGCCCCTACTTTAGGCGCATTATCCGACATGCTTTACAAAAGCTTGCCCAATGGTTGGGTTTACTCCCTATCAAACGAAGTGTATGAAACAATGGATGGTAAATTGTTTGAGGTAATCGGAATTCCTCCCGATGATCGAATCGAATATCCAAGAGAAGAAACGGCGCTTTTTAAAGCCATGAATTTAGAATTTGACACCCAAGATAGAGCTATAGAAAAGGTGGAAGAACACATGAAATGAAATAGCTGATACTCACAGTGTGTAAAACGGCGATCTATCATACGCTCCCATTTTTGCAACTGCATATTGGGCCAGATAAATCATTAGCTTTGAGCATGGGACTAAACTCCACATGCTACATGACACTGTCCCTTCAGGACAACAAATAAGCTTTGAACCCTGAAAGGGTGGCAGAATCTAGGCTAGTGGTTTCAACCCTAGACTAAAAGATCATTTTCTATCGAACGTTTTCATCTGTCCAACTACTCAATAGCTAACAAAAGGCATTTTGTCTATAAATTCATCTGACTCTACTTGCTGTAAAATGAAGCTGGCCAAATCCCCTCTGGCAATTTGGGTACTGGAATTGACACCTACCCAACCCACGCGATAAGTACCTTTAGGTGGATCGTTGGTTAATCTTGGCCCGCGCACAATGACCCATTTGAGGCCACTATTTTCCAAGACTTTGTGGTGGGCTATAGCATCATTCAGAATCTTTGGAACAGCCATTTTCATGACGAAGCGAATCATTTTATCTATAAATTTTGGCTCATCTTTCTCTGGAAATGGGAGTCCTCCTCCTGACAAAGAAATGATTTTATGAATGCCCTCTTTTTGCATAGCAGAGACAATATTTTTTGTCCCATTCGTCTGTAGCCATTCGGGAGAGTCTTTGACGTGACCAAATAGACTAACGACTACTGTGGTATCTTGAATGAGCTTTTCCACATCATGTAGATTCAGCACATCGCCCTGTATGATATGCAAGCGTTCGTGTGTGATCGTGATTTTATGGGTGTTGCGGACCAAGGCCTTTACCGTATATCCCCGCTCAAGGGCTTTCTCCAAAAGAATAGAACCTGTTTGCCCAGTGGCGCCGAGCAATGCAATTTTATTTTTCATGATAGGATTTTGTTTAAAATATGATGCAATAGTAGTTGTACTGAATAAAACATCCTATTTTGGCAGTACTAACCTTTTAGTGTGTATGAAAAACGAGAAAATACATGTGACTCCACGATGTCCAATAAGAACCACATTGGAACTTATTGGAGGGAAGTGGCGCTTGATTATCCTTCAACAACTGCTAACGAATGAGGAATTACGGCTTAGTCAGTTAAAGCGACTGATCCCTGATATTAGCGAAAAGATGCTCATTCAGGAACTTAAAGTGCTCGTAACAAGTAGCCTTGTCATCAGGAAAGATTATGGAGAAGTTCCTCCTAGGGTTGGGTACTTAATTACAGAAAAAGGTAGAAACGTAAGTCCACTTTTGAAAGAAATGGTATCCTTCGCCAGGGAGTATGAGAAATAGTAAAACTGCACAAAGGTAAATTTGATATCTGGCGACTGCTTACAACTGATTCGGCACGGGCCGCTACCTTATCCTTTGTAAGGTATCAAGAAAGCCAACAAAGTGTCGCAAACATGAAAATGAAATTCATTTTTTTCATCCTCCTATTGATCTTCGCTAGGGGATGTGACTTCTACTCCACAAGTCTTTGGATTTTTGATCATCCCTCCGATGAAATGAATCCCTTAACTCAAATCTTTGGTATGGGGTGGACGGGCCTCATCATCGTAAACCTGATACTGGTCGGATTGATTATCTACGGATACTACTATCATACCTTTCAGTACGCTACGCCCAAACTCTCAAGTAGGCCAGACACCCTTCAAGATTTCGTTTCAGAGATATACTTCAACGAAAAAGGCAAGTTCTATCAGGTGTTTTACAAGATGCCCAAGAATAAAAAAGTATGGATGGGACACGCAGGGTATGTCCTGATCCGCGTGCTCATTATGGCCAGCTTTTTAGCGACTATACATAACCTATGTCAGTATTACGATGTCCCTGCATACCATACGTTTAGAGCAATTGTCAAACGCCCTTTGTTTGTCATTTATGGACTGATTGTAGGTTCCTTTCTTTATTTTTCATATAGACTTTGGGCAAGTGAATATGATGCTGTGAGAAAGATTGCCACAGATAAAAATGATGCGTAACGTCACAACAAGACGCACTTCCGGACATGCCACCTGTGAGAAATAACAAATGAACAAGGTAAATCATATAGAAAGTAAAGTATCCAGAACGTGGAATCTGGATAAAATGACCATTTTACACAATGTCATCGAATATGGACATTTGGGTAAAATGAAATCAACGAATGATTCAGATTGTGTGCGCCTTCATTTTGGGCTTCAAGGGTACTATCAATTTCACTATTCACAGTTGGGAAGTTCATTTGACCTCAGAGGAAGTCACAACAACATCATGTATTCGGATGGGCTTGAAATAGAAGTCGAAAACAGGAGTGAAAGAATTGAAACTTTTGGCATCAACTTTACGACCGAATCATTCATAGAAATTGCGCACAATGGCAATGAACCGCTCAAGAGGTTTGCCGATAAGGTGCTGAAAAAAGAAAGTTCCATTTTATCAGATCAATGGAAAACGAACAATTTCAACATACAACAAGTGATTCGTGAAATGTTAGCTTGTCCTTATCAACAAGAGCTACAAGACTTATTTTTGCTCTCAAAAAGTATCGAACTCCTTGTCTTACAGACTGACTTATATCAACAAAACCAGTATAAGCTTTTCATCAAAACAGCTAAAGATAGAGACAATTCTATGATCGTGGGGGGATTCTCCATCCTTGAGGTGAGAAGTTCCTTCGCCTCGACCAGTTTGTCTCTATC
>JBCBFT010000220.1:0-3712 GCA_038527485.1 Bacteroidota bacterium
TAATTTGATCTTAGGATAAAAAAAGGGAAACATCGTGGTCAGCACGACCACGATGTTTCCCTTTTTTTATCCAAAAATCAAATTATGGTTATTTCTCTCATAGAAATGCCGTCTTTTGATCGGTTTTTTGTAGCTTTCATCAGCTTCCTTAAGCTAGCTTAGCAGCATCGAAAGCTACAAAAAATGGATATTTAAAAAGGTCTACTCGGGCGTTTTCTGACCATGGTGTACAACATTAATATACACGCCATATAGAATATATCCCCCAAATATACCGTATATACGCCAATAACCCTACATCAAAACGCCATGCCATAGATCTGCAAGCAATCCCTCCTGTAGTAGATCACACTCTCTACATCATGGATTTGCCCCCTGTCATCCCAAGCTCCATAAACTTACCTTTAAGCCAAGTCCTAAGAGCAATTCCGCTTTCTCTGACTACATCATGCCTACATCACATACATTTTTTTCGATATAAAAACGGTAGGAGGGCGCATTAATCGATACCTTGATAAAATGAACTACTCGAAATTGCTGTCCTTCGGACTACTCGCGTTTTGTACGCTCCTCTTTCCCCTTACAGGAAATGCCCAATTTGTGTCGGTCGATAGTGGAAGCTATACCACAACCTTCCCAGGCACAGACGCAGCAGGCCGCAATACCTATCCCTCAGGCACTCCCCTGACGGTAGGAAATGCCGCTGGCAAACCCGTCCCCACCAATGACTGGTGGTCCGCCAAAATCAAGAACAATCATGTCGCCAATCTCTTTAGCTATCCCTTTACATTCGAGACCCTCAACCAAGGCCTCGTCGCTACTTATATTCCCTGGGGTGTGATAGATGATCAAGACCCTGTCATCATCGGTGTCTCAGGTCTCAATGCCTCCGTTGCTCACGTGTCCGACTTCTCCGACTGGACGGTGACGATGCAATGGACCAACGGAAGCCACCGATTTGAAGCGACCGCAGGAATCGGGATGCCCTTTACCTATTTTGAGAAGAACGCCTCAGATGTGGCGCAGGTGACCGTCAATCTTGGAACCGTTACTATTAATAATGAAATCCTGATCATCACCGACCTACGCAATGGGGCCGATTTTGCGATCTATGCGCCCTCAGGTAGTGTCTGGAACCAAAACGGTAGCACGTATACGTCTACCTTAAATGGACAGAACTATTGGTCGATGGCTTTTCTCCCGCTCTCAGGAGGAACCCCCACAGCACTCGCCAGTCAATACAAAAAATATGCTTACGTCTTTCCTACTCATACACGGGCCGAATGGAACTATACCCCACAAAATGGCATCGTGACGACCGATCTTATCCTCGATACCGAAGTCAAGGAAGGAACAGACTCTAGCATGCTCATCGGCCTTTTGCCCCACCAGTGGAGCCACCTGTCTGCTGGCAGCCCGAGTTTTGCCTCCTACACCTACCCCACCGTAAGAGGAGAGCTAAAGACCATGGAAGCCAATCGCTTTACCGTGGAGCATACGTTTCACGGCATCCTCCCTACCCTACCGAATCTGACGCAATACAGTCCGACATTCGATCCTTCCCAGCTCGTCAGCAAGATCGACGCCATCAAGAATGACCCGCTTGCCACCTGGACCGACTCCTACAACGAAGGGCAAGTCATGAATCGCCTGATCCAGACCGCGCGTATCGCCGAGCAACTGGGACATACCGAAGCCGTGCAAACGATCATCTCAACGATCAAGACACGACTGGAAGACTGGCTGACAGCAGAAGCGGGGGAAGTAGCCTTCTTATTCTACTACCAACCCACATGGACAGCGATGATTGGCTATCCCGCAGGACATGGGCAAGACGGCAACATCAATGACCACCACTTCCACTGGGGATACTTCATCCACGCAGCGGCTTTCATGGAGCAGTACGAACCAGGCTGGGCAGATAAGTGGGGCAGCATGATCAATCTGCTGGTGCGCGATGCCGCCAGTCCCAATCGACAAGACCCTGACTTTCCCTTTCTCCGCAATTTCAGCCCCTACGCAGGTCACTGCTGGGCCAATGGTTTTGCCTCCTTCCCACAGGGAAATGACCAAGAATCGACTTCAGAAAGTATGCAGTTCAACTCCTCTCTCATCCACTGGGGATCGATCACAGGCAATGACGAAATCCGAGATTTGGGTATCTACCTGTATACAACTGAGCAATCAGCGATTGAAGAATACTGGTTTGACATGGACGAACGCAACTTCGGCCCCAATCAGACCTACAGTCTGGTGTCTCGCGTCTGGGGCAACAGCTATGACAACGGGACATTCTGGACGAGTGATATTGCCGCTTCCTATGGCATCGAGCTGTATCCCATTCATGGAGGATCGCTCTACCTGGGACAAGATACCGTCTACGCAGACAAAATCTGGAATGAAATGGCCCAATACACAGGAATTTTGAATAATGAAGAAAATCCTAACCTCTGGCACGATGTGGTCTGGAAATATCTGGCGATGACAGATCCCGATCTAGCCATCATGCTGTATGACGACTATCCCGAGCGCAACCTCAAGTTTGGCGTATCGGATGCCCACACCTATCACTGGTTGCACAGCATGCGCGCCTTGGGAAGAGTGGATGTTTCCCTGACGGCTGATCACCCCTTGGCAGCGGCCTTTCGTAGCGGGAGTGACATTACCTATGTAGCGCATAACTATGGAACGACACCTTTGACTGTGACCTTTAGCGATGGCTTTACCTTGAATGTGCCCGCAGGAAGCATGGTAACAAGCAAGGATATTCCGATCAAGGGTGTTATTTCTACTGATTTCTCAGAGGCCTACGCGGGCGGAAGTATCGAGCTAGACTTGGCCATTACAGGAGGTACGCCCACAAAGGTCGAATTCATGAATGGAAGTACGATGCTGGGAAGCCTGACGCAGCCTCCTTTTGAGCTCACAGCGACAGATCTGACCGTAGGAAAGCAAAGCTTCTATGCCCGCATCTACGAGGGAGATCGCTTCAATATCAGCAACTTTATCGAAGTGCGTGTAGGTGAGCAATTGGCTTATCAAGGAGATCCAAGCCCTATCCCAGGAACGATTGATGTGGGGCATTATGACTTCTTTGAGGGTGGAAATGGTCAGGGGATTACATACAATGACCTTTCCCCTGGCAATAATGGCGATTTTAGAGAAGAGGAAAATGTAGATGCCACAGAACTCAATGGAGAGGGAGCGACCGTAGGCTGGATTTCGGCAGGCGAATGGTTGGAGTATACCGTAGAAGTACAGCAAGCAGGGTATTATGACTTCAGTATCCGATATGCCAGTGGCAATAATCAGGGTGGCGGTCCTATTCATTTAGAATCAGATGGAAAAATCATCACACCCAATATCAATCTGAGCTACACAGGCGATTGGGACAATTGGCAGACACGAACTGTCTCTGATGTCCCGCTGAAAAGTGGTCAACAAGTGCTGCGTGTCTTCTTCCATGAAGGAGAATTCAACATGGGCCGTATGAGTTTTAGCTTCGATCGCGCTTTGGACTATTCGCAGCCTGTAGCAGATGCAGGAGAAAATATCCTGGTTACCCTTCCTAATAACTCTACCATGCTCAATGCCAGCGGCAGCTCTGATCCCTCCAATGGAAATCTGACTTACCAGTGGACGCAGGTTTACGGCCCAACTCGCTTGACCTTCTCCAACGATCAGGCGGTGCAGCCCAACCTATCAGGACTGG
>JBCBFT010000221.1:0-3597 GCA_038527485.1 Bacteroidota bacterium
AAGCTACCAACTTCAGGAAATCCCTCTAGAAAGTTTATTCAATTGGATAAACAAGGAGACTGCTATTTCTCTTTCGCCTAGTCAGTTGGCAGATTTGAGACTCCTCATCCTATATAAACAGCCCCAAACTACCGAAGCACTTTTTAGATTGATCAAACTTCTTTGGCTCCAAGATCACCGTCACGAATTTAAAATAAGAGAGGCTTTTGATAAGCATTGCGGAAAGTTACTGGCAGAACTCGCACAGGTAAAACAATTAACCTTAGAGGAGGAACCAGAAAAAGAGAGAGCTCCCGATACGACTTCAGCAAGCAAAGATCTGGACAGGGATTCACGCAAGGATGATTTGTCGCCTTCAAACCCTGTAGATGACTCGTCACCTTATGACTTAGATGAAGATAACGAGGAAGAAGCGTATGTAGAAGAGAAGGATATATCTGATGGTCCGGAAGCGGAGAAAGATGTATGGCTGAGCCTCCACGATGTACATACAGATGATCAGGAAACGGGCGAAGGTATTCCAAGATATACCGAATCAACCTCTACACTCTTGGATCATCCTTACATCTTTAGGGAGAAATTTTGGCCAATAAGTACACGTAAGTTGGAACAACGAGGTCGATATTTTCGAAGTCAGAAATCCAAGGTTGAGGGAAGAGATATTAATGTCCTGGCAAGCCTCAATAAATTGATACGGGAGGGGATGTTAGATACCCCCCTTTACCAGCAGGTCTACAAGAAAGAATCTGTTCCAATGTACATCCTCTCTGACTATTCGGCAGAAATGATCCCTTACCTTTCCTATACACGATATATCACGGAATCGTTGGTCAAGGCTATTCAACCCGATGCTATTCGTCAATATTTCTTCATCAATCATATAGATCTTAATGGTACTATCCAGGAGCTGGGTAAGAATCGGGATATTAGCTATACAAAGGAGTGGTTACATCATATCAGTTCGCAGAGTATTGTTCTCATTTTTAGTGATGCAGGAACGACTTTCAATGACTCCTCACGAATGGAAGATATTGTCACTCCCACTATTCACTTTCTTCAGGAATTGAAGAAGAGAACCAAAAGGACGATTTGGTTCAATCCAACGCCCAGAAATAGATGGTATACGAGCGCAGCATTTTATATCTCTATGTTCATCGATACAATAGGACCTGAGTCTGAAAACCTCCTACAAACTTCTGAACTATTGAAAAAATGGTAAAGACATATCATCAAATCTGGCAACATAAGATTAGAGAAAAGGCGAAAGATGATTTTCACCTTCTCTCCTATCTGGAGGACTTTCGCTCAGAATCACATGCATACTTAGCCATTTGTTCTTCCTTCTTACCCATCTGTACATTTGATTTACTTGCTAAACTGTATCAGAATTTTCCCCTTCCATCAGGACATTCCAAATCGATGATCCCAATTCATGTATTGGTGGGTGATTTCCTCAATTCTCCTCTTTGTAAGCATATCGGATTAGGGATGTTTGAATTACGCACACATCCCATCAAAATATTATACGCCATATTGGAGACACTTGCGTATCCCACAGTTCAAGAATTGGGAAACTTTTTACATTACTATCTACAAGAAGAAAACTCCAGAATTCCGAGTAACAGTTGTAGAGAGATTTTTCGATGGACCCAAACGATCATTAACGATCCTGAGTCTGCAGCAAAGGAGCTTTTAGAAGCCCGAGAATTAGAGAATGATCATAAAATAGCTTACTTCCTTCAGTTTGGAGATCAGGTTTACGGACAATTAACACCTGATACTTCTTCCTCCTTCAATCCTCTGAGTGTAGCCATCCAATTTGTTCAGGCTACGGAGTCAGCCACTAAAGGAGAGCTTGACCGTGCTACCTCATTGGTTTCCTCGATCATTTCCAAGATTGAGTTTAAGGCCTTACCCCATACTCAGCATATAAAAATATCGAATGAGCTTTGGGGAAGAATGAAGATGGAGAAGGAAAAGTTGTCTCAAAAACCCATTGAGATAGAATATAGCGATGGTTTACGTAAAAGAGCGCTGATTGTAGGTATAGATCATTATGAAAATTTATACGATCTCCATGGATGTATACAAGATGCCCATAAGATGAAAGAGGCATTAGATCGACATGAGGATAGCTCACCTAACTTTTACTGCAAAACTTTGACCTCAGAATATTCAACCGTGACGAAATCCCAGTTAAAAAAGGAAATCATAAAACTTTTTAACCAAAAATCAGCTGATGTTCTCTTATTCTACTTTTCTGGACATGGAGTAAAAACAAAGATGGGAACTTACTTATCAACATCTGATGCCAGGAGGTATAATGAGGGGGTCTCCTTAACAAACTTATTTTACCTTATTCAAAGTTCAACTGCTAAAGAAATCATTATTATACTGGATTGCTGCCATTCAGGAGCAGCAGGCGGGTTTATTAATGAAAATTCTGCGCTTTTACAAAGCAATGTATCTATTTTAAGATCAAGTTATCAAGATGAACTCTCAAAAGCTTCTGATAATGTATCCTTTACAGAATTAGTTTGTGACGCATTCACAGGTGGTGCCGCTGATCTTTTGGGCGAAGTGAATATTGTGGACGTTTACGCGTATACAGATAAAATCCTTCGTAACGATGATCAACGCCCTACATTGAGATCTTATGCGACTAACTTAAATTCTCTCAGAAAAAATAAACCTAAAGTCTCAAAATCTGTCCTCAGGCGATTACCCAATTACTTTGAACATCCTCGCCTAGAGCTTCCTCTTAGTCCAGAGTTTGAACCAGAAATGGAGCCTCATGACCAGGTCAAAGAGGCTATTTTCCGTGATCTGCAACATTACAGAAGGTTCAATCTTGTAGAACCTGTAGGAGCGGATCATATGTATCATGCTGCTCTTTACTCAAAGTCATGTAGATTAACACCTAGTGGGAGGTATTACTGGGAGCGTGCCAATAAAGGGCTCATCTAGTTGTCTTGATGTAAAATAAAAAAAAAGAGGCTACCCTCACGAGCAGCCTCTTTCTATTTATATCTCACTAGCCGAAGCCAGTTTCAAATCGATTAATCGTACATCGCAGCCTCGCGTGCGGCGCGGCGGTTTGCGCGATCTTTGTACTCCTTCATCTCTCCTACCAGGAGATCCTGATAGTTGCGGAGACCTGTACCCGCTGGAATCAAGTGTCCGACGATCACGTTTTCTTTCAAGCCCTGGAGCTCGTCGGTCTTCGCCATGATCGCTGCCTCGGAGAGTACTTTGGTCGTCTCCTGGAAGGAGGCCGCAGATAGCCATGACTTCGTACCCAAAGATGCTCGTGTGATACCCATCAGTACAGGCTGACAAACCGCAGGACGTACCCCGCGCGCTTTGACTAGCTCCTTGTCCTGACGACGAAGCTGTGAGTTCTCGTCTCTCAATCCACGTTGTGAAATGATCTGACCTGGACGCAACTTCTCAGAATCACCCGCATCTTCTACTACCAACTTGTCGTAGATCCAGTCATTCTCCTCCTGGAAGTCCAGACGCATCACCACTTCTTTCTCCAAGAAGATCGTATCACCTGGATCGACTACTTCTACCTTCTGCATCATCTGGCGTACG
>JBCBFT010000222.1:0-3552 GCA_038527485.1 Bacteroidota bacterium
CACCTAAATGGGCATCATGGCCTACATTGTCACGCTTGTTGCGGATGGCGTAGATAGAGCCCAACACATATATAATCCCAAACAACCATCCAGGGATGAAAAACCAGATCGTCATATTGGGAAAAAGCGCAATAGAGGCAAATATCACTCCATTGACTGCGCCTGAAGCACCTAAGGCACGGTACCCACTTTGATTACGGTGGATATAAAGAGAAAGCAAGTTGCCACCAATCATACTCCCAAAATAGACCAACACATACCCCCAGACAGGAAGTACATAGGATACGTAGGGACTGAACATGTACAACACCAACATGTTCATCAGCAAGTGGAGCCAGTTGGCATGCAGAAAAGCCGAGCTGACCATTCGGTAATACTCCCGCATCAGTAGGATGCGCTCCGTGGAGAAAATATACTTTTCCTTCCAATCAAATCTGTTGAACCCTTGTATAGAAAACAGCACATTAACAAGAATCAACAGATAACATATTGTCATTGGGTTCAATCCCATATCATTCGTAGTTATTCATCAAATATAAAAAAGGATCTTTATTGAGACGACCGACTACTACTCATTCTTTTACCGTCTATCTAAAATCATCTAATCACTTGTGTGATCCTTTTCTCTCCATTTATACAACGGAATGAGGTCTATGAAGGTTGAAGAATGAAAAAGAAAACCTCTATATTTTCCCGCAATTTCTCCATTTATTGAAATACTTAAACCTGGTGAGAAGTTCATGCTAATATAACATCCAGCACATGGTTGTAAGGTTCTTTACGATCTACTTTATGTCTCTCTATTGTTATCCTTCATTTTTATATACGAGAAATGAGAATTAACCAAGAGAAAATAAAATAGACTCATGAAAATTTCAATTACTAAGAAAAACATCAAAAATGCGAGTCAAAGTGATGGCTTGCGCACACCTGTAGAAGTCTCTATCCAAGAGCTGGACTGTTTTGAGGAAATTGGACTGAAGCAGACGGAAGAGGGGAGTTACTTCCTCCTCCTAGATGGAGAGAAGGTTGTGTTGCCATCCATTGTACAAGAGGAACTTCGCAATTGGTATAACCATCAGAAAATGAATCCTGTACAATTTGATATATCTCTACACGCACCTTCTACCTTTATGGCAGATGATGGATTAATGTTGGATGTGCTTGATGATTCTTTTGATACAGATTATGGATTCTCTTTTGTCTAGGTTAAAGGCAAAGAGATAAGCTCTCTCTTGTGGGAAAAGGGATCGAAAATGGGTCTCGTATGCTGCTATCTCATCTTGCACACACGGTCTCGACATGTGGAATACTACAGTTTAAATGACCTCCCCCAATTCAGACAAAAGGGGGAGGCTTCATCGTTATACCTCAATCTCTACTTGACGGCTCATGATGTCTTCCATGGTCTCGCGCTGCCTGATGACTTTGGCTTCTCCATTGATGATCATAACTTCTGCAGGTCGTAGACGGCTGTTATAATTCGAGCTCATCGAGAAACCGTAAGCTCCTGCGTTGCGCAAACAGATAAGGTCTCCTTCACGTACCTCGCTCAATTTACGATCCCATCCAAAGGTGTCTGTCTCACAGATATAGCCCACGACAGTATAGATGCGTTTAGTTCCTTGTGGGTGCGAGACATTGAGCATATCGTGGAAGGACCCATACATCATGGGACGAATAAAATGATTCAGCCCTGAATCGACCCCAACAAATACTGTGGAAGGCGTAGGCTTAATGACGTTGGCGCGCATGAAAAAATAGCCTGACTCACTCACGAGGTATTTGCCTGGTTCAAACCATAGTTCAATCTCACGTCCGTAGGAAGTCGTAAACTCCTTATAAGCTTCACGTAGCTTTTCTCCCACCTCAAATACATTGGTTGAGACATCGTCTTCCTTGTAGGGAACTTTAAACCCGCTTCCAAAGTCGATAAACTCTAGATCTTCAAACTCCGATGCTAGATCGAACATAATATTCGCAGATTGAAGATACGCGCTAGCATCGAGGATATCTGATCCTGTATGTACGTGTAGGCCCACCACATGTATGTTTTCGGTCTTGATGATGCGATGCACGTGGCGACGCTGGTAGACAGATATTCCAAACTTGGAGTCGATGTGTCCGACAGAAATCTTCGTATTTCCACCTGCAAAGATATGGGGATTGAAGCGAAGGCAGACAGGAACAGTATTTCCATAAGCGTGACCAAACTGCTCTAGGATAGAGATATTGTCGATGTTGATCTTGACACCTAAGGATACGGCTTGTTGGATCTCTTCAAAGGAAACACAATTGGGCGTAAAGATGATCTCATTTGGATCAAAACCTGCTTTTAATCCCAGCTTTACTTCTTGAATGGATACTGTATCGAGTCCTGCGCCCAGCTTTTTCATCAATTTCAGGACATTGATATTGGAAAGTGCCTTTACGGGATATTTGATGACCGCATTGAGTCCATGAAAAGCAGAGACCATCTGCTCGTATTTCTCTTTGATTTTGTCTGCATCATATGCAAAAAGCGGGGTACCGAAGGTTTGACACATTTCCAGGACATCCACTCCCTGGATTTGGTATCGATCTCCTATGAGTTGAAGACCTGTGGATTGAGCTATCGCATCCATGAATTACCGATGATTTTTGTTAAACGTGATCTAATTGAAAAGATTGAGCATAGAACACTTAAATACCACAACCTGTTTGTCTATAAGGCGATAAATGGCCTTATTTTTCTTATGCGAAGGGATCATCACATGCTATAACTCATCCTCATTCACCCGTGCGTGCACAGTTTTAAAATCAACAATAAGAAATGGAAAAACAGCATATGTGAGGACTCACAGAAGAAGGGGCTCGTTACTTTCGTTTTCGAGCATCCATGACGGGTTTGGATTTAAGCTGTTTCATTGCGGCACAAATATACGATCACTTGCCCATCATTCAAAAAGTGAAGTAGGTATTTCGCAATTGTCTTTGTGTCGAAGGTGTATGCTAGATCTTGGACACCTTAAATGGCGCCCCGTTTGGCGAGCTCCCAGTAGTAGCGTCCACTGGGTGTGAGGCGACATGATTTGGAATGAATAGCTGCATGATACATATGATCCGCTCCGACGGGTTCGACCAAATTTACGCGACGTAAGGTCTGAAGGTCCTTAAAAATGGCTTCTTTCACTTCATCATGTGGCTCTAGTTCTGGCTCGTAGTCAGGTGAAAGTGGCAGCTTTAAGCTGGGATGGTCAAAGTAATACTTCAACTTCCGGAGGATCTGTTTGGGAACCTTAGGGTTATTTTTCCTGAGATAATTGAGTTGAGAGACGTATGACTTCAGCATCGGTCTTTGATCATCATTGCGCAAGATCTTATCCGCATAAGCATATACGTCCGCTATATTTACTTCGCCTAGTACATCAGCTGCTCCACCTTTCAAGGCATCATATACCAACTCTGTAAAAGTTCCCCCATTGGCTGTAGATTTAGATACTTCGTCAGGGTGAGAGGAGGTCAAAATAGAAACACCATTTTGTAGAAAAACTTGATTATTGATCGTAAAAC
>JBCBFT010000223.1:0-3496 GCA_038527485.1 Bacteroidota bacterium
AAGCATCGCGAATCATGTGGATCAAGATGCCCACCTGCCTATTTTCCTTTACCGTTCGATGGCAAGATCCTCAGAAGAATTGTCTAGAGATATTCAACTTTGCTCGCGATTGGATGGTTATCATATGTGTCTCGATCCGCAAAACTACGTATGTACGGCCTTGCCATCCGACGAAGACAAATCGCTTGATGTATATAAGGATGTACTCACTTCCATCCTGCCAGAATGGAAAGATCTACAATTTCATGAGGAGCTAGGAGAGCCGATTATCCAAAAGGAGGATGGATCTTGGATTACCTTTTCGAATCTCAGTGAGAGTTATAGAGGGGTCATAAATTTGGTGGTTGATATTGTCTGTAGAGCCATCAAGCTGAATCCCCACATGGGTTCGGATGTACTGAAAGAGACGGAAGGAGTCGTTTTGATTGATGACATAGATACACACCTACATCCCAATATGCAGCGAGGCATCATCGAAAGGCTTAAAACGACCTTTCCGAAGATACAGTTTATTGCCACCACGCATTCTCCCTTCATCGTTCAATCACTGAAGGCCGACGAAGTATTCAATCTGGACGGCCATCCAATCGACGAGCATCCTGATACAATGTCTTTAGAAAAGATTGCCTTATTCATGGGAGTAGAAAGTGTCGAAAGTAAAGCTTTCCATCAAAAGGAAAAGATTGCGGTTCGATTTATCAGAGGCATTGTTGCCGAAGAGGAGGACGAAGAGACCGACTTAGCGCAGTTGATTAAACATACAGATGACCCCGTATTTAAAGCCAAACTTGAGTTAGCACGTCTAGCAAAATTACACAACAAATGAGACCCGTAGCCAAAGGAAACGTTCCTACAGATCCCAAAGGAGAAGAGATTGTGTTCAAGAAGTATGCACGATCCAGGAGATATTTGATTGATCGCATTGGCGAGTACTGCTCCTACTGCGAACGCAAGATACAAGCCAATCTAGCGGTGGAGCATGTAAGACCCAAAAAGACCAACCCAGATTTGAAGTTGAGTTGGGATAATTTCCTCTTGGGCTGTACAAATTGCAATTCTACCAAAGGGGATAAAAAGGTGGTACTCGAAGAATTTGTCTGGCCAGACATGGACCCCACTTTTGAATACTTCAGCTATGATGCTTCGGGTGTAGTGAAAGTGAACGAGAACATCACAGATGAGAATTTGCGCAAGCGGATCGAGGCGACGATCGAGTTGGTGGGATTGCAAAATCGTGCCCCCAAAAAGGGCTCGATTGCCTGGCAAGAAGCTTCTGATCGTAGGCATGAGCATCGAATGAAAGCTTATATCGATTCGAGAGAGGCGAGTGATACATATAAGAAAGCAAACAAAGCCGTTAGAGAGTTGATGAGAGGCTATATCGAGATGATTGTCGTGGCGGATGGATTTTGGACCATCTGGATGGAGGCTTTTGAGGAATTTCCTGAGGTAACTGAGATGCTGAAGAACTGTATTCCTGGTACGAGATGGGAGGAAGTAGTTGAGATAGATGAATCGTCGGCTGAGGTCGTTCTTGATATGGAAGGGTAAGGGATCTAGTGCGGGCCATATCCCCCGCCAGTGCCCACGTCTCGTGGGTGCGACTGACAGCCTAGCTGTACTAGCTTGCTTAGTTGGGAAACTAATAGATTTGGGTGCTGCGTAGCTTGATGGCTATACAGAGCGGGGTAGGACTTCGCTTTTTTTGCTTGTTAGACGGGAGTCTAAAGGATTTGAGAGCTACGTAGCTAGATGGCTACGTAGAGCAGGTTGTGGCTTCGCTTTTTTTGCCCCCGCCAGCGCCAACGTCCCGTTGGGGCTAATCTGACAGCATCGCCGTCTTTAGTTCCTTAGTTAGGAAAATAAAATATGGAAAGAGTTGCCATTTTTTCGTAATTGACTTCTCACCCATGTAAAGCTGTACACTGGATAAACTCTCAGAAAAATGACTTTTGTAGAACTATGGAATGCATCTATCGAAGAGGACTTCGAGTTCAATTATGTGGCAATGGAAGCCGTTTTCAGTAAGTCCCTCCCACAAGAAGTGAAGGATGAATACGATGTAGGTGAGTTACTGGTAGATTTTGAAGGAACCTGCGTAAGAAAATGGCGATTTGACTGGATAGAGGGCGTGAGAAAGCTCTTGAAAGTGCATCATCCAGAATTGTTTCAGGAGATGCTTCCGTATTATAATCATAGTCTAATCAGCTATCATTGTTATCACGAAGAGGAGGAAAATCTGAGAGAACTTGTGGAGGATTTCTTAATAGATCCTGTAGAACATGCTGATTTTTTCTTCGCGATCATGTGGAAATTACTGTTTTGCCAACACAATGATCTCGTAAAAGAAATAGTTGAAAGGGCTTATCCCGATATAAGTGAGTCGGACAGCTTGTTGCCCGATTCAGGTCTCAGATTAACTCTCCTAAAATTCCTGATGGAACAGGAACGGATATATGAAAATTATTTATCGACTGGAAAATTTGAATGGGAACCGTTTAATTCCATCATGAAAGATTATGGGCTTGATATTAGCCCTTCGTATAATAGATTATTTGAAAAAGGGATCGAGCATGGGTGGGAAAAGTTAGCAGACGATATGCCCAAAGGTCAGAATAATATAAAAACCAAGGGTTTAGCTATGCTGGAATTGCCCTTCAACCTTTACATGAAAGAAAAAGGGTTTTCTTTTTCATTAAGTGGGACCATATGGCAGTATATAGGACAATATTGGATGAAAGAAGGAAAAGGAAATAATTTTCAGTCTTTCGTTCGTCTTGATCCCAAAAAGTTTAAAGAGTTCCTCAGAGGACAGGCTGGATCTTTCATAGATTATCGCTTTTTCACTGTGATGATCCTGTGGGGAAGTAGTTATGTCTACGATTTCTTTTTCAAAGCCAAACTTATTGACGAGGCAAAATATGCGCAATCAAGAACGGTCATCCATGGACTCAAAAAAGAGCTTATAGCAGAAAACTTGGCAGATCTTTGGGAGTACAATTTTGTCAACACTTGGCCTAAAGCAGATATGTCTTCGGAAGAAGAGAGAAAAGAAGAAGTAGAAATATTTCGAAAATACTATGGTGCAGACAGAAAAGAAGTATCTCAAAAACAGCAAAAAGGGTTCTTCATTGATCCTAACTTTAATTTTGATGACTTTTTTGCACCTGAACTAGGTGCAGAGTCCACGTTTAAGCCAAGGCAAAAACTTGTAACAACAGTAAGAAGAGACCGTCCTAAAATAGGCAGGAATGAAAGGATCACTGTGAAGTATTTGGATGGCCGTATAATAGAGAATATCAAGTACAAGAAAGTAGAAGCGGACATCGAAAGTGGAGAATGTGAGATCATGGAAGGAGATGGATAGAAATTAGCCAACTTCCCGTCAGCGTCACCATCCCGTGGATGCTAATCTCAGCTTAGCTGTATCTAGTTTGTTAGTTAGGAAACTAATAGATTGGGGTGCTGCGTAGCTTGATGGCTACGCAGAGCGAAT
>JBCBFT010000224.1:0-3473 GCA_038527485.1 Bacteroidota bacterium
GAAACAAGATGGCACCAACCTGACCCATGAGATTGTGGGTACGATTCTCGAAGTGGAATTGGCGGAGCCTCTCCTACCTGGCGCTAGCACCAAGCTGAGCATGAAGTTCGACTCTCAAGTACCTATGCAAATACGCAGGACAGGAAGAGATAACAAAGAAGGAATATCCTATTCTATGACCCAATGGTATCCTAAGCTGGCAGAATATGACAAGCATGGATGGCACGCAGATCCCTACGTCGGAAGAGAGTTTCACGGTGTATGGGGGAGCTTTGATGTCACCATTCGCATCGATGCGGATTACATGATTGGAGGCACAGGCTACCTCCAAAACCCTCAGGAAATAGGGCATGGATACGAGGATACGTCTAAGCCCGTCAAAAGAAAGAAGGGGGAGAAATTGAGATGGCATTTTAAAGTAGACAAAGTGCACGATTTTGCTTGGGCAGCTGATCCCGATTATACCCATGAAATCGTGACAGGAGATGATATTCCCAATATTCACTTTATCTACCAAGAGGACGAGAAGCTGGCCGCAAAGTGGGATAGTTTGAAGTCTTTTGCTGTGCAAACGTTCCAGATAATGAATGCAAACTATGGCAAGTATCCCTATGACGACTATACGATCATACAGGGCGGAGATGGAGGGATGGAATATCCCATGGCTACTCTAATCACGGGTAAACGTCAATTTAGATCCTTGGTGAGTGTGACCGTGCATGAGGCGATTCACTCCTGGTACCAAGGCGTCTTGGCCTTCAACGAATCGAAGTATCCCTGGATGGACGAAGGCTTTACCACCTATTGTCAATACATGATCATGGATTCTTTATTTCATGAAAACCGAGTAAATCCCCTATCCAGAGCTTATGGCTCTTATCAGATGTTGGCAGAATCGGGGCTTCAGGAGCCTATGACCACACATGGGGATTATTATGAAAGGAATCGAACCTACAGCATTTCAACTTATCTGAGAGGCGCGATTTATCTACACCAACTCAGCTATATCATCGGACAAAAATCCTTTGATCAAGGGATGATCGATTTATGGGACCAGTGGGCGTTTAAGCACCCAGATCCGACGGACTTCAAGCGTGTGATGGAGAAGCGATCGGGACTAGAGTTGGATTGGTACAATGAGCAATGGATTGGGACGACAAATACCATTGATTATGCTGTTAAGTCTGTAGAGACAAGCTCAGATGCTTCGGTTATTACAATCGAGAAAATTGGATTGCATCCGATGCCCTTGGATGTGGTCGTGACGCTGGAAGGAGGAGAACAACAACTCTTTTACATCCCCTTGGAAATCATGCGCGGGCACAAGCCTGAAGAGGAAGGAATGCCTGCACGTGTGGTGATGGAAGATTGGCCGTGGCCTTATCCTTACTATGAATTGAAGGTAGCAGGAAAAGTACAATCCGTACAGATCGATCCTTCGCTCAGGATGGCGGATGTCGATCGCACCAATAATGTCTTCCCTCTACCTGCTGTGCATAAGTTTTTTGGGAAACAGAGGTAAACAGAATTATGGAATAAGGTCTTCTCATGTTTAAGCGATAGAAAATAAGACTGTGTCACCGAACGAGAAGAAGCTAGCGTAGGATGTATCTTATGTGAAACGTGATTTTTACTCCTCTTAACCTTTTTCACCATGGGAGAATAGGCTGGGAGCGACACTTTACATGGGATGATCGGTCGAAGGCTATTAGTGAGTTTCTTGTTTCGAAGAATATTAGAGATTTGGAGGTGCTATTTTGAAGTAGTGTCTTTTTTGATATTTGACCTATCGTGATATTTTACATTAGGCAAGATCGTATAAATGGTAAGTTTTATACTTTTGATTTTCCTCATGCGGAAGGCTATAGGATGTAAGTCGTGTTTGTAAGTGAGATAACAGGTAAATCAAATTTATTTAAAAAACGCAATCAAATCTTGCATATGTTGAGAGAAACCTATACTTTTTAAACAAAATTGCCACTTAAGCGTATATTTTTATAGCTTATTTCATGTAGAATACTACTTAATGTTATGAATGTTAAGCGTTTAACCATCCAAGGTTTTCGCAACCTAGACTCTGTATCAATTGAATTAGGCAAGTTCAATGTATTAATTGCCTTCAATAACTATGGTAAATCAAATGTGCTAAGAGCAATTGATTTCGGAGCTCGCTTTTTAAAAGCTTCTCCTAGGGAGAAATATCATTTAATGGCCATCAAAAACTTCCTGCCAATTAATAAACAGAATGCAGGGAAAGACTTCTTATTTGATATAGAATTCATAACATTCTTCAATTCTGTTGAATACATCATTAAGTACAAATATTCTTTCACATGGATTCAAGGAGAAGGAGAGGGTAGAAAAATCACGTCTGAAAATCTTCAAGTAAAACGGAATGAAAAAAAACAGCAATTCCGTTCACTTATTAAAAGAGATGGCATTAAAGCACTATACCTATCCTCACCAAATGGTAGATGTGATTCCAAATTGCCTATCGAAGACGATGAATTGCTGTTGAATAAGTTAGAATTGATAGGAACGCTATTTTATCAAGAGATTCTCGAAAAAATCAATAATATAAATCTAAAGATAAATTCATCTCTAGATATGGATAGTTTATTTGGTAGAATCGATCTTTCGCCAAAAGTACCTGATAATCAATTAGATATTGACGAGTTCTCAAGCGTGAGTAAATTTATCTATCATTTGAAATCAATTCATCCCGATAGATTTAGCATATTATTAGATGCGATATATTCATTGCTACCTAATGTAGAACAGATCGAGCCTGTTGAAATTGATTTTAATGAGAGTTCTTCTTTAGGAGATGAGGGGGATATACCGTTTTCGATTCCTGACAAAATATATGAGATACGAATAAAGGAGAGAACGAATAATCAAGCTACAAGTATTAGGTTACTTTCGAGTGGTTCTCAGCGGATTATTCATATTCTTTGTATGGCAATGTCTGCTCAAATGTGTAAAGTTCCACTAGTAGCTTTTGAAGAGTTAGAGAATTCAATTCATCCAAGTTTATTACAAAGGTTACTAATCATACTTGACTCTCTCGCAGAAGATGTTAAAATTTTGCTCACCAGTCACTCTCCCTATCTTTTGCAATACCTTGACATAAAGAACTTTTACTTTGGAATACCCAATGATGATAATCTCGCAATGTTTCAGAGAATAAGTGGAAAAGCAAAGGAAAAGAAATTGGTACGAGATGCACTTGAATTAGAGCTTTCTCTAGGAGAATATATTTTTGATCTATTTTTGGAAAGTAAAGAGGAACCCGAAATCCTTCAGCAATATATGCATGCATAATGCAAAAAGGGCGGATTATTTCAATATTTGTCGAAGGCGAAACAGAGTATCACTTTTACACAAAGCTCTTCTCTTATTATTCATTGAATAATGGAAAGCATATCTGTGAGAAAATTTTTGTAAAAAAAGTAAGAGGAATAGGGAATTTC
>JBCBFT010000225.1:0-3302 GCA_038527485.1 Bacteroidota bacterium
TGACGCCTTGCGACTGCTTCAAGGAGATTTGATCGAACGAATCGAAGTGATCACCAATCCATCTTCCAAATATGATGCAGAGGGAGAGGTAGGAATCATCAATATTGTCCTGAAGAAAAATCGTAAAAAGGGCGTCAATGGCTCATTTTCCGTCAATACAGGCTTCCCACAAAACCATGGAGTATCCGCCAACGTGAACTTTCGCCGAAAGAAGCTCAACCTATTTACCAATGTCGGGATCAGGTACCGAGAATCCCCTGGTTTTGGTTTGTTTATTCAGACACTGACACAGCCTGAGACGCTCGCCAAATTTGTTACGGACCGTACCTTCACACGTAGTGGCATCAGTCCTACCATGCAATTTGGTTCTGAGTTTTTATTTGATTCAAAAAATACCCTCACCGTTTCAGGTACATTTAGATATTCGGATAGAAACAATGAAACGAACATCCGATATGAGGACTTTGATCTGGAGGATAATTTGCTAGCGGTGATCACCCGCGATCAGCTAGAGCGTGAGGACCAGTTCAATTACCAAGCCGATATCAATTATAAGCGTACCTTTCCCCAGAAGGATCGTGTAATGACGCTAGATGCGCAGTTTGCCATCACAGATGATACGGAGAAGTCTGACATTACAGAAGTGCTCCTGGATAGTGGACTAGATCCTGTCTTGCAATTCATTGACAATGTAGAGGATCGTGAGGAATGGTTGGTTCAGGCGGATTATGTACATCCCTTTGGAGAAAATATCAAGATTGAAACAGGGGCGAAGGGGACCTATCGTGTGATAGACAATGATTTTGCAGTGAGAGAGCAGGATGATTTTGGAGCAGAAGTCCCTATTTTAGGGCCTGGAAATCTTCCCTTCGTCAACCGATTTCAGTATCTAGAAACGATTGGTGCAGCTTACGGAATCTTCAGTCAGCAATTGGAAAAATTTTCCTATCAACTGGGGCTACGTGCAGAATACACCAGTATCGTAGTCGACATCGAGCAAGAAGCGCTTCCCATCGAAAAATCTTATACCAATCTCTTTCCGAGTGCGGCATTTTCCTACAAGCTCAATCCCAAGAATACCCTTCAGTTTTCTTACAGCCGTCGTTTGACTCGTCCTTCGTATCGCAGCCTGACCCCTTTTACAAACTACAGCGACGCTCGTAATCTCTATGGCGGGAACTCAGACCTGGACCCTGAATTTACCCAAGCATTAGAAACGGGATATTTGAAGTATTGGGAAAAGGGCACCTTTCTGATCAGCTTATATTATCGCTATCGGACGGATGTCATTGAGCGGATTACAGATACGACCTTCATCAATGGACAATTGGTGGCGCGTTTTCGCCCTGTCAACCTCGCTACGCAAAACAATTTTGGTCTGGAGATTTCTGGTTCGCAGGACATCACCAAGTGGTGGAAGATCAGTGGGAATGGAAACTTCTTTCGATCGATTACAGAGGGGGAGTTTAATGGATTGGATCTCAGCGCAGACACCTATGCTTTTCAGGGGCGTCTCAATTCTCGCTTCTCATTTAACCGAAAGACCAATATTCAGATGAGCGGCTATTATCGCAGCCCAGTGATTACGACGCAGGGCAGAAGGAAATCGATTCAGGGAATGGACTTTGGCATCTCGCAAGAAATTCTCAAAGGCAAGGGAACGTTGACTTTCAGTGTGCGGGATGTATTCAACTCGCGGGTGCGTCGCGCCTTTACGGAGACCCCGGTGTTCACACGTGAGACAACCTTCCAATGGCGCCAGCGTCAGTTTACCCTGTCTTTCAACTACAGGCTGAATCAAGAGAAGCGTGGACGCGGAGGCCGTCGCGGAGGAGGACGTCCAAGTGGAGGAGGTGATGGAGGAGATTTTTAGGAGAATGAAATAGAAATTTGATAAAAAAAGAGGCTGCCTCATTTGAGACAGCCTCTGCTAGTTTATATCACAATCGAAAAGATTACTTTTCGTCTACTTCTTCGTACTCGACATCAGTGACATTTTCCTCACCTGCTTCGGCTGAAGCCTCCGCTTCAGGTCCTGCTCCTGCACCGTTTGGCGCGGCCTGACCCTCTTGCTGGGCAGCATAGATTTCTTGCGAAGCATTCTGCCATGCCTGATTCAGGGCAGCCGTAGCCGCATCGATGCGGTCAAAATCCTTCGCTGCATGCGCCTCTTTCAGCTCTGCCATCGAATCGTTGATCGCTGTCTTATGCGTATCGGACAACTTGTCACCTAGCTCTGTCAATTGCTTCTCTGTAGAGAAAATCAACTGATCTGCGCCGTTGAGCTTTTCAGCTTCTTCCTTGCGCTTAGTATCGGTATCTGCATTTTCGGCAGCTTCACGCTTCATGCGATCAATCTCAGCGTCGCTCAAACCTGTAGATGCTTCAATGCGGATCTTGTTTTCCTTACCTGTCGCCTTGTCCTTTGCTGTTACATTCAAGATACCGTTGGCATCAATGTCAAAAGCTACCTCAATCTGGGGTACACCACGAGGTGCGGGTGGAATCCCATCGAGGTGGAATTTGCCTAGCGTACGGTTATCCGATGCCATGGGGCGCTCACCTTGTAGGATATGAATTTCTACAGACGACTGGCTATCAGCTGCGGTAGAAAATACTTGATCCTTCTTAGTGGGAATCGTCGTATTGGATTCGATCAGCTTCGTCATCACACCACCCATCGTCTCGATACCGAGCGAAAGAGGGGTAACATCTAGAAGCAAGACCCCTTTCACATCACCTGCCAATACACCTCCTTGGATAGCAGCACCTACTGCTACTACTTCATCAGGGTTCACAGACTTATTAGGTTCACGCTTGAAGAAGTCCTTCACCAACTCTTGGATCTTGGGGATACGAGTCGAACCTCCTACTAGGATCACTTCGTCCACCTCATCTACTGTCAGCTTGGCATCTTTCAATGCCTTGCGACAAGGCTCAAGGGCGCGGTCAAAGAGTTTATCTGCCAACTGCTCAAACTTGGCACGGCTCAAGCTACGCTCAAGGTGCTTGGGACCTTCGTGGTCCATGCTGAGATAAGGCAGGTTGATATCAGTAGAAGTGGTACTGGAAAGCTCAATCTTGGCTGTCTCTGCCGCTTCTTTCAGACGCTGTAGGGCCTTGGGGTCTTTACGCACGTCGATTCCGTGCTCTGTTTTGAACTCGCTGGCTAGCCAGTTGATGATGATGTTGTCAAAGTCATCTCCTCCTAGGTGGGTGTCACCATTGGATAGCAGCACCTACTGCTACTACTTCATCAGGGTTCACAGACTTATTAGGTTCACGCTTGAAGAAGTCCTTCA
>JBCBFT010000226.1:0-3274 GCA_038527485.1 Bacteroidota bacterium
GTGGACTTTGTACACACCATTCTTTGATGATATTGCCAGAAGTGGGCATATCATCAAAGAATGGTGTGTACAAAGTCCACCAAATACCTGTACTTTTCTTCTTTTTCATCTCCCCCATCATTTTGAAAAAGGAGGCTGTATTTTCCACAAACATTTCGTCCTCCGTTTTTCCTTCATTATCCTCCAAAGATTTAGAGGCCTCCAGCATAGAAATCATCAATTCTACCGCAGCAAACTCTTCACTGCCTCCCGCTGGAAGAAAAATATTAATCTCTTTGGGTTTGTCAGCATCTCTTGTCACATTGCTTACAAAATGAGTTTGAAGCATCTGATAGACCTCCAAGGACCTGGAAGAGTTGGGTTCAAGTAGCAAGAAAAAGTGAGAAGCGAGTAGCGTTTGAACTTTGTTTCCCCTTTGATTGTGAATGTTGGCTAAAATTAAATGGCTACTCGGGTGATTAGAATTGAGGTCAATGGCGTTGAGGATATTTTCTTCGGCAGCTTCCCAATCGGACAGTTTATAGTGAACAAGTCCCAAATTGTAAAAGAGTAAATAATGCTCGCCCGTTTTCTTGATCGCTTTTTCAAACAGCTTAACTGATTCTCGGACTTCTCCTAGATTATCCAATGCCGAACCCTTGATTAAATAGGCTTGCATCATCAGATCATCTTTTTGCTTTAACACGATGTCCGCATGTTCAATCGCCTTCTCGTAGTCTCCTTTTGAAAAATAACTCATGCTGATCTCATAGTTGACCAGCGGCGATTTTGGATCTAGTTCTAAGGCTTTTTGGTAAGTATCAATCGCTTGATCAAATGCTCCATTGTCATGGTAGCGAATCCCTTCTTTCACATAATCCTCCACAGTCGATTGAGCAAAAATCGGATGAGAGAGAAAGAAAGCGAGGATCGTAATAAGTATGGCAGGTACTTTCATTATGTGTTCATGGTTAGCGTTTGACTAAGTTGTTTAACTAAATTTACATTTTTATGCTTTTTCCACCAATTATTTGAATAAATTTTTCTAGATATGTTTTTCGGTCTGTCAACATGCGACTCATTATGTAGACTTACGGTTCACTTTCTACTTTCCAGCTTCAAACGCTGCGCTTGTGAAAAGCTCTCTATATGCTGGTACAGAGATATTTCCCCCGAAACCCATGAAATCTTTGCATACGCATTCTTCATTCCCACATAGATTTCATGCTCATTTTTTACAGCTACCGAATTTCCATACGAGCTACAATAAATATCATCTTTCTCAAATGACCTGATAACCTTCAAGTTTTTGACGGTCGGATGGTAATGGACGATGGTAACATACGAGTAACCCGCAATGAAAATCTTATCTTCGTAAGTAGCGACAGCCATGGGCGCACTGCCCAGTCTCAGCACTTCATGATACGAAAATCCATCTCCCGTTCTCTCGAGTTCGAAGATCACTCCTCCTGAATCACCAAGGTGTGGAATTCCAACGGTAAAATAGATGTGACCATTCAATTCAAACACCTGGTTAATGGCCAGTTCACAGATAGTGAGTGTATCGGATTCTCGATCATTGGGGATATAATTTAACGCTCCTCCAAATTCTCCCTTATGGATTATTTCTAGCTTTCCATCACCAAGCTCAAAAAAGGGAAATACATCTACGGGAGTCCCTAAGCGCAGTTTGCCATCCGCTATCTGCACACCAATTTCTTTAGAAAAGCTATACCATTCATTGGGTAAAGGTTCGTCCTGGAACGCTCCCTCCTCCAACAGGATAAAATCATCTGGCTGGTATTCAACTTCTTTGACGATTCGTAAGGGACGAACTTGAGGGTTTGGGTTCCTCTCCTGGCAAGAAAATTGAAAAATGAGGACAAAAATGAGTAGGAATATATGGCGTTTCATGGTTCATGCAAATGTGTGAAGCTAGGGTAACGATAAGTAGAATTTCTGAGGAAATAAGATGTAATAGCCAATACTTGGCCTTGCAGTATATACTTATCTGACATCTATACTAGGAAATGTAAGCCAAAGTCCAGCAAATCGAAAAAAATCGTATGATCACATACTGACTATTTCACTTTTTAGCCGAAGGAATGCGCACCGATGCATAGATACGTTGCCTCCCTCCCAGACAATAAATGGTCACCTTGAGGACATTTCCTTTACCTACCAGCTCCTTGCTTTTCTTAGGGAGGTATCCTTCGATTCCTTTTGATAGTTCAGTAATGACAGCTGAATCTTTCACATTAGGTGCTTGAATGATGGCTCTGTACATATTCCTACCCACCTCCGCTCGGACGATTAGTTGATCAACTGCCTTATAAACAAACTTCATGACACCTTCCTTCGTAGGATTGTCTGTGTACTTCACCTCCACATGATCTGTATTATCCCCTAGATCTGCACCATAATTACCTCCCCCCCTCAAAATATACATATCAGGGTCTATAAGTTTATCCTGCCCCAGAGCAGCAATTCTTAGATTTTTCCATCCACCCGTAAGCTTAATGGCCTGATTCAACTCAGCCAAATAGGCAGCTGATTTATTCCTAAAATTATTTGTCCATTCTACCACACCATCTGCAGCTCGTTCAGAAATCTTATGATAAGGCCCCGTGTCTTGCGCACGCAGCCTCCTATCATAGTCTACATACTTTTCGTCCACAAAGTCGATTAAGTCCAATGTATTATTCCATATACCATCTGCTTCGTTGAGACTGTCGGCTGTAGCGGCCAACTGGACTACGCCTTGACTGCTTGAAGCGCTGGAACTTTCACGCCCGGAAGAAGCCAGTGATTGTTGATTAGCCATAAGTTGCAAGCGTTTGAGCTGAGAGACTTTGGGACTATCCTTGGCCATCTCTTGCAATTTTCGTTGTGCTATATCTGCTGGTCGATTGCTGGCTAGGGGAAAAGCTGGCACTCCCCTCCCCCTCTCTTGAGAAATGACATGCGCTACTGACTGGTGCTTATTCCTTTGAGATTTATCAGCGTATACATTCATTGTTTGAGGGTTTTTAATTTTGATCTAGTAGCTTCAAGTTGAGGATCCAGCTATGTTTCTTGCTGAATATGTAGTGGCACCACGCTTCTCGGTGTAGGCCTCCTAGTACTTTCGGACCAATAGAAATGGATGGGCTAAAATCAGATGAGATGATCTGAGGATTCTTCGAAAAAATAACTATTGAAGTGTCTGATGCAGACGATCCCTACGATTGCTATCCATAAAATGAGGATAGAGATAGGGGATCCCATCCGTTTTCGACTAGTATTTATTTCTTGT
>JBCBFT010000227.1:0-3054 GCA_038527485.1 Bacteroidota bacterium
TATACATCAAGGCTGTTAAGGCCAGCTTCAAAGAACTTCAACGTATGAAATATTCGATCTCTCATGCGTAACTTCAACCTATAACTTATGTCTAAATCAATCTAATAAGTGAAATAACACCCGCGCCAACTTACACCGGCGTGGGTTTTTTCTTAAATGAAAGCTACTCTCCCGCAGATCTTCAGGTAATCTGCGGTCATAGAATATAGCCGTATCTTTGACGAGATCAACTTCTTGAAGATCAGTATGGCAGTATCTCAATTACCACCGTAGCGCTACATACACTTAAGTTGCCAATGGATAGGACCCAACTCTGCTAAAATTCTGTGGACTTAGTTCGATTTCTATAGCAATGTCTAAAGTTTCCCTAAGCTGTAGACTCCAGTAACCTATCATTTAGGATACCAACTATCTAAGTTCCTAGCGGTCCACAGACGGTGATATTCATCACTACTCAATTAGATAAACAGCTCGCTCAATCAGCACGGCTTAACTCTTGAAAGAAATACCTCACTGCAAAGGGAATAAGCAAAATGTCTATATATTCATCACTTTGATGAAATTATTTGTACATATAAAACTATATCATTACATTTTGTATGAAATATAATTTCTAGCAGCAAATAACCCCGATGATCGTCGCCAAACTCTCTATCGGGGGAATGTCCAATTTACACCTTCAGATGAATTCCTGCAAGGCAGGAGATCATCCAACACGCAGAAAGGAGGTTGATTATGCTTAATCAAGTACAGACCCTCTTTCTAACTCTAGAGTATCAATTCCGCACAGACGGTATCTTAAAGCAATACTTCTGGGTATTCCTCGCTTCTCTTGGGATGGCATGGCTCCTCTTGAGCTATAACGCCTACATGTCGCTTCACTTTTACTCCACACTCTTCGAAGAGTTTTTAGGAATACATAGTCCAGTTCTTGCAAGGTTTATCACCATTTTTCTGGCTCTGACTATCTACTTCTTTATTTCAGCTTGGATTGGGAGCCTCCTGCGCTTTTGTATGAAAGAAAAGAATAATGGAGAATTATTTCTTTTCACCGCTCTTACAGTTGCTCTTCTAGCACTGATTACGCTTGATATCTATGCTAATTTGCAAGGAGTAGAAAAAGTCTCCCATCTCACGACCACTACCACTCCAGAAAGTCAGAGCGAAGTAACTTTTATAAGGCTCCAGAAAGAGATCTCTACAAAAGATAGTCTCTTAACACAACTCATTACTTGTCAGATTCAAGGATACTGTTGGCGAGGAAGGCTTACCAATGCGGGGATTGCCTTTCAACAAAAGCTCAGTGCTGACTTGGCAATCCTGCGGTCGCAACAAACCATCTTTACACAAGAAGCTAGAAAAAGCTATCAAGAGCTTCAAACTAATAGTCAAAAAGCGATAGCAAGGAAAATTATAACGCACCCAGGTATCATCTGGACTACCTACCCTATGACACTCGTACTATGCCTCATCATCCAACTTTATAAGTATCGAGTATTGGCTGATACGACTTCTCAACAATCCCAATCGTCACCTAGCGTTACCCCTGTTGCTATACCTCGCTCATTCGCTTCCTGTGATACTGATGCGACACCTGACCCCGACACCGCTTATCTCGCCAAATGGCGCGAAGCTGTAGAACTGATCTTAAACGGTAAGACTAACAAAGAAGTGATTGAACTGTACAATGGCCCTGAAGGACAGATCAGAGGTACGACTATTCAAAAACTTAAAACGGTTCTGCGCGCTAAAGGTCGATTACCTATCTATCACAATTAACCTACATCCCCATTGGGGCTCTTTTGCTTATTACGAAGCCGTAACCAAATCGGTAACAATCGCATAATCAATCCGTACCTACACATGAGAATCATCAGCACAAGGCGGATCAAAGATTTCTGCCTAACGCATCCTAATGCTGAGTCCACTTGTACTGAGTGGATCAGGGAAGTAAGACAGGCTGAGTGGGAGAATCCAAACCAGCTCAAAAATCTCTATCCCTCTGCAAGCATCCTGCCTAAGAATCGGGCGGTGTTTCGCCTTGGAGGAGGTAACTATAGACTTATTGTGGTCATCCACTATGACCGAGGCATTGTGTATATCCGCTTCATCGGCACCCATGCCGAGTATGATAAGATTGACGCTAATACCATATAACGCTATGCAGATCACTATTTCACCGATCATAACGGAGGATGACGCTACCCTAGCGGAGCAAAGAATCGAAGCGCTTTGGGATGCCAAACCTGGCACTGCTGAGTATTTTGAACTTGATGTTCTGTCATTGCTCCTGTCCGAATACGAAAAGAAGAAATATCCGCTTCCTGATCTTAATCCCGTTGAGATGATCAAGTATCGCATGGAGCAGATGAATCTGTCTCGTGCAGACCTCGCGCGACTAGCGTTCAATGGCTATCGCAGTCGCGTGACCGAAATCTTAGAAGGAAAGCGCAAACTCAATCTGGCGATGGTGCGCACACTATCCCACGTTCTTAAAGTAGATCCCAAGTTCCTCATCAAAGAGTATTGAACATGAAAACAGAAAATAAAGCTGTGGGTATCTGGATCAGAGTCTCCACCGATGATCAAGCCAAAGGCGAAAGCCCCGAGCATCACGAGGCCCGCGCCAGAATGTACGCCGAAATGAAAGGCTGGGAAGTCGTCACGGTATATCACCTTGAAGGGGTGAGTGGGAAGGTAATCAGCGATCACCCTGAGACCAGAAGGATGATGATGGATATTGAAAAGGGCAATATCACAGGACTGATCTTCTCTAAATTGGCTCGACTCGCCAGAAGTACCAAGCAGTTACTAGACTTCTCTGACTTCTTTCAGGAGCATCATGCTGACCTCATATCACTCCAAGAATCCATCGATACTTCTTCTCCTGCAGGCCGTCTCTTTTATACGATCATTGCAGCCATGGCGCAGTGGGAAAGGGAAGAGATCGCTTCACGCGTCGCAGCTTCAGTACCCATTCGGGCCAAGATGGGTAAGCCGTTGGGTGGTCAGGCCCCCTTTGGCTATGCTTGGGTCAATCAAAAACTGGTGATC
>JBCBFT010000228.1:0-2892 GCA_038527485.1 Bacteroidota bacterium
AAACGCTTCAACAGCGTATTGATGGTCGTCGTAGCAGGACGAGGTTCGGGAAACTGAGCTTTGATTTCCTTGAAGAAAGCTTTTTTCAGTTTCCAAATATAGTTCATCAGTTGTTCCTCCGCCTTTGTCAATGTCATGCTCTGTATGTTTAGAGTTTGCTCTACAAATGTAGAGTAATTAAGCAAAAATGCAAGTAGGTAAACTTGCGATTTACCCTTGAGGTCTAGATTTTATCGGGGATACTGGGTAAGTAGGAATGATTATCACGAATGAGTGGGTATCGTATGTTCCCTGTAGAGACGTCGATTTATCGCGTCTCTACAGGGATTGGGGCATAGATTCATTTCAATCGAAGAATTACCCAAGGATATGAAAAATCATTTTTGGTAATCGATCTTGAAAATAGAGCATTGTGGAGGTCTGAAGGGAGTAGAAAAATGTGTAACCCTATGACATAGAAAACCTTGTCAACGCGCAGTGATTAATGTTTTTTAAATGAAGATTTACAAAACGCTTGTCATAGATAAATCACTTGTGTTGCCGAACATGCTCTTTCAGTTACATCAACAACCATCTTACATGAAGAAGCTCATTTGCCTTTGTATACTTCCTCTTTTTAGTATTCTGTCTCTCCCTGCTCAGCAAGTGGGCATACAAGGTACAGTCAGCAATGCCCGTACAGGAGAAGCACTAGCGTACGCTACCTTGATCCATATCAAGTCAGGACGCGGAACGGCCACCAATAATCAAGGTGCCTTTGTCATTCCATATGCACAAGCAGGAGATTCGATTCGTGTATCCTACATCGGCTTCGAACTACAGTGGGTAGTCGTGGGCAGGCAGCGATCGCTCAATGTCAAGCTGCGTCCCAAGCCAACAACTTTGAACGAGGTCGTCATCAATTCCGATGACAATGATTTTTTGTATGCACTGATTGCAAAGGCGCGGCGCAATGCCCATGGGGTAGAACGACAAGCCAAGACGTACTTTTTCTTGGAAACTTTTCTTGATAATCAACATACAGAGATCATCGAAGCATATTTTAATGGACAGTATGAGGGCTATCGCGTAGAGGATCTCGCCATCAAGAAAGGGCGTATTGGCATACGAACTGTCAATGATAAATACTTCATTTCGACTGAGTCCTCTCGTGCTTTTATCCTTCACAATCCCTTTCAGAGTACGGACTTATACCCTGACAATCCGCTGGTCTATAGTAAAGCGAGAATGAAGAATAAGTACAACCTGGAACTCATAGATATTTACACCGATGAGGATGCGAGGATATATGTGGTGGATTGTCAGCCAAAAGGGGATAGTCTTGGATTATTTAGAACCAAGCTTTGGATAGACGTCACGCATCAGCAGTTGGCGAAAACACAATTTACTGTCAAAGCTACGAATAGGCATCCCTTTTACATCATTGGGTATCAGAAAGCGAGAGATGTAGACATGGATATTTCTCGTACGTATGAACGTGTGGGCAAGGAGATACGTTTGGCTTCTGTTGATTTTACCTATAAGTTGGGGTACAAGGTGAAGGGAGAAAAAATGAAGGAAGCTTTTACGAGAGCATATCTTAAAGTATATGATTATGAAAAACAGTTTCCTCTGCCCTTTTTTGAGTTTTCAAATACTCAGTTTAAAGACTACAGAAACATCACGGTGGCTCCTTACCATCAAGAGTTTTGGGATAAGATTGACGAGTTCCGTTTTTATGACCGTATCGAGGAGGTCAATGCATTTATGGAGAATCATAAGCTGCAGGACAGTTTCAATGATTTGTCCATACCCAATAAAGGTTCGCAGCTGCCCTTTGGCTACGTCTCTTGGCGATCGGATCGGATTCTGATGAGAGACCCTGATCCTGAAATACTCAAGCGATATCCTCCTTTTAAAGGTTTGGACACAGATCGCTACGACTTCAATGTCAAACTATATCTAGATGCTTCCTTCATCCATGACTCTTTGGTCTACCAACTCAACACCATCATAGATCCTGTGGGCACTCGCTACGACTTCATCATGGACGATGCTGACCATGCTTTTATCAACATGCATGTGGACTTGATGGAAATCGAGAAGCGGAAGCTAGCGCGGGACCTAAGGCTGAAAAAACCTCAAACCATGAAAGAAGTGCAATCCCTCTACTGGGAGCGCATCAATTTGTACAATTTCCGTATTCGCCGCTTCGAAAACGAAGCTCTCCGTGGTCGCAGCAAGTATCGCATGGAAAAGTGGAACGAGATCATTAAGAATGAACTAGAAATAGATAATCTAATATACTTTCCTATTCAGGAGTATTTGGAGGGGGACAAGTGAAACCCCCAACCCGCTCTGCGTAATCCCCGAACTACGCAGTCCCTCGATCTATTAGTTCCTAACTAATCAATCCAGGGCAGCCCCTGCTGCTAGACCTGCAGCACCAACGAGACGTCGCCGCTGGCCAGAAGGTCGCTATGCGCGTAGATCCGTCCATTCATGGCGTATCCCAAAGCATACGTTTATGCAAGCAGACAGGCCGACCAAGTCTTTGCCCCACAATTTTATTTTTTCCTGTCAGGATTATTCCCACTTTTGCAGCCCGCTAAAATGAACGGATTCGGACCCGTGTGTGATCAGAGAAAAGTTTAACCGAAAATCTCATAACTATTCACAGGCTACTTCGGTTCAGCAAAGCGGCATCTACTACGCGCATAAGGAAAAACGATCGATTGCGAAACATTTGTAGGTAAACATTTATGAGAAGTTATTTGAACTTGTTCGACTTCAAGCAAAAAGTCGACTATAAAACAGAAGTTCTTTCTGGCTTGACTGTCGCCTTGGCCCTTGTTCCTGAAGCAATTGCCTTTGCTTTCATTGCAGGGCTATCCCCGCTGACGGGCCTGTATG
>JBCBFT010000229.1:0-2828 GCA_038527485.1 Bacteroidota bacterium
ACAGTAGATCAGACGACTATTTTGACCGAGTCGGGCATTAATCTGACCTTCAATGGAGGAGGAGCTACGAAGTCGAGTTCACTTTTAGGACTAGTCGAAAGTCCTAGCCAAGCTGTAACGAAATTTGACTCAAGGTTAGAAACTTCTACACCTAATAGCTACAGCAATACAGTAGGAGGGGAGTGGTTATTTGCAGATGTCCCTGTCATGTATGATCCCTGTACTTGTGGATACTCTCTAGATCAAAATGGACAGCTAGGACCCAATGTAGGAGAGCTCTCAGTAGGGGGGATGTTAACCCAGAACTCTACATTCGAGACTGTAGATCCTGCGGGAAATTCTGATTCACCCTATGCCAACAATACGAATAATGGTTATGGATCTACTGCAAGTACGAAAGAGATAGTAACGGAAAATGATCCTATTAAAGTCATAGAAAAAGGAACGAAATTCTTTAAGTCTATCACCGCTCTAACAGGGGCTGTTAATGATCAACTGAGTGCTACTTCCATTGTCCCTTCAAGTGGTAGCGATGGGAGCTATAAGATTAAGACAACCGAGCCAATCAAATTGCCCTTATGGATGAAAGCGCTTCCATATGTAGGGGATGTATTCGTGTTGTTTGATGCCTTGGTGACAGGAGGAGAGCAAGGAGACAAGGCCTCTACCTCCAATATCGCTACGCCAACATCTGTTACCTTTAGTGGAGAAATCAACACTACAGGTTCTACTCTGCCCGTTGCATTCTATACCCCTGGATCAGAGTATGATGACCCTGTATACAATCCAAGTCCAATTGCTGCGAAAACCCCCATCTACGATTATGTGCTAGGTACTTTCAATCTACTCGAAAGGCCCGTACTCGAATATGTGACATATCAGCCCTACAGCAAAACCCCCAGCAATTATCCTACAACAAATATCAATGGACAGCAAACCTATAAATTCTTGCTTCCGCCTGTGAGACAGTATCGGTTGAAGTCCATTCCTAAATATGTGGTGAATCCCGCTTCTGAGCTAGAGCTTATTGGATTGGATTATGCCATTCAATACAAGTTGGGAGAGAATGCTGGGAATAAGTCCGTGAATCCTAGTCATTGTATCTCACAGGGGGGAGCTGCTGAGGAGAAGTTAGGACTTTACGGTCCTGTGGCTGTGGGAAGGCCTCTCACGACTAGGTGGGACAATATGAGCTATTATGAGCAATTGAGGAACTATGGTATTTCTATGGCTATGTGGCCCAATACGAGTCCTAACGATATCAGTGACATTACGTACACAACAGACTTCTTCCCAGCTTCTTGTTCCTTCGATCAGAGCATATTCCTGGCGGTCCCCAGCAGTACGGTTACAGGGCTAGAACCAGACTTTACAGATTATGCCTATACGCCAGAGATCATGCTCAAGGTCAGGGCTGTCTTACGTCGCAAAGATGCCCATGCAGACAATGATACAGAGGATGTCATCTTTATGGCTACTTATGAGGTAGATGTGGAGTCGATTCCTGGAGGTGGGACGTATTATATTTCTCCCAATCAGCCTGTTCCAGGAGATCATGCAGCTGGAGGATGTGCCCCGCCCACAAATTTAGACGAGAAATTCTATACCTATATGCGGGAATATGTAGTGACAGAATTTACCTCTTCGTCTGGAGGGCAAGCCTTTTTCCCTATGGGGAATAATGGAATTCCATTTGACTTGACCTTTGATAATCAGTTGATCACAAGATCTCATGAGGCCTTGAATAGCATCACAATTAACAATAGTACCATTAGACGATAACCCGAATCAAGTACTACCATTGTAGATCCATATTCAGGTGAAGTATTTGTGTACCCCACAGGGCCAGGATTTACGCTAAGAGCTGGAAATGTCATCAACATTGACTCCGACGGTACGGGGAGTACCACGATTGGAGATGGCATCATTTTAGAAACAGGAAATCTTCCGAGTAGGTTTAGCCAATGTGATTTGGACCCCTTGCCACCTGTTGCCACTCAGTCGGATGTAACATCGGTTTGTACGAATCTTAATTTGTACAACCCAAATATTGCGACTAAGACTCAAGTAAGTGCATCTATGGAGGAGTCTAACGCGCTCAACCTCCGGGCACGGCCTAATCCAACGGAGGGGTGGACGACACTTGAATTTTCCTTGCGCCAAGCACGAGATGTCTCCGTTTCGGTACTTGATCTAACAGGACGTCTTGTATTGCCTGCAGAGGCTAAGGGAATACTAGAAAAAGGACCTAATCAGATAAGCGTCAATCTTCATGATTTGTCTCCTGGAATGTATCAAATTGTGTTGAAAATGGATGATAAGCTCCATACAGTTAAAGTGGTCAAGAATCAGTAGAGTGAAATCAGCATAAGATAGGAGCATAGATGGGGCTGTCTTTTCAGGACAGCCTCATAAGTATGATTTCAAAAGCTTTATCTGTAGAATGGACCAGTTTCATGCTACATCTTTAGAAAAGTAAGGAAAATCAGTTGCTTAAAAATCATTGTCACCATGAGAAATAGGAAAAGAAACCCCTTATTACTAGTCTGTATGCTCGTAGCACTCCTCGGCATATGGAGTGGTTGCCAAAGATGTGACGATCCTGCAGATCCTGCGTGCAGGAACTACGATCCTTGCTATGAGGTAGGACCTGTATCTGCTAAGTTCAACATGTTTGAGAAGACCAGAGGTTGGCATGACCGCTTACCGATTCATAAAACGCTGAATGCTTGGAACAGTCTGATCTTAGAAGCTGAGCAAGAGCTAGATTCCTACGAATGGTATGTAGGAGACGAAGCTACGCCCAGAACAGGTAGGACAATTACAAT
>JBCBFT010000230.1:0-2727 GCA_038527485.1 Bacteroidota bacterium
TCCACAGCTGAGAAATTTGTTCTTTTGAATCAATTATAAATCCACCTTCAGTGGTCCGATGAATGGGGGGAAGTTCACCTTGCTGTGTGGCTTTTCACTGACTGTTTTGTTGTTGTTGTTCGATAAGCAAGGATCTGGCAAAATAGTCCTCCATATATTTCGTATTTCCATGTTATCCACAGGTGCCTTTTTGGTGTCCATTTTTGCCATGACGAATGTTTTCCTGATGACGACAGAAGGCTTCCCCTTACAGGTAGAAAACAAGGACTTAGTATTTCCCAATCTCTTAGGCGGAATCTCATTTTTACTAGGAATTATTTCAATAGCAGTCATTATTGCACTGCTGGGTTGGACGAGATCCAGAGCGACAGGGATTTTCTCGACGACTATAGGCGTGATCACACTCATATTGATCATCATGATGCTAAGTACGTGAGATGATCATTTTTAAGAAGTACATCCATGTTTGAACGCTTCATAAGCGGCGTCAGAAGCAGGAGATCCCACCTACAAAGTCCCATACTTACTCAGCAGCTATTCAATGATCACTTTTCGTGTGTACTTTGTTCCTGATACTGGGGTCACGGTTAGGAAGTAAATCCCTGGTGGAAACCTATGGATAGGCAGCTTCAGCGTATGAGATAGGTCCCCACTTTGTCTAGTCATCAACTGACCCGAGATCGAATAGAACGCGACATCTTGCATATTTCGCCTTGGTAGATGGATGGTGATATGCCCTTTTGCAGGATTGGGGTAGATGTCAATTGAAGGTCTGGAGGTTTGTGAAATATCACCACCTGCTTGACGGTTCGCTCCATTTTGGGTACAAGTACTCAAGTGTCTTATCACAAATTGCCGTTCACTCTCTCCATTTGTGGCGTTGATCGACAAGGCGGGAATGAACGCTTTGACTTCCGATATATTAGCTGAGAGCGCCGCATCCTGGATTTCCCGACCGTGGAAGGAATGGTGAAAAAGGTCTTGGCTAGGATGAACAGCCTGAGACTTATTGGCGAAGTAAATCGGAGGGTCGTCGCTAGACATGTGAAATAACATATCTACATCTTCCCGATATTGGATCAACTGAGGATCGTATAGCATTTGATGGATGGAATCTAGCCCCCCATAAAAATTGGAGGCTCTCAAATAGCCCAGTAAATTGACTATACTATCTAGCGTGTAAGTATTTCCCTGCCCATCAAAATTGTAGTACACATCTGTTTCCCATTTGTATAGATCATAAGTTGCTTGGCTGCCTCCCATGACGACTGCACAAGGTTTGGTAGATTCGCGTAGGACAGGGTCCGTCGCACTGGGATCGGCCATATCATCACGTGTACCCAACCACAAACTGGTTCCTGCTCCTGCCGAACCTCCTGTCAGCACAATCCGATCAGGATCGATATGTAAATCATTCGCATAGTAGCGCACAAACTGTAGGGCACGTTTGGAATCATGTAGGCATTTGATGACCCCTTCGTTGTCTGGTCGATTTTCAGCAATCAAACGATAGCCAAAGCTGGCATACACAATCCCTCGTTCCAAGTAATATTTGATGTCGGCTCTTCTAGCCTGATCTTGAATAACCACCGAAGGAGAGCCACCTGTAAATCCTCCGCCGTGGATAAAGACGACAAGTGGAAAGCTGCCCTCTGTATCGGGTAAGAATAGGTGAAATATTTGCCTATTGGGATCTATGTTGTCATAGTTGATGTCAAATGCATAGCTAGGGTTGGGACTGTTTATATTGTACTTCGATGGGATAGGATTAAATGAAGGATTGCTTTGTGAGATTCCATAAGAAGTAGAACATACCCAAATCAATAGGCATAAGGAGGTGTGTATGATTCGTTTCATGCGTGATATATTGTGTGTGTACGTAGAAGATATTCATTTTTATTCACAAAACATACATTAAAATTAAATATTCATTTATTAAATTAATTGATTATTTAGAAGTAAGTGAAACTTCAGACCTGAGTGAAAGCTTGGGCAGATATTTGCTTGAGCTATGTGCTCTGTAAGGATTGTAGGATCGGTGGGATCTCCTTCGGTACGTCTCAATGACGCCAAGACTTAAGTGTATACACAGAACTTTGAACACAAAAAAAAAGAATATGAGCTTACGTATCATCTGGTTATACTTTGAAGAGGGGATTCCCTCCATGGGTCAAATACAAAAGCAGTTTAGAAAACAAACAGGGCTAAAAGTCTTATTATCAGCTGATTTCCATTTTATAGAAGTTCCAAAGAATACTAAGGAAGCTATCCACTATCTACATCAAGATATAGACAGATACGAACAACATCTCAACAGAAATTTTCGTGGAGACTTGGAAGCAAAAGAGAAAGATAAAAGCAGGATCAATTACATGGATGATCTTACGTTCTATTGTTACAATTTTTATGAATTAAAATTTCGAATAATAGATAACATCATTGAATTAGAGTTCTTGGTAAGTCAGTATTATTTTCCTGCATCCCTGAGTAAGGTCCTTCATGATTTAGGCGGGAGATATGTAGATTCCAGAGGTGAACCGTTGGAGGGTTATTATTTTTCTAAAAGGATAAAGAAGTTGAAGTGGTGGGAAGATTATAGATGGTACAATTATAGTTCCCCCCAATTTTCGGACCATGGATTAAGGTGATAAATTCACTAAAAATCTAGGAAAAAATGGGAAGAAAACGTCGCAATTTTAGTAAAGAATTTAAGGCAAAAGTAGCGCT
>JBCBFT010000231.1:0-2701 GCA_038527485.1 Bacteroidota bacterium
TAAAGGATTAATTGTCCACACTTTCGGAAAATTGGCCGCAGCGTTCCTTTTCCTTATTTTTAACTGTTAATTCGCATATATTCTATATTTATCCCTTAAGACTCACCTACTACGACATGAAAAAAACTATATGGCTCATTGGCATACTGGTTTTTATAGTAGCTTGCCAACAAACAGCAGTACCTACGGAAACCCCTCAGGATACTCAGACTGTAAACATCCCTTCGTTTGAGGGCAAAGAAGTCACTACTTACACGACAGCTGAAAACACAGAGAATCGTCTCAGCGAGACGGGAAAGCAGATCTTCGCAACAGGCGAACAACCCCTAGAGACAGAGATCGCCGTCTTCGTCAATCCACAAAAAACCTTTCAGACATTCTTTGGTATAGGCGGTGCCATTACCGATGCCTCAGCTGAAGTATTTGCCAAACTACCTGAAGACAAGCAATCAGAATTTTTGGATGCGTACTACGATCAAGAAAAAGGGATTGGCTATTCTCTGGCGAGAACCAATATCCATGCTTGCGATTTCAGCAAAGGCTTATTTACCTACATAGAAGAAGGAGATGCAGACCTGAAAACCTTCAGTGTGGATGTGGACAAGGAATACAAAATTCCCCTGATCAAAAAGGCCATCGCCAAAGCAGGGGGAGAACTTCCGCTATATGCCAGTCCATGGAGCCCTCCCGCCTTCATGAAGACCAATAACAATATGCTCCGCGGCGGTAAGCTCAAGCCCGAATTTCGTGATACATGGGCCATGTATTACGCCAAGTTCATCCAGGCATATGAAGCCTTGGACATTCCCGTATTTGGATTGACGATCCAAAATGAGCCTATGGCTGTCCAGCGATGGGAATCCTGTATTTATACAGCTGAAGAAGAAAGAGACTTCCTCAAGAATCATCTAGGTCCTACGCTCGAAAAAGAAGGACTCGGCGACAGAAAGATCATTGTCTGGGATCACAATCGCGACTTGATCAACCATCGCGCCAATACCATTCTCAATGATCCAGAAGCTGCTAAATATGTATGGGGCGTCGGTTTTCATTGGTATGAGACTTGGACGGGGGGCGAGCCGATGTTCGTCAACCTAGACAATGTCAAAGAATCATTTCCCGATAAGAACCTCGTTTTTACAGAGGGCTGTAATGAAGCTTTTAATCCTGAGAAGTATCAGTTTTGGCCCAATGCCGAACGCTATGGTCGCTCGATGATCAATGACTTCAACCAAGGGACTGTGGCATGGACAGACTGGAATATCTTGTTGGATGAGACAGGAGGTCCCAATCATGTCAGCAATCTCTGTTTTGCGCCCATTCATGCAGATACGCGTACGGGAGAGTTGATCTACACGCCGACTTATTACTACATCGGCCACTTCTCGAAGTTTGTACGACCTGGCGCTAAGCGCATCAGTACCGTCGCCAGCCGCAGCCAACTCATGGCCACTTCTTTCCTCAATGAGGATGGCTCTATGGTGACCGTCGTCATGAACGCTTCTGGTAATCCTGCAACCTACAAACTCATGGTAGGAGAGCTGACGGTCACAGAGACGATTGAAGGTCATGCGATGCAGACGATGGTATATTAATTCTTGCGAAGTATATATATGAGGATAGATCGCTGAGATCTGGTCTCCAAAGAATGTCTCTCTTGCGAGGGACATTTTTTTGTGGATTTATTGGTTGATGAAAAGCCTCCGCTGGTGGGATCAGAAAAGGGACTGGTTGAAAATTTTCCTTCATCTATATGCTAAAGGCGTAAGTATGAGAAAAATAAATTCGACATGAACCTATCTAAAAACATCGCGCTATTATTTGTCCTTTCGCTCATGCTCACAAGTTGTGGGGACATCATGGGGGTCGAGGGAATAGAACCTACACAGTCGGAGACCATCCCTGAGAACCTACTTGACTTTAGATACTGTGAAGTGATTCCTGTCTTTATCAAGGGTACCAACGGAAAGGCCGAAGTATTCAATACGATCAGCCACAACGAATGCCCGACAGACTTGTGGGAAGCCCTTGAAGTAGACGTCTTAAAGGAAGAGTTGGAGGCGCGCGAAGTCATATTGAATGGACCGAGATACTGGACCATCAATGATGTGACAGGAGGCGAAATGTCTGGAGATGGGAAAGTGGCTAATTTTGGTGGAATAGAAATGCGACATGTAGCCTTTTTGGACTTCAAGATCTGGAATAAGCTTTCCGCAGAAGACCACTACAAGCAAACAGAAGTGAAGCGCGACAATATTTGGATCTACTACAAGGGAACCAGAGTATATGAGTTGGTTGATGATGAGCAAAATGTATACATGATGCAATCCTACTCGCAGATCGAGGATAAAAATTTGACGCTAGCAGATTTGATGGACTTGTCGTCTCGTTTGGAGTTGCCTGAAGGTTGGAGCTTCCGCACGAGGGAGCTAGAGGAAGAGGTGCAACTGGCTGCAGGAGGGGAAGCCATCGTTTTGACAGATGACCTTTCCAATACCTATCAGCTCGTGCGATAAGCATATGCCAAAGATCCTGTAAGTTCTTATGTGTTTTTTTTAGGGGTTTTTTGACAGGAGGTTTGTGGGCCTCCTGTTTTTTATGTTGATCTCTATTTTTCCTCTAGGTAGTCGGTCCTGAAGAATCATCTTACACTGTTGATTTAGAGCAATCTAAGTGTGGAAAAGTTGATATTTTGTATGGC
>JBCBFT010000232.1:0-2693 GCA_038527485.1 Bacteroidota bacterium
GTGTCGCTAAGCCCCTCACTGAGCCTGCGCCATGCCTGCGCACTGCCTATCCATTATGAAACAGGTATATGATAGGGAATTTCTCCAATATATCATACGTACCTACATACGTTAATATGTTTATAAAGGATATATCTACAGCCTTACCACTCTTTTTCCTTCAATTCTTTGGAGATTCGAAGCCCCAATCCCCGCAGATAATTCTCTGTTTCCTGTAGGTTGCTGTGCCTGTTTTGGCTCATCAGGCTGTAGATGTCTACCCCTGCATCATAGGCGCGGATGTTGCCCGTATGCTTCCATGAATATAGGGTGAGTTCCCCGTTGTACAGACCGCAGTCTTTGAGTGCTTGTGCGTGTCGCTCAGAGTAGCGATTGCGATGCTCCTCGCCAGGACTGGGAAGGAATTTCTTTCCAAAGACATGATAGTTGGTGGGAAAGCGATTCAAGTTCATTCCCTCGATGATCTTGGCGAGTTGAGGATTGATCACGACGGGCATTTGCCTTTTATTCTTGGAGTTCCTTGCACGTACAAGGATGATTTTTGATTCAAGATCAATGTGCCCGACCTGCATTCGACAAATTTCCACAGGCCGCATAAAGCCAAAGTAGATGAAGCGGGTATACAAATAGAGTTCGGGTTCTTGTCTCTGGAGAAAAGTCTCGAATTCCTTTTGTTCTTCTCTCGAAAAAGGGATGTGCCTAGAACCCACAACCTTGAGATTTTTGATTCTCGCGCAAGGATTCTTTTCAATGATCTCTCGATTGACCAGGGCATTCAGACAGGCGTTGAGGCTGATCTTATAATTGTTACGAGTCTTGGCAGTGACTTTTCGGCTTTTAAGCAACCAGTCCAAAAATGTAAGTACGTGAGACCTGCTCAAAGAAGTAATGGGGAGATTTTGAATCTCTACCTCGTACATCCATGTATTGAAGATATTGAGGAAACTCCTGTAGGCTTGCTGAGACCGTAGCCCTGTTTCCTGTGATTTTATTTGAACGGCTAACTCCATCGCCTCTGTGAGGCTAGGCGGTTTTTGGAATGTGTTTTTGGGAGCCTCTCCGATAGTGTATCCATCTTCGAGTAGGGTGTTCAATTGGCGTATGATGCTTCGGGCAGCCTTCCTTTTTTCCTTGACATTTTTTCCAGGGATTTTGTAGAATTTCTTCTCGATGAGCTTTCCTTTGGAAAGATCCCAGACCCAATAGGTCAAGTACCACCTCTTTTTTCCCTCTACTAAACGGGGTGGAACGTAGGTAAATCCAATTTTTGACAGTCTTACATCTTTCTCTCTCATGGCTGAACTTTGGAGACAATTATGGAGATATAAGACAAAAACGAGCCTGAGGCTCGTTTATTGCATATTTGTACCCGAGGCCGGACTAACTGTCCAGATCTCAAAAACGTGCATTGAGAGGCCTGAGAGCCATATTTTAGCCACAAAATGTCTATGGATAGATGCTTTGAATGGGATGTTCAAGTCTCCATGCAAGAAATAATTGTACAGAACTTTCAGTTCCACCTTGTTTTTGCAGGGAAAATATAGCTTCTTCAGACACCTTAAAATGTCTTCAAACATCCTTGTACAGTGGACCTCAGGAACTTTCTTCGATTGCCTCCTGGGGTCCTTTACTAAATTTTTCTAACTCCTTTACATTCAGTTCTACCGTGTGTTTGAGTAGCTCCCGCGAAGTCATCAGCATACGTTGATAGTTCTCCATATGCTTCTTTGTATGCTCGTAGAGCGTCTTATACATGTTGCGCTCTTGCTCCAGTAATTCAATCTTATGATCCACCTGTGCCTTTTCCTTTTCAATGATGGCTTCGACCATCATTGCACGATTAGGATCGCGCTGCCTGTGTCCCTCACCCGTCAGTAACCAATCAATAGAGATATTATAGGTCTTAACTACTCCTGCGAGTAGTTTAAATGTCAGCTTTACTTTTCCTTGCTCAATTGCCTGATAAGCAGGTCCTTTATATCCCAAAGGTTCAGCAAATTCTTTCTGAGACAAGCCTAGGCTATCTCGTAATTTTTTGAGTCGTTGCTTTCCTCCCGTTTGATATTCTTCCAGCAACTTATTCAGGGCTTCTTCTCTCTCCTTGTCTAGATCTTTTGCCATAATATCTACTGCTTATTCGAATCGGTGTCGGGTGTTGTAATTTTCTCAGATAAAGTTTTAGCCCATTCGATCTCTGATTTGAATAGAGTCCTTCCAGCTTCCAGTGTCTGTTTTTCCATTCGTAACCACATATCTTTATACTCATCTCGTTCTTCTTCAAGGACTTCCACTCTCGCTGCGATTTCTTCTTCAGTCATGGGTCTTTCCTCTTCATGGTCACTTTCGGTCTCAATTTTTTTGTATGGGTCTCCTTCTCCTGTAATTAGCCAATCAATCGAAACATTGAACTCCATTGATAGAATCACTACTAATTTTAAGGATACACCTATTCTTCCTCCTTCTATGGATTGATAGGCATTTTTTGTAAAGCCTATTCTCTCCGCGAAAGCACGCTGAGAAAGTTCCAAATCATTTCTAATGAATTGTAACCTTATAAGAACCTCATCTTGAGGATCTTCCCAACTTTTTTCGAATGTGTCATGATTTTCCTGAATCACATTTGGCAACATTTATTTGTACTTAACCACACTTTTTGATATGATTACAATTCTTTGTATGACATTGTAATTATA
>JBCBFT010000233.1:0-2689 GCA_038527485.1 Bacteroidota bacterium
CAAGCCAATAGAAGCGTCTCGATGAAGTACAAATAGACGGCATCTACGGCATCCCATCCTTTAAATATCACCGCATACAGGGGAATCAAATCAATAATGATGATGACCAATAGAAAGCGGAAGTTCTTTTTCAGGTTGGCGTTGAAGCGCTTGAAGAGGAAATCGTTGAATGTCATGTCTCAAAGATGTGTAGAATGGGGGAAGGTTGAATATTTTTTTGAATCTCTTTTGATATTTAGAGCCTGTTTGAAACTTCAAATCTCTGCATTTTAGGTAGATGTTTATTGTTCCAAACAGGATCTTATTCAATATCAATCATTTGAATGGGGGTTCCTGCCTCCAATCGAATCTCTCCTTCAATTTTCCATTCCCCAAGTTTCTCTGTTTCCCATATGTGATGCAAGTGGAATGGCGTCTTCAGCTGTTCCAGCTCTTTTTGGTCTACATCCCAGACATGGAATCCAATCAGTTCGTCTCGGTCAATGAAAGACCAGATATTTTGGAGAATATTTTGAGACTGCATGACGGCCTGTGTTACGGCTTCTTCGATCTCATGTATAAATCCATCGACTTGATCGCTGAAATACTGCTTGATGGAGTCCTGTATGTTTTCTACGTCGATTTTCTTTACGTCAAATCCCCTCAGTGCTTGGTTTACGGCCTTTCTTACCCGCTCATTGAGTGCTTTGTGTCCTGCTTCTGCCCCTGCCATGCTGACATTTTTCTTTTCCATCAATACGGCGATCACACCTAACATACCTGGGATAGTATAATTGAAAAAAGGTACAGAGATCGGGCTCAAAGCAGATTCCCAGCCGCCTACAGTCGATGGAATGGGCAGACTTTCCCCTTTATCCATCGGGTCCCCCCCCAGATTGCCTTGACTTCCTTGGGAAAAGAAGAATTCAGCCTCGCCCTCTAGCTGAAAGGATTCACTGAGTTGCACACAACTCCCATCTATTTTAAACATGACGACCCAGAGGTAGGGTTCGGTGCGTCGCCAGCTACTGACTTTTTCAAGACAGGTCAATTTTCGGAGCCTTACCTGGAAGGACTGTGAAGAAGTAGACATAAAGCGTAATTGGAGCAGGAAATTCTGATTTTTGGAGAACTTCTCCAACGAAAATGGGCAGGAGTTTGGGATCATTTCTGAATGCACCAAAGGGAAACACTTATTTCTCTATGTGAACAAATCAATTATTCAACAATTGATTGCGGTTGTCAATACAAGTCCTTATCTTTGCGGTCCATTTTTGTTACAATTATGATGGATATCAAACCAGTATCGTTTAAGAACGAATACGAAACAACGTTCATCCTCCCAACCGATCTGCCTGAGGATGAGACAAAAGCGGCAGTGGACAAATTTGTCCAGTACATCAAAGACAACGATGGGGAAATTCACAACATTGAATTTTGGGGCAATCGTCGCCTCCAATACCCCATTAAGCGCAAGGTAAACGGATATTACGTTTTCATCGAGTTTCGTGCCTTCCCTAGCATCATTGCTCCCATGGAGCAGAACTATCGTTACGACGAAAAGGTACTACGCTACCTGACCGTTCGTTTGGATAAGCACTCACTGGCCTTCAACGCGAAGCGCCGCGAGCAGGGATTTGGTCTACGTAAGGACGCCAAAACTCCTAAAAATTAATTTATCGCTCACCTTTAACTTTTTGAAAAAATGGCTAAAGATCCAGTAATCGGACCCACGGCGGTAAACAGAATTCGCACGGAGTCTAAGCAAAAAAAATATTGCCGCTTTAAGAAAGCAGGCATCAGATACATCGACTATAAAGATCCTGACTTCCTCACCAAGTTTGTGAACGAGCAAGGAAAGATTCTTCCCCGTCGTATTACAGGTACTAGCTTGAAGTTTCAGCGCCGTCTAGCGGTTGCGATCAAGCGTGCCCGTCACCTGGCCCTTCTCCCATTTGTAACTGACGAATTCAACAAGTAGAGACATGGAAGTAATCCTAAAACAACCCGTAAACAATTTGGGCGACCAGGATGATATCGTCAAGGTGAAGCCTGGATACGCTCGCAACTACCTGATTCCTCAGGGAATGGCGATCCTCGCGACTGCTTCCGCCAAGAAGGCCCTCGAAGAGAAGAAGCGTCAGGCATCTCACAAATACGAGTTCATCAAGCAGCAGGCAGAAGCCGAAGCAGAGAAGCTCAATGGTGTAAACCTCGTTATCCAGACTCTAGCTGGTGCCGATGGTAAGCTATTTGGTTCTGTGACTACGCTTCAGTTGGCCAATAAGCTAAAAGAGCAAGGATATGAAATCGACCGTCGTAAGATCACTGTCGCGGAGATCCGTGAAGTAGGTGACTACGAGGCAACGATCCACCTGCACAAAGAAGTCAAGGCTGAAATCAGCATTCAAGTTATCCGTACCGAGGGATAATTTTGATCATACGAGAGGTGAAAATCTACTTTTTACCGTTAGATATGAGGTCCCTTTTGGGGCCTTTTTTTATTGTGGCTCGTAGAGATGCCATTTATGGCGTCTCTATAATGATAGCCATCTCTATAATGATGGCCTCTACATGCTTCAGATACAACCTGAAGAGAGGCAGCGTTCCACGTTTGCATCTGTCTGTCTACTTAGGGCTATTCACCAAACAACTAACCTACTGATTTAGAGGAAATTTACTTATCTTTTGGTCATAAATAAACCCCGAA
>JBCBFT010000234.1:0-2616 GCA_038527485.1 Bacteroidota bacterium
TGCATGTGATAGGCCTGCGGCTAGCGTTCGTCCTGAGCCAGGATCAAACTCTCCATCGTAATTCCTTTAGAAAGTTTGCCCAGAATTGACTAGTTAGTTTTTTCAAATTTACTAGAACCTAAACAGAATGAATCTCTCCATTCTCTCAGTACTGCTTTCCCAATATCTCAAAGATCTTTTCCAGCCCCGCTATCCTCGACACGCACTCCGTGTCTCGCCTCTCTATGTACAGTTATGTACTTGCTGTTTTTTGACTTTCCCTCTCTAAGGGGCGACAAAAGTGCATTCTCTTTCTCTCTTATCCAAAACTTTTTTCAAAGTTTTCACCGTACCACCTCCATCGTTTCTTTCGGCTTGCAAAGATGAGAAAAAATATCCTTTTCCCAAAAAATAATTTGAAGCTTTTTCCTCCAAATCGTGCAAGCCAAAGGGCTATCCAAAGCATTTCAAATGAACGTTTCCTCGTAAGGGGATACAAAGGTGCATCCTCTCTCATTTATTTCCAAATTCTATGCTGCTTTTTCTAATAATTTCGATGATTTTTGACAGTCTAGACACAGAATCAGACAGTTGGGAAGATACATTTCAATTTCCACATGTATGACACATATTTTCATAAGCTTAGCCTTATTTTTAGTTACTCCCCTTATCATTTTGCTTATCAAAGAAATATCTCTGCTGTAGCGGTCATATCACTGAGCCTGCCACAAATTCTTCATTGTCCATTTTCCAGCTGTAAATGAAAAAGGCCATCCCCCACAAAGAGGATGGCACACGTGCACAATAATTGTGAATCAACAATAAAAAACTAGTAGTTGTACTTAGTACACGACGATGATTTTCTCTTGATGAATCTGAGTCTCTCCCTGTGAGATCCTGATCACATACATTCCTTCAGCGAGAGACGAAATGTCTATCTGTGTAGTCTCTTTTTCTGGAGCTAGGTCTACCGCTTGCAAAAGCTGACCCTGTAGGTTCCATATCTCAGCTCGTGCTACCTGAAAATCGCTCAACTTGTGCTGGACATACAAGTAGTCTTGATTAGGATTCGAAACGATGATGTCCGCATTTTCTAATGGTACAATCGAGCCTGGATTCCTTTTCCTTCCTTTTGTAACGGGTGTATCAGAACAGTCTTTCCCGAGAGCTATAATTACTTGATCTTTTGCAGAACAACCATTGGCACCGATAGCCTCTACTGATGCAATTGGATCATTGGGATTGTATGTAAAAGGACCTACCACAGCGCCACTACCCAAGAAAGTACCTCCCTGATACCAATTGTAAGTGACAGTAGGATCAGGCTGGTCTGTGGTGGGATCTTCTGCATAATAGTAGACTTGGTCTCCGGGACATAGATTACTAGGCTGCGCTATAGCTTGAACTTGTGGTGCACATAGGATACTCATTTTGATTTGCGTCTCGACGGGACGCCCACAAATTGTATATTCAAAAACTACCCTGATCAGCGGATCGTCTCCCTTGCATGGAACATCATATGGCGTACCATCAGGGGTCATACTTTGGGGACAAGAGGTCAGAGGTGTATCGTATAGTCCACTCGCTGCAGGATCCGTAAGATTGAGCGTACCAGGTGTACCACAACCATAGTAGGTTTTGGTACTTAGCGGATCAGGTTCTCCCGGTTCTATTTCCTCTATAGTCACTGTCCATGCATCATCTCCTAAAGGTTCGATATCCTGAGGGAAGATGAGAATGTCATCGCCTTCACAAATAGTTGGCGAAGCAGAAATCGTACCTGATGCAGCAGGGAGTTTGACCAACTGCCTGTTTTCAGTCCATGGCGTGCAATCATTATACACACCATGTTTGATGATGTAATACTTATCGTACTCTAAAGGCACCACAAATGTCTCATCAAATCCAAACTCAATGGCGATGGGATTTAGTGGATCTACCATACACGCGCTTGAGGTGCAGGGATTATTTTGGAAAGCGGGGTCCATTTCGTATAGGTTGAACTGGCTCGTGGCGGGTTGATTAGGTGCTTCCACGCGAATCACAATTCCTTGCTTTCCGCATTCAAGCTTTGTTGTGAAACTAGGATCAATATTATTGCAAGACTCCAAACGTACATTATCCATTAGAAGATAGGCACCATTGATGTCTCCCTGTGAATTCACGGTAGAGGTTTGTTGGAGAAAAGGTTTGAATACACCTAGTATGACATATTTTTCTCCTCCACTTGCCACAAAGGTTTCGGTGTAGGTCTCCCATTCTGTCAAGCTTAAGAACTGTGAATTCAAAACCTGCGGATCATCATTATAGCCTAAATTGTCTCCATTGGGGCTCGTCAACATTGTAGGAATCTGATCTGTAATTAGCATCCCTACGTGTGTTGTGTTACTGACGGCTTCGGGAGCCAGTCTTGCGGAGAAACTGGCCCTGTAAGATTCTCCCACTTGTAGGGGAGTAGCCAATTCTTGTACGATATATTCATAGTGAAAAAGGCCTTGAGATGCTTCATTATGTTTCCCATACAGCCCGATGTAGGCATTTTGGCTATTCTCCCCAAATCCCCAGATAGAAATATTTGGTCCTGTAGCTCGATTGATCGGAACACTCACAATCCGGCAAGGCAATGGAAGGTTCATT
>JBCBFT010000235.1:0-2500 GCA_038527485.1 Bacteroidota bacterium
CCTACACAAAAGGTGCACTGGGGGGCTATTCCAAAATAAGGAGAAAATATATTCCCCTATCCTCCAAAGAGGGAAGATTTCGTGGTTCCCTATGGAATGCTCAAGTCTGAGAAACACTTTGCTGAAGGTAACCATACTCAAGCTATAGAGGAGACTTTCTACGAGTATCAAGCCGTTTTCAAAGGGGGCACCCCATCAAATCCTTCTTCGACCATTATTCGTGGCTTAAAGTATGGAGATCACCAGACACTAGACAACAGAATTACAAGTAACCCCAATTCAGGTGTTAACTCAGGGGATATCGCTCCGCTCAGCATACGTGTGACTGTACCCAAAGCTTGGGCTACCTATGAGCATCATACGGAAGGGGGCTGGGAGATCAAAGCAGTTCGTAAGTTGACGAGCAGCACAGAGGATGTGAGTCAGAAATTCGAGACAAAAACGGAGTACTTTTATGAAAGTCCCTTCCATAATTACATGTCTAGATATGAATTCCAGGACAATTCTATCAAACTTGGCTACATAAAATTCTACTATCCTCAAGATTTTTGGGGAAATGCATCTGGAAATGTCCTTGATCCTCAGGCAGTACTGGATGAAAATACTATGGGCGTAAAGCTATTGATGGATCATCAGATGCTTAATCAACCGCTAGGCATCGAGCAGTATCGAAATAACGTATTGGTGGGTGCGCAATTACAAACTTACAAGCCTTTGAGTCCGCAGGAGAATATCCCTGTTCAACACGAAACTTGGATAGCGGAGCATGAAAATGTCCCCAATCAGATCATAACCAATCCCTCTTCTACCTCACCTATTCCCAATCAGATACAAGATGTAGGGGGAAGTAACTTTGTCCTGGAGATAGATCCTATTTTCGAGAAGAGGAAGGTATCTGAAGAATACAATACGCAGGCTGATCTCACCCAAGAGCGCCTCGTAGATGGTATGACACAGACCTATGTTTATGGTGCCATAAAGCACTTCCCAACAGCTGTCGTCTTAAATGCACAAGCTGCAGAAGTCGCCTACACAAGTTTTGAGGACAGAGAATATGGTCCTATAACGAATACGACCGATATCAATGAGGACGGGGGTTGGGAAATTGTTCGGACGGTAGCCAATGGCTGGGTCGATCATGACGCGAATTTGATACAGACAGGCTTACTTGGTTTCCACATTGCGAATAGAGGCTCGGGAAATCAAGAGCGGTATGTGCGTAAGATGAACCTCCCAGAAGGAGATTACAATGTATCCTTTTGGTATACAGGAGATCCTGTACATGTGATAGGTACTCAACCCAATAGTCTTCAAACTACTTCTACCAATTCAGGAGGTAGTATGCAATACGTAACATACACTTTGAATGTAGCAGCAGGTGGTACCGTGGAGATATCTTGTCCAACAAACGCTTTCATAGATGAATTACGCATCTATCCCGTGGGGGCACAGATGACGACTTATTGTTTTGACAAGGCCTTGAGGCTGCATACCCAGACCGATATCAACAACCGCTCGACCTATTATCACTATGATGCCTTGGGCCGTCTGCAATATGTCCAGGATCAAGAGGGTAATTACGTCCAGGGCTACGAGTACAACTACAAAAACTAATCACACAACCTAACAAGACACAAACGATGAAAAAATATATCCCGATTGTACTCCTCTTCCTTGTGATGGGAGGAAGTGTGATCGCCCAAAATCCTGATGGAACCCAAAACTACGTGCGTAGTACCACTGCGCGTACTCCCATTGAATCTCAAAGTACCTTTGAAACGCTCAGATCCAATGGAACCTTGAATGAGAAAACAGAAGCTATTCAGTATATGGACGGCATGGGAAGACCTATCCAAACACTGGGATGGAAGGAATCCCCTTCTGGGCAGGACATGGTGGCTTTTCAGAAGTATGATGCCTTGGGACGTGAACCCGAAGCCTTTCTGCCCTATGTAGGAAGCAAGAATGGAGGCTTCACCGACATTACTACAGCAGAGGTAGAACAAGCGGTCTTTTATGGGCAGACAGGGTCCAATCTGCCCAGCAGTCCCTTTCCCAAGGCGGTCACCCAGTTTGAGTCCTCTCCCCTCAATCGCATATTCGAGCAAGGAGCGCCTGGGGTAGATTGGCAGCCACAGACTCACACCATCGGCACTCAGTCAAATCTCGAACATACCGTGGTACAGGCCTACACCTTCAATACGGGTTCTGTAAGGGCGATGCGTACCCTATCAAATGGCATAGTAAGTCCAAGTACTTATGCAGCCAACCAACTCCGATTAGACGTTACTACCGATGAGAATGGCATAATCTCTAAGACTTATACAGACAAATTGGGGCAAACCTTGTTGACTCAAGTACAAGTGACCAAAGGAGGAAGTGAATACGCAACGACAGCTTATGCCTATGATGTGTATGGTCGTGTACAGTATGTGATTCAGCCTGAAGGGTGGAAACTCATGGATCAGCCTAATAACAACTTTACTCAATCTATACTAGA
>JBCBFT010000236.1:0-2464 GCA_038527485.1 Bacteroidota bacterium
ATTCTGATGTGAATTTTCTTCTTCCCATAACAGTAAATTTAAAGGATTCGAACAACCTTAACTAACTGTCCTAAATTCGGGGGGGAGTACATACATACACCTCCTCATTCATTCTAACTCTTACCTGATATGTTTCAATTTATAAAGTTTGATAAGTTAGTTTTTGGTCTCCTTACCTTCTGCGTAGCACTTCCCTTAGTTAGTCGAGCAGCCTCAGTATGCGAAGATTCAGAGGCCCAGAGTTACTCTTTTTGCGGGGATCAATCATATGATTGGAACTTAGAAAGTCATGGATGGGTTTTTGATTCAATTCCTGATCTTAAGGAGCTTCCAGTTCAAATTACTTTTAGTTATTCAGATTCAGGGATTTATGATATCTGCATTTTAGCAGTTAACCTCTGCGGTGTAGATACTTATACTGACACGTTATCAGTTATGATATACCCAACACCAATTGCTAAGTTTACACCTGATTCTATAGTGGAGTGTATTCCAATGTCTGTTGATTTTGGTATAATCCCAGTAAGTTTTAGCGGTAGATGGGATAGTGATTCGACGTTTTCTGAAACTCAAGACTCATTTACTGTTAAATTGATTCGTGAGTATTCGCATGAGACAAAAGTAACTAATAACGAAAGCTCTAAGTACTTCTATTTAAAATGTGAAACGAAACCTGAATTTGGAATAGAGAATAGGGATGAGTTGATAAAAAATCCTAACGTAATTTACTTAACTGGGAATCAGGTGATATTTCGTTTTGCAATTCAATTAAAACCTATTAATTGCCAAGTTGCTGTTACGGATGAAGGAGAGATTGTCAGCCATACAAGTGCTGGTTTTTGGCTAATAATAATGACATTGGGAATGTTTTTCAAAAGCTTTCCAATAATCAGATGGCTTTTTTTTCATCGAGCATATAAAAATATTGACGAAAAAGTCAGGCAGTTTGTCGCAGAAAATAGGTTAGGGGATGCCATAGGATTATTAGAAAAGCGAACTAGGCATAGGGCGCATCGACATGAGCGAGATCATATCATTCTCATGAAGTCACAACTGCTGAAGCTAGAGATGGATGAGATTAAAGCTTTTAGGCAGGAAGGCCATGAGATAGCTTATAATCGTCTAAGGAAAGCTGTTCTCACGTTTGCAGATAAGTAATTCTCACTCCTTCAACTCCCGCAATCCTGCTTTCAGCTCTAGCCTGACCATCTCAATCTTCTGGATGATGATCTCATTATCCTTGGCGGCGTCTTCTTTAGAGTAGCGTGTCCCCTCGATGTGGGTAATTCGGGCGTTGAGTTCTTGTAGCTCGGTTTCGTAGTGCTTGGCGCGTTCCTCCCAGAGAGCGGACTCTACTTCTGAGCGACCGAAGGAGGAGGCAGCAAAGATGATGGCGGCCACGATGAGGGATACGATAATGGAGGGCAGATGCTGAGTGAGGACCGCATGTGTGGATTTCTTGGTTGTGGTGGTTTCTGTAGACATGGTTATGAAATGAGTAAGCCCAGTCCAAAGAGGGAGGCTTGGGTTTTGGTGATGAGGTTGATGTTTCGTTCGAGTTGTTCCTTTTCTGCGAGGAGCCTTTGCTGAAGGGATCGACGTTCGGCCTTCTCTTCCTGTGTGCGTGCAGCTCGGATGAGCTGAGCGTTATCCTGAATCTCTTTCTCCAGGGCTTTGAGCCTTTTCATCTCCTCGCGGGTATCGCTACGGGCGAAGACACCGCGCTGGTTACTCTTTTCGAGGTTGAGGGGCTTATCAGGATCAAAGTCCAGGCGGTTGATGATGGGATCTATGAATGCCAGAAAATCGTCCTTACGGAGCTTAGAGCCTTGGGGATGAGTGAAGAGGTAATCAAAGATCTCATTCTCATGTGCATCCCTCAGCGATGGGTGGAAGCGTCGCAGGTCTCCCGTCCATTTGGCTTTGTTTTCTATGAGGGGAAAGTTCTTCTGAGCAGAGGTGCCGAGTATCTCCAGGAACTTTCCTCCTTGGCTGAGGTGACTGTAAGCCTCCAGAGAAGGTAGGGCATACTTGGCATTGGAGAAGGCTTCCTTTAACCTGGTTTTGTCATAGCCTTGATTGTCGCGTAGCTCGATGTAGATCTTGAGGGTTTCTTTCAGTGTCTCTTCTGTTCCCAGTCGATTGGCTTCGAGTCGAGCGAAGAAGATGGCTTCTTCCTCACTGCCCTGGAAAAAGCGAACAGGAATATCAGGCTTTTTCATCCGCTTCATCGCCTTTAACCTACTATGGCCAGAGAGGACGTAGATACGCCCTGAGGTGGGATCTTTCCAGACCTTGATGGGATCAAATTTGTCAATGTTAAAGCCCTGGATGATACGTTGCACAGAGTCTTCGCTGTAGGCCTTATCTCGATTTTGAAAGCGGTCTTCGTCTGTGTGTATCTCCTCGATGGGCATCATGACAGCAAAGCAACTTGTTCCCACTGTGCGGCGATAGGTGCGTA
>JBCBFT010000237.1:0-2364 GCA_038527485.1 Bacteroidota bacterium
TTTGATCGATTTAACCCCACTAAATCTCACAAAATAGCTTTCGTCAGAACCTAAAATCTCCGCATTTTAGCTAGATTTTCATTGTTCCAAACATGGTCTTGTATTCTCAACTGCGCTGTTTTCTTATCCTCTCTACTCAGGTGATACAATCGGTTGCCTTCCCCAAATAGCAGCTATCGAAAACCCACTGACGATATGCCATATTCCCCAAAATGCAGCAATCATGGCCATCCCTCCTACATTTTGAAAAATCCCACTAAAAATCAGGACCAAGGCCAAACCAGAGTTTTGGATACCTGTCTCGATCGCAACGGTTCTCCTGTCTTGCTGAGGTAGACGAAATATGCTGGCCCAAGTATACCCTCCCCCTACGGCCAGACCATTATGGATGAGGACAATGAAAAAGACCTCGCCTACATACTGTATGAAGTTGTCAAGATTATTGATAAATGCGACCCCCAGATAAATGGCAAATATGACAATGGAAACCCAACGAAAAGGCTGTTCCATCTTGTCAGCTGTCCTTGGAAAACGATGGCGTATCCACATGCCCAAAAGCAAGGGAAGTCCTAATATCAAGCTCACCTTGACCACGATATCCATCGGCTGGAGAGAAATCTCTCGCAATCTATCTCCCACGGGCTCGTACATTCCAGCCCATAGCGCAAAGTTCAACGGTGTGACGATCAAAGCGAGTAGGGTAGAAACAGCAGAAAGGCTCACAGATAGAGCGGTATTGGCCCTTGCTTGCTGAGAGATAAAGTTAGAGACATTGCCTCCCGGACAGGCAGCAACCAAAAACATCCCTAGTGCAATACCTGGACAGGGTTCCAGTATCCACACAAAGAGAAAAGTCAGTGCAGGGAGCAGAATCAGTTGCGAACTCAAGCCAACAAATGCTGCTTTGGGATGATACATCAACTGGCGAAAATCATCTATCCTAATGGACAATGCTACCCCCAACATAATGATAGCCAGCGTAATATCTAATAGTAATAGTCCTGTAGAGGAAAAATTCAACACGACTGCATCAATCTCTTTGCACATGCGACTCGAATTAAACAGAACCCTAAAAGTACACATTCTCGTTGAATTCTACATACTGATCTTGGCCTTGAGGCCTAATCCTGCCAAATATACGGTTGTCCTTATGCGTCAACTGCCAAAGCAGGAAAAAAGCTGACACCCTAATCCATAGAGTTCCTAAAAACCTGACATTCTGTCAATAATTCTACTGCCAACTCCTGCCAATTGGCACATGGCATCATGCTTGTTAAAAGACGATAGTAAATTAAATGCACCATGAGTAATCAAAACGACGACCTTTTCAAGAATTTACAAGACGGGATCAGTGACTTCGGCAAACGTGTAGGAAGCTTCGTTGATGATGTATTGAACTCGGAGAATTTGAGTAATGCCTTTTCAGATGACCTGAGAGTGCCCCATGATGCCTACCAAGAAGGAGATGAATTCATCGTAGAAATCGAACTTCCAGGTATGCAAAAAGAAGCCATTCAAGTTCAGATTCACGAGGATGAGCTCATCGTCAAAGGAGAGAAACAGCCTACGCCTACCGAGCGACCTGGAGAAGTGCAAAAGCGCGAACGCCAATATGGTAGCTTTTTGAAGACTGTCGTTTTACCTGATGATGTAGAAAAAGAGAAGAGCAAGGCAGCGTATAAAATGGGTGTATTGACCATTCGATTCCCCAGACCACAAGCCACACCGCCTGCACCTGAGACAGAAGACGACGGAACATCCGTTGAGATCAATTAATTTTTTTACAGTAGAAAGAAGCAAGGTTAAGCCCCTTTATTTTTCAAACAATTTCCTCTTCTACTGTATACATATATATCGAATAAGCAGAATAAAACAGATTTAATCAGACAGAACAGATGAGTAAGATCATTGGTATAGACTTAGGAACGACCAACTCTGTAGTATCCGTTATGGAGGGTAATGAGCCTATTGTCATCGTCAATGCTGAAGGTAAACGTACGACACCCTCCGTGGTGGCTTTCACAAAGGATGGTGATCGCATAGTAGGTGAGCAAGCCAAGCGTCAAGCCCTTGCCAACCCCACCAAAACGATTCGTTCTATCAAACGCTTCATGGGTCGTACTTACGACGAGTCCAAAGGAGAAGGGTCTGAAGTATCCTACGAAGTAGCCAAGAACCCTAACGGTTTGGCCGTAGCCAAAGTCGGCGACCGCATGTATACACCTCAGGAAATGTCTGCCATGATTCTTCAAAAAATGAAGAAGACAGCAGAAGACTACCTGGGATATGAAGTAAAAGAGGCAGTCATCACTGTACCTGCTTACTTCAACGACTCACAGCGTAATGCGACCAAAGAAGCAGGAG
>JBCBFT010000238.1:0-2347 GCA_038527485.1 Bacteroidota bacterium
CTACAATGGCGAGAGACAGCATGATGAGAAAATCGATCCGCCTTTGTAGTTATTTTACTCGCCCTGTCTATCCTATTCATGCGTCGCAGCTACAAAGAGCGCAATCGTGCACTAGGAGCAAAAATTAAAGAAGAGGAAGCTATCCAACAACAAACACGTTTAGAGCAGAAGGTAGATACATTGATCAAAGAAAATGAAATCTCCTCCCTGAACTCCCTACTTCAAGGACAAGAAAAAGAGCGCGAACGCATCGGAAGAGAATTGCACGATGGTGTAGTTGCTACCCTCTCGACTGTCAAACTTTACATCAATGGGGTAAATGATCAAATGAATCTGGTCGCAAAGGAAACTAACTCCAAAATTATGGCAGCTAATCAGCTGATCGATAGTGCATTGGAAGAAGTTCGAAGTATCTCTCATAACCTATCTAAAGGTATGCTGGCCAAACTGGGTTTAAGAGATGCACTCCAAAACTTTGGAGATACCATCCAAAATGCGGGCCAGGCTGAGATAGATATCAAGGTGCACGATATGGATGAGAGATACTATGTAGAGACGGAACTCATGATCTATCGCAATATCCAAGAGCTAGTGGGCAATGCGATCAAACATGGTGGGGCAAAAAAGATTGAAGTAGGGATCACCCGCCACGACGACATCATCAACGTAACGGTTCAAGATGATGGGGGAGGATTTGATTATGAGGAGATAAAAAGCCGACGAGAAGGGGGAATAGGATTATTTAATATGGAGCGGGCAGTGACTACTCTTGGAGGAACATTTCATGTAGACTCTTCTCAAGGTGTAGGGACGACGATCATCATGGATATTCCGATAAAGAATCAAAAAGAATCAGCACAATCTTAATTTTTTTCGTAAGATCAAATGTGCTTTCCCATTCATTTTGTGCCCACTATTTAAGAAACCCTATGACTAATCTATTTCTAGTTGAAGACCATCCTATTTTCATTGAGGGGCTGAAGTCCATTTTTGATCCTTCTGAGAATTTTCACATAAAAGCGATAGCGAAAGATGGCCAAGAAGCAGTTGATAAGATGCGCGAGATGAGAGACGACCCACCTCAGATCATTTTGATGGATCTAAGAATGAAAGGAATGGATGGGCTAGAGGCAACTAAGATCATTAAGCAAGAATTTCCCAATTGTCGCATCATTATTCTCACTGGTAATAAGGATCGTGCGGACGTTCGTCACTCCATTAGTGCCAAAGTAGATGGGTATATGCTAAAGGAAAGTGTGGGAGAAGAAATTCAGCATGCAATCGAGGAAATTATGAATGGCAATAAATATTTCAGCCCTTCGATTCAAGGAATCTTATTGGATATAGCCACGAATAGTACGGATAGTCCCAACTATGAATTGACGAAAAGAGAGCTAGAAATTCTGGAAAGAGTCGTAGACGGTAAGACAAGCGCAGAGATTGGCGAAGGGCTCTATATTTCAGAAAATACTGTCAATACGCATCGACGAAATATACATAAAAAACTGGGTGTGAACAATGTAGCGGAGCTTATCGCAAAGGTGAACAGTGAAGGCTTACTAGGTGGTACTCCCCAATCATAGGGTCCCTGAGGAATCACCTTCCTCTTTTGCTAAGCTTTCTTTTCATATTACGTAGAAGTTTCTCACATGATCTAGTGAGACAAAAATCACATCACAAATCACCACGTCCAAATTCCCTATTCTCTTGGGTTACATGTAATTTGTATACATAGAAAAAGATAAATAATCTCTACAGAGATCTTAACAGGTAAGATGTGTAAGCATCTGCTCATACGACATACTATGAAGACACACTAATACTCCGTTCTTTTTGGGAAAGGCAGGGGCTTGGAAGGGATACTTTCAACGCCCCAACTTGTTTTGTGATAATGGATATTCCGATTAAATTAAGGTAGAAATCAAAACCTTATGGAAGGGCCTCACTCGACAGAATCCCTCAAAATAAAAGAGCAGGACAAGAAATTGATCTTGGAGCAGTATAAGCTATTGGTAGATACGGCTGATAAGGCTAGCGACAGAAGAAGTCGAAATAACCAACTTTACCTTAGCTTGACTACCTTCTTGATATCTGTTGCCTCTTTTTTGACACAAATTGGAGAGATACAGTCTTGGCATTACGTCATTTGGATAGGATTAAGTATTGCAGGAGGGCTGATCTGTCTCCTCTGGTATATGAATATCCGATCCTTTCGTCAACTTAACTCAGGGAAGTACAAAGTCATTCTCGAACTAGAAAAACTGCTACCTGCACAACCTTTTCAGCGTGAGTGGGAGCTTCTAGGAGAAGGACAAGATAATAGAAGATTTATCAGATTCACCAAAAT
>JBCBFT010000239.1:0-2296 GCA_038527485.1 Bacteroidota bacterium
ATGCTTAGAGAATTCTGGTACCCAGCCGTCATTGATCGAAAGGTTGACACATGCGTTCATGGCAGCGGTCATGCCGGATGTGCCCGAAGCTTCTTTAGGGCGGCGTGGTGTATTGAGCCAAATGTCCGAGCCCTTTTTCAACAAACCCGATACATCCATCTCGTAACCTGTGACGATCGTGGCATTTTTGGCCAAGTGGGTATTTTCGACTAAGCGATTGAACAGATCCACTGCAGAGTCGTCAAAAGGATAGGGTTTGCCCGCCCAGATGATTTGGATGGGATGCTTGGTTTGGCTGAGCAGCTTGTAGAAGTAATTATGGTTGCGCATGATCAGATCGGCACGCTTGTAGCCTGCAAAGCGTCTGGCCCATACGATGGTCAGCACGTCAGGATCTAGTAAGTTGCCTGTCTGCGAAGCGACGAACTCGAACAACTCCTCTTTCAATTCCCGCTTACGCTTTATTAAGGCCGTATTGTCATCCGCATCCAGTGCGGTCTTAAGTTCTGCGTCCTGCCAGTACTTTTGGTTTTGGGCATTGGTGATGCCGATGATCTCGGGTCTTTCGGGTAGGTGCGCCCACATATCGTTGGATACCTCTGCGTGAAGTTGAGATACACCATTGGCTTTCTTGGCTAGGGCCATAGCACCTGGCGTATAACCAAAATTATCAAAATTCTGATGGTGAGTAATCTCACGTACCGTATTCAAGGGCACGCCTGAGAAAAAGCCCATGCGATCTAGTAAATAAATGTCACGCTCCTCATTTCCTGCTTTGACAGGTGTGTGGGTAGTGAACACGACCTTTTCTTTGACCTTCTCTACAGACGGCTCCTGATTGTACATATGGAAGGCCAAGGGCAGCGCATGTGCTTCATTCAAATGGTAGATATCCGCTCCTCCGATGGCTTCGATCACCTTAGCGCCCCCAATCCCCAAGACAATACTCTGAGCGATACGAGCAGCAGCATTTCTGTCATATAAGTGGTGGGTAATCGTCCGTGAGAGGTAATCGTTTTTACCTTCTATATCTGTCGTCAGGAAGTACATGGGTACAGTTCCAAACACACTAGGATCAAGGTACCAAGCTTGAACCTTGACAGGGAGTCCGTTAATTTCTACATCTACGATAATATCTGTTTGCTCCAAAAACGTATAATAACGTTCTCTAAAAAGGGGCTTCATGTAGTTGTTTTGATCGCGCCCTTGCTCATAGTAGCCATATTTCCAAAGCATGCCTACGCCGACCATGTTTTGCTTGAGGTCGTGTGCGCTACGCATGTGAGAGCCCGCCAGATAGCCCAGTCCGCCTGAGTAGATTCGGAAGATGTGGTCTATACCAAACTCCATGCTGAAGTAGGCGACGCGTTTGCTGTACGCTTCTGGATATTCATAGGGATGTTCCCATTTGCAGTTGGTCTTCATCTGAGGTAATGTGTTGGAGAGTTACCGAAAATTTTCGGAGCTAAATTAGGGGAAATGCCTGCTTTTTCAAGTAGATAATGTCTTTGGTTGAGATTACAGAAATGGTAGGGTTACCCATCTTCATATCTAAATAGCTGAATGGGAAATCTTTAGGCCGAAAATAGAAATTTAAAAGGAGGAAAAATATTTTTTTGAAAAGCTCTAGGAGGCTGTAGCGTAACCGATTACGGAACATGGATATGAATGATCGAGTCTAAATGGATCTGTCTTATCTACCTCAGTAGAGGGAGTAAAAATGATGAATCTGTATAAGCCTAAGACTTTGTGGGAGAGGCCTAGCTTGGAAAAAGAGAATGGAAAGCACCAAAGATGCTTTCCAGTATTCGATTCTCAACAAAAGTGAGGATCGTATTGCAGCTAGCCCAAAGCTGTATTTAACACGCGAAACCAACAGAAATATTTGATTTTTGGTACAAAAAACGGAAAAAAGGCACTATTTATCTAAAAAGCCGTCTGAAAGCGCATTCAGTGGGTATCTTTTTTCATACACCTGAAGAAAACGACAGCTTTTCGAGTAAAACTTACACCTCGTCCTAAAAACTAGATAACAGACAGTCTTTATGCGTTCTTGGCAAGAATTTCAACAGCTACACCCCGTCTTACTGCGTATCGAGCAATGCTATGCCCGCCTCCAAAAATCGACGCTTTGCATTTCAAAAGTGGGGAATCCTGACGGTCATATTGTCTCCCAATGGCATGACAAGAGAGATTGGTATGAGAACCAGATGAAATTAGACATCCAAAAAGTGAATGCGCACATGTACGCATGGCTAGCTCCTTTTTACATGGGAGACTTCGTTACACTCCAACA
>JBCBFT010000240.1:0-2256 GCA_038527485.1 Bacteroidota bacterium
TGGACGCGTTCTGCCGCCGAAAATAATGAGGAAAATATCCTCCTGACAGATCAACCCGATTTGGTAAAGCCCTACCAAAAAGCTTTTCAGGATATGTGGCGGCAAATGACACCTTTTCAGTAGCAAAAGAAACGAAAAGAGATCTTTCCAAAGGAGATACACATAATGTGGAGATATTTTCTTTCCTGACAAAGGGAATGCGTTTAACTTTGAGCGTTGCTAAGTAAAGGTGGGAGAGAAGCTTTTGCCGTGAAAGGAGGCTTCCCCTGACCGAACCATTTTCGTAGAGATTTTATGGCCTTTCAGGAAATCATTCAAAATATAAGTGCCCAAAAGTTTGCTCCTGTGTATTACCTACACGGAGAGGAAACCTATTTTATAGATAAAATTGTAGAAGCACTCGATGAGAAAGGGGCCGTTCTCCAACCAGGAGAAGATGCCTTCAATCGGACCCTGATGTATGGACCTGAGACCTCAGCTAGCCAGCTTGTCAACGCCTGCCGCAGCTTCCCCGTCATGGCACAACGCCGATTGGTCATCCTCAAGGAAGCGCATCGGATGCCCAAGAATGAGATCGAGAAACTGGTTCCCTACTTTTCTCAGCCTGTACCCAGCACCGTTTTGGTGATGGCATTTAAGGATCGAAGGGTGGCACTTCCCAAAGCCGCTGTCACTGCCTTGGGCAAACATGGAGGCGTAGATCTACACGCCAAAAAACTCTATGATCGCGATGTCACACAGTGGGTAGAGAGGATTATCAAGACCAGTGGACTCAAAAGCGAACCTGGAATTGCAGATATCCTCGTGACCAATCTCGGCCTTAATCTGAACTTGATCGAGAATGAGTTGGAGAAAATGTGGGTCTTCTTGAAGGCTACAGGACAGGATACATTGACGAAGGCCTTTGTTTTTGAGATGATCAATGTAGACAAAGAATTCAATGTCTTCGAATTGATTGGCGCCTTGAGTCATCGCAAGGTCTTTCAGGCACATATGATCATTGACAGGTTGACCCAAAATACGAAAATTCATGCGCCTACTTTGGTCGTGTCCAACCTGTTTCGCTTCTTCCACTACGTGGCCTTAGTTCACAGACATCAGCTCCGCGATTCCAACTCTATCAAACATAAACTAGGCGTCAATTATTTCCAGGCCAGAGACTACGCCAGGGCCAGCTCTCTCTACCCTTTGGGGATTGTCTATCGCAACCTGGGGTACATCGAAGAGGTAGATCGAACACTTAAGGGCTTGATTCCCACACATACAAGTGAGCGTCACCTACTCAAGACGCTCGTATGGCGACTTTTAAATTAAGCCGATGCGCAAGCTGGGAGACAACCCCTATGGCCTAGGTTTCGTCTCTTAGCAAAGTTTCCTTCCATTTGTATATACCTTATTAAGCATACTTTAGATGAAACAACGTCTCCTATTACTCTTGACTGCATTGTGTTTCGGAAGTACCGCCACATTTGCCCAAATCGATGATTTTAATATTTCCCTCCAGTTTGGATACAATTTCAGCAATCTCAACCCTGGAGTGATGAACTTCACCATTGATAGTACATATATACCCAACAATCCAGATGACAATCCCCAAATGGGTAACATTCGTTGGACGGATGGATTTTCGGCAGGTATAGGATACCACCGTCGGCGGGCGAGTTTCCGTTTGCATGGCCACCTCTTATCTGGGACGACTTTTGCAACGGGAGAAAATGCGCAGGGAGAACTCATACGGACGACCGTTGGCTTTTCTGGAAGCTCTATAGGATTAGATTTGACGACGGAGTTGATCGACTTCGACTTCTTCGCTGTGGGGGTAGGTACAGGCTTGACGATGAATAACTTTCAGACGCAGTTGTCACGTGTGCCTGTGGCCTCATTTTCAGAGACAGACGCGCTGCCTGTCATTTCTGACGATTGGAAATTTGGGTTCAAGCTACACCTCCCCTTGCGATTCAAGGCCCCTTCTTATGTCGCCTTATCACTGGAGCCTTACTTTCTTGTCTTCTTCTCCCCTGTAGATTTTGAGCCCTTCAATGAAGCTTTGAATGGAGCTGGCGCTACACAGGGACGCCTGTTTGACGAGATGGATCATTTCGGGGTCAACGGCTCGATCATCATCTATTTGTTCAATAGGAAGTAGAAGGGTTCATTTAAACGACTTTCTCACTTAAGTAGACAGCTTTGAGCATGGGACTAAACTCCACATGCTATATGACACTGTCCCTTCAGGACAATGAACCAGCTTGGGAC
>JBCBFT010000241.1:0-2197 GCA_038527485.1 Bacteroidota bacterium
TGCGACGATTTTTCTAAAATCGGCCAATACAGCATTCTGGGAGGGGGTGGTACCAGCGCCAGGAATCGAACCAAATAGCATGAGAGTATTGTAAGTAATTGATAATCAATTATTAGTGGTTTGTCAATGATTGTGCATAAGTGATTTTTATACTCATTTTGTCAACGTTGACAAACTATTTTTTCTCTTCATCAATCAACTTTCCAACGACTTTTTTTAAAAAATTTATTTCCTCTTCCAACACTTCTACTTTCTTACTAAGATTCGAATTATCTTGATGGATTTGCTTTGAACTAGGATGCTCAATCATCTCAGGAGTGGTATTCCTTCCTTCGCTGTCAAATTCTTCTCCTGTAACTATCCAGTCTATAGATACCTGATAATAAGCACTTAACATTTTTAGTTTATCAGGTGAAGGTTGAATTTGGCCACCTTCCAACTTAGAATATGCGGCTCTGGTAATCCCTAAAAGATTTGCAATATCCTGCTGGTGTAAGTTACGGTTTCTCCTAAGAAATCTCAGCCGCTCGTTCATGACCAAAAAAATTCGCGTGTTCGTATTTGGAAATAAAGTTCTCAATTAGTAACTATGTGAAACATAAGAAAGTAATTCACACTTAATTGATGTGAATGTCGTAAAATAATGTCACACATGTTAAACTTTTATGATCGATTAGGAGAAATACCTAAATCCAAGTATGAGGAAATGCGGGAGGCATGGAAAAGCTTAGCATTCAAAAACGATAATGTTGCAAGAAATCGGTTCAACGCAGTTGTCCGAGGAAGGAAGAGGATGTATATGGAGGAGGCATTATTCTTTTGTAATCACCTCCATTGTACTATCCAGCAACTATGTGACCCTGATTTCTCACTGGCAGAAAGTCTAAGAGATAACGCAAGTTTTGAATTAGCTGTCATTGATAAATCTTATGGTATGACAGCATGAACCAGAAATAAAAAGTTTAAACAGTCCCAAACCTGACTTATTTTTAGTCAAGCAGCAGGGAGAGGGGAATTACCTCTCTCCTACTTAACCAACATTTTATCATGCAAGCAACAATACAGACGCTCTGTAGCGAACAGCGGCGGGAGGAACTGATGATCGGTCAGCAGATCACGGTGGAGCAGGTCCCCAAGAAGCGAGGAATGTTTTACCATACTTATCAGCATTCCTATCTAGGCTCCAGGGATATTGTCTTCACAGCCGACCAGCTCAAATTCGAGGAAAAACGCGAAGAGACCCAAAGCTGACTTTTCATAAGTTGTGCAGCAAGGGAGGGAGGAATTGCCTCTCTCCCGCCTATCGACAGAATAGAGTCAGATAGTATAGAAGATTTGTGTAGTAATCAGGCTGTTTTTTAGGCGATTGTTAGATGTGCAGAAACCAGTCAAATAGGGGTTGACTGGGGTTGGTGGAATGGTTTCTTCTAGGTTCGATTCCTGGACCACCACTATTTCATTTCACTTGGGCGTGTGATCTGCTCCCTCCTTCGGGAGGGGCAGGTTCTTTATGTCCACAAATGACAAGGATGATGAAGCGTAAAGTCACTGTTCTTGGACTGGTGCCTGAGGAGGTGGTAGTCCACACGTTCTCCTATGAAGCCTTTCCAGGCTTTGAGTTCGCCCATGATGGCGAGGATCAGTTCTTGTGCATTTCCCCTCCCTATGCAATCCCGATACGGAAGAGTTTCCCTTCTGGGCTGTATGGATTTTTGAAGAGGAGATATGGAAATGCGGAGAAGCTCCGCGCGGCTGTGGGTCCCTACCTGAAGCTCCATAGAGGAGGGAGGGTAGTATTCGAAGAAGACTTTGCATTAGTCCCAACGGCATGAAAGAATTACCCGCCCCTGCTCAAGTCGTGCGTATCCCGAAGGTGTACCACGGCACGCTCTACAACGCGGTGAGGGGAACGCTCGATCGGTGGATCATGACCCACAACGAGCAGTTCCCCACACCGACCTACCGCAAGAATCACCCTAGGAGGCTTCAACTCGGGGAAGTCAATGTACTCTACAACATTCTGCGCTGCTGGGCCGCTCAGCAAGCCAAGCAGATCAACGACTGCGAACCGATCACCAATATCGTGTGGATCAATAACGCCGATATCCAATCGGGACACAGGGACAAGACGAATGTTGGTCGCTACCTGGGCAAGCTGGCCATGGCAGGACTGATCGGAGGTCGTAGAGCCACTGAG
>JBCBFT010000242.1:0-2159 GCA_038527485.1 Bacteroidota bacterium
TGAGCGATCACTGAGCGTCCGTGAAGAACTGATACTCGAGAGTAAAGAAACGAAAACGTATCTCCTGCTCATTGAAGCGGATGATCACAACGGCAACCGATCGACATTGCTTCGGTCTTTTGTCTGTCAACCTTAAAACCCTATTATTTCGACCACTTTTTTTATCGATACAATTAACAATCAGGTAATGAACAAATTAACAACCAATCGTATTTTTACATATATTGTTTCTGTCATATTGGTATTTGCTTTGTCTTCTTGCAACAAGCAAGGCTGTCTTGAGCCAGGATCGCTCAACTATGAGCCAGATGCGACAGAGGACAGCGGAGATTGTGAGTTTCCTATGATCAGTCTGAATCTCAACTCAGTAGTGGGAAACGAAAACTTTGTTGTAGGTCAGGTTTATGAGATCGGAGGCGTAAAGGTTTCCTTCAACACCTTCCAATTCTACATGACAGGTGCACAGCTAGGAACAGACGCTCTTGAAGGGGCCTACCTGATCAAGGCTGAGCAGGAAACGATCACCCTTGGCGAAGCTACAACTGGAACAAAAGATGCCTTTAGATTTGATCTAGGGGTAGACTCGACGACCAATCACCTCAACCCTGAGGATTACGAATCTTCTAATCCTTTGAGCTTTCAGGCTCCTAGCATGCATTGGAGCTGGGATAAGGGGTATATTTTCCTACGCGTAGATGGCTTGGTAGATGCAGACGGTGATGGAACACCCGAAGCAGCAATGGAATTTCATATCGGGAAAGACAGCAACTTGACGCCCGTTTCTTTGTCCTTCAGTACTGATGTAAACTCTGCAGAAGTCCCTGTCAATATCACACTCGACATTGCCAAACTCTTTACCAATATCGACCTCTCGGTAGACTATATCACGCATACAGGCGATGTGCCCGAGTTGGCCAACCGTACCGTTGCAAACATGGCCTCTATGTTCTCTGTACAATAAGGAGTCCGAGAAACTAAAAAAAGAGATCAAAGAGGAATAGGACGCATAAGTATTGGATGTCCTGCATCTGATGTCTTTTAGCCTAACGTCTTCTTGAAGAATTATTTTCTTTCCATTAGGTTTAGTAGACTCCCTGTTGTTGGGGAGTCTACGCTTTTTCCTCATCAAGCTATGTCTAAGCGATTTGAGTGGTTATTGATCTTACTTTTTGGCCTTCTTGCTTGTAAGCAGGAGGCTCCTGTCATGGTGATGACGTCTGTTGAGCTAGAAATTCCAGAAGGATTTCCTGAGATGGAGATACCTGAAAATAATGCCTTGACTGAGGAGCGAATAGCCTTGGGCAAAAAATTATTCTTTGATCCCTCACTCTCACGCGATGGTACGATCTCATGTGCCAGTTGCCACTTGCAATCCTTGGCATTTACGGATGGCGTCCCTCGCTCCATAGGCATCAATCAGCGTTTGAGCTTGCGCAACTCCCCTACATTAGCCAATGTAGGCTTTCATCCTTACTTTTTTGCCGAAGGGGGCAGCCCCACATTGGAACTACAAGTGATCGGTCCTATTGAAAATCCAGATGAAATGGATTTTACTGCAAGAGAACTGGAGGATCGTTTGGTATTGGATGAGGAATACAATCGCCTAGCGCAGGAAGCTTATGGAAGACCTATGAGTATGTGGGTACTAGTCCGAGCGATTGCCTCTTTTGAGCGAACGATGATTTCAGGCAATTCCCCTTACGATTTTCACCTACGAGAAGGAGAATCCACCTTATTTAGCGAAGAGGCGAAGAGAGGAATGGAATTATTTTTTGATGATCGTCTCAACTGTGCCCAGTGTCATCCAGCTCCACTTTTTACGGACTTTTCTTTACAAAACATAGGGTTGACAGGCTATGAGGAAGATGCCGGAAGGTTTCGCGTAACGCTAGACAGTGCAGATATTGGCAAATTCAAAACACCTACCTTAAGAAATATTGCGTTGACAGCTCCATACATGCATGATGGGAGGTTCGAGACCCTAGATCAGGTGCTAGATTTTTTTGATAGAGGAGGTTCGGGGCATTTCAACCAAAGTGAATGGGTACGTCCACTGGGTCTGACAGCATCTGAGAAAAATGCACTCAAAGCATTTATGGAAGCACTGACAGATGATGATTTCATCAATCAGACTTCCTTTCAATCCAAGTAGTTAGCAT
>JBCBFT010000243.1:0-2095 GCA_038527485.1 Bacteroidota bacterium
ATATTTTTCAATTAAAAGATTGTAATGAGGTCTTAGAGGATCGTTGTTGAAAAAAGTGTGCGTCAACTAGCAGTAGTTTTCAGTTACTGTTAGAAGTCTGGATTCAGTGTGAAAGCTTTGAATCGACTTGACTTTTATTCTTTTCACACCACCCCTCAATTGTTCATTTACACGACAATAATGGCGGGGGGTGTGCGATAAATCACTTTCAAAAACCATCCTATCTTTTCAAAATCAGCCTTTTGCTTTCAAAAACTGTCTTAGGCTTTCAAAAACCGTCATCCTTCAGAAATAGGTAATACAGAGGGGAATTGTTGGATACGTGAGACTTTTTCAAATCAGGCCCAGTACCATTTAAAGGGGGCAGATCACAAAGATCAAAGTAGTGTGCAAATGAAAAGCATCAAGCTTACAGGTTCAGGCAGCTAGCTTAGCTCATAACCCGCATTATATTACCGCTAGAGCAGGTGTATGGGTTTGAATATCTCCCATTGAGATTCCTGTTTCCACCCTATAGGGGGAAATGATCTGGCAGTATGCGAACACAAATAAGGATGAGAAGAAGATTAGGTGATACCTATAGGTGGATAGGGCCTACGCATTATAAAAATAAGGATTAGCTTTCTGAATGGAAAGCAATCTACCTCAACCCTTCATTGAAGAAATTTTCTCTGCTGCTGATGACTGGCGAGTCGAGAGATGTAAACGTCATCAACTAGTTGATATTCTGTTTCTGAGCCTTTGTGGGATGATCAGCGGAGCAGACGGCTTCAGTGAGTTGGAAGAGTTCGGCAAAGAACGCCTGGAGTGGCTCCGCCAATATGTCCCCTTGAAACATGGCATTCCCTCTCATGATACGATTCGCCGTATTTTCATGCAGATGGATCCAGAGATATTTGCCCAATGTTTTCACAGATGGATGTCTGAGATGGTTGTTTTGAGTGAGGGACAAGTGATCTCTCTAGATGGGAAACAACTTCGAGGGATGAAAGATGTTGGCTCGGGTCGCTATGGGTTCTACCTTGTCGGTGCCTGGGCCCATGAAAATGGCTTGTGTTTGGCCCAAGAAAAAGTCGATGAGAAGTCCAATGAAATCACTGCTCTTCCTCAGGTTTTATCATTGCTAGATATTAAGGATCAGATTGTTACTATAGATGCCATGGGAACTCAGCGGGCGATTGCCGAGCAGATTATTGAGCAAGGAGGAGCGTACATTCTAGCGGTAAAGGAAAATCAAGGCCGTTTGTATGAGGAAATAGTCGAGTTCTTTGAAGAGGAAGCCAAGAGTGACTTTCTCTTCGTTGAAACCCAAAAAGACCAAAGTTGGGATAAAGGACATGGAAGAATCGAACAACGGATCTGCCATGTAGCCTATGATGTGGAGACGCTCAGCTCTTACAACAAATGGAGAGGGCTCCAAGCAATCATTCAAATTCAGGCAAGTAGATGGATTCATGATAAGATGGAGCAAAAAACCCGCTATTATATTGCTTCATACAGAGGTACTGCAAAACAGCTGAATATGGCCATTAGAAGTCATTGGGGCATTGAAAACTCCCTACATTGGATCTTGGATGTCGTTTTCCATGAAGATCAATCTCGCATTAGAACCGATCATGCTCCGCAAAATATGGCACTGCTCAGAAAAATGGCCCTAAACATGATTAAAGCAAACAAAGGAAAATTCTCAGTCAAAACCGCCAGACTCAAAGCTGCATGGAATCCCAAAGTCCTACAACAGCTTGTCTTTGGAAATTAGTTATAATGCGTAGGCCCTAACCTTTATACAAAGCGGGTTTTTTTTCCATACTTTTACCTGCATCATAAATTACTTTTAAAATGTCTGAGTACATTTCTTTAGCCATAGTAGGTGTAGATGAAAACTCTTTTCCTTTGTCAACTTTTGGTTGAGATGAAGAAGGATTAAGAGACCAGTTCTTATTCATACTTGAAACAAGATACGAATCTGTTACGGCAACTGGAGAGACTTTTAATAAAAGAGGAAAAACAGATATTATTCTTAAGTATTCAGAAGATAACTCAAATGTCTTTGTTGCCGAGTGTAAATTCATTTGCGCCTTTCCAGAATTTACAC
>JBCBFT010000244.1:0-2046 GCA_038527485.1 Bacteroidota bacterium
CGCACTGGGTAAGTACGGAGAAATACCCGTCAGCCATTTTACCGGAATACCCAATGTATCTATCCCGCTGGGAGGACACGATTTCTTTAAACGAAGTAAAACTAACCCATAGCCTGATAAGCATGAAAGGCCATAAGTTTTGGCAAGCATGACATAGAGCTATTTTACCCATATAGAAAGCATCATAGCGCAATAGAAATTTAGGATAAAGAGCTAATTCTTAACAAAAACTCCATACGATCATATTCAACCTTTGATTACACCCTACACATCATTTACCATGAATAAACTTAAATATTTTTACGGGAGTATATGTCTCCTTTTATGTCTCTGGTGGCTTCCTGGAGCTCACGCACAGGTATTTCCTGGAAATCCTTTCCCATCGCAGGATCCAATAGAGTTAAATCCTTACGATTTCTCTAATCATTCAGTCCCTTCCCCTACTACAGCCTCTTTAGGCCAATACATAAATTTTCCTGTCGTCTCGAAGAATGGTTTGATTCCCATTTCCATTCCCCTAGAATCCATCAAAGAACAAGAAATAGCCATCCCTATAAGTCTGAATTATCATGCTTCTGGGATCAAGGTAGATCAAGAAGCAAGCTGGGTAGGTCTAGGCTGGTCTTTATCTGGCGGGGGGGTAATCACGAGGTCAGTGAGAGGACTTCCCGATGATGTATTTTCCCGAAAGACCGAACAGATCAGTATGTATCAAACTCTAAATGATATCCCATTCGTATGGAGAATCGGTTGGATTCATCCCCACTCTGCGCGGAAGGTCTGTTCGACATTTCCTGCTGTCACTGTTGGAGAAACAGATTATCTGAGATTTCTGAGCTTTCCCAGACTTTCCAGAGTGTCTTTCGGAGTACAAACTATACAAGGTACATCTGCGATTAATCCCTCTACTATCCAAGTGTCCTATGGACATAACTTCTACAGTGACTTATTCCCCCTCCTTGATCCTGGAGACATCACGAGGAGGATAAATGACAGCGTAGCTGTTGTTTTACAAAATATAGGCCCCAATTTTGGCATTGGGTATCCATCCATTACTCCTGGAAGTGCAGATCTTGGCAGTTTACCATTAGACTACGCAACAGATCCATTGGGGCAAGGATATGTGGGCTTAGATTCAATGGATACTCGAAAATCAATCTTAGATTCTGAGCCAGACCTATTCTTTGTGAATGCTCCTGGACTCTCATTTAAGTTCGTTATAGGGCATGACGGTCTTCCCAAGCTTTATTCAAATAAAGATATTGAAGTCACTTATTTCATGTCTCAGATAGACGCCACCACCCATCAACCCACGGGAATGCTCTACGATCTCGAAGAAATCTTAAATGGCAATATTCCCTATGAAGATTGGTTTGGGATGAATATCTCAAAGTTTGTCGTGACGAACGATGCGGGATTCACCTATACTTTTGACCAACTAGAAATGAGCAAATCATGGGATACTACTTTCGTGGTAGGGCCTAATGGTATTAATGACGACAGTTATATATCTCTCTACCCAGAAGTAGTTCCTACGGGATGGCACTTGTCAAAAATAGAAACGCCAATGGGTCGTGAAATACACTTCACATTTTCTGATGTGCTCGAAACTTCTACTAGATATGCTTATGAAAGACACACGCCCTCATTGAGTCAAGCAGGTCAGCCCCCCATCAGTGGCATTGCTTATCTAGAGAAGTCTTCAAAATCTACCTATTCAGAAGTATATACCAAACAAATAGAATCTATAGAGTCTGAACACTATTTGATAAAATTTTTTACTAGTGACAGAGACGATCTACAAGGAAGTAAAAGACTAGATTCTATTTCATTCTTTGCAAGAACACCTTCTTCCCATGAACCACTAGTCCATATCAGATCTTGGGATCTTATCACAGAATATGCTTCAAGTGGTATGACACTTCCTACCTCAAATTATTGCAGTTGCCCTGACTTAAAAAAAATAAATGACCAGATACCCGCCTATGTAAAGGCACGTGAGCTAAGACTTTTTCTGACAGAGATTGTAGAACAGGGCCATGGATC
>JBCBFT010000245.1:0-1997 GCA_038527485.1 Bacteroidota bacterium
GTGCATCTTCAGCATGCCAGGGGGCGTTGTGTCTGGGAGCAGGGGCAGTTTCACTACCAGTACAATCTCACAGATCATCTGGGAAATGTAAGAGTCGTTTTCGGTGATGGAGACCACGACGGCAGGGTCAACCCCGACCCTGTGGCAGGGCTAGACGTCGTACAGGTTGTGAGGGGGTACTATCCTTTCGGGGCTAGGCATGGCAGCGATCTCTCCACAGTCGCCCCTCCCGAAAATCAGTATCTTTACAACGGCAAAGAAATGCAGGACGAGTTGGACCTAGGATGGTACGACTACGGCGCACGGATGTATGACCCGACGATAGGGAGATGGAATGGGGTGGATGCCTTGGCAGAAAAGTATACGGGGATGAGTCCGTATAACTATACATTGAATAATCCCATTATTTTTGTGGATCCTGACGGAAGAATGGTATCTTTTGCTAGGAATAGCACGTCTTATGAATCAATTCAAGTTAGAAGAATTGCCCAAGAGGAAAAAAAGAAAGAGAGAGACGAAAAGAAAGTAGAAAAGAGCGCACAAATAGAGGTAAAAGTTGAGGAAGAAGATTTATTTACCGATGCAGAAGTAATAAATAGTCAGATGGATCTTAAAGTTACACAGACTATAAATGAAGAGGGAGAGGTTAAAACAACGGTGAATGAGGTTGGTGAAAATCCTACTTCTAATGCACCAAATTACGTTTCTCAAGCAATTTTAACACCTTTAGATGATGAGGGAAATTTTATCTATAAACTAGTGATTACCACAGGGGAAGCTAACAAGGAATCTGGATATGCCTTTGGGGTAGAAGCTGAGGGAAAAAAAGAAGCAGGAGGTGATGCTGCCAGTGTAAAGTTAAGTGGCTCTTACAGTTCCACTACTTCTCAGGTAATATTACCTGGGACAGCTGTCTTTACATATTATGGAAATGCATCTTTAGATGGTAATGGAGACCCAAAGGTAAGCTTAACTCCTTCAAGGACTAATGAATCTAGTTTGAGTATTTTAAATTATATTGATCCACAAGGAGATTGGTGGGGTATAGACTTAGGTTTTAATGGTAATGCGGAGCACAATATTACAGCACAACAAGTAAAAATAGAATAACTATGAAATCAAAACTTCCCTTTTTTAATCTGGTCACTTTTAGCCTTTTAATTGGTTTGGCTAGAAACACCGATCCACAGTTTTTGATGCTATTAGTGATTTCAATGATACTCTCTACTCATTGGCTCTTATTCAAATATCAGAAAATTTATATTTATGGACTGCTCTTAATGATTGTTGGGTCTTACTATTTATTTAGTGAGTTTATTAACCATAACATTTTAGGTACGATTCTCATTGCTACAGGTGTTATTCTTCAAGTTTATCTTCAAATGAAGCAAAAAAAATAGATACTAATGGGGATTACAAGATTTCTTTGATCCCATTTAGCATCATTTTCTGTTGATGAAAATTACCAAGATTCACGTAGAACTTATAGGATAATACTGTCATTTCACATATCAGTGGTCAAGATCAGATTTACCTTTCTGTAATGTGTATTATGGGGTTAATTGTTGGATTCATACTTAGGAGTAGTGAAGTGGTCTGATTTGACGATCTGCAAGCAGAGATAAAGGAAAAGCATATGCAAAAACGAAACTACATAAATCAACATCCTGTCAAGGCTCGGAGGGATCGTGTATATCCCTACCAGACATTGACCACTTCCAGGATGGACATGCAGGTATCGACTACAGCTACGACGCGAATGGCAACATGATTCAGGATCTGAATCGTAGCCTCAGTGTCCTTTACAACCACCTCAACAAACCGACCTATGTACAAAAAGGGGCTAACGAAGCCATTGTATATATCTACAGTGCGGACGGGACCAAGTTAAGGCAGAAGGTCCTCGACCTCACACAGACAGGAGGCATGCAGGCACAGGCGCGCGGACAAGTTGTCTTGCTGCCGAGCGGTTCGGGTTCACCCGTCACCAAAATCAC
>JBCBFT010000246.1:0-1967 GCA_038527485.1 Bacteroidota bacterium
GAGTCACAGACAACGCTTCTCGCTGGATGCTTCTCATCATGGGACTGACCGCTCCTTGCACACAGATGTTTTATGGACACTACGAATACTATGGTCCTGTTTATCTGAGTCTTTTGCTATATAGCCGGGGCCTCCTTCGTTATATAGAGCAAGATACAAAAGGATTTCCATGGACTATTTTGCTCTTACTTCTAGTCTGCCTCAAGTTTCACATCACTTCTTTTCTCCTCCTCATTCCTACGACGATGGTCATTGTCTACAAGCAGCGAGCGGCATGGAGAGGATTTTTCACTTGGCAGAAATTAGGTCTATGGCTCATGATGATAGGGTTACTCGCAGGTATGGGGATCTATTTCTTCATTTTTAAAAATCATGATGGCCCCAGAGCCTTTACAAAGGATACCTTGGAAGAGGCTTTGTTTCTCCCTCTTTATACAAATGAAGGTCCTCCACTAGACAGGTATAATCTATTGAGCCTCGCGCATATTGGAGATTATCTCAATCTCCTAGGCATATGGTCCCCTGTAGCCATATTCTTGCTGGGAGCGGTTCTCCTGACAAAAGGTAAGCAACCTCTATGGAATGCGCCAACGATATTCATCCTAGGCTTCACGAGCTTGATGTATGCCGCTGCTTTTTTTGTCCTGAATCCTCTTCTATCTATGGTCTGTGATTGGGATCTCTTTTCCTTACCTGCTATTCCTTTGATGGTTTTTACGGTTTTGCTACTTCACAAGGTTAAGCCCAAGCAAACCCAGCGGTGGATAGGCGCCATACTTGCCTTAGGCATCATGGGGATGGCCTGGATTTTGGGCAACGCACAAGAAGAAACCTTGGTTAATAGACTCCGTCCTATGGGACGCCATGTATTCAAAACCTACTGGATCGGTGCAAGCACGATGATGCACCTTTCGGCCGATCTTCTTCGCAGCCCTAGTCAGGCTCAATCCGAACGCTTGGAAACGCTTGAGGTCCTTCGCCCTTATGCGATCATCGGAAATGATATAGAATTTGCAGACATCCTATGTGAAGCAGGTCTGTATTATACGAATGAAGAAAATGACCGAGCCAAGGCCCTACCCTATTTTCAAGAAGCTTATAAGTATCAGTATAATCTCAGTCGCAATGTCTTACATCTGCTGACGACCCATTTTTTACTTGGCCAGTACAAGGAAGCACATAAGTACAGCAAAACGCTTATTGGGGTGAGAAAACCCAGCTATGAGCGTGCGTATCGAATTGCCATCCATACAGCGATAGAGGCTGAAGCCTATGAAGATGCGCTTGACTTTTGCAACAATTACCTCGCCATTTGGCCTGACAATGCTTTTGTGAAACGGGTACATCAATCACTTGAGACGAGCCAAGATCCTGCACAGACCAAGCTCCTGTTTAAGCAAGGATAAGTCCTTTCAGAATAGCCCATTTCACACAAAGATGCTACTTACTAGGACCCATCATACTATGACGGAATGGAAGTAGCTTAACATGTGAAAAGCCGATTCTTCACGATGAACATCGCACCAAAAATTGAGGATTAGATCATTATGCAACTGGGCGACGGGCAGGTGGCAGGGCTCCCAACTAGGACAAGTCTCACTAGATTTTACAAGACATTGAGTGATTTTTTCAAAGTGGTATGAAATAGTGGTTATTACAAATGAATTCAGATTGGATTCATTTTCAATGTGGAGACGAGATAAATCGACGTCTCTACATTGAAAAACTCACTCTTACCACAAGATGAGCAGTCTTTTGGGGGAACTTTTAACATATGTAAATACCAGGAATAGCAACCAGAGATTCTCCTATCTATCTCATCCATTTTGTCTTTCCCTAGACCCAACTCCACCTAAGATAGAATTCAATGACGCTTTTGCCCTTATTACAGATCACCTAAAGTTTATTCATATCACAATCAAAGATTTCTAAAATGTGTCAAAAAATGTAACAGACATATTCTATAT
>JBCBFT010000247.1:0-1948 GCA_038527485.1 Bacteroidota bacterium
AAAATGGCTCTAAAAATTCCAATCATGCTGTTGAGTAATTGAATCATCCGATTCTAAGGCTCTAAAAATTCCAATCATGCTGTTGAGTAATCGAATCGTTCGGTTCCAATGCTTGAAAAATTCCCCAACTACACTTTTGAGCAATAAAATCGTTCAAAAAATTGCGCAAAAAGCATGCGTTGCAATGGAAAGAAGGATGCCACCCGATAATGCCTAAACGAAAAGTCGCCTTTATAGAAATAAAGTGAGATATTTATGCCAGTAACATGGTCTATGAGCTACATTTCGTCGCAAGCTCCTCATGCAGCACATAGTCCGGTCGTTAGTCGCCAAGATATATGCCCTTCGGGCGAAATGACTGGTTTGTGTAAGCAATCTCGGGCGGCTACTTGCTCTCTTTTTTGGGGTAAATGTCTGAAAATAAGATAATTACGAGAAGTAATAGAATTAGGGTAGTGCGAGGTGTATTATAGAATCTGCCTACTTAGCAAAATAATAATCACCCTTTGCAGAAGGAAATGGCTGTTTAGTGACAGCGATTTTTTTCCAAAATTCTAGCAGAAATGATTCGTCAGAAAAATAGTAGCGGTGGAGTAGAGTAGTGGGCGTAAAAGAATCGTGCTACTAAGCATAATAATATGCATCCTACTCAGAAGGGCGCGGTTGCTTGATTACAGTGATTTTTTTCAGAATCCGAGAAGAAATGATTTGGTAGAAAAATGATAAGAACCTTTATTTCAATCAGTATTCTACACCTATTGGTTGGTACTGTACCCAAAAGTTTAGACAGTTAACAGTGTAAAGAACGTTAATAAAATCACTAAGCAGCTTTTCTGCTCATTGCGATTGATAGAGGCCGATACCAACTGCTTGGGACTTCATCTTGAATACTCTGGTGTCTTCGTTCAAAATTATACCGATAGAAGTATTCCTTCAATCCCTGATAGAGTTGAATTCCATCCTCATGGGGATATAGATAGACATGCTCATATTTGACACTTCGCCATAATCGTTCGATGAAGGCATTGTCCGTGGCCCGGCCTTTCCCATCCATGCTCAGCCTAATTCCTTTGTCCAACACAAACTGGGTGAACTCCTTACTGGTGAATTGCGCACCTTGGTCGGTATTGAGGATCTCAGGCTTCCCATGTTGGTCAATGCTTGCTTCAAGGCAGCGTTTCACCCAGGCTGCATCCATCGAATTAGATAACGACCATCCAACCACAAAACGACTGTGTAAATCGATAATGGCCATCAAATACATATACCCCTTGGCCATTGGGATGTAGGTAATATCGGTGGCCCAAACTTGATTAGGGTGATCAATTTCCAACTCTCGGAGCAAATAGGGATAGACCTTGTGCGCCTGATTCCGTTTGGAGGTATGAGGACCAGGCAAGAGAGATTGTAAGGCCATTACATCGTAATAGAGCCGTTTTATCCGGTTTTTACTGACTTTGTAGCCTTTATCTTTGGTCAGCCAGATATGCATCCGACGGGCCCCTTTGTAGGGATGAGCTAGATAATGCTCGTCAATTAAGCGCATTAGTTCGAGGTTGAGTTCACTCTCTCCACAGGCTTGGTAATACAATCCAGAGCGAGAAACACCCAATAATTGGCACTGCTGGCTGATACTAAGCTTGTCGTGCGTCGAATCAACCAGCTGCCGCCGCTGCCTTGTCTCTGGGCGGTCTATGACAAGGCGTTCTTTAAAAAATCATTCTCTACTTTCAACTGACCGATGGTCTTCAACAAGCGATCTTTTTCTTGATCCGCTTCACTCTTCTTACTAGGCTTACCATTGTCAAAAACAGACTCGGCCCCAGAAAGAAAATCTCGCTTCCAAGTACTGATCTGCTGTGGATGAAGATCGTACTTTTGGGCTAATTCCGATAGACTAGAACGCTCCTTGAGCGCTTCCAATACGACTTTCGTCTTGAACTTTGAG
>JBCBFT010000248.1:0-1937 GCA_038527485.1 Bacteroidota bacterium
TAAAAGAAGATTTTTGGACAAATTACTTGTCTCTTTTTCTGTACTGAGCGGGTGTCAGGGCATTATACCTTAGAGGCCATCGCGCAGGAGGCAGGTTTCAAATCAAAATCTTCCTTTCATGCCACTTTTAAACAGTATACTTCCCTGACACCCGCTCAGTACAGAAAAAGAGACAAGTAATTTGTCCAAAAATCTTCTTTTAGGACTCCAATCCTTTCATTTACAGAAGATTGATAAAAAAGACTTCCTATCATTGACCCAACAAAAATTAATGCATATGAAGTCACTTTTGATCACGATTATCCTCACATCCGTACTATCTGTTTCGCTACACGTACAAGCGCAAAGCCTTACACAAGCAGACAGCATTCGCACCTTCTCTGATAGCCTGTTTCAAGTGCTGAAATCAGAGTATCTGAACAAAGGAAAAGTTTCAAACTGGGACGAAATCCAAGCACAATTCGAAGAAGAAGCCTCTACCTATTCTTCATTTGAAGAAGCACTTCAGGCGTCGAGAAACGTGTTTGATAGCATCGGATGCAGCCATTGTATGCTCTTCTTTGGAGAGAGACACTACCCTGCTACACAAAGACCGCTGCTGTATGAAGATTATAGCGAGCAGTTTGTAAAAAAATATCAAAGTGGAACCCCATTTTCGGTTTCTCTACTGGACAATCAATATGGGTACATCCTCCTGCCTGGGATGCTTTTCCTGGATCTGCCGAAGGATTCCCTCAACCTGAAGGCGCAAAAGATGTACGATCAGATCCTAGAACTGGATAAAGAACGCGAACTCAAAGGCTGGGTCATAGACCTGAGGTTCAATATTGGGGGCGATGCGTATTTGATGCTGGCCGCACTCTCACACTTTTTGGGAGATAAGATTGTCTATAAAGAACTCGACGTAGAAAGAGAAACCGTCGTCTTGAACCAATTGAAGGAGGGAAAATTCTATTCTGGAGAAGATCTACAAATGAAGGTATCTACATCTGGTCAACCCGATCTCAGGACGCCTGTGGCACTTATTACAGGAAACTGGACGGCGAGTGCGGGCGAGTGTGTCATTTTAGGGTTTATAGGGCGTGAGAATGTCATCCGAATAGGAGAACCTAGCTACGGTTTTACGACAGGAAACGGACTGTTTGAGCTTCCTTTTCAAGTTAAGGCACCTTTGACCACATGTTATATGGCAGATATGAATGGGAATTATTCGGAGAATTTCCAACCAAATATTTTCATCAAGCAGAAGGACAACTTTGATGATTTGATGAAGGATCAAAATATCATGGAAGCGATTGAGTTTATCGAATCGAAGGTTGAGTAAATGTAGAAAGGTTTCTCAAACGTTCTCCAACATATGCATAGCTTCCATACCTTTGGTGGCTATGCACGTTTTGACACAGCGAATATATTACACCACTTCCGAATATTCCCATTTTATTTATTTTCTGATGCCTTATTACTCTGTAACGCAAGTTTTTTTAATATTTACTAATCACCTTCAGCGTCCCGAGCATTAGACTCGGGATTATTAGGCAAAAAGAACCAATCCCGAGCGTAAAACCTCGGGACCCCTATCTCCGAATTCCTAGGCCATCCCGAACGTTAACCTCGGGCCCCCAAATAGCCTATTACTAAGCTCGAAAATTATAGTATAAAACTTTTGTTACACAGTATTAAGCAGTCGGACAGATGCAATTAGGTTATATTGAATCTTACCAGGCCGTGACTATCAGTACTTTAAAGTCTGATGTCTTGAACGAAGTGAAATCTCTCACGGGGTGACCTCTTATATCTGTCTGTCTACTTACATTTCATCTATGATCTCTATGTCAGACTTCTCCTTCGAGAGGCAGGGTAATCCAGCGTATTTTTACTGGTGGGCAATTCGGGTATTTCCACGTGACGGTTCTTGATAAGAAACAATTAATTTCATC
>JBCBFT010000249.1:0-1911 GCA_038527485.1 Bacteroidota bacterium
CTTTTCCACAACACCATATCCCCTTTTTATATAAAAAGTCCTCTTTTGATATAAAACGAGATAATCCAATGGATTGCAGAGTTTGAAAAAGTACTTTCATGTTTACGGTATCTCTTGCCCATTCGAATCCTATCTCCTCTCCGTAGTTTATGCCCCCAAACTTTATTTTCCAAATTGCATCGATATATTCATACTTCTCTTCATTGTGCCAAATAGCGTTTTGAAATGCATAGTGCTTTTCTTCAAAATTGCCGCGATAGGTAGACACATACCTTTGGCCGATACACCCTACGAATATTATGAGGATAAAGGAAAAAGTGAACTTGTGCATGGTCTAGGTTTATACTAGTAATAGCTTAAATATGATCTAATATCAATGTCTCTACTATAAGTTTAACTGCCATGTCAGAGTCATTCCTAAATGACAGGGAATGCTACATATTACGCGCTACTTTTCTTATGGTTTTACTCCCGCTCTGCGTAGCCATCTAGCTACGCAGCACCCAAATCTATTAGTTTCCCAACTAACAACCCCAAAACGTCGGGAAAGACAACCGATCACAAAGGATCAACAATCCTAAGAACCGATAACAAACAATAAATCGCGGGCAAGATCATGGTCATCGTCTTTATTAGCTTGATCCAAGTACATCTTCGCCGCCGAGATCGACCTATCTACCACTTCCCCTTCCAAAGACATTTTACCCAAATAATAATTTGCCTGATCCCTATCATGCGGACTCTGACTGCGGGATTCATCTTCGCTGACGGTTTGAAAAGTCTGATAGGCTGCCACTCGATTTTTCTCTACTCCTACGCCATAGTATTGACAATATGCTACTTCAATTACGGCCACGCCCGACAAACGAGAAGATACACAATAGCTTTGGTAGGCTTTTTCATATTCCCCCTGGTCTCGATAAATAGTCCCTAAATTGAAGGCTGCTATGCTAGAGCCCTCCGCTATCGCGCGTTGATACAATTCAATCGCTTGGTCTATATCAAGTTCGCATCCCTCTCCTTCTGAAAGGTAATCTGCCAACCTTACAGTAGCCTCAAGGTTTCCATGTTCAGAGGACTTCCTATACCAGAAATAGGCTTTCTCCTTATCCTGTACAACGAGTTCTACCTCATCTACCATGATACCCCAGTCGTAGCCTTGTCCTACCTCATACTGAGCCTTAGGGTCTAATTTTTCTGCTTCCAAGAGCAGTTGGTCCCATTCTGCTTGGTTTTGGAGTATCATTTCTATTAGGAGAATTTATGGTTTATAATCGTTGTTACCCAGTGCGTATACAGCTGACGATCTTTCTCATTATATCCTTTTTTCGCTTACCCGTTTTGTATCATTTGCCATACCCGTAAATGATCCAACCATCTTGATTATAGCGGGTCTCATAGTACCTTTCCTCACTGATTATATCAGGCTTTAAGATCTGGATTAGACTATCTATTGGTGCCATGTTCATTCCCTTCCTTTGTTCCACCATCAATAAATCATGGGCAGAATGAGCCATTCCCAATTCGTTTAGGTACTGAAAGTAGGAAAGTGTAACTGCTTTTCGCTCGATCGAATCTTTTGACTCCATTAAGCGCAAGTCAAATTCCAACAGCTGCTGGATCGTATCATTGATTTCTCCAGGTGGATCAACTGACGTCTCTGGCTGATCATAGTGTCGGTCTATTGCTTTCAGTATATCAAATAGAACCTTGTGATTCCCTTCTCCTTTCCTTCGTTTCCAAAAAGAGGAAAAGTATACTTCCTCGGTCTCTTCTGATCCGTAAGTCGAAATCAACGTCTCTACTACTTCGTTGAGACTTTGCCCCTCCCAGTCTTTTCCACAACACCATATCCCCTTTTTATATAAAAAGTCCTCTTTTGATATAAAACGAGATAATCCAATGGATTGC
>JBCBFT010000250.1:0-1834 GCA_038527485.1 Bacteroidota bacterium
TTCTCCCGCTATGAAGATTGCGGGACTTCGTGGCGGCATCAAGATGACACAACTGGCGCCATTTGTTGGAGCTACGCTATAGTATACACAACCTGTTTTTATCTGTCCACCTACTTAGGAGAGATCATATTTCGCTTCTCGAAGATTCAGATTTTCTTTCATTCTGGACACTCTGTCCCAATCTTCCATACACCTATGACGAACTACATGGAGATTCATAGATTAGATAGTATTTCATCAATAACTCTCATGTTTTAGCTAAGAGGATATAGTTGCTATTCCTATAAAATCGATCCCAAAATCCTAAGGGGGAAGAAAAATCTATATGAGCCTTACCTATAACCTATAGGACATGGAATTACATCTCCACTCACGTTACGCTAGATTCCCCTCCCTCGATTCGATCTTCACCTCAAAACTTGAACCCAAAATGGAATCCTGGTTCGCCGAATAAAAATTTAGACCATTTGTCATCTTGTGTCTTAAACCCTGCGGGCATTTCTGTATGAAAAGGTCGGTGGGTGATGGCAATAGAGGGTTCGATGAAGAATCGATCCTTGAAAAGCTTGATATGATACCCCACACGATAGGTGTTGAAGATTTGGAATCCCTTGCCCACTTTTTCCCCGTTTTCGTTGGTGAATGTCTGCCAAGCATGCATCACGTGTGCCCCCACATAAAGTCCTCTCCAAAGAAAGCGCTGATAAGCTAAAGCAAACCCATACTCACGGATATCGCCTGGGAATGCTTCCTCTGCTGTTCCATAGACCTCATTGAAAAGCGGATGTATGCCGAGTGGCCATGCATACTTCCAGGTTTTCAGTTCTAATGAAATTACATCTCGACCTGTGAGGCGGTACCCGTAGTTTAGCTGCACGAAATCGGGTCTATTGACGGGAGACAGATTCCCTAACATGAAGAGCGTGCTGCCTATAAAATGTCTCCTGAAGGAACTGTCGTCCTTGCTGTACTGGGCTTGTACCTTTAAACTGCTTGCGAGCATCAACACAAGTCCCATCCATAACATCTTCTTTTGCATATCTTTTACATTTTGTCGTGAAATGATATGTCAAAAGTAAGTGGGACTGTCCCCTAAACTCGTTCACTTAAGTGAAGAAATGAACGTGGTTATTTATTTTTGGCTATGATTCTGGCTCTTAATCTGCTGAGCGATTGTGGTTTGATGCCCAAGTAACTGGCTAACTGATATTGGGGTACACGTCGAATCAGATCGGGTCTTTTTTGTAGGATATTCAAGTATCGCTGCTCAGGTGAAGAGGTTTTGAACTCGTCAAAGTTGATCTGCTGTTTGGCTAACAATTCTTCAGAAAGCATTCTACAGAGCGTTTCAAATTTGGGGAACTTCTGAAAGATCTCTTCTTCCATCCCTGGATTAGCGACAGTCAAGATGGAGTCTTCGACACAAGAAATATAATAATCAGAAGGTGCTTTGTGAATCACACAATGAGGTGTCAAGCCTTCCATTTCTGTGTAGAATGCGGTTGTCTTCTCCTCTCCATCGATGACATAATAGGTCCGAATACAGCCTTTGAGAACAAAATAACCTTCTTGAGATCGTTGTCCCTCCTCCAGCAGAATGGTCCCTTTTTTTATACTCCGAAAAATATCCAGAGATAGGATGGCATGCTTCTCCTCCTCTGACAGGGAAACGTACGTTGAAATAAAGTCAAACAGTAAATGCTGCATGGTTTCACGATTTCTGGAGTCGGCTGAGAGACTAGTTTTTACCATACAAATTTTATTCGTCTTCCATACTTTTTAAAAGATTTGATAAATCGGAATAAGGCGCACTACCTGGAGATTCCCATTCCAT
>JBCBFT010000251.1:0-1833 GCA_038527485.1 Bacteroidota bacterium
ATCTATCTAAATCAGAAATATCCTCAACTGGATATAGAATATTATTTTTGTGATACGGGGAAGGAATTGGATGAGGTATATCAGACTTTGGAAAAACTTCAAGAGATTCTCCAAATCAAAATCTCTGTTCGACAAGCGGCTCAAGGATCCAGTGCGGATACTCCCTTTGATCACTTCTTAGAGATATATGGAGGATTTCTTCCTTCTTCACAGGCTCGCTGGTGTACCAAGAAGCTCAAGCTTGAACCCTTCGAAACATTTATTGGCGATGAACCTACCATTTCCTATGTAGGGATTCGTGGAGATGAAGATCGAGAAGGATATATTTCCAAAAAATCCAATATTCAATCTATCTTCCCTTTCCGTCAAAATATCTGGAGCAAAGATGTGATTCGTAAGCTATTGGTCAATAGCCAAATAGGCTTAGTTCAGGATTACTATACTTCTATTCAGGGAACGAGACTCAGCGAGCACCTTCAAAAGGTGATACAAACACCTATAAGTGCGAGCTTTACTCAAGACCAGAAGCTTAAGCGTCTCTTAGATGTAGATACACCGGCATTGAATCATGTAGTATTCCAATTTCTTCAGGAACATACGGATATGCCTTTGGCCTCAGAGGAAATCTTCCCTTTGCTAGAAAATCACGAGATTCTGGTCAAAGAAGATATATTTAACCTCCTTCGTGAAAGTGGTGTAGGCGTACCTGCTTACTATGAGAATGTAGAGTTTGAGGTAAATGGCCAAAAGGGGCACTATGCCCGTAGTCGCTCTGGTTGTTTCTTTTGTTTCTTCCAGCAAAAAATCGAATGGGTTTGGCTCCTTGAAAACCATCCAGAGCTTTACGAGAAAGCGAAGGCTTACGAAAAGAGGGGATTTACTTGGGGTGAAAATGAAAGCTTGGACGAGCTAGCAGAACCTGCCCGTATCCAAGCCATCAAAGAAGAATTTCTAAAGCGCAGCCAACGTGAAAAGCCATCATCTGGATATTTGATAGATATTTTAGATGGTGAGACAGATGGGTGTGCTGCTTGTTTTATATGAGAGGGATGAGTAAAAGATTCTCTATCAGGATAAAAAATGTGTGAAGTCCAGGCTTTTAGATCTATAACTGGTCAAGATTCGTATATTTCTATCATATAGCTTTTTTCTCGATGAATACAGTTTCATTTTCAGTTGATGCAGGTCTAATAAATAGGTTAGGCTTGGAACTTGTTGGAAGAGCCGAGACAGCAGTCTCAGAATTAGTGAAAAATAGCTATGATGCTGATGCAACTAAAGTTAACCTAAGATTTATTGATTCTGATGATTTGGGGGGTACCCTAGAGATAGAGGATAACGGGCATGGAATGACTTTGGAACAGTTGGTGAATGGTTTTATGAGAATTTCTTCAACTAGCAAAATTGATGAGCCAAGATCTCCTATGTATAAACGAGTGAGAGCAGGAAGAAAAGGTATTGGAAGATTTGCCACCCATCGTTTAGGAGAAGAGTTAACCATCATAACACAAACGAAAAAGTCTGAGAATGCAATTAAAGTGACTATAAATTGGGATGATTATCAAATAAATCAAAATATAGAAGACGTAAAGAATCCCGTTAAGTACATTCCAAAAGAAAAAGAATTTGGAACTAAGCTCATAATCAAAAATTTAAGAGAAAATTGGACCCAGGCGAAAATAGAACGAGTTTTCAGATATGTATCCGATTTACTTCAACCCGACTTTTTGAGTGATAAGAGCAAGAAGTTAGAAGAAGAATCAAGGGTTCAAGCTTGAGCTTCTTGGTACACCAGCGAGCCTGTGAAGAAGGAAGAAATCCTCCATATATCTC
>JBCBFT010000252.1:0-1726 GCA_038527485.1 Bacteroidota bacterium
TGACCACGTTCTACTTTGTAAAGATGACCACGTTCTACTTTGTAAAGATGACCACGTTTTACTTTGTAAAGATGACCACGCCTTAGCGGTGGTCCTACGATGTCCCAGTCATTTCGTACTAAGAATTCCTCACTTTCATACAGAAATTCTAATCTATCCGAGCAAAAAGCCGTAAATTATAATTACAGTGCTTTTCGCTCGTAGAAAAACGCTCACACAAAAGACTTCAGGATGCAATCATTTGTTTATCTTGCGGTCATCTCCATATACCCACGCAGGATGTTGGCCGCATGAATGCTTTCTTCTATTTGTTTTAAGCATCTTTATGTAGCCCAGCGGCACCTCTTGCTAGGCCGACGCGATCATCTTCGGCCTCATGTAAAGCCAATACTTCTCCAGGGCCGCTCCCTGGATAGATGAGATAGCGACAAACTCAAAAAGACACAAGAAAGAAGTAATATGAAATCTTTGGTTCCCAGTTTTTGGTTACTGATTGCGATATGTTCTGTTCTCCCTCTTTCCGCCCAGAGGAAAGCTACGATCCTAGATCACAAAGACCGCATTCAAGTTTCTCGCCTCAGCATCCTTAATTCCAAAGCTCGAGAAACCAACCTATCCATTACACCTGATGGGAATTATCTGTTTTTCATGTCTCTAAGAGGGGAGCAGGTGTGGTCTCATCCCTACATGATTTTTGATGGAGACTCTGTCTATGATGGTGACATCTGGTACTCTCGCAAAATCAATGGAAAGTGGAGTAGACCCAAATGCTTACCCTACGGCATCAATTCAGGGAGTGGAGAAGACGAACCCAACATCTCGGCTGATGGTAGTTCTCTTTACTTCCAAAGCTGGAATATCAATTGGGAGTACACAGGAGGTCCTTATTACAAAGCCAAAAGGGGGGACGAAGACTGGGGTAGACCCCAAGGACTAGGAGGAGGAATCACAGAGTTCTTTTCTCGCGTCCAAGCCACAGATGGCATGACGCTTTCTCCTGACGAACGCATGTTTTTTGCCGCAGCTGGCAATGTGTATGACGAGCCTATGGATATCTTTATGAGTAAACTCACAGGTATGGGGTGGACGTTTTGCCGAAGGCTGCCCATTAGTACAGAGGGAGATGAACGATCGGTATTCATGGCAGGAGATGGGAAGACCCTATACTTTGCCTCAGATGGATATGAAGGATTAGGAGGGCTGGACATTTATAAGACAACGATTTATGCAGATGGAACCATTGGTGAGGTCATCAATATCGGCGCCCCTTTCAATACACCTGGTGACGACTACGGATTTACGCTGACAGCAGATGGGATGGAAGCCTACTTTATCCGCAATGGCGATATTTATTTTGCTGATTTGAGAGAAGCGGATGAACGTATTCGTCCGACTCCACTCAAAATAGAACATACCATTGCAGGATATGTAAAGGATAGTGTCAACTTCAGGGGATTACAAGCAGAAATCATGGTCTTGGATGCGCGTACCAAAATCCCAATCAAGCGTTTAAAGACTAACTCAAACGGAACCTATAACTTCCAGATTCCTAATCGCGCAGCCATTTATGATGAGATTGTCATCTGTAATGGATACAAAAAGAAGACGAGAAGAATCAAGGTTCAGGCCATTAGCCATAACCAAAAAATTTCCTCAAATTTCCTGCTGGGGAAAGATCGTCCTGCAATTGTACAGGCTACGCCTAAACCCAAGCCTGATCCCAAAC
>JBCBFT010000253.1:0-1615 GCA_038527485.1 Bacteroidota bacterium
CACAAAGATTATAATACTCGGGCGATCCCGTCAATTCATCCCACTTCTTAGCAAGTGGGAGTCCCGTGTTGCCAATGCCAGGTTGTCCGTTATTGTGACAAGTAGGGCAATGGCTAAAATTTTCGAATCCTCCATTGGAAAGACGGTGAGGGTCCTGCTGCCCCCAGGAAATCTGCGCACAACACATCATCAGGAGCAGCAGTCCTGCTCCTCTCATCATAGAGACATTCATATTGTTGATTTTTTTAAGGTATTGCCTACTCTCTTTAGGGTTTTGGGCGAGCCCCCTGAAGATGTAGCCGAGAGACGCACGTCATAGATGAACCTAAGAAACAGGAAGGCTATGCCACCATGTGTTTCTGCAGAATCTGTTTCTACGAGGTGCGTTTCTACACACATTCATCCTCTTGATTAGATCTTGCATGAAACATAGTTAAAGATGGGATTACCCTAGGAGGGAGATATACCTACCCCCTATTTGCACTCCCCAAAGTCGTATATGACTTTTCAGGTAAAATCACATTGTAGGCCTCGGATAAATGAAAAGGAAGGTACTTAAGTGGGGACTATCCATACCGCTTGCAGTGGAGAATGAACTCCTTCTTCAAACTTGGACTCAGCTTTACTTGATCTCCATTGCGCATCTCAATATATCCTCCTCCATGTCGTACCCATTTCTTGACATGCTTGAGATTGACGATATAGGATCTGTGGGAGCGAAAAAAGTAAGGCTCCTGTAAGAGAGGGGTAAAATGACGGAGGGGTTTGGATACAACGTGCTCCCCTTCTGTAGTATAAACTGAGGTGTATTGTCGCGCAGCCTCCAGATATAGAATATTTATTTTATCGATGAATATGTACTCATCTGCACTTGCGAGCGCGATCTTATGTTCTTCTGCTGGCTTTTGAAGGTTATGCTTCAAAAGCGAGATAAGCTCCGATTGCCCCCTACTTTGCTCTGCCCTGAGAATGGCCAGCTTGAGTTCAGGTAGGCTGATGGGCTTGAGAAGATAGTCTACAGCCGAAGCGCGAATCGCCTCAATGGCATACTTGGTGTAAGCAGTAGTAAAAATGATCGAAAAGTCAGGTTGGGGAAAATAATCAAGTAGATCAAATCCTGTGTAAGGAGGCATTTCGACATCTAAAAATACCAAGTTCGGCCGAGTCGTCTCGATCAATTCTACTCCTGCCTCAAGCGAGTCTGCTTCTCCTAGAAGATCGATCTCTCCTTGGTAAACTTGTAGCACTTCCGTCAATCTCGTGCGAGATGTACGTTCGTCGTCTACGATTACTGCTCTCATGCTCTAGTAGTTATATCGTTATACGCTTTTTTCTTTGGTTATTGTGATTGACTTTTCTCTGAACCCTTATCTATATGTGTGACTCGCTGCGCCTATATAATGAACGAATGGCAGTCAGTTGTACCCTACCTCATATCCATTTGCAAGGGATACGCACTCGAACACTCGTTCCGCAAGGGGTACCATCTGAAGATTTAAGATCCTCAAATTGTATGGTAAAATTGGGATCTTGCTTTTTCTGTAACAATGTAAGGCGCGTTTGGGTAAGTTGAGATCCCCAAGATTTATATCCGTAATCTCGGGTCTTATTCCCT
>JBCBFT010000254.1:0-1532 GCA_038527485.1 Bacteroidota bacterium
GAAAAAGGATCAAAGGTCGGATATGAGTGTGAATCCATTATAGGTAGGATTGAAACATCAAATTTCTAAGCACGTAGTACTTCCCTATCCCCGTGTGAATCCATTATAGGTAGGATTGAAACTCTGCCCGTGTCTGCACATTGTGCATCATGAGCGTGGTGTGAATCCATTATAGGTAGGATTGAAACCAGAGAGGATCCTCTTACGCCCTGCCAGTGCGATAGTGTGAATCCATTATAGGTAGGATTGAAACGAGTTTTTAAGAGAGAGTAGAGATGGAGAATAATAGGTGTGAATCCATTATAGGTAGGATTGAAACAAAAGACTGCTTGAAATGATTTACAGCAACCGTACCGTGTGAATCCATTATAGGTAGGATTGAAACCCTGGAGGGCGCGTGTCAACAACAATCTAAGAATTGGTGTGAATCCATTATAGGTAGGATTGAAACTATTTATTCTGTTTATCTTCATCATTTGCTGGTCATGTGTGAATCCATTATAGGTAGGATTGAAACGTACTGCTGCGTCTAATGTGGTCGCCTCAGACACGAGTGTGAATCCATTATAGGTAGGATTGAAACAAAACAACGCAAGAAATAAAAAAACGACTAACTATTGTGTGAATCCATTATAGGTAGGATTGAAACATAATACCTCATAATAACCTTGACCTGAGAATCGGTGTGTGAATCCATTATAGGTAGGATCGAAACCTATTTTTCTATCCTCAAAAAACTTGCTTGAGAAAGTGTGAATCCATTATAGGTAGGATTGAAACCATGATGACAATGTAGCGGGTGATGGTGATACGGCACGGTGTGAATCCATTATAGGTAGGATTGAAACACATGTCATGAATACTTCAGATCAATGATTGTCCTTGGTGTGAATCCATTATAGGTAGGATTGAAACTTGTATGGATTGACTTTCAGTGCTTGTTCCATTATTTGTGTGAATCCATTATAGGTAGGATTGAAACTCACTTGGGTATCTCTCAAGAGCTTTGTTAATACTTGTGTGAATCCATTATAGGTAGGATTGAAACAAGTCTAAGGCATCTGCCATAGCTTGGTCAGACAATGGTGTGAATCCATTACATGTAGGATTGAAGCAGGTAATGTACCTATCTGGTCTAGTTGTTGGTTATGATATGGATCTATGGTAGATGGGATTGGGACTGTAAGACGTGATAAATCACGTCTCTACGTGGGTAGGTAGGGCCTATTGTAGGTACAGGGCATGCCCTGCACCTACCCCTCAAAAACAAAAAAACAGGAACCTTCACAGCTCCTGTCTATTTTCATCATATTCACAAGAACCTACACCTGAAAAGCACGGATAAAATCCAGCGCCTCCATCGTGCGTCCGTAAAGCGCAAATTTTGAATTAGCCGAATGCACACGACTGCGATTCCCGTTCACCCAATAGAGAAAATGACCATAGTGAATGATAAACCTATCCTCATACATGGCCAAATATGTTTCCATCTCTTCTATCCGACGCAGGATCTGATTTTGCTCAGGTTTCTC
>JBCBFT010000255.1:0-1416 GCA_038527485.1 Bacteroidota bacterium
TTGGGGTGGTGATTGCGGCTTTGGTATTTGCCTGGGACAATGCCAAGCGCATCAGAGCCAGAAAGTCCATCGACGATCAGGGAATCAAGCATTATGAGATCTACGGACCCTTATTCTTCGGTTCTGTCGCTGTTTTCAATGAGAAGTTTGACATTCTCAATGATCCCAAAGAAATCATCATCGACTTCCAAGAGAGTCGCGTCGTGGACATGTCAGCCATCGAAGCGCTCAACAAAATCACTGAGCGATACATGCGCGTAGGGAAAAAGGTGCAGTTGCGCCATCTCAGTCCCGACTGCCAAAAGCTCCTCAAGAATGCCGAGCAGATCATCCATGTCAATGTCCTGGAAGATCCTACTTATAAGGTACTGGTGGATAGAGTCTAAGTTTGGAGACTAAAAGGACATGCTCTGCGTAGTTGGATGGCTACGCAGAGCATGTTGTTTCAATTACTCACCTCTTTACAAGGTGTACCTGAGTCTTGTAGTCAAAAGACTGATACAAACGCAAGGAGGCGTAGTCATCTTTACTTCGTTACTTTAAACACCTCTCGCTTGCCTTGATATTTCACTACACCTACATACACCCCTTGGACAAGATGACGCATATCCAGGGTAGCTTTCACAGCATGTGTTTCCTTCTGCATCATCATCTGCCCCGTCAAGTTGTAGATCTCAATTTCCTTCTTACCCTCGGGAAGTTCTAAGAAAAGGGTCTGATCTACAGGGTTGGGATAATACTTGAGGGAGAATGACGCATCTTCATCTAGTTGAGTCGTTGCATTTCGGCAACTGCCAATCACGTAGCTTTCCAGATTACCCGCCGTATTCTTTTCACCTTGTCCGGGGAAGGAATACGTATAATAAAAGTAAATACGTGTGCCTGCTGCTGCTGTGATCTGGAAAGGTTGATTGGGTGTGACGCCAAAACCCCCCATCGCACTTGTATTGGTGCTGGTTCCGTAGTAGAGAATGCACGTAGGCGATCCTACACCTGCTTGGCTTGGGATAAAGGTCAAGGTTGGATTGTTGTCCGCATCCGAAAACTCCCAAGAGAAATCTGTGTTAAAGGCTGTGCCTACACAGGAAGGCGCTTCTTCAACCACAATGGATACCTCCTGCGAATTGCCCGTCAAGCCGCTATCATCTGTCGCTTGTGCCCAGACAATATGATTGCCTATTTCAGAATTCCAAGTAAAGTTAAAGGGGGCCTGAGTAGCGGTACCAACCTTGACGCTGTCCACATAAAAATCTACCTGCTGTACCTGCCCGATCAAGTCCGATGCATAGGCCGATAAGTCTACGGGATCTCCCTCGATGAAGTCCGCGCGATCGCGTGGCGTGATGATGGATACCTTCGGGGGAACGTCTGTGGAGGTGCTAGAAATGACATACACTTCATCTTCATCCTGATAGG
>JBCBFT010000256.1:0-1131 GCA_038527485.1 Bacteroidota bacterium
GGACTAGTTTCAAATCTTTGGATTGTTGAATACCAAATCAGATAACATTTGTTGTCCTTATAATTACTATATGGATAAACTAATCATTATTTTGAAATCCATGAGCACAAGACAAGCACTCATATTAGTTGGGGTTACAGGGTTTTGTTTGATGTTAGCTACATGGATTAGCCATTATAAACTGGATGATAAATTGTCTAGGTGCGAGCCTTATAGATATTCATATAATGGAAACGGAAAAAAATATTTCGAGTATCCAGATAGTAATTATAAGGACAACAAATGTTATCTGATTTGGTATTCAACAATCCAAAGATTTGAAACTAGTCCTACTGATGGGATGTCAATAATGATGCCTGGTTGTCATCCATTCCCTGTGTGGCATAATATAGATCCAAAATCGTGCCATCCTAAAGATTATCTAATGTTTAGGGGTACTTTAAAAGCAGCGAATAAAATTGTATATAATCTTCCTTTTGTCAGAACTCATAGAAGCTATATCGTTAATATAAACTATGCACTTGGTTGTCCAGCTAAATATCCAGAAAGGCAAAATGGCTATATTATACTTAAGAGTCATATTAAACCCAAAACTGTAGACACGATCCCTATTTCTGAGGCAAAGTTTAAGTATGTTAGCACCTTGTTTGACTCTGTAATGGCTAGGCATAAATTGGAGGAAAATTATATACCATACGCAGAGATTAAAGATAAGATAAAGAAGAAACTAGGTATTAGTGAATCTAGGGGATATTAGAGGAAGATTAGGTTAAACGCATCAAACTAAAAAAGCTCAAAACTGCCTAACTTCGGCGATGGAACTTACCGAAATTTTTGAAGACATGCCTGATTGTCGTGTTCTAGGCAGGATTAGTCATAAACTCAGTGAACTTCTGATTATCAGTCTGTGTGCTGTTTTGGGCGGTGTGGAAGACTACGAAGAAATCGCCGAATATGGTCGTCAGAAGAAAGAGTTTTTGCGCACCTTTCTGGAATTGAAGCATGTAATCCCATCCCATGACACCTTGACGCGTGTTTTTCGCTTTCTAGATAAGGAGGCTTTTAGTAGGTGTTGGTCTGAGGAAATAGTCTCATCGCTTGATGCGCTTCAAATCAATATTGATGGAAAGG
>JBCBFT010000257.1:0-1098 GCA_038527485.1 Bacteroidota bacterium
TGGAGGAGAGAATAGGTAAGTCATTCATCGCAATCAATAAAATGGGGCAATCTCAAAACGTATCCATCTCAGTTGAGTATCAGGAACTAAAGAGAGCTGAATTAAGGTTAACGCATGAGTACAAATTGAAGTTATACGAAGAAAAAGAGCAACAGCGTGAAATTCGAGCCCAGCTAAGAGAAGAAGAAAAGGCCAGACGGGATTTTGAGAAAGCCCAAAAAGAGGCAGAAAAAGAAGCTAACATACTAGAGCAAGCCATGAAGAAGGCACAGGCTGCGATCATAAAATCAACGGCTGAAGAAAAAGCAAGGTTGGAGGAGGAACTTGAATCCCTAAAAAGTAAACTTCAAGAGGCCCAAGAAAAGAATCAGAGAGCTATTTCCATGGCACAGCAAACACGGTCAGGCCATGTATATGTAATTTCTAATATTGGTGCTTTTGGAGAAAATGTCTATAAGATTGGGATGACACGTAGACTTGAGCCACTAGATCGAATTTATGAACTAGGAGATGCTTCTGTTCCATTTAGATTTGATGTGCATGCCATGATTTATTCTGAGGATGCTCCAGCACTTGAGCATGCACTCCATAAGACATTTGAGAAAAATAGGATGAATTACGTGAATCGGCGTCGAGAGTATTTCCAAATTTCATTGGAGGAGATTGAGAAGGTAGTACTGATGAATCATGGTAAAATAGAATTTATTCATGAACCTGAAGCCAGAGAATTTAGAGAGAGTCAAGTAATTAGAGAACAAATGACCCAGAGTGAAATAGTTCTAGCTCAAGAACCTAATTATCCCTCTGCTGATGATTTATTTGATGAAGAATAATGAGTTACTCTGGAACGATATTGCAAAGCATGTATCCCTTTATATTCATGGATACAATTGAGCATAGCCTAGCAGGCTGAAGTTCAGACTATACAAACAAAAGTTCCATAAAAATCCTTAAACTGAAGGATCAAATATGTATCAGATATGATGGAGCTGTCGTTTGAATACATGAATAAATTTTCCAGTCAGATGCAATTCATCAGTGCCTTATAGTTCCCCCCGATTTTCGGACCACAGATTAAGGTGATAAATTCACTAAAAA
>JBCBFT010000258.1:0-1072 GCA_038527485.1 Bacteroidota bacterium
CTATCCACCAGATACCTGTGATGTTGTCATCTCCAAAGGTTCCAGGATTCTGTGGATTGACGAGCGCTTGCTTCCTGGTGAGCCCAACGATTTGGTATTTACCATCGACTTGAGCCAAACCTGTACTTCAGGTCGTACAAGCAATCCTTCTGCGATTGTCGCACCTGACAACTTCTTGAGTGGATCTGTCTTTGACTTCTTGAATATCTCTACCAATGCGGATCAGGACATCCTGAATGGAATGATTACAGTCGGTCCGAACCCATTCCGCAACGTACTGCGTCTTGAGTCGAGCGAGATCCGTGGAGAAGTAAGCTTGAGCTTGCTAGACCTCATGGGACGCACCGTCTATCAGTCTGACATCAACTTTGCGCAGCAGGCAGAGATCCAGTTGGGTGATCTCTCAACAGGTGTCTACATCCTGAATGTACAGCAGGGCAACAGCCAGATGAGCTACCGCGTGATCAAGGAATAAGGTCATCTTATCCGAAATTAGAAATTTTTGATATATTGAGTAAAGCCACTTCGTTTATGAGGTGGCTTTTTTTATGTGCCAATGGTTGTATGTATGTGGTCAATGGTCAATACATATGAGGTTTGGATCAGGGTAATATGTGAAAAAGGGAAGTAAATGGATAAAACTGGAGGAGAAAATATAAAATATGTATTGAGTTAATAATTATTTAATATAGAAAATTGCACGGAATGAAATAAGTGAATGTATTGATTTTTAGATTTTTATGATAAAAAAATGCATTTGATAAAAAGTGTGTTATTTGCATTCGACTAAAAAATCCATGTATATTGTATCAACTAAAACATCTACAATGCAAGCTCAAATTTTGTAGATCCTTGCCCTGAAATATGTTAACCTGTGATGAAAGAGTAGTTCATGTATGATCTGCTCTATGTGTCATTGTGTGTATCATCAATCAAAGCGTATGCATCGGGGTCCCTTACATCATGTTGTCATTACCTTTTCGGCTTACCGAGCTGAAAACTCGATTTGCATGCCCCCCTCTCCTATTGGCAAATCTAATTCCTCTATAACTTCTATACAGAAGTTATAGAG
>JBCBFT010000259.1:0-1048 GCA_038527485.1 Bacteroidota bacterium
TGTCCGATCGGACGTGCAATCTCATAATTTCAAGATTATGGACAAGCATATTGTGTCTCAATACCCCTCAAGGTAATCGTCCGATCGGACGTTTTCCCATCCTATGTGGATGGGGCGCGCGTCCACCAAGGCGGTCTCAATACCCCTCAAGGTAATCGTCCGATCGGACAATGTTCATTATAATATTTTAATTAATTATTATGTACAAGTCTCAATACCCCTCAAGGTAATTGTCCGATCGGACAGATGACTTCAAAAAAACTTTATTTTTAGTCTCTCTTGTCTCAATACCCCTCAAGGTAATTGTCCGATCGGACACCTGGCCCCATGGAGAAGTCAGTTTTAAATAACTACACCTGTCTCAATACCCCTCAAGGTAATTGTCCGATCGGACTGGTGCTTGCCAAGTTCGACAAGCAGCTTGAAACCAGTCTCAATACCCCTCAAGGTAATTGTCCGATCGGACCTCAGATTGAGCAGTGCCAGTTCGCCTACGACGGAAGTCTCAATACCCCTCAAGGTAATTGTCCGATCGGACCACCAGGATAAGTCGAGAGCCATTCATCTATCAACTTTGTGTCTCAATACCCCTCAAGGTAATTGTCCGATCGGACAAACTGGAGGAATCTGGCTTTAGATTGGCAAAAATATCAGAGTCTCAATACCCCTCAAGGTAATTGTCCGATCGGACCAGACTGGTTGTAAAACAGGCATTAACGATGCCAAAAAGGTCTCAATACCCCTCAAGGTAATTGTCCGATCGGACGGCTGACACGTTCTTTATTTACAGTCTTTTAGATAGTGCCGTGTCTCAATACCCCTCAAGGTAATTGTCCGATCGGACTCGTGGTAAGTGGAAGCAGTTATTACTGCGAAAACTACGTCTCAATACCCCTCAAGGTAATTGTCCGATTGGACTCACTGATCATCAGTAGTTTAATAAAGGCATTCTTGTTTGATGATGATTAAATATAAACCTAATCGCTTAAAGATCAAAATATTATCCTTTGCCTCAAAAAACCTCTTAATCCAAAAGGCCTGTCTTGAC
>JBCBFT010000260.1:0-1036 GCA_038527485.1 Bacteroidota bacterium
GGCACCATTTGGGTAGGAGCCATGTCCAATGAGAGATAGGACTGCGACGTTCGATATTTCAATATCAATGAACTTTGCGTTTTGATGTAGGAGCCATGTCCAATGAGAGATAGGACTGCGACCTTTGTTTCATATTATTTGCTTCAAATATCCAAAAAGTAGGAGCCATGTCCAATGAGAGATAGGACTGCGACAGTTAGCCAAAGTTTGTTCAGGATCAAAGCTGCCCGGTAGGAGCCATGTCCAATGAGAGATAGGACTGCGACCTGACACATTGCGACCCGTGATATTTAAGTCTCCCAGAGTAGGAGCCATGTCCAATGAGAGATAGGACTGCGACCTGTTTCTGACAGGTTAACACTCGACTGTAATTCAGGTAGGAGCCATGTCCAATGAGAGATAGGACTGCGACGCTCATGATTATCTCCCTTCTTTTGAATATTCGCCAGTAGGAGCCATGTCCAATGAGAGATAGGACTGCGACGAGCCCCGATGGTGCTGGGCGCCCCAACGCTGCCGCGTAGGAGCCATGTCCAATGAGAGATAGGACTGCGACGGTGGAATATGCCAAAAGATCGTTTATTGTTTTTGGTAGGAGCCATGTCCAATGAGAGATAGGACTGCGACTCTTTCACTTTTTTTCTTAGGCCAATTTGATAAGCAGTAGGAGCCATGTCCAATGAGAGATAGGACTGCGACGAAGAAATCTCCTTCTTATTCTTATTGTAGGAACGTAGGAGCCATGTCCAATGAGAGATAGGACTGCGACGCTCGCTTGAAGCTCTTCCATGTTGACTGTTATGGTAGGAGCCATGTCCAATGAGAGATAGGATGAACTGTGTTTAAAATCAAATCTGCTGAGGCGGATTTACTATTTTTTCTGGCGGATCTGCCAACTTTTTTTGCTTGAGAGCTTCTTCAAATCCATCGTCATAGGGTTGGTCTTTTTGCACGACGGCAAAGATCTGTCGAATCAATTTATTCATCACCGCGACCAAGGCGACCTTAGATGGTTTGCCTTTTTCGAGCAGCCTTT
>JBCBFT010000261.1:0-994 GCA_038527485.1 Bacteroidota bacterium
AGGATTGAAACATGAATTATCAGTTCTACCAAGAATCGAAATATGTAGTGTGAATCCATTATAGGTAGGATTGAAACTTATAGTAGAGGAATGGATGCACAGGAGATCTCGACGTGTGAATCCATTATAGGTAGGATTGAAACACTTTGCCAAAATTGCTTTACATGGTAATGGACTATGTGTGAATCCATTATAGGTAGGATTGAAACAAGTCTCGATAAGTTTCTTAGATGACGAAAAGCTTTGTGTGAATCCATTATAGGTAGGATTGAAACTCTGTTAGGCTCTATTGCGCTATCTATTGGTGCATCGTGTGAATCCATTATAGGTAGGATTGAAACTATGTTCTTTGATGAACTTCAGGTTGTTAACGTATGGTGTGAATCCATTATAGGTAGGATTGAAACGACTGCTCGAAGTTTTCGAGCAATACATAAAAATCAAGTGTGAATCCATTATAGGTAGGATTGAAACTGATGAATTATTAATTGACCTACTTTTCCCGAGTCGGTGTGAATCCATTATAGGTAGGATTGAAACAAGGTAGTGATACCTAGAATCTTTTCCGATTGTTGGGTGTGAATCCATTATAGGTAGGATTGAAACCCAACTGAAAGAATGCTTTTCGGGGGAGGCTTGTATGTGTGAATCCATTATAGGTAGGATTGAAACAACTAATATTCACATGCAGCTGGTCTGACTTCTTCGGTGTGAATCCATTATAGGTAGGATTGAAACTGTCAGTAATAGGTTGGTAATTGAAAGCCTCGATAGTGTGAATCCATTATAGGTAGGATTGAAACGAATGAAGGAGTATATTCCTTGCTTAAAAATCCTGGTGTGAATCCATTATAGGTAGGATTGAAACACAATAAGGATACGAAAAAGGATCAAAGGTCGGATATGAGTGTGAATCCATTATAGGTAGGATTCACACTATCGAGGCTTTCAATTACCAACCTATTACTGACAGTTTCAATCCTACCTATAATGG
>JBCBFT010000262.1:0-979 GCA_038527485.1 Bacteroidota bacterium
AGTTGGACATAAGACAAAAAGTCCTCAACAGCAGTATTTTAAGTCTATTGGCTTGAACGTAGTGAAATCCCTTTCGGGATCACAGTTGACCGCTTACTTAAATGTCCGAAGGAAATCTTGAGGGATCAGAAGACATGATGTCTCTGTCATGAAGGATTCAAGTTAGACGGAATCAGACTGATGGTTAGGCTAGAAGGTCTATCTTGCTAAGGAAGGGTAAGAATTTGAAAACTTCTCCATTTTTTATTGGACTCTTTTTCAAAGGGTTATTCCATTTTACTTACGAAAAAGACAAATTATTTCATATGCAAACTTGATTTATTTCATCGAATTATTCATCTTCGAATTATACAATGCTTTCCTGGGGAAGAAATTTTCATCTCTCCCCTCACATTTCCCACTATGTACCATTACTGATGGACTGACATTTTGTTGGCACAGTACCAATATGTCTTTTCCTCAGGTTAATAGACTGATACTTGTCTATGGAGACTCTATTTGTCAGACATCTGCTAGAGGCTGTCTCATATTTGTATTATTTGAAGGATGAAGGATCTGATTTTCCTGATTCCTGGAAAAATTTCCTCCAAGCCTATTTGGGTGGATGTCCATGGTATCGTTCGGCAGAAGGCCTTTCGTATCTAGAAGATACGATTATTCGCTTTCAAGGAGAAGCACCAAAGAAAGGTGTACTTCAGTCCATTTTTCCTCACTTGGAAAGGGAAGGAAAGCCCTTTTCCTCATCCCAAAAAAGTGTTTATCGGGTTCAACCCCTGATCATAGATTATGCAAATCAGCAAGGATTATTTGTCTCAGGTGAAGCTGAAGTTCATTTGAACGAAGACCTAGCAGATCTTTGGAGGATCTTTGCTGTTCAATTTTCTCACCTCCAATCCATCAGCTCTTTAGCGGCTTTTATACGCATCCAGTTGTAGAGGCTTACATCCTGTTTGGGACCTGCTTCTGGTGCCAGGACCCG
>JBCBFT010000263.1:0-935 GCA_038527485.1 Bacteroidota bacterium
CCATACAAAATATCAACTTTTCCACACTTAGATTGCTCTAAATCAACAGTGTAAGATGATTCTTCAGGACCGACTAGCTAGACTTTCATTATTTCAAAGATGGTTTAATTGATAAAAAGAAAGCGAGACCCGATAGTTCAGGCCTCGCACTTATAAAAGTATCCCAGTGAAGATTATTGTCCGAACATTTGCTTTACCTTTTTCAAGCCTTCTACCAAACGATCGATTTCTTCCTTGGTATTATAGAATGCAAAACTTGCACGCATCGTACCAGGGACCTCTAATCGCTTCATCAATGGCTGGGTACAGTGATGTCCGGTTCGTACGGCGATGCCCAACTGATCGAGTATTGTACCTGCGTCGCAAGGGTGTATGCCATCTATGAGAAAGCTTATGACGCTGGCTTTTTCCTTCGCCGTACCTATAAGTCTTATTCCCTCGATTTCACTCAACTTCTCGGTTCCGTAATCGAGCAGTTCTTTTTCCCAAGCAGAGATATTCTCATAACCAACAGAGTTGATGTACTCGATGCCTGCACCTAATCCAATCACACCCGCGATATTAGGTGTACCTGCTTCAAATTTATGTGGCAAGGAATTGAATGTAGTTTTCTCAAAGGTGACAGTATCGATCATGTCTCCTCCTCCCATATAAGGAGGCATTGCATTGAGCCATTTTTCTTTTCCATACAAAATACCTACCCCAGTAGGAGCAAACATCTTATGTCCAGAAAATGCAAGGAAATCTACATCTAACGCTTGAACATCCACTTTTTGGTGAGGGACTACCTGCGCACCATCCAGCAATACGGGAATGTCTCGGTCGTGTGCGAGGCGAATGATTTCCTCTACAGGATTAATCGTGCCTTGGCAGCTGATTGCAGAGGAGTTGGGAGCGACTATCAAAGTGATTCCTGTCAATGACGCAGGTGAGCT
>JBCBFT010000264.1:0-780 GCA_038527485.1 Bacteroidota bacterium
CTATTTACTTTTAAATTATTTTGAAGCCATTAAAAGCACTCCGCTTATACTAGTCATTTTTTTATGGATGAACGTAGCCTTCTTGGTTTTGAGCATATTGTTTTTTGGGTATAAATATCTAATTCAGCGAAAAATAAAGTTGAATAAAGTTGATGTGATTTTATCCGTGTTTTACAATATAATTTTTCTTGTTATTTTTCTAGCCGACCCTTTTTATCTATTGGCAAAGGCATTGGATTGATTCAATTGATGAAGAATAAGAAAGAGGCTGTCTCAAACCGAGACAGCCTCCACAGCCAGCGCCAACGTCTCGTTGGTGCTAACTTTAGGCTGATCGGTGATAGGTGGACACCTCGCTCTGGCACCGATTCATGATCTGTATCTAGATCAAAGCAATAAATGCAATACTTCTCTACGCTAGCTTATCCTAGCGTGGAGATTCTCTTCTATGAAAATACTCCCAATAGCAGATCCCCAACTCTTGCGAAGTCATGGGCTATGGCTTTGCCTATGATGGACTCAATCGCTTGAAGGATGCCCAGTATGGGAGTATGATCAGTACCACATGGTCCCCCAACGACAGATACAGCGCCGACTACTCCTACGACCTCAATGGCAACATCCTCCGCCTCAATCGCAAAGGGCTGACAGCCACAAATGCGTACGGGGACATCGACATGCTAAGCTACAGCTATCAAGGCAACCAGTTGACATCGGTCTCTGATGCCATCCCCACCAACTTCGGTAGCACCGAGCACTTTCAAGATGGCTTCACAGGCA
>JBCBFT010000265.1:0-671 GCA_038527485.1 Bacteroidota bacterium
CGGATTCGCGCAGTCCGCCTTAAGGACCGGCACCGAGTGTCCGAAAGGACGATTACCTTGAGGGGTATTGAGACGGTCGGATGAATCCAGCTTACAGAGCCTGGCAGTGGGTCCGAAAGGACAATTACCTTGAGGGGTATTGAGACAATATGAGCAACCAACCCGTCGAAAGTTGTGTCTTGTGCCGTCCGAAAGGACGATTACCTTGAGGGGTATTGAGACATGGCTTGTGCCAACCTTACCGTTACTATCCACTCTTTCGAGTCCGAAGAGACGATTACCTTGAGGGGTATTGAGACCTTGGGAGGAATTAACGACCTGTGATAGAGCTGTAAACTCGTTGTCCGAAGAGACGATTACCTTGAGGGGTATTGGGACGTTGTACATTCTTTTGTTTACATCAGATGGGTCCGAAGGGACAATTACCTTGAGGGGTATTGAGACAAGGGATTTTTTAGCTCCCAATCTCTGTCTTCTCTGGCCTCCGTCCGAAGGGACGATTACCTTGAGGGGTATTGAGACAGTATTCTTTTAGTTCTTTTAAGAGAAGTCTATGTATGTTCCGTCCGAAAGGACGATTACCTTGAGGGGTATTGAGACTTAGTATTTTTTGGCTCGTTTATTGTATTCATCAAAGCCCGAAAGGACGATTACCTTGAGGGGTATTGAGA
>JBCBFT010000266.1:0-657 GCA_038527485.1 Bacteroidota bacterium
CTTCACATAAGCTTTGGAAGCGTTGAACAGCACCCGATTTTTAAAGGTATCTGTCCATAACATCTGCATCTCTACAATGAACTGGCGGCCGCGATTGTCTGTACAACGCACATCTACGATAGAATACTTCAGAAGTGGGATGATAGGAACCATATCCGCAGGCAAATACTCTAGATCCACCACCTCTTGTCCCTCTTCAAGAGGTAGAAGCGCATTCAAGAAACTCCGCAGCAAGTGGGGATGCTGTCCAAAGACTTTCTTAAACGTTAGGTCATTCTTGGGATCTAAGTATCGCATATCCAAAGATAGGGAATCTAGGCAGAAAGTTCTTCTATAGATAGTCCAGTGATTTCGGCAATCTGTGCGAGGGCCATTCCTTGATCTTGAAGCTTTCGGGCTACTTCTAGTTTCCCCTTCTTAAGTCCAATTTCTTCGCCCTTCTTGATTCCGATCTCTTCGCCCTTCTTGATCCCAATCTCTTCCCTTCTCTTCTCCCTGTCTCCTCAGCCTCTGAGATCAGTGTTTTCTCACTGCTGATGCTATCCCAGTACTTATCGTAAGACTCTAGCTCAGACTTGGTAAAGGCACTCTCTGCTAGTTGCTCGATCGCTTCGCGTATCTCAGGGGCAGAGGAGACAGGTAGAAGAGAAGGCGAAG
>JBCBFT010000267.1:0-632 GCA_038527485.1 Bacteroidota bacterium
GATTCTTTGATACTGCCAACTATGCGGGAGCCATCAATCCATCTGCCTCTACTCCTGGCGATTGGCTAGGGACTTGGGCAGCTTCCGTCGCGTATGGCTTGGTTCAATGATTCACATTCAGCCTAGAGAATTTAAGTAAAAGGTCAGATGTTGAGGCGTGATCCCGTAAGGGATTTCGCCTCGCTTAAGATAAGAGGCTTAAAAACATTGATATTTGGAGTTGCTATCCTATCTCACCTGTCTACCAACTTAAGCGTTATTCCAAGATGGGGAGTGACTCATTTTTCCTTAGACCATGTTTGACGTTTCAAACATGGTCTTATTCTTTACTTCCATTCTGAGTGTAGCTCCTTCATTGTTGATTTCACTTATACCTCCGCCTCCCAATCCCCCTCATATTCTAGGGGAGGAAATATACATTCACAGCCTGCTTCAAAGTAGCGAGAAATCAATTGCAGAACATACACACGGATAGCTCGATAGTATCTCTCTGGAATTTCCTTATATCCCTCCTTTATATTTTGAGCGAAAGATTCTTGATAGACGTATCGCTCAATGCTTTTGGGACGATCCCCCCAATTCTTCACACTTTCTATTTGCTTTGTTTCTGGATCTATCCAATAATATACAGG
>JBCBFT010000268.1:0-622 GCA_038527485.1 Bacteroidota bacterium
GTCTTGGCACTAATGTCGATCCCAATGAATTTTTTCATATCTTGAGCGTAAGAAGTTAATCGGCTATCCTGGCTTGATCATCGTTGATCTGGGCTTATGAAAAGCGAACTGTTCGGGCTCAGGCTAGCCTTTTAAGATCAAGGGGCGTCGGCACATCCTACAACAGACTCAGGGTCAAACTGCGACTCAGACTCTATCCCCTCGATGCTAGGAAAATTAGTATTTTTTCATCGACTCAAACATACGACTGCGACAAAATAAACTCATACTCCTCTTCTTGAGTCAGTCCAGTAGGAGCCATGTCCAATGAGAGATAGGACTGCGACTGTGAAAAATGCTTTTAAATTCTGAATTGTCTTTTGTAGGAGCCATGTCCAATGAGAGATAGGACTGCGACGAATTGTGACATGAGCGTTCCTGAATTTCAGCTTCGGAGTAGGAGCCATGTCCAATGAGAGATAGGACTGCGACCCCAGCACACTGTTCTGATCAATCGGTCTAGCATAAGGTAGGAGCCATGTCCAATGAGAGATAGGACTGCGACGGTGTAAAGGTCGTCCTTAAACTGGACGCTTTGGAGTAGGAGCCATGTCCAATGAGAGATAGGACTGCGACGGAGATT
>JBCBFT010000269.1:0-620 GCA_038527485.1 Bacteroidota bacterium
CACGCCAAGGACGCGCCTGAAGGCTGGCAGTTGCTCGACTCTGAATTGTACCTGTTGGAATTGAAACACGCCAAGGACGCGCCTGAAGGCTGGCAGTTGCTCGGCTCTGAATTGTACCTGTTGGAATTGAAACTGCGAGTAATTACAACGGATCACGACTACAGAAAGACCTCTGAATTGTACCTGTTGGAATTGAAACTCACTCATTCTCCAGCAAAAGAGAATTTCTTGAGTGGCTCTGAATTGTACCTGTTGGAATTGAAACCCTGCAAAAAGTTTGCAAGTGCTATGCATACATGGTCTCTGAATTGTACCTGTTGGAATTGAAACCTGTAATAAAGTTTTTTCTTTCTACAGGTACTTCACCTCTGAATTGTACCTGTTGGAATTGAAACAGAAAATGATAGATTGTTTTCGTAATATTTTACATCCTCTGAATTGTACCTGTTGGAATTGAAACTTCATCTGAGCTATATCCTATAGATGTGAAAACCTTCTCTGAATTGTACCTGTTGGAATTGAAACGTGCTTGACGTGAATGTGAAAACATGTGATTGACGCTCTGAATTGTACCTGTTGGAATTGAAACAATGGTGGCAATCTTGCCTGAATGCTCGCCT
>JBCBFT010000270.1:0-619 GCA_038527485.1 Bacteroidota bacterium
AATGGATTCACACAGAATGCACGTCGCCAGAAAAGGCGATCTATATTCGTTTCAATCCATTATAGGTAGGATTGAAACGGATTTCATCAACCCTTTTATTTACCTCTTCCTCAAGTGTGAATCCATTATAGGTAGGATTGAAACTCGAGTACTAGGAAAAGAATATACGGGACAAGGATAGTGTGAATCCATTATAGGTAGGATTGAAACAGCTGCCGATGGGATCGTAATCGAATATACTTTTAAGTGTGAATCCATTATAGGTAGGATTGAAACTTTGCATATTCGCAATTCTGACGACGGAAACCTACTGTGTGAATCCATTATAGGTAGGATTGAAACGATAATTCAGGTACAGCAGGATTGAGTTTTATCATTGTGTGAATCCATTATAGGTAGGATTGAAACTTTATTTTTATCTAGCTGCTCAACAAAAGATACGAGTGTGAATCCATTATAGGTAGGATTGAAACATGAGACGAATAGTAGCTTTGCTTGAATTGGCTTGGTGTGAATCCATTATAGGTAGGATTGAAACTGCAATCAATATTGAATGCTTGCTGCTTCATCTGAGTGTGAATCCATTATAGGTAGGATTGAAACAGTAGAGGGGATGACA
>JBCBFT010000272.1:0-603 GCA_038527485.1 Bacteroidota bacterium
AAGGGTTCACCAAATGCACGGATGACTTTGTACGTTTCGTGTCCCATGAGCGTAGCGTCTATCCCAGTAAAAAACTCCTCGTATCCATAGTCCCCTTCCGTAAATAGCCAATCGAGTTCTCCTGCTTTTCCAGCAATGAAGCCGTCTAGACTTACAGCTATATATAAAATCATAGATCCCATACGAAACCAATAAAACAATTAGAAGTTATAAATTGGGCCTGCGCCTTTACTTGAGACAGTAAATCTGCTAAAATTTTCGATTTAGAGGTTCTAAACCTGATAAATCTTTCAGCAGAATCTGGTTAAGACCATGTTTGGCACAATGAAAATCTAGGCAAAAAGCAGAGATGAAGTTCAGGTTCTGAAAGCGCAACCTTTTCGCAGATTGGAGGTTTCAAACATGGTCCAACAATGGCGCTTTCCATATTCTTTTCTCAGATCTGGTATACTTTCCTTTTTGCTAGATTCTCCTCGTCTCAAGTAGGAGCTAAGTTATAGGCTTGAATGTACAATTTCATACAATCATTCTGATATGTCAGAAAAACCACTATTGATCTACATATATGATGCCCTTTGTGGCTGGTGCTATGGATTCAGTCCT
>JBCBFT010000273.1:0-598 GCA_038527485.1 Bacteroidota bacterium
GTTGAAGAACTCATTCATCTAATTGACTATAAAAACTGGAAATGACAACTGCCGCTGACTTTGCCTAGCCGATAATAGCCTCCCCAAGCTACGGCTACTGCGTCTAGGCTAAGAGTCACCTGTGAAAAAAGTACAATAACCTTCTGATGAATTATTATCTATCATCCTATAAGTTTGGTTCAAGGGTAGATGAATTGAGAAGGTGTTTGGGATACTTGTTGAAGTACTTTGAAAAAGTTGGAAATCACTCAGACCATGTTTGAATGGTTTTGTGTAGTTTTCTGAAAGAATGTGAATCAATCAGCTAACTTGATGTTTACCAAGACCTCAAGTATATGCAAACAAAGTTTACCGAACTGACCGACCCACAGTGGGAAGTTATTGAAAAAATGTTAGAGTATCAGCAGCCTCGCAAGCATGATCTGAGGGTAATTTTCAATGCTATTTTGTGGATCACACGAAATGGTAATCAATGGCAGAATCTCGAGAGCCAGTATCATCCTTAACAAAGCGTCTACTACTATTTTCGTAAGTGGAGTAAATGTGGGCTTTGGGATGATCTGCTCCGTGCGTTGGTTAAAAAAGAGCGTATGAGGCA
>JBCBFT010000274.1:0-588 GCA_038527485.1 Bacteroidota bacterium
GTCGCCCTGGATTGAATAGATAATAGGTTTTCTTCATGATAGGGTGCTAGTTAGAAGAGATCAGGATTTAAGGATTCACAGGAACCGTTAGGATTTTAATTCCAGCGGTTGCCATTCAAAATATTCATGTAGAGACGTGATTCATCACGACTATGGAAGAGGTAGGTACAGGGCATGCCCTGTACCTACAATTTCAATTCCAACAGGTACAATTCAGAGTTCAAGGGAGTTTTGAGACTCCCCAATACCCTAATGTTTCAATTCCAACAGGTACAATTCAGAGCCATATGTTACGAAGGTTTTAATCATTGTACGACTAGTTTCAATTCCAACAGGTACAATTCAGAGCAATGATCTCCTGCAACTGCAAGTCACCTAGAAAAAGTTTCAATTCCAACAGGTACAATTCAGAGGATATGGAGAGATACTGGACACGTACATGAGATCATAAGTTTCAATTCCAACAGGTACAATTTAGAGAAAGTCTCTTAGTTCCTTTAAATCTTCCTGTTTAACGTTTCAATTCCAACAGGTACAATTTAGAGCAATATCAGAATATAAACGTTTTGATGAAGAGTGCGTTTCAAT
>JBCBFT010000275.1:0-576 GCA_038527485.1 Bacteroidota bacterium
GATCCAAGTCGATGGAATTAGCTTTATACAAAAGCTAAGCTTTGAAGCCTTCAACGAGGGAACTTGCTTGAAAGACACTGTTGTCATGGCTCAGAAGTACTTTGGGAAGGTCCGTTCTGTAGGAGCCGATAGGATCTATGCCACTAATGCAAACAGGAAATATCTCACCGAAAGTACGATCCAGACCAACTTCAAGCGCAAAGGAAAGGCGGGAAAGTTCGAGGACCAACGAAGGGTGCTTGCTAAGATGATTGGAAAGGAAAGAGCGACCAAGTTGGAGGGAAGCTTTGGAAATGAAAAGCAGCGGTACATGCTATCAAAGATCAAAGCCAGAACCAAGAAAACCGAAATCCTTTGGATCTTCTTTGGTATCCATACGGCTAACGCACTAGAGATCGGCAGAAGAATCCAAACGAAGAATCTTCAGAAAGAGGCAGCTTAAAGTACCTCAACCTAAGCCAATCAAATCATCGTAATTTTTGATAATAGAAACGCTCCCTAGGGCTATTCACCAAACAACTAACCTACTGATTTAGAGGAAATTTACTTATCTTTTGGTCATAAATAAACCCCGAA
>JBCBFT010000276.1:0-170 GCA_038527485.1 Bacteroidota bacterium
GCTCCTTCAACGGCCACAGCCTCATCTTCCTCGGCCTGCTTGGCGAGTTCCCCAACAACAAAAGCCCCGAGGTCCTCAAAGCAATCTCTATCCCCTCTCTCACAAAAGACTAGAGTTGGTCGCAAACTGTTCGGAAGTTTTATGAGAGGCTCGTCGACAGTTTGCGACCA
>JBCBFT010000276.1:180-573 GCA_038527485.1 Bacteroidota bacterium
TTCAGCAGTTGCGGCGGGTTCTTCAGTCTCAGTAGAGTCGCTATTCTCAGAAGCCTCACCTTCGACAGCAGCGGCTGTAGCTTCGGCATCTACGGCTTCAGTAGTAGCAGCAGTCTCGGCAGAAGCATCGACAGCTCCAGCATCACCAGAGACCGAGATCTCCGCAATCTCATCAACGACTGCAGCATCAACTCCAGTCTCGACTCCATCATCAACTGTCACGGCTCCTTCAACGGCCACAGCCTCATCTTCCTCGGCCTGCTTGGCGAGTTCCCCAACAACAAAAGCCCCGAGGTCCTCAAAGCAATCTCTATCCCCTCTCTCACAAAAGACTAGAGTTGGTCGCAAACTGTTCGGAAGTTTTATGAGAGGCTCGTCGACAGTTTGCGACCA
>JBCBFT010000277.1:0-569 GCA_038527485.1 Bacteroidota bacterium
TGAATAGAAGGGAGATCGTGTAGGCTAATTTTGGCTCCCGCCGTAGCTTTTTCTCGGTTGAGATTTTCTATGATGAGGGTGATGACTTCGTTGATGTTGACCTTTTCAAACTCATGTTGAAAGATTCCTACAACAGAGTAAGCCAACAAATCTGACAGCAATTTGTCCATACGATCGACCCCTGAAACGATAAAATCAATGAATTCATCCGCTTCGTTATCGATTTTTCCTTCATACCTTCTTTTCAAAAGGGAAGCGAAGCTACCGATGTTGCGGAGGGGTTCGCGCAGGTCATGAGAGGTGACGTGGGCAAATTGGCGTAAGTCCTCATTAGAGGAGGCTAAGCGCTCATTTTGACGCTGAATTTCTCTATTCTTGATCTCAAGGACCTGGTTTAGTTCCTTGAGTGTATGGTTTCTTTGTTGAACCAAAAAGACAAAAATCCCTAGGAAAAGAAAGACGACAGTCAAACTGACGAGGAAGATCAGTCGACGATCGTTGGCTGTCTCTTCTTCCAAATTGGCCAATTCTTGCTCCTTTTCCCGTACCTCTGTCCTCGTTTCTATTTC
>JBCBFT010000278.1:0-560 GCA_038527485.1 Bacteroidota bacterium
CGATCCTTTTCATCCGGCCCGAATCGTCGAATTAAATTCCAGAAAACAAAAAATAGAGATTTTACTTTTTAAGAAATGTTGTTCCCCAAGTCATCCGGCCTGATGTCTTCTGTCCTTCAAAAACAAAATTTCTTAAAAAGTAAAATCTCTATTTTTTGTTTTCTGGAATTTAATTCGCCGATCCTTTTCATCCGGCCCGAATCGTCGAATTAAATTCCAGAAAACAAAAAATAGAGATTTTACTTTTTAAGAAATGTTGTTCCCCAAGTCATCCGGCCTGATGTCTTCTGTCCTTCAAAAACAAAATTTCTTAAAAAGTAAAATCTCTATTTTTTGTTTTCTGGAATTTAATTCGACGATTCGGGCCGGATGAAAAGGATCGGCGAGTTAAATTCCAGAAAACAAAAAATAGAGATTTTACTTTTTAAGAAATTTTGTTTTTGAAGGACAGAAGACATCAGGCCGGATGACTTGGGGAACAACATTTCTTAAAAAGTAAAATCTCTATTTTTTGTTTTCTGGAATTTAATTCGACGATTCGGGCCGGATGAAAAGGATCG
>JBCBFT010000279.1:0-550 GCA_038527485.1 Bacteroidota bacterium
CTTATGCGATGGGGGTGATCCAACAACTCTATGCCATTGAGACAAAAGCAAGGAAAGAAAAGCTCTCTCCACACAAGATCTACCTACTGCGACAAGATCAGGCCAAGCCGCTGATGGATCAGTGGCATCGGTGGCTCCAACAAAACATCGAGGAGGTACTTCCTAAGTCTACCATCGCAAAGGCGATCGCCTACACCTTGGGACAATGGGACAAACTATATGGATATCTACAAACGGGGCATCTGCTGATCGACAATAATGAGGTCGAAAATAAGATCAGGCCTGTGGCATTGGGAAGAAAGAACTACCTCTTTGCAGGAAGTCATCAGGGAGCCAGACGCGCGGCAATGATCTACTCCTTCTTTGGAACATGTTTACAACATAATATCGACCCCGAAGAGTGGCTTACAGACGTCCTTGAAAGAATACCTCAACATCCCATCAACCAAATTGAAGTACTCTTACCACATAAATGGGCACACAAACCCTAGCATCAGCCAAAATCTACAATTATAATCAAATATCATAGAGGCCAGGAATGGACGCTTAC
>JBCBFT010000280.1:0-547 GCA_038527485.1 Bacteroidota bacterium
TGTGAATCCATTATAGGTAGGATTGAAACAGAGTCAACTTGCAAAAAGTTTGCAAGTGCTAGGCAGTGTGAATCCATTATAGGTAGGATTGAAACCCTCATAAGTGGAGAATTTAGGATTTAAATTTTCTGGTGTGAATCCATTATAGGTAGGATTGAAACATTATCAGCACTAGTAGTGCTAGTGTGTGTAGTACGAGTGTGAATCCATTATAGGTAGGATTGAAACCTGGTGGTAGTGACTTCCTGTTTATCGCTCAACGCGTGTGAATCCATTATAGGTAGGATTGAAACCGTAGTTTGAAGGCGTGCCGAATCCCCCAAGTCGTTGGTGTGAATCCATTATAGGTAGGATTGAAACACTGTTAGTGGGTGGTATACCCCAATGACTTCAGGGTGTGAATCCATTATAGGTAGGATTGAAACGAATATAGATCGCCTTTTCTGGCGACGTGCATTCTGTGTGAATCCATTATAGGTAGGATTCACACCCTGAAGTCATTGTGGTATACCACCCACTAACAGTGTTTCAATCCTACCTATAATGG
>JBCBFT010000281.1:0-538 GCA_038527485.1 Bacteroidota bacterium
CCGCGTAGGTTCAAATCCTGCTGCTAACGTTCCATGGTTGGATGGCCGAGCGGTCCAAGGCGCCAGTTTCAGGCACTGGTCTCTTCGGAGGCGTGGGTTCGAATCCCACTCCAATCATTTTAATTTTTTGGGTCCACATGTGGTATCTTTTACAAAAATAGATCAGTGCACGAGTGATTAAAGGCCATGGTTGGATGGCCGAGCGGTCCAAGGCGCCAGTTTAAGGCACTGGTCTCTTCGGAGGCGTGGGTTCGAATCCCACTCCAATCATTCGTCCCCGTTAGTCTAGTTGGTCAGGATACACGGCTCTCACCCGTGAGACCCGGGTTCAAATCCCGGACGAGCCCAAGAAACCTTTTGCCACATTAGTGGCAAGAAAATTTTTTCGCCCAACGTGGGGCTCGAACCCACGACCCTGAGATTAAGAGTCTCATGCTCTACCGACTGAGCTAGCCGGGCTTGTGCACCTCATGCCCGCGTGGCCTAATGGATAAGGCGTCGGTCTCCTAAACCGAAGATTGGGGGTTCGAGTCCCCCC
>JBCBFT010000282.1:0-536 GCA_038527485.1 Bacteroidota bacterium
TTCACACTTGCACTATGCCCACAGTCACCACACTATTGACCTTGTTTCAATCCTACCTATAATGGATTCACACAAAACAACTTCCAGTGACTACAAGGCAGTCAGGCACGTTTCAATCCTACCTATAATGGATTCACACATATCTGCCGCGCTCACGCTTTCCCCTTTTTTTCCAAGTTTCAATCCTACCTATAATGGATTCACACATTTGACAGTAAAGGAAAGTTTTTAAGACAAGAAAATGTTTCAATCCTACCTATAATGGATTCACACTTTATAATACGTCTGAGTGCGATCTATGCAGCATTGAGTTTCAATCCTACCTATAATGGATTCACACCTTATGATAGCCTTTGGGAAGAGGTCTTTGTACTTTTGTTTCAATCCTACCTATAATGGATTCACACCTGACATAGTAGATCAAGCCCAGTTCTGTAGATGCGTTTCAATCCTACCTATAATGGATTCACACTTCTGCCGATCAGCTTTCACAGCTAGTCGCAATGACGTTTCAATCCTACCTATAATGGATTCAC
>JBCBFT010000283.1:0-533 GCA_038527485.1 Bacteroidota bacterium
AGACCTGATGGCATTAAGACTCAAAGGGTTATAGCTGCTAACATGATATTCAAGCTAGGAAAGCATGCTACTACTACTACTACTATCCGACGCCTCATTTCCCCGGAACTCCCTCACGAGGGGTGACCCTGGCATAGCCTCCTCCACTTGTCCCTGTCTCTGCACAACTCTCTCCCAGCATTTAGACCTCTTACGTTCCTCTCTCTCATGTATTCCTCCACTCTGCTCAGCCATTTCACTGGTGGCCTTCCTCACACACCCAATCCCCTCACCTCACTTTCATACACTTTCTTCTTCTTCTTCTTCTTCTATCCGACGCCTCATTCCCCCGGGAATTCCCTCATGGGGGGTGGCCGCGGCATAACCTCCTCCACCTGTCCCTGTCTCTGCACAATTCTCTCCCTGCATTCAGACCTCGTACGTTCCTTTCTTTCAAGTATTCCTCCACTCTACTCAGCCATTTCACTGGTGAGCTAGCGCTCAAAACTTTAGTTTCCTATCATTTTCTTATGGGATTAATTCGGTTTCGTGCG
>JBCBFT010000284.1:0-526 GCA_038527485.1 Bacteroidota bacterium
TCGACTTCTTCTTCGAGTTCTTGCTTCTCTCTTTTCAGTTTTCTATTCTGACCTGAGAGCCTTTGTCGTTCTTCTTCAGCTTCGGCGCCGTCAGTCCTAGCTTTTCTGAGTCTGGTGTTGAGATCTTCTTTGTCTGCTTCGAGTTCCGAGAATTCTTCTTGGGCGGTTGAGAGATCTCTTTCAAGCTTGCGGATTTTTTCTCGGAGGCGTTCGTTTTCACGTCTGAGACGATCTGAGCTGGGTTTGTGTTCGGTTTGAGTGTCGTCGTGGTCTTCTTCTTTGTTTGCGCATTTTGTGTGGATGTTGATGTCGAATCTGGTTGATGAGTTCTTGTCGGTTTTGGTCTAAGAATTATTATTGATTTTTTGGTTGTTTAAGAATTATTTTGTAGTTATTTTTAGTCTGGTATGATTTTTATATTTTTTCTAACTTTTTTTTTGTATAATGTAACGTTTTTTCATTGCTTTTTGAATTCTTATTTTTTGTTTGAAGGAATTAATTCAAGAGTAATTTTTTATTGTGGAAT
>JBCBFT010000285.1:0-525 GCA_038527485.1 Bacteroidota bacterium
CTGAGTTTTCAGAGTTGAAATACTAATAAAAATATCTTCATTTGGGATTAAAAAAAATACATATAAAAATGTAAATACTTTCCTTTGGGACAAAAAAACCAACTTCAGAAATCTTGAATTGAAATAATTTTCTTGATAAAATTGATAAACTGAGAGGTCGTGTTATAAGGAGTCAAGCCTCTCGTTTTGCCTTTGTTTAGTATGGTTCAAAAACCAAAATATTATTAAGAAATATGCTTTATTTCTTCGATGAGATGAATACTATCAGAGCCTTCTGAATAACATGTTATTAAGAAGGCTCTAATACTATGCGATGATCTAATAAAGATTCCTTGAGACTATTAATCCATTATAGAAAAATTAATCGCAAAACCAAAAGCTACCAAGAAAACAAACCAATATCAAAGATTTAAATTCTTGTGATTTTTCTTATTACAATTAAGCTTTTATAAGTAAAATGATTGTATATTTGATACCTATAGGCCTATAGCATGAAACCTATAAAATTTCGTTTTTCTTCCTTGA
>JBCBFT010000286.1:0-523 GCA_038527485.1 Bacteroidota bacterium
CTATACTACTTTCGCGGTACAATTCTCGTAGGCTTATTTCAACTGATTGGCTGGTTGACTCCACGGGCGGGGTTATATCTTAGTAACGTACAATGCCTTGAGTTCCTGAATGGCCATTGATATAGCCTATTTCTATGTGAATGGCTGCCTGGGATTCACCTTTACCTAAACATAAAGGATTAAGCCAGTACAGGTAGAAAAAGTTATGTTATCTTATTGGTTCAAAATTCGACCCTTTTATTCAGAAGAAAATGGTGTCGACATGCTCCATCCTTATAGTAATACTACTACTACTACTAATGGGAGCACACGCCAGGGTGGCGCTTCGCGGCGGTCACGGTTTGACGCCAGCCCAGGGGGTCCCTGCGAGCGGAGTGCCATGCGGACGCCCTTCCCGGTAGTAGTAGTAGTAGTAGATTTATTTGTATAAATTCTAGTGAATTAAATGCTAGGTCTTACTTAAGGTTAAATTTTAGATTGTTCTGGTTATATTAAACGTAGTTACTGAATTGTTTCCAATCAT
>JBCBFT010000287.1:0-508 GCA_038527485.1 Bacteroidota bacterium
GTATTCTGTGTAAAAAACGATATCTAGCTTATAATCAGCTTGCAAAGCAGCCTCGATTAAATTATTTCCTTCAATGAGCAGCAAATTTTGCTTTTGTCGTTCTTTAGAACGCTGAAGCTTGCGCACCTGCTTAATCAAAGGATTTTTAATACTAGTTAAAATTTTATTTTCCATGCGAACTGTTGACGAACAGCACGGTTCAAAGTAATACTTTGGTTGCCTAATAGTGCGGAACTCGGGACTTGAACCCGAATGTTTTAAGCAAACACTAGAATCTGAATCTAGCGCGTCTACCAATTCCGCCAGTTCCGCAAAAGGAAACAAACAGATAAATCAAGTATCACACAGCCAGACAAGTCTAGCTGCGATTAATAATACTCTAGCAGTAAGGCCAATTCGTCAATAGCGAGCTTGACACTATTATTCCGTAGTTGTGCTGATTAAATCCATTCCTATGTAATTTCCTCTACAAAAAGGTTGCTAATAGTCCGATATTTCATTCTTTTTG
>JBCBFT010000288.1:0-505 GCA_038527485.1 Bacteroidota bacterium
AGAAAAAATCTAAATACAGGTTACAAATTTTCTCATTTAATTATTTCGAAGAACAATTTTTTGTCAGGATTGATATCAAAAGACAAAGGCATTTTACAGTAGCATATATTTTTAGGATGAATGCTCAAGGAAATATCATTGATTGGTGTAAGTCTATTAAATGGAACTAAAACTGTTGCAAGAAGTATGTTAACAACTGAGGTAATGCAGGAGAAATGGAAAATTATAGGTTATGGACCCCAGCCAGCGCCAACGTCTCGTTGGTGCTCACTTTAGGCTGATCGGTGATTTGTGGGTACCCCCTCTGGCACCGATTCATAATCTATATCTAGATCAAAGCAATAAATGAAACACTTCTCCACGCTAGCTTGTCCTAGTGTGGAGATTCTCTTCAATAAAATATGCTCAATCCCTACGAAGTCATGGGCTATGGCTTTGCCTATGATGGGCTCAATCGCTTGAAGGATGCCCAGTATGGCAGCATGGTCAGCGCCACATGGTCTCC
>JBCBFT010000289.1:0-504 GCA_038527485.1 Bacteroidota bacterium
CTTTTAGCTTAGGGTCTTTAACACATATACACACCTTAATGTTTAAAATTGGGCATGTTGTTGTGATAATGGAGGGAGCAGGATTTTTGGATTTACAGGATTATTGGATGGGGTGAATGGAGTTTATAGGATTGTTTGCAAAAATCGGCCCCGAATATTGGGCATGTTGTTGTGATAATGGAGGGAGCAGGATTTTAGGATTTACAGGATTTTTGGGTGGGGGGATGGAGTTTGTAGGATTATTTGTTGGAATTGGCCCCGAATATTGGGCATGTTGTTGTGATAATGGAGGGAGCAGGATTTTTGGATTTACAGGATTATTGAGTGGGGGGATGGAAGTTTATAGGATTGTTTGCCAAAATCGGCCCCGAATATTGGGCATGTTGTTGTGATAATGCAGGGAGCAGGATTTTTGGATTTACAGGATTATTGGGTGGGGTGAATGGAGTTTATAGGATTATTTGTTGGAATTTGATTTAACACGCAGTGGAGGTGGGCCTACTT